>NZ_JBDZYD010000008.1:0-429453 GCF_040064235.1 Amycolatopsis melonis
CCCCCCCCCACGACTGCGGCAGACCCGCTAACGCGACAGGACCGTGGTCAGCACCCGCCACAGCTCGCCGGCCGGGTCCTCGACCGGCTCCTTGGCCCGCCAAGCCACGATCCCGTCCGGACGCACCAGCGAAGCCCCGCCCGCCGAAAGCCCGTACCGCGCCGCGAAAGTCGCGTCGTCGAGCGCGTGGCAGTCGAGGCGGACGCCGGTCTCCGCCGCGATGTCCGCCGCGGCCGGGTGCCAGCGTGCTCCGTCGCCCGCGCACAGCAGGACCCACGACCGGCCCAGCAGGTCCACAGTGGACTCCATGACCGGCGCCCGGAAGCCCGGCCTGCCGGACGGCGTGGCCGTCTCGACGCGCTCGCCGTCGTCCGGCTCCTCCGCGAGCACGGCCGTCGAGCGGTAGCGGAAGCCGAGGAGGATGCCCAGCGGGTCCTCGGCCTTCGTCAGTCCCGAGACGTCGAGGTCGGGGTGCATCCGCTCCTTCATGTTGTGCAGCGACGCGTCGATGACCATCCGCGCGATCGGCCGCCGCTCGGCTTCGTAGGTGTCGAGCAGGGCCGGGCCCGCTTCGCCGCGCAGCACCGCGGCCAGCTTCCACGCGATGTCCGCGCCGTCGCCGACCGCCGTGTTGCCGCCCATCCCGCCGGTCGGCGGGGTCACCTTCGCCGCGTCGCCGACCAGGAAGACCCGGCCGGCGCGGAACCGGTCGGCCAGGCGCGCGGCGATCTCCCACGAGCCGGTCCAGACGATCTCCGGCTCCAGGTCCGGCAGGTCGGTGGCCGCGCGGATCATCGACACGAGCCGCTCGGGGGTGAAGTCGGCCGGGCTTTCGCCGCGGTCCGGGTGGTAGTCCGGCGCGAAGACGTAGCGGTTCGGCGTGTCGGTGTTCACCAGCCCGGCGGTGAAGTCGGGGTGCTGCAGGTAGAACAGGTCGGTCACGCCCGGCTGGACGCGGTCGCCGAGGTCGGCGTCGAACACCACGCCGAGGCAGTGGCTCAGCGCGTCCATGCCGGTGGTCCCGATGCCCAGCCGCTGCCGGATGCGGCTGCGGCCGCCGTCGGCCGCGACGACGTAGTCCGCGCGCACCACCCGTTCCTCGCCCGTGTCGCGGTGCCGGATCGTCGCGGTGACGCCGTCGTCGTCCTGCGTGAACTCGGTCAGCTCGGTCCGGAACTCCACCCGTGCGCCCGCTTTTTCCGCGTGTGCCAGCAGGATCGGCTCGACGACGTCCTGGCCGGCCAGTGCGGCGGGCAGGGTCGTCCACGCCGAGACGTCGAATTCGCCGACGTCCTCCATGATCCGGTGCAGCACCCGGCCTGCCAGGCTGGTCGCCACCGTGATCCGCAGCCCCTGCGACGCCCGCGGGCTGACCTCCAGGACCTCGCGGTCGATGCCCGCCCAGCGGAACAGCTCCATCGTGCGCCAGTTCTGCCCGGCCGCGCGCGAGTGGATCGACGTCCCCGGGTGGCGCTCGACCGTCAGCACGTCCACGCCCGCCTGCGCCAGGAACAGCGTCGCCGACAGCCCGCCCAGTCCGGCCCCCACGACGAGCACCTGCACTCGTTCGGTCATCACTACCTCCATGCCCGTGAATCTCCCTTGTCAAGTATCTTAGACACAGAGAGATTTTGTTGGCAAGAGGGTCGTCCTCCCAGGACGTGGGAGCAGTTGGGTGGACCGTTCGGCCGCAGTAGCTTCGGCCACACGAACCCCCTTGAGCCGCAAGGAGAAACCGATGGCCGAGACCTCGGCGTGGTCCTTCGAGACCAAGCAGATCCACGCGGGCGCCGCGCCGGACCCGGCCACGGGTGCGCGCGCGACGCCGATCTACCAGACGACGTCGTACGTCTTCCGCGACAGCCAGCACGGCGCCGACCTGTTCAGCCTCGCCGAGCCGGGCAACATCTACACGCGGATCATGAACCCCACCCAGGACGTGCTGGAGCAGCGGCTCGCCGCGCTCGAAGGCGGTGTCGCGGCGCTGGCGTTCGCGTCCGGCTCGGCCGCGACCACGGCGGCGATCCTCAACCTCGCGGGCGCGGGCGACCACTTCGTGTCGAGCCCGTCGCTCTACGGCGGCACCTACAACCTCTTCCACTACACGCTGCCGAAACTCGGCGTCGAGGTCACGTTCGTCGACGACCAGGACGACCTCGAACAGTGGCGGGCCGCCGTCCGGCCCAACACGAAGCTGTTCTTCGCCGAGACACTGGCCAACCCGGGCAGCAACGTCCTTGACATCCGGGGCGTCGCCGACGTCGCGCACGAGGTGGGTGTGCCGCTGGTCGTCGACAACACCGTGCCGACGCCGTACCTGCTGCGCCCGATCGAGCACGGCGCCGACGTCGTCGTGCACTCCGCGACGAAGTACCTGGGCGGCCACGGCACCACGGTCGCCGGCGTCCTGGTCGACGGCGGCACGTTCGACTTCGGCAGCGGCCGGTTCCCCGGCTTCACCGAGCCCGACCCCAGCTACCACGGCCTGAAGTACTGGGAGGCGCTCGGCCCCGGCGCGTACGCGGCGAAGGCGCGCGTGCAGATCCTGCGGGACACCGGCGCGGCGATCTCGCCGCTGAACAGTTTCCTGATCCTGCAGGGCATCGAGACGCTGTCGCTGCGCATCGAGCGGCACGTCTCGAACGCGCAGGCACTCGCCGAGTGGCTCGAAGAGCGCGACGAAGTCGAGAAGGTCTACTACGCGGGCCTGCCGTCGAGCCCGCACTACGCGAACGCGCAGAAGTACCTGCCGCGCGGTGCGGGTGCGGTGCTGTCGTTCGACCTGCGCGGCGGCGTCGAGGCGGGCCGGAAGTTCGTCGACGGCACGGAACTGCACAGCCAGCTGGTGAACATCGGCGACGTGCGCAGCCTGATCGTGCACCCCGCGTCGACCACGCACAGCCAGCTGACGCCGGGCGAGCAGCTGGCCAGCGGCGTCACGCCCGGCCTGGTCCGGCTGGCCGTCGGGCTGGAGGGCATCGAGGACCTCAAGGCCGACCTGGAGGCCGGATTCCGGGCGGCCAAGGCGGAACTGTGACCGTCACCGGCGCCTGGCGGATCGGTGATCCGCCGGGCCGCCGGAAGTTCGTCACCGGCCCCGGCGCGCTCGCGCTGGAGGCCGGTGGCGTGCTGCCGGAGTTTTCGCTCGCGTACGAAACGTGGGGCACGCTGAACGCCGACGCGTCCAACGCGGTCCTCGTCGAGCACGCGCTGACCGGCGACAGCCACGCGGCCGGTCCCGCCGGGCCGGGCCATCCGAGCGCGGGCTGGTGGGACGGCCTGATCGGGCCGGGAAAAGCCTTGGACACGACGGAGTTCTTCGTCGTGGTCCCGAACGTGCTGGGCGGGTGCCAGGGTTCGACGGGCCCGTCGTCACCCGGTCCGGACGGGAAGCCGTGGGGCAGCCGGTTCCCGGTGGTGACGGTGCGGGACCAGGTCGCGGCCGAGGCGGCACTGGCGGACGCAATGGGCATCGGCCGCTGGGCGGCCGTCGTCGGCGGGTCGATGGGCGGGATGCGGGCACTGGAGTGGGCGGTCTCGCTGCCCGACCGGGTCGCGTCGGTGCTCGTGCTGGCCTCGACGGCGCGGGCGTCGGCCGACCAGATCGCGTGGGCGGCACCGCAGCTGCACGCGATTCGCAGCGACCCGTGTTTTCACGGTGGTGACTACTATTCCGCGCCTTCGGGACCCCATCGCGGCCTCGGCATCGCGCGCCGGATCGCGCACGTGACCTACCGCAGCGAGCCGGAACTGGCCCGGCGGTTCGGCAGCGCGTACCAGGACGGCGAGAACCCGTTGGCGGGCGGCCGGTTCGCCGTCGAGTCCTATTTGGACCACCATGCGGAGAAGCTGGCCCGCCGGTTCGACGCGAACAGCTACCTGGTGCTGACGGAGTCGATGAACACCCACGACATCGGCCGCGGCCGCGGCGGCGTGGCGGCGGCACTAGGGCGCGTGACGGCCCGAGCGGTGATCGGCGGCGTCGACAGCGACCGGCTTTATCCGCTGTACCAGTCGGAGGAGATCGCGGCGGGACTGTCCACCGAGGCGTCGGTGGTGTCGTCCCCGTACGGGCACGATTCGTTCCTCATCGAGACCGGCCAGATCGCGGCGATGGTGAAGGCGCTGCTGGGCTAGCGGGTCAGCGGCCCGGCGCTTGCCCTGAGCGTCCGAGAAAGTGCGCTGCTGGGCTAGCGGCGGCCGGTGACGCGTTCGCCCAGGCGGACCAGCCGGTTCGCGACCCGCCGGGACGTCTCGGCCGCGTAGTCGCCGACGCGTTCCGCGGCGCGGTCGGACAGCTTCGCCACCCGCCACGCGACGTCGTCCGCGCGGTCGCCCGCCTCCTCGCCCGCCGTGGTGATCCGGTCGGCCAGCCTGCCGGTCCCCGCCGCGAGCAAATCCTTCAGCGCCATGACGTCCCCTCTTCGAGCATTCCCGCGCGGCGCCACAGCACCGCGCTCGGCCCGCCGATCAGGTCGTTCTCCCGCAGGAACCGGACGAGCTTGCGGGCCCCGAACGTCAGCATCGCCCGCCGGTGCGGGCTGGTGCGTGCCGCCCGGACCGCCGGGCCCGGGTCGATGCCCGCGCGCAGGTACTGCCGCGGCCGGGACAGCAGGCGCGACATCAGCAGCGCGCCGACCGCGACCACGATCCGGGCGAACTCCTTGCGCCACCACGGCGCGACGGCCAACGACCGGACCAGGTCGTCCCGCGCGTACCGGACGTGCCGGGCCTCTTCGGTCACGTGGATGCGCATCACCGCGCGCACCACCGGCTGCACCGACTCGTCGTCGAGGTGCTCGCGCTGCAGGGCGTCGAAGATCTCCTCGCCGATCAGCGTCGCCACCCACATCGCGGGCCCGTGCAGGATCGACGGCAGTGCCTGCGTCGACAGCTGCAGCCAGCGGTTGTTGCGGTACGGCCGTCCGTCGACGTGCTCGATCAGCCGGGCGAACATCGTGGAGTGGCGGCATTCGTCGGCGACTTCGGTCAGCGCGTAGTGCACGTGCCGGGTCGTCGGGTCCTGGCGGTAGGACGCGCGCAGCAGCATCTGCATGAGGATCAGCTCGAACCAGATCCCGACGCTGACGGTGTTCACCAGCTCCTGCCGCGACAGCTCGATCCGCTGCGCGCGGCTCAGCGTGTCCCACAGCGGCGTGCCGTACAGCGAGACGAGCTTTTCGGGGATGAAGAACCGGTCCTCGTCCAGTGGCGCGGCCCAGTCGACGTCGACGTCCGGGTCGTAGGACAGCCGGGCGCTCGACCGGAGCAGCCGTTCCGCCGTGGCTTCGCGATCGCCCATGCCGCGCCTCCTCCGTGTCGGTTAACACTAGAACGCACGAAACATTTTCCGTCAAGTTGTAAAGTGAGCCCATGAGCGACCTGCTGAAGCACGCCCTCGAAGCCGACCTGCCCGCGGACGAGACCGCGGAACGGATCATGGGCGCGGCGCTCACCCAGGCGGAGGACTTCGGGCTGCGCCGGTTCACCGTCGACGACGTCGCGCGCCGCGTCGGCCTCTCGCGCGTGACGATCTACCGGTACTTCCCGAAGAAGGACCAGCTGCTCAAGGCCTTGGTGCTGCGGGAGATGAAGCGGTTCCTGACCAAGGTCGATGCGGTCGTCGAGGCACAGCCGACGCCGGAGGACAAGCTCATCGAGGGCCTGAGCTACTCGCTGGGATACCTGCGCGGGCACCGGCTGCTCAACCGCCTGCTGCGCACCGAGCCGGAGCTGATCCTGCCGCAGCTGACGGTCCAGGCGGGCGCCCTCTTCACGGCGGCCCGCGCCCGCATCGCGGCGCACTTCCACGCGGAGATCGCGGCCGGACGGCTCAGCCTGCCCGCCGAAGACGTCGACGGCATGGCCGAGCTGCTCATCCGCATCGTGGTGTCGCTGGTGCTGACGCCGGAGACGGTGCTGCCGGTCGACGACGAAGCCCAGCGGCGACGGCTCGCGGAGCTGTACCTGGCCCCGATCGTCCGTTCGCTGCGCCCGTCGTGAAAGTTGCGCCTCAGTCGGAGACGGCCTCGGAGATCCAGGGCGCCACCGGCAGGTCGCGGTCCAGGCACTCCACCGACAGCCGGATCGTCCAGCGCAGGGCCTGCAGCACCAGGCTGTCGACCTCGTCCGGGGCCGCGTTGGCCAGGGCGATCTCCACCTGCTCCTGCGCGGCCTCGGTGTTGCCGTGCACCTCGGCGAGCAGTGTGCGCACCGCCGTGCGCACCGGCGGGTCGGCCTGGTCGATCGAGACCTCTTCGCCGTCCTCGTCGAAGACCTGGACCTTCACCGGCGCGCTGCCCCCGTCGCCGAGCGTGGACACCATCGCGCTGCACTCGCCGAACAGCAGCAGCATCAGCGCCTTCGTCTCGTCCGCGCGGGCCTGCGGTTCGGTCGCCGTCGGGGCGACCTCGACGAGGGCTTCGGCGTCGTCACCGAGGCTCAGCGCGGTCAACGCCCGCTGAGCCTTCTCGACGAGCAGCTGCTCGTTCCAGTCCGCATCCACGTGCCCCATCAAACACCAGCGACGCCGCTCGTGGGGATACCTTGATCCGGGTTGGTCATCCAGCCGCGCGAAGGGCACCCAGCGCGAGCCGGCAGAGCAGTTCGGCGAGCTCGTCGTCACCGAGATGGCGGTTGTACGGGGTCGAGTTGATCAGTCCGAACACGGCGTGTGCCGCCGACCGAGCCTGCCGTTCTCCCAGCTCCGGCACGGCTTCGCGGATCACCCTCACCCACACCTCGACGTACTGGCGCTGCAGGGCGCGCACCTGCTTGCGGTCGGCGTCGGTCAGGTTCGCGAGGTTGCGTTCCTGGACGGTGATCAGCGACGGGTGCGCGAGCGCGAAGTCGACGTGGAACCGGACCAGCCCGGCCAGCGTGTCGTCCGGCTCGCCGGGACGGGCCGCGCGGGCCGTGCCGCCGTCGAGCAGGTAGCGGCTGATCGAGTTCAGCATCTCGCCGAGAATGGCGTCCTTGCTGCGGAAGTGCCGGTAGAGCGCCGGCCCGGAGATGCCGACCGCGGCCCCGATGTCGTCGATGCCGACGCCGTGGAAGCCGTGGTGGGCGAACAGCTCGGCGGCCGCGGACAGGATCTGTTCGCGCCTGTTCGCCTTCTCGCCGTTCACGAGAGGGGTTGAGTTCGCCGGCATCCGGCCATAGTAGAGCGCGATGTTAGCGACCGCTAACACTCCTGCCGCGGCGCCCGGGTCCGCGGGGCGGGGCGAGCGCCCCGCGGACGGCCGGGTTCAGCCCTGTGCTTCGGCCGAGAGGTCCTGCCATTCGGCCCAGGTCTTGAGCCGCTCGGCATAGGCCTGCTCGATCATCGGCTGGAAGCCCCGGCCGAAGAGCACCCGCAGCGGCGGCTCCTCGAGGTCGACGAGCTTGAGCAGCGCACGGGCGGCCGCGGCCGGGTCGCCGGCCGGCTGCTTCCCGGCGACCTCGGCGAGACGGCGGCGGAGACCGTCGTAGGCCGGGTCGGGCTGGGCCATGTGCCCGTTGGCCAGGGGATCCGGGTTCTTGCCCTCCCGGGTGGCGAACCCGCCGGGCTCGATCACGGTCACCTTGACGCCGAACTCGGCCACCTCGCCGGCAAGGGCCTCGTTCAGGCCTTCGACCGCCCACTTGGAAGCGTGGTACGCCCCGCCGAGCGGCATCGCGATGAGCCCGGCCGCCGACGAAAGCTGGATGATGTGGCCACTGCGCTGTGCCCGCAGGTGCGGCAGCGTGGCCTGGACGACCCACACCGCGCCGAACAGGTTGGTCTCCAGCTGGTCGCGCAGTTCCTGCTCGCTCAGCTCCTCGACCGCGCCGATCTGGGCGTAGCCGGCGTTGTTCACGACGACGTCGAGACGGCCGAAGTGCTCGACGGCCCGCTCCACGCTCGCGAAGACGGCAGTCCGGTCGGTCACGTCGAGTTCGAGCGGGAGCACTGCGTCGCCGTAGGTGGCGGCCAGGTCCCCGAGGGTTTCGGGGCGGCGGGCCGCCGCGGCCACCCGGTCGCCGCGGGACAGCGCGGCTTCGGTGAACTCGCGGCCGAGGCCGCGCGAGGAACCGGTGACGAACCAGACCTTGCTCATGGTGCTGCTCCTGTTTCGAGGGTGGGGGTGGGTTACCAGGCGACGGGGCCGAGGCGGTCGACGAAGGTGCCGGTCGGGCCGTCGGCGCCGAGCGTCGCGAGTGCGACGATCGGGTCGGTGCCTTCGGTCACCGTCAGCTGACCCGTGTGGTTGTTCATGTCGGTGGCGGTGAACTTGTGGTTGGCGACCTCGCCGGGCGTCACGGCGTTGAACTTGAAGTTCGGCAGTGCCTGGGCGTACCGGACGGTGATCATGTTCAGCGCCGCCTTGGACGAGCTGTAGGCGAGTTCGTGCATCTTGGACACCCGCTGCGCGGGGTCGGTCACGACGGCGAACGAGCCGCCGCCGCTGGACACCATCACCACGCGCGGCAGGTCGGCGGCGGACAGCAGGGGAAGGAACGCGTGCGTGACCCGGACGGGCCCGTACACGTTGGTTTCGTAGACCGAACGGAGTTCGTCGGCCGTCGCCTCCGCGGGCGGGACGACGTGTCCCGGCGCGCCCGCGTTGTTGATCAGCACGTCCAGCCGGTCGGTGTGCTTGCGCACCAGCCGTTCGGCGTCCGCGACCGACTCGTCCGAGGTCACGTCCAGCGGGACGACGACCACGTCCACGCCGTCGCGCGCCAGCCCGGCTGCGGCGGCCTGCCCCCGGCCTTCGTCGCGTGAGCCGAGGAAGACCTGCCAGCCCAGCCCGCCGAGCCGGCGGGCGGTCTCCAGCCCGAGTCCCTTGTTGCCGCCGGTGACCAGTACCGCGGTCCGATCCGTGGTCATGCCTGCCTCCTGAGTGGTTGGTGAAACGACACGGCACGGTCCGTGCCGCGGTTAGCGTGGAGCTACGGTGGTTCGTTGTCAAGACGGCACGTGCCGTGCCGTATGCTGACGACGTGACCGACCGACGCGCCGCCCGTTCCGAAGACCGAACGGCCGCGATCATGCGAGCCGCGCTGGAGCTGGCCCGCGAGTCCGGCTACGCGAAGCTGAACATCGAGGCGGTCGCGGCCCGCGCGGGTGTCGGCAAGCACACGGTCTACCGCCGCTGGCCCTCGAAGGGCCTGCTGTTCCTGGACTCGCTGCTCACCGTGAACGAGCCGGTGCTCGACATCCCCGACACCGGCGACGTCGTCGCCGACCTGCGACGGCAGATCTGCGCGGCGGTCGACCTGCTGGGCATGCCGCCGTGGGGGCCGCTATACCGGGACCTGGTGGGGGAGGCCCAGCACGATCCCGCGGTCGCCGCCGGGCTCAACGAGCGGTTCATTCGGCCGCAGACGGAGAAGACCGTCGCCCGGCTCGAGGTGGCCAAGGCCCAGGGGCAGCTCGCCCCGGACTTCGACCTCGGCCTCGGGATGGCGATCCTGTCCGGCCCGCTGTACTTCACGTTCCTGATCACGCAGGAGCCGGTCACCCACGACTACGTCGACCGCGTGCTCGACGCCCTGTTCGCCGGGATGCGGCCGAGGCACTGAAGCGGCTCCCATGGTTTCTCCTTCGTTTCGCCGGATCGACCACAGGACACCGGCCGATCCGCCGGTGTGACCGGCCGTGAGCCGGATCACTTCGGCCGCTTCCCGCCTTCCGGCGTGGGCCGAGTGGGTTACCTACCGGTAATCGGGCTTCCTTGTGGGGCCTCCACCTGCTGTTCTATTCAGGTCGGCCCTGTCACAAAGGAGTGACCCATGGCTGTTCCCATCCGTAAGTTCCGGCGATCCCTTCTACGGTTGAGTACGGCCCTGGGGGCCGTTGTCCTTGCTTCTCTCGGCGTCACGGGCCTGGCCCAGGCCGCCGGGACCGTCTACGCCGCGCTCGGCGACTCCTACTCCTCCGGGGTGGGTGCCGGCAGCTACGGCAGTTCCGGGAGCTGTTACCGCAGCTCCAACGCCTATCCGCAGCTGTGGACCAACGCACACAGCGGCACGTCGCTCACGTTCCTGGCCTGCTCGGGGGCCAAGACCGGCGACGTGATCAACCAGGCGAACTCGATTCCCTCCTCGGCCACGCTCGTCACGGTGACCGTCGGCGGGAACGACGCGGGCTTCGCCGACGTCATGCAGTCCTGCACCCTCGGGAGCGACGCCGACTGCGTCAACCGCGTCAACACGGCGAAGACGTACGTGAACAACACGCTCCCGCCGCTGCTGACCAACACTTACAACGCGATCAAGGCCAAGGCGCCCGGCGCCCGCCTCGTCGTCCTGTCCTACCCGCGCTTCTACACCGTGCCCGGCTCCTGCTGGGTCGGGCTGAGCGACACCAAGCGCTCGGCGATCAACTCGGGTGCCGACGCGCTCGCGTCGGTCATCCAGCAGCGTGCGGCGGCGGCCGGGGCGACGTTCGTCGACGTCCGGCCGTCCTTCGTCGGCCACAACATCTGCTCGTCGGCCGACGACTACCTGCACAGCCTGACCTGGCCGGTGATCGAGTCGTATCACCCGACCGTGGCAGGCCAGTCGGGCGGCTACTACGCCCCCTTGCGGGCGGCCATCGGCTGATCCGAGGTCAGTGAAGGCCTCCTTTCCGGCTTTTGGCGCCGGGAAGGAGGCCTTCACGGCTTTCCGGGCACTGGACACCCGTGTTAGCGGTCGCTAACATCGGAGCGGAGGTTAACGCCTGCTAACTTCGAGGGAGCCCATGGACACGCCGGTACTGGGGACTTCGGCTGCCCCGGACAGCGAGGCCTACGCCCGCAACGCCACGTCGCACGCGGAACTGGTCGAAGACCTCCGCAAACGCCTGGCCGCCGCGCGGCTCGGCGGGCCGGAGAAGGCACGCACCCGGCACGTCGAACGCGGGAAGCTGCTCCCGCGCGACCGCGTCGACACGCTGCTCGACCCGGGCTCGCCGTTCCTGGAGCTGTCCCCGCTGGCCGCGAACGGGCTGTACGACGACGAGGCGCCGTCCGCCGGGATCATCACCGGGGTGGGGCGGGTCTCCGGCCGCGAATGCGTGGTCGTCGCCAACGACGCCACCGTCAAGGGCGGCACGTACTACCCGATGACGGTGAAGAAGCACCTGCGCGCCCAGGAGGTCGCGCTGCACAACAACCTGCCGTGCGTCTACCTGGTGGACTCCGGCGGCGCGTTCCTGCCCCGGCAGGACGAGGTCTTCCCGGATCGTGAGCACTTCGGCCGGATCTTCTACAACCAGGCGACGATGTCCGCGCGCGGCATCCCGCAGATCGCCGCGGTGCTCGGCTCCTGCACCGCCGGCGGCGCGTACGTCCCGGCGATGAGCGACGAGGCGGTGATCGTCCGGAACCAGGGCACGATCTTCCTCGGCGGTCCGCCGCTGGTGAAGGCCGCGACCGGCGAGGTCGTCACGGCCGAAGAGCTCGGCGGCGGCGACGTCCACGCGCGCCAGTCCGGCGTCACCGACCACCTGGCCGACGACGACGCGCACGCGCTGCGGATCGTCCGCTCGATCGTGTCGACGCTCGGGCCGCGTGCCCCGCGGCCGTGGGACGTCCTGCCGACCGAGGAACCCGCCGTCGACCCGGCCGAGCTGTACGGCGTCGTGCCGACCGACCCGCGCGTGCCCTACGACGTGCGCGAGGTGATCGCGCGGATCGTCGACGGCAGCCGGTTCGGCGAGTTCAAGAAGGAGTACGGGTCCACTTTGGTCACCGGGTTCGCCCGGATCCACGGCCACCCGGTCGGCGTCATCGCCAACAACGGCGTCCTGTTCGCCGAGTCGGCGATGAAGGGCGCGCACTTCATCGAGCTGTGCGACAAGCGCTCGATCCCGCTGCTGTTCCTGCAGAACATCACCGGGTTCATGGTCGGGCGCGCGTACGAGGCGGGCGGCATCGCCAAGCACGGCGCGAAGATGGTCACCGCGGTGGCGTGCGCGCGGGTGCCGAAGCTGACCGTCGTGATCGGCGGCTCGTTCGGTGCGGGCAACTACTCGATGTGCGGCCGGGCCTACTCGCCCCGGTTCCTGTGGATGTGGCCGAACGCGCGGATCTCGGTGATGGGCGGCGAGCAGGCGGCGTCGGTGCTGTCGACGGTCCGCCGCGACGCGATCGAGGCCCGCGGCGGCGAATGGTCCACTGAGGACGAAGAGGCGTTCAAGGAACCGATCCGCGAGCAGTACGAGGCGCAGGGCAGCCCGTACTACTCCACCGCGCGGCTGTGGGACGACGGCGTCATCGACCCGGCGGACACCCGCACGGTGCTCGGCCTGGCCCTGTCGGCCGCGGCCAACGCGCCCCTCGGCGAAGTCAACTACGGCGTCTTCCGGATGTGATGATGTTCGATTCAGTGCTGGTGGCGAACCGGGGCGAGATCGCGGTGCGGGTCATCCGCACGCTGCGGGCGCTCGGGATCCGTGCGGTGGCGGTGTACAGCGACGCGGACGCCGACGCGCGGCACGTCCGCGAAGCGCACGCGGCGGTGCGGATCGGCCCGGCCGAGGCCGCACGCAGTTACCTGTCGATTCCGGCCATTGTGGACGCCGCGGTTTCGTCCGGTGCGCAGGCGGTGCACCCGGGTTATGGCTTCCTGGCGGAGAACGCCGAGTTCGCCCGCGCCTGCGAGGCCGCGGGACTGGTGTTCATCGGCCCGCCGGTGGCGGCCATCGAAGCCATGGGCGACAAGATCCGCGCCAAGGCGACGGTGTCGGCGGCCGGTGTCCCGGTCGTGCCCGGGGCGTCCGATGTGGACATCCCGGACGGCGGTTTCGCCGAAGCCGCCGCTCGCGTGGGATACCCGTTGCTGCTCAAGCCGTCCGCAGGCGGTGGCGGCAAGGGGATGCGGCTGGTGCACGGGCCGGACGAGCTGGCCGCGGCGATCGAGTCGGCGCGGCGGGAGGCCAAGGGCTCCTTCGGCGACGACACGCTGCTGATGGAGCGGTTCGTCACGACCCCGCGGCACATCGAGATCCAGGTACTGGCCGACAAGCACGGCAACGTCGTCCACCTCGGTGAGCGCGAGTGCAGCCTGCAGCGGCGGCACCAGAAGATCATCGAGGAAGCGCCGTCGGTCCTGCTGGACCCCGCGACCCGCGAGAAGATGGGCTCGGCGGCGGCCGAGGCCGCGCGTTCGGTCGGGTACGTCGGGGCGGGCACCGTCGAGTTCATCATGTCGGCGAAGAACCCGGACGAGTTCTTCTTCATGGAGATGAACACCCGGCTGCAGGTCGAGCACCCGGTGACCGAGCTGGTCACCGGCCTGGACCTGGTCGAGTGGCAGGTCCGGGTCGCGGCCGGGGAACGGCTGACCGTGGCGCAGTCCGACGTCGTCCTCAATGGACACGCCGTCGAGGCGCGCGTGTATGCCGAGGATCCGGCGCGCGGGTTCATCCCGACCGGCGGGACGGTGCTGGCGGTGCACGAGCCGTCCGGCGAGGGCGTCCGCGTCGACTCGTGGATGACCACGGGCGCGGTGGTCGGCTCGAACTACGACCCGATGCTGGCCAAGGTGATCGCCTGGGGCCCGGACCGCGCGGCGGCCCTGCACCGGCTCGACCTGGCGCTGGCCGACACCGCGCTGCTGGGCGTCGGCACCAACACGGCGTTCCTGCGCGCGCTGCTGGCCGACGACGACGTCCGCGCCGGGCGGCTCGACACCGAGCTGGTCGACCGGCGGCTGGCCGAACTGGTCTCCGCCGACGTCCCTTCCGAGTTCTTCGTGGCGGCGGCGCTGGACCGCTTCCTGGAACTGCAGCCCTCGGGCCCGGTGGTGGACCCGTGGGACGTCCCGGACGGCTGGCGGATGGGCGGGTCCGGCGGTGTGGTGTTCCGGCTGAAGTCCGGCACGGCCCGCGCCGTGGTCCGGGTGCAGGGAACGCCGTCCGCCGCGACCGTCTTCGTCGACGATGAGGCACCGGTCCAGGTCTCGGCCCGCCGCGACGGCGACGTCCTGGAGATCCGGCACGCGGGCGGGTTCCACCGCTACCGCCAGGCCTGCGGTCCTGATCGGACGGTCTGGCTGGCCCGCGACGGGCTGAGTTTCCCGTTCGGTGAACAGGAGTTCGTGCTCTCGTCGCGCGGCGAAGCCGCCGGTGCCGGCCCGGTCACCAGCCCGATGCCGGGCACGGTGCTCGTGGTGAAGGTCGCCGCGGGCGACGTCGTGAAGGCCGGGACGCCGCTGTTGGTCGTCGAAGCGATGAAGATGGAGCACACGGTCACCGCGCCGGTCGACGGCGTGGTCAGTGAACTCCCCGTCCGGGCGGGCCAGCAGGTCGCGCTCGACGAAACCCTTGCCGTCGTTACGCCTCAAGAGGAGCAGCAGTGATCGACTTCCGCCTGGACGAGGAGTACGAGTCCCTCCGCAAGACCGTCGAGGACTTCGCGCACGCCGAGGTCGCCCCGGTGATCGGCGAGCTGTACGAGAAGGAGGAGTTCCCGTACGAGATCGTCGCCAAGATGGGCGAGATGGGCCTGTTCGGCCTGCCGTTCCCCGAGGAGTTCGGCGGCATGGGCGGCGACTACTTCGCGCTGTGCCTGGCGCTGGAGGAGCTGGCCAGGGTCGACTCGTCGGTGGCGATCACCCTGGAGGCCGGCGTTTCGCTGGGCGCGATGCCGATCTACCGCTTCGGTTCCCAGGAGCAGAAGGAGAAGTGGCTGCCCTCGCTGTGCGCGGGCACGGCACTGGGCGGCTTCGGCCTGACGGAACCGGGCGGCGGCTCGGACGCGGGTGCGACGCGCACGCGGGCCTCTTTGGACGGTGACGAGTGGGTCATCAACGGCAGCAAGGCGTTCATCACCAACTCGGGCACGGACATCACGCGGCTGGTCACGGTCACGGCGGTGACGGACGTGATGGAGAACGGCCGCAAGGAGATCTCGGCGATCATCGTCCCGTCGGGCACGCCGGGCTTCGAGGTGGCGCCGAAGTACTCGAAGGTCGGCTGGAACTGCTCGGACACCCACGAACTGTCCTTTTCGGACGTCCGCGTCCCGGCGGACAACCTGGTGGGTGTCCGCGGCCGCGGGTACGCGCAGTTCCTGTCCATTCTGGATGAAGGACGCGTCGCGATCGCCGCGCTGTCGGTGGGTCTCGCGCAGGGCTGCGTCGACGAGTGCCTCAAGTACGTCAAGGACCGCGTGGCGTTCGGCAAGCGGATCGGCGAGTACCAGGCGATCCAGTTCAAGATCGCGGACATGGAGGTCCGCACGCACACCGCGCGCCTGGCCTACTACCAGGCGGCGTCGAAGATGCTGCGCGGCGAGCCGTTCAAGAAGGAGGCGTCGATCGCCAAGCTGGTGGCCTCGAACGCGGCGATGGACAACGCGCGGGACGCGACCCAGATCTTCGGCGGGTACGGGTTCATGAACGAGTTCCCGGTCAGCCGCTTCTACCGCGACGCGAAGATCCTGGAGATCGGCGAGGGGACGAGCGAGGTGCAGAAGATGCTCATCTCGCGGCACCTCGGGGTCGCCTGACCACGCACTCGACAGCGATAACTATACCGGTATAGTTATCGCCATGGTCGAGATCAAAACCGAAGCCGAGCTGGCGATGATGCGCGAAGCCGGCCGCGTCGTCGCCGAGGCACTGCATGCCGTCAAGGACGCCGCCGCGGCCGGCGTCTCGCTGCTGGAGCTGGACGAGGTCGCCGCCGAGGTCATCCGGGCGGCCGGGGCCAAGCCGTCGTTCCTTGGCTACCAGCCGCGGTCCGCGCCGACGCCGTATCCCCACGTCCTGTGCACGAGTGTCAACGATGTCGTCGTGCACGGGATCCCGACGGCCTACCGCCTCCGGGACGGCGACCTCGTCAGCATCGACTGCGGGGCCGTGCTCGACGGCTGGAACGGCGACGCCGCGCTCAGCTTCGTCGTCGGGACCGCCGACCCCGCCGACCTCGCGCTCATCGAGGCCACCGAGCGGGCGCTGCGGGCGGGGATCGCCGCCGCGCAGCCGGGCGGGAAGCTCGGGGACATCTCACACGCCGTCGGCGTCGCGGGCCGCGCGCAGGGCCACGGCATGCTCGCCGACCACGGCGGGCACGGCATCGGCCGGGCGATGCACGAGGACCCGCACCTGCCGAACGAAGGCCGCGCGGGACGCGGAATGCGGCTGAAGCCCGGACTGGTGCTGGCGATCGAGCCGATGCTCACCCGGGGCGGCGACGCTTACCGGTACGCCGAGGACGGCTGGTCGATCCTGACCGTCGATGGCAGCCGCGCCGCACACGTCGAGCACACCGTCGCGATCACCGAAGACGGCCCGCGCGTGCTCACTGTGCGGTAGACAGGGGGCATGGACACCATCGTCATACGTTCGGGTGATTCCGGGGACGCTGACACCCTGCTGCGCTTCTTCGACGAAGCCGTCGAGTGGCTGGTCGCCCGGGGCAGCTCGAAGCAGTGGGGGACCGAGCCGTGGAGCGGCGTCCCGAAGCGCGTCGAGCGGGTCAAGGGGATGGCCGCCGATCCCGGCCTGCGCATCGCGATGGTCGACGGCGAACCCGCCGGCGCGCTGATCGTCTCCGAGGAACACGACCCGCACGTGCCGGCGGTCGACGAGCGTGAGCTGTACATCCGGCTGCTCATCACGTCGCGGCGGTTCACCGGGCGGCGCGTCGGCGGGCGCCTGATCGAGTACGCGCTCGACGAGGCGCGGCGCCGCGGCATCGACCTCGTGCGCGTCGACTGCTGGGCCGGCGGCGACGGCGACCTGCAGCGGTACTACGAGAGCCAGGGCTTCAAGCCGACCATGCGCTTCAACGTCGACGAGTGGGTCGGCCAGGTGCTGGAGCAGCGCGTGGGGTAGCGCCACCGCGCGGCTGGGGTGACACTGTTGACGCGGTGCCAACAGACGAAGGAGTCGCCATGGCCGAACAGCTCGCGGGCAAGGTCGTCGTCATCACCGGAGGCGGGCAGGGGATCGGCGCGGCCACCGCGTCGGCACTGGCCCGGCTGGGCGCGCGGGTGGTGATCGGCGACCTCGACCAGGTCCGTGCCGAGAAGACCGCCGCCGAGCTGGGCGCGGAGGCGCTGCCGCTGGACGTCACGGACATCGGCGGGTTCACCGCGTTCCTCGACGAGGTCGAGCGCCGCCACGGCCGGATCGACGTGCTGATCAACAACGCCGGCATCATGTCGCTGGCGGATCTCGAGGAGGAGAGCGACGCGACGACGCGGCGCCAGCTGGAGATCAACCTCCACGCCGTCATCCACGGCACCCGCGAAGCGGTGAAGCGGATGCGGCCGCGGCGCAGCGGGCACATCGTCAACGTCGCCTCCTTCGCGGGCAAGGCGGGCTTCCCCGGCGCGGCGACGTACTGCGCGACCAAGCACGCCGTCGTCGGGCTGTCCGAAGCGGTCCACCTGGAACTGCACGGCAGCGGCGTCCGCGTTTCGTGCGTGATGCCCGGCATTGTGCGGACGGAACTGGCCAGCGGCCTCGGCGAGGCGAAGGTGATCAAGTCGGTGCGGCCGGAAGATGTGGCCGACGCCATCGTATCCGCGCTGCGCAAACCTCGTTTCGACGTTTTCGTACCCCGGTCGCTGGGCACTATGGGCAAGCTCACGCGGCTGCTGCCGCGCCGGGCCGGGGAAGCGCTCGCTCGCGCGCTGAAGGCGGACCGGCTTTTGGCTTCAGCAGCCCATTCCCCGGCCCGTGCGGCCTACGAAGAGAGGGCCGCCCGGAGCGCGCCCGGGGCGGCCCCGGAGTAACTCGGACGGCCTAACGACTGTCCGAATTGGACGGGGTTGCCGGGTGCCCGCGGGAAGGGAGATGTTGAGCGGGCACGGGCCGCCGGGGCAAGATTGCCGGGCGAACACCGCGTCCAGGAGGCACGAGAACCATGGTTTCACCGCCCGCACGGCTGGCTGCCGCAGCGTCGAACGTCGTCGGCAAGGTGCTGCACGGCGGCGTCGCCGACCTGCGCCCGATGCCGCGGGTGCTGATCGACCAGGGCCCCAACCGGTCGCTGTATCGGATGACGCACAGCGGCGGCAAGGTGTCCGGGCCGCCGATCCTGCTGGTGCCCCCGCTGGCGGCGCCGGCGATCTGCTTCGACCTGCGCCGCGGCTGCAGCCTCATCGAGCACCTGGTCGACCGGGGCCGCAACACCTACCTCGTCGACTACGGCATGGTGGCGTTCTCCGACCGCCGCCTGGGCATCGAGCACTGGATCGACGAAGTCCTGCCCCGCGCAATCCGGCGCGTGAGCCAGGACGCGGGCGGCCAGGACGTCCACCTGGTGTCGTGGTCCCTTGGCGGAATTTTTTCCCTGCTGGTGAACGCCGACCGCCCGGACCTGCCGATAGCATCGATCACGGCGATCGGCTCACCGGTGGACTTCACGGCGATCCCGATCGTGGCCCCGTTCCGCCCCCTGGTCGACCTGACCAACGGCCACCTCCTGACCCCGATCTACCGAGCATTCGGCGGCGCACCGTCCTATTTGGTCAGCAGGGTGTTCCGCGCAACGGGCATCAGCAAGGAAATCACGAAACCGCTGGCCATCCTGAAGAACCTCGACGACCGCGACTACCTGGCCCAGGTCGAGGCGGTCGACCATTTCATGAGCAACATGTACGCGTATCCGGGCCGCACGTTCGGCCAGCTGTACCACCGCCTGTTCCGCACGAACGACCTGGCCGAGGGCAAGGTGGACCTGAACGGCAGAATCATTTCCCTGTCGGCGGTCCGCGTCCCAACCCTGGTGGTGGCAGGCGAGAACGACACAATCGCCCCCCGGCCGTCGGTGGAGCGGGTGGTGGAGCTGCTGGACAAGGCCCCGGAGGTCCGCTTCAAGACGGCTCCGGGAGGTCACCTGGGCGTCCTCACGGGCCGGAAGGCCCGGGGGACGACTTGGCGGTACCTGGACGAGTTCCTGGACGACCAGATCGCCGCTTCGGGTTCCTGAAGTGCTCTGAAGGCCACCATCAGGGCATCTCGTGCCGTGATGGTGGCCTTCAGGGGCTTTGGGCTACTTGAGTTCCGCGGACGTCTTGCCGAGGATCCGGCGGGCCACGATGAGCTGCTGAATCTGCTGAGTCCCCTCGAAGGACGTCCAGAATTTCTCAGCCGGGTTTGGTCGACCTCGCTCACTTCGCCGTAAACGGCCTCTGACCTGCGCTGATGTGTCTCGCTAGTTCTCGTCGGCTGTCGCCGCTCCCTGGCCTCTGACGGCCTGGAGACGGCCTGGCGGACCAGCCACACCGACCCCTGCATTCCGATACGAAGCCAGCACGCGGCCGGTGGTACCGAGTCAAGACACGCTTTCCCGTCTTGACCCGGCACCACCGGCCGTTGTCACGATCAGGCGTCGGGATGGAGGCGCTCGCGACGGTGCGTAACGGAGATCGAGTCACGAGCGACCCGCATGTCACCACCGCTCGTAGCTCGTTGAGGAGGCCGGGATGGGGCAGGGGACTCGTGTGCCGCCGCCGCGCGGCGCTGCGTCAGGCGACCCGCTGGCGGCCCCACCGCCCGGCCGGCGGGCGAAGCGGAGCGGCAGCCCGCCGTGTCGGAAGCGGATGCGGCCGCCCAGGCGAGTGGCTACGTAGGCGACCGGCGCGCCGTCTCGTCGGCGCGCCCTCGATCCCATAGAGTCAAGTTCGGCAACAGCTCCAGAAACGGTATCGAGGCGTGAGTATGCCAAACCATGACAGTGATAAGAACTTTGCGCCTGTCTACGTTGAAAAGTTGACCGTCCGCAATTTTCGAGGTATTGGCGAGTGCGTGCTCGACCTTGAACCTGGTCTGACTATCATTGTTGGCCGAAACAACGCCGGTAAGTCTCGCTTGCTCAGGGCCCTTGCCATAGTGCTCGGGGCAACCGGCGCTACTCGAGATGATCTAACAATTGATAGTCTCGAAGAAGCAACTATAGATGTCGTCATAGCTCCTCGCGTGAAGACGGGAGAAGAGTCAGTTTTTAGCCTGCAAGTGGGCCAAAGATTGTCGCTGCTGGTGCAGAGCATCAGCGAGGATCCCATAGTTGAACGAGTCGCATGGCGAGCAATAATCAAGCCGTCCCGCGAAGGGATGGGTGTTCGGACTGATTATGCTGCCCTAATTTTCGATCAGAACAGTGGAACTTGGGAATCATTGGGGAATCCCAGATCGCTAACAGGACGCGAACGCTCTATCGTTGCGGCAGATCTCGTGGAAACTAGGCGGGATTTGGCTGATGAGTTTACCCGAAGAAACTCGCCGATTAGTCGTATTCTAGATGATCTCGAAATAGTCTCAGGAGATCGTCAAGATCTAAGTGACGAGCTGAGGATTCTCGGTGAGAAGATAATGCAATCGAGTGGATCCTTGGCTGCTCTTAAAGAGTCGCTATCCGTGTTGGCTGGTTCAATCGACGAGATCGGGTATCCCGAACTGCACGCATTGCCGACGAGACTTGAGGAGCTTGCCCGAAGTGTTTCTATCAGCTTGAATAGTGGTCTTGGCGATTATCCTCTCCGGCTACATGGTTCAGGAGCGCGCAGTCTCGCGTCAATCCAAGTTCAGTCTGTCCTGTATGACCGGCGACTTGGACGAGATGGACCTACCTTGTTGCCGCATCCTGTGAGCTTGATCGAGGAACCTGAAGTTCATCTGCATCCCCAAGCTCAGTTTGAACTTCATGAGTTGCTCAACAGTATGCGAGGTCAAGTTGTGACCAGCTCTCACTCGGCCCACCTCGTTTCCGTGGCTGAGCCCAGCGCTTTGCGTGTGCTGCAAACTTCGCCGGCCGGCGCGAAGGTTGTCGACTTTAAACCCGGAAAAGTAGGTGACAGTCATAGGCATCGTGCGCTGAACCCTCAGCTTCATTTGGACGAGATGGAAAAGATTCGCCGATTAATAGAGCGACCGTTCGGCGAGTTGATTTTCGCATCGGCTATTGTTATTGGCGACGGTGCAACTGAGCGCGCGCTGCTCCCGCCGCTAATCAGAAAGGCGCTGAAAGGTCGATCGCACGGCATATGTGTCGTGGATCCAGGTAGTATGGAGGGAGATTATGCAACAGCGGTCGTAAAATTTGCGTGCCTGATCGGCGTTCCCTGGTTCCTGTTTAGCGATTCTGATACTGCAGGTAAGGGTGCAGTTAAGCGGATCATGGAGCAGTATGCAAGCGATGGCCAAGGTCACGTAATTTGGGTTCCGGATGAGAGTTCCGAGTATGAAAAAGGTGCTGCGACAGAAAAGATGCTCGTCGACTTCGATCGCGAGCTGTGCGAGCGAGCGTGTGAGCCGTTAGGCTACAAAGGTAATGGTGATGTTCAAACGTTCATGCAGAGAAAGAAGGGCGTCGTTGGCCGCCTGGTTGCTCTCGAACTTGCAAAAGCCGGCACGTATTTGGTTGGGCAAGAATCCGACGGATCTCAACCCTGGCCGCGCGCTATATGTCAGTTAATCGACATGCTGGATGCGGTGCTTCCGAAGCGTTAGGAGTAGAGGGTGGCGGACGTCGGTATCCGACTAAGCGAGGCGCAGCAGGCGATAGTGGATAGTCCGGAAAAGGCTATCGTCGTCTCCGCTGGAGCTGGAAGCGGAAAGACTGAGGTCGTCTCGCATCGAATCGAACGGATTTTGCGTGATTCGAGTGAAGAAGATTTTCGAATTCTTGCCGTGTCGTATACGGTGCGAGCTGCAGATGCGTTACGTAGTCGTCTAGAGAAGCGTCTGGGAGGACTGCATCGAAGGGTTGACGCGGAGACAATTCACAGTTTCTGTCTGAACCTGCTTCGACAGTTTGGTACCCGGATCGGTTTGCCGGCCGACCCGGAGATCTTAACTAGAGACGAAGATCGCATTGAGTTGCTCCAATATTGGCTCGCGGAGCGAGGGCAATCTTATGCAGGTGACCTTAGCTCTGTTCTTATAGAACTCGACTCAGCGCGTGCTGCAAGAAGGTCGACGGAGTATCTTGACTTGTGGAGGGATGCTCTGGAGAGTCGCGGGGCGGTCGACTATCCGGCAATCCTAGATAAGGCTTTAGAGCTTCTTGATAGTTCTTGGATGAGACGGCACATGCGGCGGACCTATGGTCAGGTGGTTGTCGATGAGGCTCAGAACTTGACACCCGCTCAGTACGCTGTGTTATGTTCACTTATTGGAGTTCCGGATTCAAACTATATCGACGCGATGCTCGTCGGGGATGAACGTCAATCAATCGTTGGTTTCGCCGGTGCGGACCCAGAATTGATGAATCGATTTGAGCGTGAGTACCATGCTCGACGATTTAGCTTGAACGAGAACTATCGATCGGCGCGTAAAATCGTGGAAGTTGCCGCTAGGGTTGCTGATCGATTAGCGATTAAACCAAGTGTTGACGATACTGTGGAGTTTGCGGCGAGCGGGTCGGTCAACTTTTTCGAAGCTGAGGACGAAGTAAAAGAAGGAAGTTTTGTTGCTGATTGGGTAAAGCGCTTAATAGAGCAGGGGATCGATGAAGGAGCCGCTGCGCCTGGCGAATCGCGCGGAGTTCATCCCGAAGAAATTGCCGTTATGGGACGTACTGCCGCTAGTCTTCGCTTCGTGAAGAGTGCCCTATCTGAGCGTGGTATCGAATGGGTAGAAGGAAGTGCAGAAGACGACTGGCTTGAGTCTCAGCCTGCAAGAGTTGTTGTCGCGCTAATCAACTTTCTTAGTTCTCCAAGTCATCGATCGGCTCGTAGGCAGCTGGCGGACGCAGTAGATGTCACTAGTGAGTCGTCGGATGGTCCTGGTGACCTTCTGGCGAAATCGGCTAGTCCTGAGATGCAAGCACTGTTGCCGCTTGTGGACTCACATAATGTCGACGAGTTCTTTGTACGCCTTCGCGCGCTGGATATAAAGAATATCGCTTGGCGCTCGGATTTGGCGCAATTAGAGGAAGCGTGGTCTCGATTCTCTGATTCTACTGATGAGGCTGGTAGGACGTATAGCAATTTTCGAGCTCACATTACTCGTCATCAGAGAGGTGACATTCAAAAGCCGGGTGTTCGTGTGATAACCATTCACAAGGCGCAAGGTCGAGAATTCAAGGCTGTCGCTCTTGTTGCGTGTAATGAAGGTCAAATTCCGGATTTTCGAGCGAGAGAAGTCGAAGCAGTAAAGGCTGAGATGCGCGCTTTTTACGTCGCTCTCTCGCGGGCGACTCGGCAGATCTTGCTAACGCGGGCGAAGACTCGCATGACCAATTATGGTTCGCGCCGAACCCAGCCGTCTCAGTTTCTTGCGATAGTAAGGATCTGACGGTTCTAGGTGAACTGTACAATGTCGCTATTGGATAGACCGTGTTGAATGCGGGTTCTGATCGATGGATGTATCTGAAGTCCGTCTAGCTCGGTCGGCTCAGTCCAGAGTGCTTCCTTGCTTTCGTCGCTGATTCGGAGAGAGTTGCTTCTCGGCTTTGCTTTAAAGCAGATTGAAAACTCTTGGCGGACCTCCCCGTCGTCGTAGGCGATGACGTGCTTGGGGTCTGAGTACAGGCCGATCACTCCCGTAACCTCGCACTCGATTCCCGTCTCTTCGCGGACCTCCCGGACTGCCGCTTCGGCCAGTGTTTCGCCGAGCTCAAGCTGGCCTCCTGGGATCGAGTACAGGTCGTTGTCCGTGCGCCTGATCATCAAGATCCGGCCTTGGGCGTCAAAGGCCGTCGCGGATGTCGACCGGGGTCACCACCACGAGGCGCTGTACTGGGCCGGATATGAGGAACGGAAAGCGGGTGAGATCTCGGCGGAACTCCATGCGGAAGAAGCGCCTGCTGAGTAGTTGATGTAGACGAGCGAAAACTCAGCAGTAGTAGCGAAATACACGCCTTGACGTGCAACGATGAAGCAGGCTGCGGTGTTCGGACGGCCTGCCCGGCCGCAGCGCCCCAAGAAGGGCAAGCGACCGGGCGGCTTTCCGTTACGTCACAACTACTTCAGCTCAGCCGAGGTCTTCCCGAGGATCCGGCGAGCCACGATCAGCTGCTGAATCTGCTGAGTCCCCTCGAAGATGTCCAGAATCTTCGCGTCCCGAGCCCACTTCTCGAGCAGCGACTCCTCCCCATAAGCCCCAGTGAGTTCGACGCACTTAAGAGCGATGTCGACGACCGAACGACCCGCCTTGGCCTTCGCCATCGACGCCTGCAGGGAGTTCGGCTTGCGGTTGTCGGCCATCCACGCCGATTCCAAGGTCAGCAGGTACGCCGACTCGTAATCCGACTCCAGCCGGAGGAACTCCGCCGCCGCAGCAGACTGGGCGTTTGCCGGGCGGTCGTAATCGATGGAAATGCCCGCTTCCGTGAGGATCCGGCGCGTCTCGTCCAACGCCGCGCGGGCCACGCCGATCGCCATCGCCGCCACCAGAGGGCGGGTGTTGTCGAACGTCTGCATGACGCCCGCGAAACCCTTGGCCGTGTCGATCTCCGGGGAGCCCAGCAGGTTTTCGCGGGGCACGCGGCAGTTCTCGAAACGCAGCACCGCCGTGTCCGAAGCGCGGATCCCCAGCTTGTGCTCGACGCGCACCACCTCGAAGCCCGGGGTGCCCTTCTCCACCACGAACGACTTGATCGCCGCGCGGCCCTTGGACTTGTCCAGGGTTGCCCACACGACCACCGCGTCGGCGCGCTCGCCCGAGGTCACGAAGATCTTCTCGCCGTTGAGGATGTAGTGGTCGCCGTCGAGGCGGGCCGTTGCCGTGATTGCCGCCGAGTCCGAGCCGCAGGATGGCTCGGTGATCGCCATCGCCGCCCACATGCCGGAGAAACGCTCCAGCTGCTCGTCGGTTGCCACCGAGCTGATCGCCGCGTTGCCGAGACCCTGGCGGGGCATCGACAGCAGCAGACCCACGTCGCCCCAGCACATCTCGATCGTGCCGAGGACCACGTTGAGGTTGGCGCCGTTGCGGTTGCCCTTGGCCGAATCGTCGGACTTCGACCGGCGGACACCCGCCGCGCCCGCGCCGCCCTCGCCGGAGGAATTGAGGCCGTCCAGCAGCGCCGCGAACATGTCCAGCTCGGTCGGGTACGTGTGCTCCGCGCGGTCGTACTTGCGCGAGATCGGCCGGAACACCTCGGCCGCGGCCTGGTACGCCTGGTTGATCAGCGCGCCGGCCTTCTTGGGAACTTCCAGGTTGATCATGATCCGAAGCCTTTCTCGAAGCCCTAGAGAAGGACGGCGCCTTCCATGACGCCGATGGCGCGCAGGTCCCGGTACCAGCGCTCGACCGGGTGCTCCTTGACGAAGCCGTGCCCGCCGAGCAGCTGCACGCCCGCGCTGCCGATCTGCATGCCCTTGTCCACGGCCAGCTTCCGCGCCAGCGCGACCTCGCGGGCGAACGGCTTGCCCTGCTCGGCCCGCGCCGCGGCGCGCAGCGTGACCAGCCGCAGCCCCTCCAGCTCGATCGCGATGTCGGCCACCGAGAACGCCACCGCCTGCCGGTGGCTGATCGGCTCGCCGAACGCGGTCCGCTCGTTGACGTAAGGCACGACGTAGTCGAGGACGGCCTTCGCGGTGCCGGCGGCCAGCGCCGCCCAGCCGAGCCGCGAAAGCCGGACGAGATCGGTGAAAACGTCGAGCTTGCCGCCGCCGAGCAGCGAACCCGCGGGCACCGAGACACCCGAAAGGTGCAGCTTGCCGGTCGCGGCGCCGCGCAGGCCCATCGCCGGCTCGGCCTCGATGGACACCCCCGCGGTCGACGACTCGACGAGGAACAGCGCCGGGCCGCGGCCTTCGAGGTCGGCCGACACGATGAACAGCTCGGCCGCGGCCGCCCGCGGCACCAGCGACTTCACGCCGTCGAGCTGGTAACCCTTCGGGGTCCGCCGCGCCTTCGTGGCGGGCTTGAACGGGTCGTACAGCGCTTTCTGCTCCTGCAGTGCCAGCGCGGCGGCGGGGACGTTCTCGCCGGTGAACGCGGGCAGGTAGTCGGCCTGCTGCTGCTCGTCGCCCCAGGCGACCAGCGCGGTGCTCACCGCGGACGGCGCGAGGACCGCCACGGCCAGGCCGAGATCGCCGTGCGCAAGCGCTTCCGCGACGAGGGCGTTGGTGACGACCGACCGCTCGGTGCCGACGCCGCCCAGCTCCTCGGGGATGCCGATCAGGCTGATGCCCAGCTCGGCGGCCCGGCTCAGCAGCCCCTCGGGTGCTTCGAGCTTGGCGTCGGCGTCCGCGGCGGCCGGGCGCAGCTGCTCGGCCGCGAACTCCGTCACCGTCTCGACGATGAGCTGCTGGTCCTCGGTCGGCGTGAGGTCGAACAACCCGGTGTCGGCGGCCGGCGCGAGCCGGGCGGGCTTGCCCAGCTTCTGCACCGACTTGAACGACCGGGTCGCCGCGCCCGCGACGCGGAAGCCGTTGCGGGTTCCCGCGGTGACCAGGTCCTCGAGGGGCTTGCGCAGCCCCGCGCGGTCGACGACCTTGCTCCCGGCCAGCCGGGTCAGCGCGGAAAGGCCCCAGCCCATCGCGTCCCGTTTCCTTGGCGCAGCCATGTGGCCCTCCATCCCGTTACCTACTCGCGAGTAGGTTAACCCGGGATCCGGCCGGACGCCAGTGTGGGGTCACTTACGGGTGCTGTGTGTGCACCTGCCTGCGCCATTCGGCGAACCGGACCCGTTCGAAGGTGATCAACGCGAGCACGGTCGCGGCGGCGAGCAGGAGCAGCACCGCGGCAGGCACGTGTTCCAGCAGCGGGGTCGCCGCGACCACCAGCACGCCCAGCACGAGCCGCTGGACGTTCCAGCTGCCGAGGTTGCGCTTGCGCAGCGCGCTCAGCGTGACGAGGTAGAGCGCGAGACCGCCGGTCAGCGTCCAGATCGGCACGCCGTGCAGTGCTTCGCCGGGCGTGTGGTGCTCGGTGTCGGCGATGCACAGGAACGCCTTCTTCAGGCCGAGCGCGACCAGCACGATGCCGGCGATCAGCGGCAGGTGCAGGAAGGTGTAGGAGTCGGTGGCGAGCTTCGCGCGCTCGACCCCGCTCGCCTGGGTCAGCCGGTGCTCGGACACGCGCGCGACGACGTCGAAGTACGTCCACCACATTCCCGCGGCCAGCGCGAGCCCGCACACGGCGGCACCGGCGACCAGCCACGACATCGGCAGCGCCCCGATCCCGATGCCGATCGCGACGATCGACTCGCCCAGCGCGATGATCACGATCAGCCCGAACCGCTCGGCGAAGTGCGCGGGCGAGTTCAGCCGCCAGCCCTCCGGGCCGGTCAGGTAGACGTTCACGTAGTCGACGAGAAGCGCGGCAATCCACAACCCCAGCTGCCACGGCCCGGTCAGGAACGCGGCCACGCCGAGCAGGACGACACTCGGCAGCAGCCCGACGAACATCTTCAGCAGCACCCGCCGCAGCCCGGGATCGTGCTGCGCGGCGCCGAGGTAGGCGGCCAGGTGCAGCAGCCGCACGAGCGCGTAGCAGACGACGAACAGCACCGGCGCGTACAGGCCGCCAGGGTGGTCGACGAAGGCCTCGGGAATGGTCAGCGACACCAGGAACATCACGGCCATCGCGCCGAACATGGCCAGCCGCGCGATCCCGTGGTCGACGTGGATGGTGTTGCCGAGCCACGCGTAGCTGCACCAGCACCACCACAGGACGGCGAGCATCGCCAGCCCCTGCCCGACCCCGGCCGGGCTCAGGTGGTCGGCCATCAGCTGGGTGGTCTGGGTGATGGCGTAGACGAAGACCAGGTCGAAGAACAGTTCGATGGTCGAAACGCGGTGGTCCTCATCCGCGCTCACCAGGTGCAGGCGTCTCGTGGGCACGCCGAATTATGGACGAAACACCGGCGGCGCAAACCGGTTTTGTCGCAAAGCCCTGCGCGAACATGGCCCGGGCTGCATGGGTCTGGGACAATGAGCCCGGGACGTGGGGAGGGTGTGGTGGTTTCTTATCCAGCCGCGCAGCACCGGACGATCATGGCCGTGGACGTCGCCGGGTACAACAACCCGAGCCGGACCATGGCGCACCTGCGCGAAGTACACGACGGCCTGTGGCGGGTCCTGCGCACGTCGTTCGCCGAAACGGGCATCCCGTGGGACGTCTGTTTCGTGGAGAACACCGGCGACGGGGCGATGATCCTGCTGCCGCCGGAGGTCGGCAAGGCGGACCTGGTCGCCGAGCTCCCCGCCCGGATGCACGCCGAGCTGCGCCGCCACAACCACGTGCACGCGGCGCAGGCCCGGATCGACCTCCGGCTGGCCCTGCACGCGGGCGAGGTCGCCAAGGGCAGTCACGGTTCGATCAGCAAGGCGGTGAGCGCCACGTTCCGGCTGCTCGAAGCCCCGGCGGCGAAGGCGGCGCAGAAGGAGTCGGCCGCCGACCTCGCGCTGATCACCTCAGAGCTGCTGTACGAGGACGTCGTCCGCCAGGACCCGGCCGCCGAGCCGCAGGCGTACCGGCGGATCGAGGTGAAGGTGAAGCCGGGCGAGCACCCCGCCTGGGCGTGGCTGCGGCTGCTGGGCGGCACCGACTCCGCCGAGGTGGCCGTGCCCCAGACTCGGGTCCCCGCCGACCCGCTCCCGTTCACCGCGCTGGTCGAGGCGCTGCTGGCGATCACGTGCGTGCGGAACGCGGAAAGCCGCCGTCTCCTGCTGGAAATGTTTTCCCGGCGCGAAATCGCCGAAGCGGTGCCGCACCAGGCGGAAGACCGGCTGCACGTGATCGAACTGGCGCGCACGTGCGAACGCTACGACGGCGGCCTGGAGGAACTGCTCGCGACCGTGCGGTTGCTCGATCCGATGTCGCCGCAGGTGCAGCGGCTCGGTGCGGTGATCGCGAGCCGTTCCGCGCACGGAGTTCGTTGACAGTTGTCCGACTTTTGCCCCTTTTCCCGGTGTACCGGATAGGTAGACTCGCGATCTTCGGGGGCACTTCGCGGGGGCGGGAGGTGGTGCGCCGATGTCGGCAAGGCAAGGGCGTCCCCCCATCGGCATCGCGGTCCGCCGCAAGCTCGTGGACGTGCTCGTGGTGGCGGGATTCGCCGACGACAAGTCGATCCGCACCCTGATGGTCTCCGAACTGCGGAGAGCGCTGGACAATCCGTTCACGGTTCCGGATCAGCTCGCCCCGCGCGCGCAGCTGATCGAAATCGTCAACAGCTGCAGCGGGATCGACGACGGCCTGCCGGCACTGGCCGACGTGCTGGAGTTTCTCCGCCCGGGGACGAAGGAATGCGCGCAGTTCCGCACTCTGGTGGATTCCCTTCCGTTGCGGGACGTGGTATCGGAAGCCGAACAGGAACGGTTCCGCAGCCGCCTCGAAGGATTCGCGCCACCCGGGTTGCGCGCGGCCGTCCGCCGCGCCGCCCGGCACGTCGTCCCGGTGCCCCAGTACACCGACGCCGCCGACGCCTTCGCCGGCCTCGCGGATTTCAACGCCGCGCCAGGGGAGCTGCCGCCCGTGGTGGCCTTCGCCGAGCTGATCGCCGCCGAATGCGACGACGAGCTGGCGGCGCAGCTGCGGAAATGGTCCGAGGGACAGGCGCACCGGCTGAGACTCGACAAAGCGCTGCGCGAACTGCGTGCCCATGTCACGCCGTCGGCGTCCGGGCGGCTGCACCTGACGATCATGATCAGCCCCGACCCCGTCGAGGAGGACCGCTACGAAATCTCGCACTGGCGGCAGGACGATCCGGCCGAATGGCCGCCGCCGCGCGGGGAAACGGTGGTGACCACGGCGCCGGAGCTGGAACTCCAGGTGGCGAAAGTGATCTCCGCGGCGGAGGAGGCGTGGTCGGAAACCGACGCGGAAGTCGTGCTCGAGTTCGTGCTTCCGCGGGTGCTGCTGGGCCTTCCGGTGCACAGCTGGAGCACGGAGCGTGACTTCGGGGAGCCGCAACCGCTGTACCTGACCTATCCGACCGTCATTCGTTCACTGGAACGGATGAGTTCCCGTCGTTCGCATCGCGTTTGGCGGCGGCGGTGGGCGTCCTGGAGCCGGGAACCCTCGTTCGAACGAGTGTATTTCTGCGACCGCTGCGACACCGAAGATCGGCATCGCCTCGACGCGATTCTCAGCGACGAGCGCTGGCTCATGACCGTCTTGACGGAGAGCCCGCCCCCGACCCCGGTTTCCGATCGTGACGAGTTTTTCGCCGCATTGCGGGCGGGCTTGCCCGTCATCGTCTGGCACCCTACGGTCTCTTCGGAAACCGTGCGCGAGATGGTAACGTGGTTGGCCGACACCGGCGATTTGGGGAATTTGCCGGCGCTGACCCGGAAGCACCGGATCGACGCGCTGCGAAATCGGTCGTCGTCCGCGGAGGGCGGCATCGTAGGGGATCTGGTGGTGCTATGGGACGACCCGGACCGGATGCTCCCCCTCGGCGACGGCGGAACCGGCCCGGTCGGGGAAGGGGGCGCCGATGAGCGCGACCGAGCTTCCTGAGCGCACACCGGAGTGGTGGATCTACCGCGGCACCGGGCATCCCCTGCAGGACACCTACCTGGCCGACCGGCTGCCCCCGCCGCCGCCGTGGCGCGACTTCCGGCGTGACGGCGAGCAGCTGGCCGCCGACCTGCCGCAGGACGACGGCGAGATCGAGCGGCGACTGGGTGCCGAGCTGAACTTCACCGCGGGCGGCCCCGACCGTGCCGAGCTCGACATGGTCAACGCCGCGCTGTACCTGCGCCGTCCGCTGCTGGTGACCGGGAAACCCGGGTGCGGCAAGTCGAGCCTGGCCTACCGGATCGCCCGCGAGCTGCGGCTCGGCCGGGTGCTGCGCTGGCCGGTCACTTCGCAGACCACGCTGAGGTCCGGGCTGTACGACTACGACGCCATCGGCCGCGTCCAGGCGTCGGCCGCGCGCACCGCCGCCGCGGGCGAAAGCGGTGCGGAAGAGCCGCCCATCGGCGACTTCGTCCGGCTGGGCGAGCTGGGTACCGCGTTCCTGCCCCGCCGGCTGCCCCGCGTCCTGCTGGTGGACGAGCTGGACAAGGCCGAATCCGACCTGCCGCACGACCTGCTGTCGATCTTCGAGGACGGCGAGTTCCTCGTCCCCGAGCTGGCGCGCGACGCCCGGCGGTCGCCGGTGGCGGAGGTGTTCACCGCCGACCCCGGCCACACCGCGCGGATCGAGAACGGCGTCGTCCGATGCTCGGCGTTCCCGGTCGTCGTCATCACCAGCAACGGCGAGCGGGACTTCCCGCCGGCGTTCCTGCGCCGCTGCCTGCGGCTGGAGATGAAGGATCCCGGCCCGGAGCAGCTCGCCGCGATCGTGGCGGCGCACGCACTCGACCCGCAGCACCGGGCGGTGCTGATCGAGGACTTCGTCGCCCGGCGCGCGGCACTCGGCGGGCTGCCCGCCGACAAGCTGCTCGACGCGATCTTCCTGGCCACCTCCGGTGCCTACCAGCCCGGCGACCCCGGCTGGCCGGGCCTGGTCGAGGCACTCTGGCAGCAGCTGACCCAGCAGGGCCACTGAAATGCCGGGCACCCCGGGGCCGCCCGGCGACCACGACCTGACGCCGGACGAGGTCGCCGACGGGTTGTGGCTGATGGCGGCCATCGCGGCGAACTCCGCCGGGGAACCGCCCGCGGAGCCTCCAGCCCGCGCCGAGCCGCCCCAAACCGCGCGGGTGGATCCTCGTCCGATGGAAGAACGCGAGCGTCCCGGCGACCGGCGGCCGCCCCCGGACCCGTCGCCGTCCGTCGCGCCGTCCGGCCGGGCCGAGTCCCGCAACGGCTGCGCGACCGCGGGAGCGGGCGGCCTGCTCGGCGCGTCCGGTGAGCCGGCGGTGCCCGTGGCCGCCTCGCCGTTGCCCGACATCGGACGGCTCGTGCGTGCTTTCCGTGCGTTCAAGCGGAAGGTCCCGTCGGAACGGCTGGCCGACGTCGAGCTCGACGAGGAGCGGACCGCCGAGGCCAGCGCGGAACACGGGACCTGGATTCCGGTCACCCGGCGCACCCGCGTGCCGTGGCTGCACCTGACGCTGGTGGTGGAGCAGGCGCCGTCCATGGCGCTGTGGGCGCCGACCGTCGCCGCGTTCGTCGCGCTGTGCCAGCGACGGCTCGGCATCTTCCGCTCGGTCCAGGTGCGGCTGCTGGAAACGGGCAAGGCCGCCCGCGCCGAGGGCGGCGTGGTGCTGGGGCCGGTCCTGCGCGGCGGGACACCGGAAAGCCCGGTCCGGGGTGCCGGCGAGCCGGTCGACTCGTCCGGGCGGCGGCTGATGCTCGTCCTGACGGACGGGATCGGCGACGCCTGGCGGTCGGAGCTGGTGCAGCCGCTGCTCGCCCGGTGGGGGCGCAAGGTGCCGGTCGCGGTCGTGCACCTGCTGCCGCGGCGGCTGTGGGCGCGCGGCGGCGTCGACGCGCAGAACGCCGAGATCACGACCAGGGGTGCGGTGCGGCCCAACGACTCCTACCGGGTGCGCCTGACCGACCTGCTGTTCGACGACCCGGAACACGCGGACCTGACCGGGGATTCGGTCGCGGTGCCCGTGCTCGAACTGGAGGAGCGGTGGTTCCGCAGGTGGGCCGAGGTCGTCACCGGTCCGGCGGGCGAGCCGAGAAAATGCCCGGTCATGGTCATCCGGGATCGGCAGCCGGGATTGTCACCCGATTCGGGGAGCATTTCCCGGCCGCGAAAGAATGAGGTGACCGCACAGGACCGGGTGAGGGACTTTCACAGCCAGGCGTCGCCTTCGGCATTCCGGCTGGCCACGCTGCTGGCGGCGGTTCCGGTGGATATCGACGTCGCCGCGGCGGTGCAGGCGGAGATGCTTCCGGAGTCGGGTCCCGACCACCTCGTGGAGGTGTTCACGAGCGGTTTGCTGGAACACGACGGAACCGAACCGTGGGACCCGGCGGCCCGCTGGGAATTCTCCGGGCAGACGCGAAGAGTGCTGCTCAGCGGCGCGCGCCGGTCGGACACCGCGCTCGCGGTCCGCGCGGCGTCCCGGCGCGCGGGCGGGCAGAACGAAGTGCTGGCCCGGCTGCAGGCGGCACTGGTGGACCCGGACTCGACCCCCGACCCCGAACCGGAGACGGCGACGAGTGCGGACATCGCGCTCGAACGTGACGTGATGAGTGCGCTCTCCGGTCCTTATCTCTCGAGAGCGGACAGACTCGGTAAACTCTCGAAGACCCCCGGGCGGCTGGATCGAGTAAGTACCGATATCGTGGCGCCGGTGAGCGCCACGATGCCCCGCGATGTCGAGCAATCTGATCTCCCCGGCAAATCCGCTGCCGCCGGACACCAGAGCCGCGATCCGGAACATCATGCCCCGGCGGGGAAAGCGGAACCCGCCGTCGCGGAAAAAGCGCACGTGGTCGCCAGTGTGGGTGCCTCGACCGCCCGTCAAGTACGACGTTCGGGTGAAGAAGTACCCCCGATCTGGGGTTCCATTCCGCCGCCGAATCCCAATTTCACCGGCCGCGGCGAACTGCTGGCCCAGCTGGGCGAACGGCTGGGAGCGGGCACCACCGCCGTCCTGCCCGCGACCCTGCACGGCATGGGCGGCATCGGCAAGACGCAGATGGCCACCGAGTACATCTACCGCCACCTGCAGGACTACGACATCGTCTGGTGGATCCAGGCGACCCGGCCGACGCAGATCCACGCGTCGCTCACCGAACTGGCCCAGCACCTCCGGCTGCCGGGCGCCGACGAAGCCAACACGGCGGTGCCCGCGGTCAAGGAGGCTTTGCGCCTCGGCCGCCCGTACCGGCGGTGGCTGCTGGTCTTCGACTCGGCAGAGGACCCCGAGATGGTCCGTCCGTTCTTCCCGGTCGGCGGTCCCGGCGACATCCTGGTGACCTCCCGCAACCCGAACTGGGCGGGCGTGGCACGCCCGCTGGAGGTCGCGGTCTTCGAGCGCGGCGAAAGCAAGACGCTGCTGAGCAAGCGCGGCCCGCAGCTCGACGACGCGGACGCCGACCGCATCGCCGAGAAGCTGGGCGACCTGCCGCTGGCCATCGAGCAGGCCGCGGCATGGCTGGCGGAGACGGGCATGTCGGCCCGGGAGTACCTGGAGCTGTTCGACGAGAAGGTCGCGGAAATCCTCGACACGTCGAACCCCCAGGACTACGAGACCTCGGTCGCCGCGGCGTGGAACGTCTCGTTCGACCAGCTGAGCGTGAGCAACCCGGCGGCCCACCAGCTGCTGCAGGTGTGTGCGTTCTTCGCCCCCGAACCGGTGTCCCGCAGCATCTTCACCGGCGTCCGCGAGACGACGATCTCGCCCCAGCTCGACGCGGCCCTGCGCGACCCGATCAAGCTCAGCCGCGCCATCCGCGACATCAACCGCTTCGGCCTCGCGAAGATCGACCACCGCACCGACACGATCCTGCTGCACCGCCTGGTCCAGCTGGTCCTGCGCAACCGCATGACCGAGCAGACCCGCCGCGACATGCGCCACGGCGCCCACAAGCTGCTGGCCAACCTCGACCCCAACGGCCCGGACTCGCCCCGGCAGTGGCAGCGCTACCAGGAAGTCCTGCCGCACATCTACGACGCCGAGCTGATCGAGTGCACGGACCAGTGGGTCCGCCTGCTGGTGATCAACCTGATGAAGTTCCTCTACCACTGGGGCGACCACGACGGCGCGGTCACCTTGGCGGAGCGGGCGGTCCAGACGTGGGAGCGAGACCGGCTGGAACGGCAGCGCAAGGGCGAGGCTCCCGTCGAGGACCCGCCGTTGCAGGAACTCCAGGCGTCCGAGCGGCTGGCGTTCTTCCAGTGGACCGTCGGGCGCTACGCCGAAGCGGCGCAGATCAGCAAGCGGACCTTCGAGCGTTACCGTGAGTCGATCGGGGCCGACGAGGAGGAGACCCTCAACGCCGCCCTCACCTACGCAGCCGTCCTCAAGGCAAGGGGCGACTTCACCGAAGCCGTGCAGCGCAACGAGGAGATCTACGTCAAGGCCCGCGGTCTGTTCGGTGGGGACGACCCGATCACGTTGCAGGCGGCCAACGACTACGTCGCGGCACTGCTGCTGGCCGGCGACTACCGGCAGGCGGACGAACTGGCCGCCGACACGTACAACCGGCGCGTCGAGATCTTCGGCTACGACAACGCATCGACCGTCACCACCCAGGTCCTGATGGTGATCGCCCGGCGCGAGCTGGGCGAGTACCCGTGGGCCCGGATCGAGCAACAGCAGATCACCCAGCGGGTCGAGCAGTTCTACGGCGAAAACAGCGTCAGCACCCTGCGCCGCAAGTACCACCTTTCGGTCGCCTGCCGGAAGGACGGCGACCACGAGACCGCCCGCGCGATCTCCGAGGACGCCCTCCGCCGGTTCAGGATCCGCTACGGCGACAAGCATCCGAACGCGCTGGCCTGCGCCCTCGGCTACTCGATCGACCTGCGGCACGCCCAGGAGTTCACCAGGGCCCGGGAGGCCGGTGAGGAGGTCTTCGACCTCTACCGCGAAAGCCTCGGGGAAAACCATCCGCACACTCTCTCGGCGGCGCTCGACCTGGGGGTCACCATGCGGCTGTCCGGCGACCCGTCGGGCGCGCGTGCCCTGGACGAACGGTCACTGGAGGGTTTCCGGCTGCAGCTGGGCGAAGACCATCCCCACACGATCGTCTGCGCGATCGACGTCGCGAGCGACCTTGCCGCGCTGGACCGCGTCGAAGAAGCTGCGGAGCGCGACGCCGAGCTGCTCGAGCGCTCCCGGCGGGTCCTCGGCGAGAACCACCCGACGACGCTGGCGGTCCAGCTCAACTGGTCGCTCGACCTCCGGGCGCTGGGCCGGGCCGAGGAGGCGGACGAACTCTACGAGGACGTCATGAACCGCTACCGGCACGTCCTGGGCGAAGCCCACCCCGGCACGGTGGCGGCGTCGCGCGGGGTCCGCGCCGACTGCGACATCGACCCGATGCCGCTGTAACCGCTCAGTGGGTGAACCGGCCGATCCACCCCGCAACGGTTTCGATCGTGGGCGGGGGATCGCCGTTCGTGCGCAGCTCCCGGTGCACGGCCCGGACCAGTTCCGGGCGGTGCAGCAACGCCCGGGCCGCCGGTCCGGTCCCGCGGGCCGTCAGGGCGAGGCCGAGACCGACGAACGCGGCGGGGTTGTCGGGGTCGGCCGCCAGCAGGCTCCGATAGCCGTCCACCGCGGCCTCGATCCGGCCGGAGACCAGCGCCAGGTCCGCGGCGGTCACGTCCGGGACGGTGGGACCCTGCGCCAGGAAGGCCTCGCGATCGCGGCCGAGGCGGAGCCGGATCAGGTCGGTTCTGGCGTCGGTCCACCCGCCGTCCGGGATCGGTGTCGGAGTGTGCGGCTCACGGAGTTCGCGGGGCTCGGGCCACGCGTCGCCGCGATGCCACGCCTGCACGAGCGCCGCAACGGTACCGGTGTCCGGACGCAGGTGACGCAGGCGCCAGGTCGCGTAATGATCGGCTGCCGCCGTCGTGGCCCACAGGCCCGGTGCGGCGGCCACCGGCTCCTCGTGCCACGCGGCCGACTCGGCCGCGACACCGCCGAGGAACCGGTGTCCGGCCGGGGTCAGGCTGTCGTCCTCGCGCACCGCGGCCAGCGTGCGCCGGACCGCGGCCCGCCACAACGCGAACTCGAAGGAAGCCAGGTCGTTGCCGGGTTCGGCGGCGGCAAGGGCACGCCAGAACGCGGTCACACCGAAGAAGGCGTAAATCCCGTGCAGTACCCCGCCGATCGGCCGCGGATCGTCGCGCCACGGCACGTACCACCGCTCACGCGGATCGTCGACGTGCAGAGCGGTCAGATGCTGGACGCCGCCGAGCCGGATGTGGTGGAACTCGTGGACGAGCGCGGCGGCGAGCTGCTCGGGATCGTCGCTGTAGGCGACGACGGCGCTGCCGAAGGCTTCGCCCGTCGACGCGCTGGGCAGCCGGAACGCGACAGCCGGTGCGGGCACCAGTGATTCGAGGCTCCAGGGCAGCACCTCCGCCACGCCCGGCAGGTGAACGGTGAGCAGCCGCCAGGCGTCGTCGACGACCGTCCGCCACGACTCGACCTCCAGCGCGGTGAGCCGCCGCGGCGGGATCGGTTCGTAGAGCCCGCGGTAGGGGTCGAGATCGTCGAGCCGGATCGAAAGCTCGCGCTCTTCGTGCCGGCTCGTGACGCGGCGGATCGGCTGCCAGCCGGCGGTTTCGGTGCTCAGCTCGCCGGGCAGGCGGACCTCGGCCTGCCGGTGCCGGACGACGATCCGGCCGTCCTGCGCGGACACCTGCGCCACGCCGTGCGCATCACCGGCGCGGAAGCGGACCATGCCGAGCGTCGGCAGGGACACGTTTCCCCGCCAGACCGGCAGTTCCGCCTCGAAGCTCACTCCCGCCCGGACGGCGGCGGCCGCGGCGAGGCAGTGCACGTGCCCGAGATGGACCCAGAACGGGCAGACACCGGAGATGTCCTGGCTGATCAACCGGGTGGTGTAGCCGGCCCAGGTGCCGGTATAGGGATGGGCGAGGATCGTTTCGACCGCGGCAGGCGCCCGTTGCTGAATTCCGGCCAGGAGTTCCCACGCCGATTCGGGCGAGGGGAGCGGGCCGGAAACGTCCGCCGATTTGGCTGCCTGATCGATGATTCCGCGCAGCAGGAGAAGCCGACGGCTGCGTTCGGCCGCCCGGAGCCGCCGCACCGGGCCGGGACCCCCACCACCACGCGCGATTGCGTCGAAATCCGCCCACGGCAGCCGATGGGGAACCAGCTCGTCGGAAGTCATGGTCAGTCGACCCGTTTCGCTCCTCCGGTCCCGCTTGCCGTCACCGGTATGTGCGCGACGCGTTCCACCGCATGCCGTAGCGATTCGTGCAACCGGCGGCCGTCGAGGGTGCGCAATCTGGTGAGCGAGACGCCGCCGAGGTCGAGGAGCCCGGATTCGATTCCCGTGTCCGTGCCGGAACGAGCAGCCTGCATCACGCTTTCCCCTTTCGCAGGGAGAACGGACCCCGTCGGCCCGGGCCCATTGTCCCGCATTCCGGGCGGTTTCGACAGGGACCGGCGCCGTGTGCCGTCCGGACGACGCGGACTGCGCCGTTCGCCGGGGTGGTTCGTCCGCGTGAGTGTGCCGTCGGCGCGGTGACCTGTGACAATGACGAGTGCCGAGAACTCCGGGAGGTCCGGTGTCCAGGGACTCGTTCACGCACTCCGAGACGATTATGGCGATGGCCCTCGTCGATCACCACCGTCCCCGGCGCGCGGCACACCACCTCGTCCTGCGCGACGGGGTTCGGAGGGCGCTTGGCACCTGCTTCCCGAAAGCCGACATCGAAGAGGACGCGGGTGGCAGCGCGGTGATCCGGCTTCCGGCTCGCCTGGTGCCGGCGGCGCAGCTCGCCCGGGTACTCGAAGGCGTACTTGCCGAGTTGTGGCGCTACAACGCCCCGCGCGGCGGAGAAACGCACGTGCAACTGCGCCTGGCCCTCCATACGCGATGGCCCGTTCGTGACAGGCCTGTCTCAGGCAGCGACGCGACCGGGTTCGTGTTCCGGCTGCTGGAGGCGACCGAAGCGGAGAACGCACTGAAACAGCCGGGTGTGGCGGGGGCACTGATCGTGTCGGAGACGTTCTACGAACATGTCGTGTGTGCCGGCTCGGCGGACGCCGGCTCGTACCGCTGCATTCGCGTTTCCGCCGGAACAAGAGAAGCGAACGCATGGCTGCGCTTGCTCGGCGCGGCCGTCACCGGCACGACGGTCCGCGAATTGCCGTCTCCCACGGCCGGACCGGCATTTCCGGCGTTGGTCGAGGCCCTGCTGGCGGTGCCCTGCGTCCGTGGCGCGGAAAGCCGCAGGCTGCTGCTGGAGCTTTTCCCGCGGCGGGAAATCGCGGACGTCGTTCCCTATCACGCCGAAGACCGGCTGCACGTGATCGCGCTGGCCAGGACGTGCCGCCGGTTCACCCGCGGGCTCGCCGACCTGCTGGACGTGATCAAGGTGCTCGACCCGGAATCGCCTCAGGTCGCGGCCCTTGCCGCGCTCATCGACGGGCAGTGAAGCCGGGCCGCGGGCCGGTTGTCCTGTTACGCGCTGCTGTGTCCATCTTTTGCCCGCTATTGCATGGGGGCTCGCTGGGTAAAATCACGATTCCCGGGCTCCCGGGCGGGGAGGTGGTTCGTCAGGTGTCGACCGGAGAACGAACCCACGGCCCGGGCCGCGAGCTGCACCTCACGTCGACGGTTCGCGTGGCGGTCCGGGAGGCGATCGTCAACGTGCTCGCCGACGCCGGGCTGGCCACCGACCGGCCGAGCCGGTCGCTGATGGTGGACCTGATCCACGACAACCTCGGTTTCCCGCTGGCCCTTTCCGAACACGCGACCGGGCGGGACCAGCTGATCGACGTCGTCAACGCCTGCGCCAAGGCGGACGGGGGAATGCAGGCACTCGACCGCGCCGTCCGCATGCTGCGGCCGGGTTCCCCGGAATCCGAGCGCCTGCACCGGCTCGTGGACGAACCGCGGATGCACGACCTCCTGCCGGATTCCGAACTGCTCTGGCTGCGGTCCGTTCTGGCCGGTTCCACCCCGCCTCGGCTGGGTGCGCTCTTCCGGCGGGCGGCGAGCCCGGCGGCCTGCCCGCCCGGTGAGCCGGGCGATGCCTGGGCAGCGTTCTGCCTGCTGACCGAGCTCAACACGCCCTCGCACGGGCTGCCGCCCGCCTTGGCCTTCGTCGAGCTCGTGGCCGCCGAGTGCGCGCAACCGCTCGGCGACGAGCTGCGGAAGTGGAACACCTGCCAGGCCCGCCGGGTACAGGGCGAGGAGCGGCTGCGGGAGCTGCGCGTGGAACGGGACCGCGGCGGCGGCCGCCTGCGCCTGCACCTGGTGATCATGGTGGAGGTGGACGGGATCGATCCCGACCGGCACTTCGTTTCCCATTGGCGGCAGGAAGATCCGCAGGAGTGGCCGCCTGCCCGCGGCGGGATCGCCACCATCCGCGGGGACGAGCTCGAACACCATGTCGACCGCCTGATCGTCGACGCCGAACGCGCCTGGTCGGAATACCGTGAGGAAGTGGCACTGGAGTTCGTCCTGCCGCGGGCGCTCGTCAACCTTCCCGTGCACCGGTGGTGCAAGGAACACGAGACCGGAGACCCCCGGCCGTTGTTCCTCGACTACCCGATCGTCATCCGTTCCCTGGAGCGGATGTTCTCGCGGCAGTGGCATCGCGCGTGGCGAATCCGCTGGGAGGCGATGCTCGGCAATCCGACGGTCGAACGGGTGTACTTCTGCCGTCCACAGGACACCGCGGAGCGCCATCGGCTCGACGCGATACTCAGCGACGGGCGATGGCTGGTCATGGTTCTCGCCGGGCCACCGCCGACCCGGCCACGTCCCGGCGAAGACGAGCTGGCGACCGGTTTGCGGACGGGGATCCCCGTCCTGCTCTGGCATCCGGACGCGCCCGCCGAGGTGATGCGGGAGGTCGTCGCCTGGATCATCGGCAGCGGCGGGCTCGGCGATCTCCCGGCCCGCACCCAGGACTCCCGGCGCGCGGCGTTCAGCGATGTGACCGTCCCCGTGGATCTCCGGATCGCCCGCGATCTGGTGATCCTGTGGGACGACCCCACCAGATTGATCTTTCTGGACGATGGCCCCTGCCTGCCGGACGCGACACGGGAGGATTCGGATGAACGAGGAAAAGCGTCCTGAGCCGCCGCCGGACTGGTGGATCTACCGCGGTACCGGCCGGCCACCCGACGACGGTTCGCTCGCCGACCGGCTGCCGCCGCCACCACCGTGGCGGGTCTTCGCCGGCGTGCCGCCCGATGAGGAGGTCGTCCCGCCGGACGAGGGTGAAACGGACCGCCGGCTCGGGGCCGAGCACCGGCTGGCCGTCCGGCACGTCGACGAGCACGAGGTCGACATGGTCAACGCCGCCCTGTACCTGCGCCGTCCACTCCTGGTGACCGGCCGTCCGGGCAGCGGGAAATCCAGCCTGGCGTACCGGATTGCGCGCGAGCTGGGGCTGGGCCGGGTACTGCGGTGGCCGATCACCTCCCGCACCACGCTCAAGGGCGGGCTGTACCACTATGACGCGATCGGCCGCGCCCAGGCGGTCGGCGCGCGGCCGGACTCGGCGGAGGAGCCACCGATCGGGGACTATCTCCGGCTCGGAGAGCTCGGCACGGTCTTCCTGCCCCGCAGGCGGCCGCGGGTGCTGTTGATCGACGAGCTGGACAAGAGCGAGGCCGACCTGCCCAACGATCTGCTCAGCCTGTTCGAGGACGGCGAGTTCCTGATCCCCGAACTGGCGCGGATGCGCAGCCGCACCAGGGAAGTCGAGGTCTTCACGGCCGATCCCGACGGGACGGCCACCGTGGTGGACGGCCGGGTGCGCTGCGCCGCGTTCCCCGTCGTCGTGATCACCAGCAACGGTGACCGCGACTTTCCGCCTGCTTTCCTGCGCCGGTGCCTGCGCTTCGAAACCAAGGACCCGGACATCGACCAGCTCGCGGCCATGGTGGCCGCCCATGCACTCGACCCGGACGATGTCCACCGGTCACGCATCATCGTGGAGTTCCTCAGCCGCAGTGAGGCATACGGTGGCCTGCCGGTCGACAAGCTTCTCGAGGCGATCTTCCTGGCGACATCGGGTGCCTATCGCGAAGCGGGCAAATCGTGGCCGCGTCTGGTGGACGCGTTGTGGCGCCAGTTGAACTCGGTGGTTCCGTGAGATGGCGGACGAGCGGGCCGGTCGCCCGGACGGGGACGAACCACTGTCGTGGCGGGAGGTCGCCGACGCGGTCTGGCTGGCGGCGATGCTGGGGCCGCCGGCGGCGCGGCCGTCCGGCGAGCCCGGCGAGCCGGAACCGCAGGCGCACCCGCGGGAGCCGGAACCACCGGAGGCGCCGCCACACCGGCCGGAGGGCGAGGCTGCACCGCAGGCTGTCACCGGACCTGAGCCGGTCGCCGGGCAGCAGCGTCCTCCGCGCACCTGGACCCGGCGGCGAGACGTCGCCGGGCGAGGAGAGGCCGAGCCTGGAAACGCCCGGGTCTCGAAGTCTCCCGGGATGCGCGGAGAGCCGGACATCCTGCGTGCTCTGCGGCCGCTGAAACAGCTGCGTCCGTCGCAGCTCGAGGATGACGACCTCGAGCTGGACGAGGAGCTGACCGCCGAGCGAGCGGCCGAGACCGGCCTGTGGGTGCCGCTGCTGCAGCCCGCGCCGACGACCCGCGTCCTGGATCTGACCGTGGTCGTCGACGCCGGGGCCTCGATGGCCTTGTGGCGCACGGAAGTGACGGCGTTCCTGAGGTTGGTGCAGCAGCTCGGGGCGTTCCGGACGGTCCGGATCCGGTATCTGGAGACCGAGGCAAGGGCAACGGACGGATCGCTCGCACCGGTGTTGCGCGGCGGTACTCCGGACGCGCCTGAGCACAGTGTGGCGGAGCTCCTGGACTGGTACGGCGGCCGGCTGATGCTCGTTCTGACCGACGGGGTCGCCGAGGCGTGGCGTCGCGACCTCGTGTCACCGCTGCTCGCTCAATGGAGCAGGCGGATGCCGGTCGCTCTGGTGCACCTGCTGCCCCAGCACCTGTGGAAGAAGACCGGCATCCCGCTGCACCGCGCCCTGCTGACCTCGCCGGGGCCGTTCCAGCCGAACCGCCGCTACGGGTTCGACCTGCCGGACGCGTGGATGACGATGGCAGATCCGGAAAAGACGGTCACCGGCGCGGTCCCGGTCCCGATCCTCGAGCTGGACGGCCGCTGGTTCGGGTGGTGGGTCGGGTTCATCTCGCGCCTGGTCGGTGAGGCGGTACCGGGAACGGTCCTGCTTGCGCGTGACCAGCCGATGCCCGAAGAAGGGGACGACGAGGAGCCCGCTTCACCGCTGACGTCGCAGGAACGCGTCCGGCGCTTCCTCGGTGCCGCGACGCCGCCGGCGCTCCGGCTGGCGACACTGCTGGCCGCGGTACCGGTCAGCCTTCCGATCGCGCGGTTCGTCCAGACGCAGCTGGTGCCCGAAGCCGACAGTTCGCACCTCGCCGAGGTACTCACGAGCGGGCTCCTCGGTACGCCCGTCGCGGGAAACTCCGGCGGCGAAGACGCCTCTTTCGACTTCCCGCTGCCGATTCGCGAAGCCCTCCTCGCGGCCGGCCGGCGAGCGGACACCGTCCAGGTGGTTTCCCTGACCGGGCAGCGGTTCGGGGAACAGCATCCGGTGCTGCTGAAGATCACCGACGCGCTGGCCGACCCCGAGCGCGCGGTCCTGCCCGACGAGGCCGCGGACATCTCTCTCGAGCGGGTCGTCATGCGTGCGCTTTCAGGCCCGTATGCGTGGCGTGCCGAGCGGCTCGGGGAACGCGAACGTGAACTCGCCGCGGCGGAAGCCGCGGACGACACCACTGTGGCGGGCGAAGGCGCGGACGGAGCACGCCCGGCGGTGACGGCCGGACCAGGGGTCCCGGACGAACTCGTCGCGGACGTGCGCGAAGAGGCGGCCACCTCGCTGCGCCGGATCCGGCGGATCACCACCGACGCCCCGGTCGTCTGGGGTGCGGTTCCCGCCCGCAACCCGGAGTTCGTCGGCCGCCGTGAACTGCTGGACCGCCTCGGTGCGGCGCTGGAGTCCGCGGGCTGTGCGGTCCTGCACGGGCCCGGCGGACTCGGCAAGACGCAGATCGCGGTCGAGTACATCTACCGGCGGCTCCACGACCTCGATCTCGTGTGGTGGATCAGCGCACCTCAGGAGAGCCAGATCCGGGCGTCGCTGACCGAACTCGCGCGGCAACTGCGGCTGCCGGGCTCGGAAGAGATCGTCACCGCGGTGCCCGCGGTCCTGGCCGCGCTCCGGGCCGGCAAGCCGTACCGCCGCTGGCTGCTCGTCTTCGACGCGGCCGAGCAGCCAGACCTGCTGCAGCCGTTCCTGCCGGTCGACGGACCGGGGCGGATATTGGTCACGTCGCGGGACGCCGACCTCGGCTCCTTCCCGGCGGAGCCGATCACCGTCGGCCGGTTCGCCCGGGCGGAGAGCATCGAGGTTCTGCGCCGCCGGGACGCCGCGCTGGCCGTCCCGGACGCCGATGCCCTGGCGGAGAAACTGGGCGACCTGCCGATCGCGCTGGCCCAGGCGGCGGCGTGGCGTGCCGAGACCGGTATCCCGGTGGCCGAGTACACGCGCCTGTTCGACGAGAAGGTGGCCGAAGTCCTCGTGACGGCGCCGTCGGCATCCGATTACGAGATCTGCGTGGCGGCGGCGTGGAACGTGTCCTTCGACGGGCTTGCGACGCGCAACCCGGCCGCGCACCAGCTGCTCCAGGTGTGCGCGTTCTTCGCCGCCGAACCGATCTCCCGCACCTTGTTCGCCGGCGTGCGAGGCGTGTCGATCGCTCCCGAGCTGGATACCGCGATGCGCAATCCCGTGCTGCTGGACCGGGTGTTCCGGGACATCCACCGGTGCCGGCTGGCGAAGCTGGACCACCGCAGCGGCACCCTGCTCCTGCACCGGCTGGCGCAGCTGGTGCTCCGGGCCCGGATGAGCGACGCGGTCCGGACGGAAATGCAGCACGGCGCGCACCTCCTGCTCGCCAACCTCGATCCGGACGACCCACAGAGCACCCGGCAGTGGCCGCAGTACCAGAAGGTGCTGCCGCATTTCCGGCACGCCGGGCTCATCGACTGCGACGACTCGTGGGCCCGGCGGCTGCTGATCAACCTGATCAAGTTCCTGTACTTCTCCGGCGACCACCTCGGCGCACTCGCACTGGCCCAGGAGGTCGTGGCTGCCTGGACCGAGCGGCACGGGGCCGGGGACGAGCAGACGCTGGCCGCTTCGGAACAACTCGGGTTCGTGCTCTGGGTGCTCGGCCGGTACGAGGCCTCGTCGGAGGTCAGTAGGCGGACGCTGCGGCTGTACCGGGAAACCATGGGGCCGGAGTCCGAAAAAGCGCTCGGGGCGGAGGTCCTCGTCGCGGTCGGGCTGAAGGCCAACGGTGATTTCTTCGCCGCGCGTGACCTCAACCGGCAAACGTACGAGAAGGTCCGCTCGCTGTTCGGAGACGACGACCCGACCGCGCTCGAAGCCGCGCACGACCTGGTCGTCGCGCTGCTGCTCGCCGGGGACTACGAAGAGGCCCGCCGACTCAGCGAGGACACCTACGAGCGCAGGTCCGAGATCTTCGGCTACGACAACTGGAAGACCATCAGCACCCTCAACATCATGATCATCTGCCGCCGCGAACTCGGTGACTACTCGTGGGCGCGGATCGAGCAGGAAAAGGTCGTGGCGAGGATCCGCGGCCTGTTCGGTTCGGGTACCGACGGCGTCATCCGCCGTGACTACCACCTCGCCGTGGCACAGCGCAAAGACGGCTACCACGAAGCTGCTCTCAACCTGTCCGGCAGCGCGCTGGAGCGGTTCCGGCACAAGTACGGGCCGGAACATCCCAATGCGATGGCCTGCGCGCTCGCCCATTCGATCGACCTGCGCAACGCCGGTGAACTGACCGCGTCGCTGGAGCTGGGTAAGCAGGCACTGTCGCTGTACCGGGGCAGTCTCGGCGACCGGCACCCGCACACGCTGACCGTCGAAGCCGACATCGGGGTCACCCTGCGCCTGCTCGGTGATCCGCGGAGCGCGCTGGTGCGGGACGAGCGCGCGCTGACCGGGCTGCGTGACCGGCTGGGACCGGCCCACCCGCACGTGCTGGCCTGTGCGATCAACACGGCGAACGACTGGTTTGCGCTGGGCGACGTCCCGCGGTCACTGAGGATGAACACGGAGACGCTGGCGCGGTTGCGCCGGGTGCTGTCCGAGAGCCACCCCACGACGCTCGCGGCCCGGCTCAACCGGGCACTGGACCTCGCCCGGCTCGGCCGGGTCCGTGAAGCGGTGAGCCAGCACGGGGAAGTGCTCGTCGCGGCCGCCCGGGTCCTGCGGGCCGGACACCCCGCGATCACGGCGGCGGAGGCCGCGGTGCGGGCGGAGTGCGACATCGACCCGACGCCCTTGTAGCCCGGTCAGTCCGTTGCCGAGCCGATCCAGCCGGCCAGCACGTCGACCGCCGGAGTGTTCCCCGCCTCGCGGAGAACCCGGTGCACCGCGCGAACCAGGTGCGGCACGCCGAGCAGCGCCCGTCTGGCCGGGCCGTCGGGTAGCGAAAGGCCGAGGCCGATCAGCGCCTCGGCATGATCCGGATCCTGTTCGAGCACGGCCCGGTAGCCGGTCCGTGCTTCGTCGGTCAGGCCGGCGACCAGCCGGTAGTCGGCCTCCAGCGCGCCCGGCACGCGGAACCACGACCGCGGCAGCCTGGTTTCGCCGTCCGGTCCGAAGCGGATCCGGATCAGGTCGGCACGGGCGTTGGCCCATTCCCCGTCCGAAACGGTGTCGAGTCTGCCTTCCGGTACCCCCTGCGGGCACCTCTCGCCGTGCAGCCAGGCTTTGGCGAGGTCGACGGCCGGCTCGCGGGCGGGGCGGAGGTGGCGGAGCCGCCAGCCTGCCAGGTGGTCGGCAGCCAGCGTGTCCGCCCAGTGCGCCGCTTCGGGGACGGCAGGTTCCGCTTGCCACGGACCGAACACGGTGGCGAGTCCGGCCAGGAACCGGCGGCCCTCGCCGGTCAGCGCGGCATCGTCCCGGATCGTCTCGAGGGTCTGCCAGGTCTGGGCGCGCCAGTGGGCGAACTCGAACGCGGCCAGCCGGTTCTGGGGTTGTGCCCGCGACAGCGCCCGCCAGAAGGCCGAAACCCCGAAGAACGCGTAAACCCCGTGGACCAGGCCGCCCAGCGGACGCGGGTCTTCCCGCCACGGCGCGTAGAGCCGCTCGGTGCGGTCGTCGTCGTGCAGCGGGACCAGCTGCAGGAGCCCACCGAGCCGGATGTGCTGGAATTCGTGCACCAGTGCCGCAGCGAGGGTGGCGGGGTCCTCGGCCACCGGCTCCGCGATGACCGCACTGCCGAAGGCTTCTCCCGTGGATGCGCTGGGAAGCCGGAACGGGACGGCCGGTTCCGGCACGATGGACGTCAGGCCCGAGGGGAGGACCTCGGCGTACTCGGGCAGGTGCTCGACGATCAGCTGCCAGGCCTCGCCGAGCAGGCCCTGCCAGTGCGCCGCTTCGGTGTCCGTGAGCCGATCCGGGGGAATCGGGTGGAAGAGGCCGCGGTGGGGGTCGAGGTCGTCGAGCCGCAGGTGCAGGACCTGGCCGCCGGCTTCGAACCGGAAGTCGCGAAGCGGGGTCCAGTCCGGGGCACCGGGCGCCACCCGGGAGCGGCGGCCGTTGATCGTGAAGGTGCCGGCCGCTCCCCGCACCTCGGCGGTCGCGAAGCCCCCGCCCTCGTCCAGGTGAGCCGCGCCCAGGGTCGGCAGCACCACGGTGTCGTTCCAGACCGGAACCCGGATCGTGAACTCCAGGCCCGCGTGGATCGCCGCCACGGCGGCGAGGGTGTGGAAATAGCCGTAGTGGACCCAGAGCGGGCATTCCCCCGGCAATCCGCGCTCGATCAACCGGGTCGTGTAGCCCGCCCAGCTGCCGGTGTACGGGTGGGTGAGGATCCGCTCCAGTGCGCTGGGCTCGGCTTCCTGTGCGCGGACCAGAAGCTCCCAGGGCTCCTCGGCGGGGAAGAGCGGGCCGGTCACGTCTTCGTCGGCCTTCGCCAGGTCCACGAGGCCGGCCAGCAGGAGCAGCCTCCGGCTTCGGTCGGCGGTACGGAGCAGCCCGACCGCGCTCACCCCACCACCACCGGCTGCCAGCCGGTCGAAGGTGTCCCAGGAAATCGAGTGCAGGTCCGGATGGGACACTGAACGGTCCTTCGTGTGCACGACGAGCCCTCCGAAGCGGCTTCAGTCGACGCGCTTGGCGCCGCCGCCGCCGCTGCCACTCGCGGTCACCGGAATGTGGGTGGTCCGGTCCGCCGCGTGGCGAATCGAACGACGGAGTACGGCGGGGTCGAGTTTCCGCAGCTCCGACAGCGAAACGGCACTCAGGTCGAGGAGTTCTGATTGGATCCCCGGTTGCTCGCCTCCCGGCGATCGCATGACGATGATTCTCCTCGTTCTTCTCGTCTCGAAGTGCCGTTGGAGGCGACGTAAGCTAGCACGGCTGCGTCTCGCCCGTTCGGGCCTGCCCGACGCACCGGGTTTCCCCTGGTAGCACTCGTGTTCGCGAGCAGGCTGCCCATCGTACCCCTGTTCGATGTCCGCGCGGGTGCAGTTCGCGAAGTGGAAACGCCGCCGAGCCGGACATTCGGCTGGACTGTCATTTCCCGCTGCTCGTTCAGGCGACGCCGAGCACCGTGTGCAGCAGGGTCGTCAGTTCCGCCGCGAAGTTCGGCCTTGCGGCCACGCGGCGCGTCCGGGACAGGTCGTTCGCGATGGTCAGCGCCGCGTGGACGGTGATCTTCGCTTCCCGCGGTGGCAGTGAAGGCCGCGCCGACGTCAGCAGTGTCACCCACTGGGCCACGTAATCCCGTTGTACCCGCAGCAGGTCCGCCTTGTCGCGGTCCGGCATCGTCACGCGGTCGGCCGAGAACGACACCAGCAGTTCCGGGGTGTGCAGGATCGTGTCGACGTACGACGCCGCCAGGCGGCGCAGGGCCGCGTGCTCGTCCGGGGCCTGCAGGGCCCGCTCGGCCGCCAGGGCCAATCTGTCCGCCGCGCGGTGGCCGATGGCCACCATCAGGGCCGCCTTGCTCGGGAAGTGGCGGTAGACGCTCGGGCCCGCGATGCCCGCCGCCGCGCCGATGTCCTCCATGCTCACGTCGTGGAAGCCGCGCTGGGCGAACAGCTGCGTGGCCGCCGCCAGGACCTGCTCGCGGCGGGACGGGGTTCCCAGGCCCGCTGGTGGGGGCGATGGCGTGGAAGACGGCGCCGGGAGTGTGGCGTTGAGCACACCCATCGCCAGCTCGACCAGCAGGGCGGCGAACCGGCGGCGGGCCACCGACGTGTGGTGGACCGACACGCTGCCGAACACCGACAGTGCCGCCCAGCAGAGCAGCTCGGCGTCCTCCGCGGGCAGCTCCGGGCGCTGGACCTGCAGGGCCTTCGCCCACGCCGTCAGCGTCAGCGTCGAGCGGCGGGCGATCTCCCGCTGGTCCTCCTTGGCCAGGTGACGCCCTTCCCAGCGCCAGAGCGCCGCGATCTCCCGGCGTTCGACGGCCTGGGTCGCCAGCCGCGTGAGCAGGGATTCCAGCCGGCCGGCGGGTGGAACGGCGTCCGACAGCGCCTCCGCCGTCGCCGTCTCCATCTCCTCGAAGCCGGTCAGGACGACATACGCCAGGATCGCCTGCTTGTCCGCGAAGTGGCGGTACAGCGCCGGGCCGGTCACGCCCGCCGCGTCCGCGATGTCCTTGATGCCGACGCCGGGGAAGCCGCGGGCGCGGAACAGCTCCGCGGCGACCGCGGCCAGCTGGGCCTTGCGGTCACGCGGTCGCGCGCTGCGTTCGACGTCGGTCATGGTGAGTGAACGATAGCGGCTGATGGCATACCTGCAACCCATTGACACCATGGGGTTATCCGGGGATAAGTTAATGGGCATTAGCCCTACTGGCCGGTATCATCGGTCACGGTACGACGACGTCCGACACGCTCGCGAGGAGTTGTTCAGTGAGTAGCGAGGCCTACATCTACGAGGCGATCCGCACGCCTCGCGGCAAGAACAAGGGCGGTGCCCTGCACGGCACCAAGCCGGTCGACCTGGTGGTCGGCCTGATCAACGAGCTGAAGGTCCGCCACCCGAACCTCGACCCCGCCGCGATCGACGACATCGTGCTCGGCGTCGTCTCGCCGGTCGGCGAGCAGGGCGCGGTCATCGCGCGCACCGCCGCGCTCAACGCGGGCCTGCCCGAGACCGTCGCCGGCGTGCAGCTCAACCGCTTCTGCGCCTCCGGCCTCGAAGCCACCAACACCGCCGCGCAGAAGGTCCGCTCCGGCTGGGACAACCTGGTCATCGCCGGCGGCGTCGAGTCGATGTCGCGGGTGCCGATGGGCTCCGACGGCGGCGCGCTGTTCATGGACCCGGCCACCGCCTACGACAACTACATCGTCCCCCAGGGCATCGGCGCCGACCTGATCGCGACCATCGAGGGCTTCTCCCGCGAGGACGTCGACCGCTGGGCCGTCCGCTCGCAGGAACGCGCCGAGGCGGCCTGGTCCGGCGGCTACTTCGCGAAGTCGGTCGTGCCGGTCAAGGACATCAACGGCGTCACCATCCTCGACCACGACGAGCACCGCCGTCCCGGCACCACGGTCGAGGGCCTCGCGAAGCTGAAGCCCGCCTTCACGACCATCGGCGACATGGGCGGCTTCGACGCCGTGGCGCTGCAGAAGTACCACTACGTCGAGAAGATCGACCACGTCCACACCGGCGGCAACTCCTCCGGCATCGTCGACGGCGCCGCGCTGGTGCTGGTCGGCTCCGAGCAGGTCGGCAAGACCTTCGGGCTGACCCCGCGCGCCCGGATCGTGGCGACCGCGTCGATCGGCTCCGAGCCGACGATCATGCTCACCGGCCCCACGCCGGCCACCGAGAAGGTGCTGAAGGCCGCGGGCCTCAAGCCCGAGGACATCGACCTGTGGGAGCTCAACGAGGCGTTCGCCTCGGTCGTGCTCAAGTGGATCAAGGACCTGCACCTCGACGAGGAGAAGGTCAACGTCAACGGCGGCGCGATCGCCATGGGCCACCCGCTGGGCGCCACCGGCGCGATGCTGGTCGGCACGGTGGTCGACGAGCTGGAACGCCGCCAGGCGCGCCGCGCGCTGGTGACCCTGTGCATCGGCGGCGGCATGGGCGTCGCGACCATCATCGAGCGGGTGTGAGGACCACTGTGTCTAACCAAAACGTGGCTGAGAGCAAGACCATCCGCTGGGAGCGGGACGAAGACGGCATCGTCACGCTGACCCTGGACGACCCGGACCAGTCGGCGAACACGATGAACGCCGCCTTCCGCGAGTCGCTCGGCGTCACCGTCGACCGCCTCGAAGCGGAGAAGGACGACATCACCGGCGTCGTCATCACGTCGGCGAAGAAGACGTTCTTCGCCGGTGGCGACCTGAACGACCTCATCCAGGCCAAGCCCGAGCACGCGGCCGAGCTGACCGAGGGCAGCGCACTGATGAAGGGCCAGATGCGCCGCATCGAGCAGCTCGGCAAGCCGGTCGTCGCGGCGATCAACGGCGCCGCGCTCGGCGGTGGCCTGGAGATCGCGCTGGCGACGCACCACCGCATCGCCGCCGACGTGAAGGGCAGCCAGATCGGCCTGCCCGAGGTGACGCTGGGCCTGCTGCCCGGCGGCGGTGGCGTGGTACGGACCGTGCGCCTGCTCGGCATCCAGAGCGCGCTGCTGAACGTCCTGCTGCAGGGCCAGCGGCACCGCCCGCGCAAGGCGCTCGAGCTGGGCCTGGTGCACGAGGTCGTCGACACCGTCGAGGAGCTGGTCCCCGCCGCGAAGGCGTGGATCAAGGCCAACCCCGAAGGCGGCGTGCAGCCGTGGGACGTCAAGGGTTACAAGATCCCGGGCGGCACCCCGTCGAACCCGAGCTTCGCGGCCAACCTGCCGGCGTTCCCGGCGAACCTGCGCAAGCAGATCAAGGGCGCGAACATGCCGGCGCCGCGGGCGATCCTGGCCGCCGCGATCGAGGGCGCGCAGGTCGACTTCGACACCGCGATCCAGATCGAGACGCGCTACTTCGTCCACCTCGCCACCGGCCAGGTCTCGAAGAACATGACGAAGGCGTTCTTCTTCGACCTGCAGACCATCAACTCCGGCGGCTCGCGGCCGGACGGCTTCGAGAAGTACACCGCTCGCAAGGTGGGTGTGCTCGGCGCCGGGATGATGGGCGCGGCGATCGCGTACGTCTCGGCGAAGGCGGGCATCGACGTCGTCCTGAAGGACGTCTCGCAGGAGGCGGCCGAGAAGGGCAAGGGCTACGCGGTCAAGCTGGAGCAGAAGGCCCTCTCGCGCGGCAAGACGACGCAGGAGAAGTCGGACGCGCTGCTGGCCAGGATCAAGCCGACCGCCGACCCGGCCGACTTCGCGGGCGTCGACTTCGTCATCGAGGCCGTCTTCGAGAGCGTCGAGCTGAAGCACAAGGTGTTCGGCGAGATCGAGAACGTCGTCAACGCCGACGCGGTGCTGGGCTCCAACACCTCGACCCTGCCGATCACCACGCTCGCCGAGGGCGTGCGGCGGCAGGAGGACTTCATCGGGATCCACTTCTTCTCGCCGGTGGACAAGATGCCGCTGGTCGAGATCATCTGCGGGGAGAAGACCTCGCCCGCCACGCTGGCCAAGGTCTTCGACTACACGCTGCAGATCAAGAAGACCCCGATCGTCGTCAACGACAGCCGCGGCTTCTTCACCTCGCGCGTGATCGGCACGTTCCTCAACGAGGCCGTCGCCGCGCTGGGCGAGGGCGTCGAGCCGGCGTCGATCGAGCAGGCCGGTGCCCAGGCCGGGTACCCGGCGCCGCCGCTGCAGCTGATGGACGAGCTGACGCTGACCCTGCCGCGCAAGATCCGGCAGGAGACCCGCGAGGCGATCGAGGCCGCGGGCGGCACGTGGAAGGCGCACGCTTCCGAGGCGGTCATCGACCGGATGGTCGAGGAGTTCGACCGCAAGGGCCGGTCCTCGGGCGCGGGCTTCTACGACTACGACGAAGACGGCAAGCGCCTCGGCCTGTGGCCGGGCCTGCGTGACGCGTTCAAGTCCGGTTCGGCGCAGGTGCCGTTCGAGGACCTCAAGGAGCGCATGCTGTTCGCCGAGGCACTCGAGACGGTCAAGTGCTTCGACGAGGGCGTGCTGAAGTCGGTGGCCGACGCCAACATCGGCTCGATCTTCGGCATCGGCTTCCCGGCCTGGACCGGCGGCGTCATCCAGTACATCAACCAGTACGAGGGCGGCCTGCAGGGCTTCGTCGACCGGGCCCGCGAGCTGGCCGCCCGCTACGGCGACCACTTCGAGCCGCCCGCTTCGCTGGTGGAGAAGGCCGCCAAGGGCGAGATCTACGAATAGCCCGCCGGTTCGCGAAGGCCACCTTGAGGAGCTTCAAGTTCCTCAAGGTGGCCTTCACCCGATCGGGCAATGTGCCCGCGCGAGTACGGTGCTGCGGATGGATTTGCCCGTGCACCGGACGATCTTCCTGGTCGACGTCGAGAAGTACGGCGACAAGAACAGGACGACCCAGGACCTCCTCGCGCTGCGGAAAGGCCTCTACGGGGCGTTGGAGACGGCTTTTCTCGGCTGCGGGCTGCCCTGGGCGGACTCGCGGCTCGACGACGGGGGTGACGGCCTCTTCGTCCTGGTACCGGCCGACGTTCCCAAATCCGCTTTCGTGGAACGGTTTCCCGAGGCACTGGCGGCGGCGGTCCGGGCCCACAACGACCGGCATCCGGAACACGCGCGGATGCGCGTCCGGGTGGCGTTGCACGCCGGGGAAATCGCCTACGACGAACACGGCGTCGCGGCACCGGCGATCATCAAGGCGTTCCGGCTGCTCGATGCCGGCGTGCTGAAGAAGGCACTCGCCGAATCGGATGGCGTGCTCGCCCTGATCTGTTCCGCGTGGTTCTTCGAAGAAGTGGTCAGGCAGAGCGCGGACGCGAACGCCACCACCTACCGGCGGGTCAAGGTCAAGGTGAAAGAGACCCGGGAGGCGGCGTGGATCGCCCGGCCCGACGATCCCTATCCGCCCGCCGCCCGGCGTGCCGCCCGGAAACGGTGGCGGATCGCGGTGGCCGCGACGGTGGTTGCCGCGGTGGCCGCGGTGGGGGTGAAGCTGGTCTTCGATGCCCGCGCCGAAACGTTCCTCGGCGACCCGCGGACCGTGGACCCGTGCGCGCTGACCTACGCCGAGGCGCTCAGCCACTACGGCCTGGTGGAGGCGACGGACCACTACGGCAACTTCGACCGCTGCGACGCCCTGGTCCGCCTCGCGAGCGATCCCCGGGACGTCGTGGACGTCCGGGTGCAGCTGGCCTCGGACGCCGACGAGCCAGGGCTGCCGGTGCAGCAGGACGGCGAGATCGGCATCCAGCGCCCGCCCGCCGAACCGGACCGCTGCAGCCGCACCCTGCTGCTGCCCGACGACGCCCAGGTCGTCGTCCAGGCCGACCAGGACGGCGACGAGAAGGTCGACCTCTGCGGGATGGCCGAGGCCGTCCTGGCGAGTGCGCTGTCGCGGCTGCAGGATCACCAGATCAAGCGGCGCGAGCTCGCTCCCGGATCCCTCGCGGCCGAACAGGCGTGCCCGCTGCTGGATCCCGGGACGGTCAAGGGAGTCCTCGGCGACGGCCCGGTGCAGCAGACGCCGTCCCTCACGAACTGGAACTGCCGCTGGGACTACACCGACCGGCCCGGGGTCGTGAAGGTGATCTTCGACCGGACCGAGGCCGAGGACCTGGAGGGCACCCCTCTCGCGCTGCCCGGCTTCGGAGCGCGGCTGCAACCGGCGATCCGCAGCCGCACCAGCTGCGCCGTCGCGATCGTCTACCGCACCTATCCCGACGAGAAGCACGTCAACACGGACGAGCTGGTGATCGTCGACGTGGAGAACAGCGACGCGCAGCCGGACCGGTTGTGCGAACCGGCCCGGCAGCTCGCGAACACCGTCGCGCAGCGACTGCGGTCCTAGGGCTCCAGCGCGACGTGCGGCAGCCGCCGGTCCAGCCATCGTGGCAGCCACCAGGCCCTGGCCCCGAGCAGGCGCATGATCGCCGGGACGACCAGGCAGCGGATCACCAGCGCGTCCAGCAGCACCGCGACCGCCAGGCCGAGCCCGAACTGCCCGAGCATCCGGGACGGGTCGAGCAGGAACGCGCCGAACACCAGGACCATGATCGCGCCCGCCGCGGTGATCACGCCGCCGGTGGCCGCGAGCCCTTCGCGGACGGCCAGGCGTGCGTCGCCGGTGCGCCGCCACTCCTCGTGCATCCGCGACACCAGGAACACCTCGTAGTCCATCGACAGCCCGAACACGATCGCGAAGATCATCACCGGCACGAACGCCTCGATCGGGCCGGGCTGCGCGCCGAACAGGCCGTCGCCGAACACCAGCGTCATCACGCCGAGCGAGGCGCCGATGCTCAGCAGGTTCAGCAGTGCCGCCTTGAGCGGGATCAGCACCGACCGGAACACCACCATGAGCAGCAGCGCGGACAACCCGACGACGACCAGCACGAACAGCGGCAGCCGGTCGGCGACGGCGTCCGCGAAGTCCGTCGCGGCCGCGACCGGGCCGCCGACGAGGTGGTGCCCGGGCAGGGCCGGGAGGACCTCGGTCCGCAGCCGCGTCACCAGCTCGGCCGTCGCTTCGTCCTGCGGTGACGTCGCCGGGAAGGCCAGCACGACCGGGCCCGTCGGCGGCAGCACCCGGGCGATCCCCGGTGTCGACGCCAGCGCCTGCTGCACCGCGGCGGTGCTGCCGTTCTCGGTGACGATCGCGAGCGGCCCGCTGAAGCCGGGCCCGAAGCCCTCGGCCAGCAGGTCGTACGCCCGGCGCGTGGTCGAGCCGGCGGGGTCGGTGCCCGCGTCGGCGAACCCGAGCCGCAGGCCCAGCGCCGGAACGGACAGCCCGACGAGGACGAGCAGGCCGATCGCCAGCGGGGCCGCGGGCCGCCGCTGGACGCCGTCGGCGAGCCGTCGCCACGCCCTGCCGTGCTCCCGCCGGACGGCGTGCCGCCGGATGCCGCGTTCCAGGCGCCTGCCGAACAGCGACAGCAGCGCCGGGAGCAGTGTCACCGACGCGAGCATCGTCATCAGGACGGTCAGCGCGACCGACAGCGCGACCCCGCGCAGCCCGCCGAGGCCGAGCGCGAGCAGGCCGAGCAGGGCGATGATCACCGTCGTCCCGGCGAACAGGACCGACCGGCCCGCGGTGTCGAGCGCGCGGCGGGCGGCCGCGTCCCGGTCGAGCCCGTCGAGGATTTCGGTGCGGTAGCGGGAAAAGATCAGCAGCGCGTAGTCGACGCCGACGCCGAACCCGACGAGCATCATCAGCGGCGAGGTGTAGCTCGCGATGTCGACGTAGTGCGAGACGACGGTGATCACGCCGAGCGTGCTGCCGACGGCGAACACCGCGGTGATGACCGGCAGGCCGGCCGCGAGCAGCGAGCGGAACAGGAACACGAGGATGACCAGCGCGGCGAGCAGCCCGACGCCTTCGGCGGGGCCGCCGCTTTCGGAGATCCGCTTGACCGGGTCGCCCGCGAGCGCGACTTCCACCGGCCCCGCCTGCTTCGCGGCGTCGGCGAACTTCACGATGTCGTCGTACGGGAGATCGGTCGCGGCGGCGTCGAACGTGACGGTGGCGTAGCCGATCCGGCCGTCGGGCGAGAGCGTCTCGAACGGCCCGGTCACCGACCGCACGTGCGGCTGCAATCGGACATTTCGCAGAGTGTTTTCGACGGCCGCGCGCTGCGTGGCGAGACCGTGGTCGTCCTTGAACACGATCTGCGCGCTCGCGCCGGACTGCGCGGTGTTCTTCAGCAGGTCGACGACCTGCTGGGATTCGGTGCCCGGCAGCGAGTTGTCGTCGTGGAACGCGCTGCCGGCGAGCCGCGAAGCGAGCGTGACGCCGATGAGGACCAGCGCCCAGAGCGCGACGGCGAGCCACCGGTGCCGCTGTGCCCAGCCGGCCAGGCGCGCGAGCCGCCCGCCGCCGGAACGAGTGAGGGTTTCCATGGGGGACAAGGATTCGCGAGAGAGGCCCTGTCCCGCGTCGCGCGCGGGAAGACACTTCGCGTGCTCCCGGCGGTGTCCCCTAAGGCCGTTCCCGTACCACCGGGGGAGTACGGGTCAGGGGGTCAGCCAGCGCGGCGTCACCGCACCGGACTCGTACGCGAGGACGACGAGCTGCGCGCGGTCGCGGGCGCCGGTCTTGGTCATGATGCGGCTGACGTGCGTCTTCGCCGTCGCGGGGCTCAGGGTGAGCTCCCGGGCGATCTCGTCGTTGGACAGCCCGGCCGCGACCAGGGTCAGCACCTCGCGTTCGCGCTCGGTGAGCCGGTCCAGCGCGGGCGACGGCGCCGGACGGCTGACGCGCGAGGCGAACTCCGAGATCAGCCGCCGCGTGATCGACGGCGCGAGCAGCGCGTCGCCGCGGGCGACCACGCGCACGGCGTGGATCAGCTCTTCGGGCTCGGTGTCCTTGACCAGGAACCCGCTCGCGCCCGCGCGCAGGGCGCCGTAGACGTCCTCGTCGAGGTCGAACGTCGTGAGGATGACGACCTTGGTGGCCACGGCGGGGTCGTCCAGCAGGTGCCGGGTCGCGGTGAGGCCGTCGAGGACGGGCATCCGGATGTCCATCAGCACGACGTCGGGGCGGTGTTCGTGCGCGGCCTGCAGGGCTTCGCGGCCGTCGGCGGCCTCGGCAACGACCGTGATGTCGTCCTCGCCGTCCAAAATGGACCGGAAGCCGGCGCGGACGAGCCGCTGGTCGTCGACGAGCAGGACCCGGATCATCGGCCCATCATCGCACCGGCAGCCGGGCGTGCACCCGGTAGCCGCCGCCCGCGCGCGGCGCCGCGGTCACCTCGCCGCCGAGGGCCCGCGCGCGCTCGGCCATCCCGCGGATCCCGTTGCCCGGCGGGGCGGTGCCGCCGCGGCCGTCGTCGTCGACCTGCACGGACAGCTCGCCGTCGCCGTAGCCGAGCCGCACGACGACAGTCTTCGCGCCGGCGTGCTTGGCGACGTTCGTCAGCGCTTCCTGCACGACGCGGAAGGCCACGTGCTCGACTTCCGGCGGCAGGTCGCGCGCGTCGCCGTCGATCTCGGTGCGCACGGTCAGCCCGGACGCGCCGACCGACTCGGCCAGCTCCGAGACCCGCGCGAGGCTCGGCCGGTCGGCTTGCCGGAGCATGCCGAGCGTGGCCCGCAACTCCTGGAGTGCGGTCTTGCTGGCGTCCTTGATCGCCCCCAGTGCCTCGGTCGCCTGGCCGGGGTCACGCCGGTGCAGCGCGGCGCCCGCCTGGACGTTGATGAGCGCGAGGTGGTGGCCGAGGACGTCGTGCAGCTCGCGGGCGATGCGCAGGCGTTCGTCGGTGGCCCGGGCGCGGGCTTCGGCCTCCTTGGTGCGCTCGGCCTCGGCGCGGTAGTGCGCGACCGCGCCCCCGGCGACCAGGGCGACGAACCAGCCGGTCATGAGGAAGAAGGCGAAGTTGTCGACGTGCCGCCCGGTCCGCGAGCCGATCTCCCCGGCGGCGACTCCGGCCATCGCGGCGGCGACGAGCAGCGCCGCCCCGCGGATCCGCCCGGCCGCGGCGGCGTTGAACAGGGCGTAGGCGAAGGCCAGCAGGACGAGGCCGTCGGGATCGGTCAGCGGGTAGTAGACGGCGCAGCAGACGAGCGCGAACCCCGCGACGCCCATCGGATACCGCCGACGGAGGAACAGCGCGGCGCAGCAGAGGGCGGTGAGAACCCAGCCCAGCGCGGCGTGCCGCGGCGGCTTGGCGCCGTCGTCGAGTGCCGTGAGGAGGGTGCCCGCGAGCACCGCGGCCGTGACCGCGAGCTCGGCCCAGTACCGCCGCAGCCGGGACATACCGGCGAGTCTAGGGGTTGTGACGAGACCGCCATTCGAGCGGAAACCGGCCGTCCGGTCGGTACAGTGCATGAAGTTGCATGATGCGTACTAACTACACACTGGGGGTGTGCCGGTGTCCGGACGGACGGATCGGGCGCTCGTCGTCGTGCTCGCCTCGTGCGGGCTCGTCGCGTCGTTCATGCAGACGCTGGTCGTGCCGCTGATCCCGGTCTTCCCGCGGCTGCTGAACGCCTCGGCGGCCGACGCGTCCTGGGTGGTCACCGTGACGCTGCTGGCGGCGTCCGTCGTCACGCCGGTCAGCGGACGGCTCGGCGACCTCTACGGCAAGCGGCGGATGATCCTCGTCAGCCTCGCGCTGCTCATTGCCGGCTCGGTCGTCTCCGCGACGACGAGCGCGCTCGCGTTCCAGATCCTCGGACGCGGCCTGCAGGGCTGCGCGATGGGCGTGATCCCGCTCGGCATCAGCATCATGCGCGACGAGCTGCCGCCCGAACGCGTCGGCGGCGCGATCTCGCTGATGAGCGCGACGCTCGGGGTGGGCGGCGCGGTCGGGCTGCCGGTCGCGGCCGTCGTCGCCGAGAACGCCGACTGGCACGTGCTCTTCTGGACCGCCGCCGGGATCGGGCTGGCCTGTGCGCTGCTCATTCTCACCGTGGTGCCGGAGTCGCCGCTGCGCACGCCGGCGCCGTTCGACTTCTTCGGCGCGTTCGGGCTGGCCGCCGGGCTGCTCTGCCTGCTGCTGCCGGTGGTCAAGGGCGGCACGTGGGGCTGGACCAGCGTGCCGACGCTCGGCCTGGCCGCGGCGGCCGTCGTCATCCTGCTCGCCTGGGGCGCCTACCAGCTGCGCCGCCGCGACCCGCTGGTCGACCTGCGCGTGTCCGCCCGCCGCCCGGTGCTGTTCACGAACCTCGCGTCGATCATGGTCGGCTTCGCGCTGTACGCGATGGCGTTGTCGTTCCCGCAGCTGCTTCAGGCCCCGGCGTCGACCGGCTACGGGCTGGGCCAGACGATGGTCGAATCCGGCCTCACCCTGGCCCCGAACGGCCTGGTGATGATGCTGCTGTCACCGGTTTCCGCGCGGCTGATCACGCGCTTCGGCCCGCGCCCGACGCTGATGAGCGGCGCGCTGGTGATCGCGGCGGGCTACGCGTTCGCGATCGTGCTGATGGACAACGCCCTCGAGCTGATCACGGCGTCGGTCGTCATCGGCGCCGGCGTCGGCATCGCGTACGCGGCAATGCCCGCGCTGATCATGGGCTCGGTGCCGGTCACCGAAACGGCGTCGGCGAACGGCCTGAACTCCCTGATGCGCTCGGTCGGCACGGCGGTGTCGAGCGCGGTGATGGCGGCGATGCTGGCCCAGCTGACGATCAGCGTCGGCGGCGTGCCGGTGCCGTCCCTGTTCGGCTTCCGTGCGACGTTCGCGGTCGCGGCGCTGGCCGCGCTGACGGGCGTGCTGCTCGCGGCGCTGGTCCCGAAGACGCGCCCCGCGCTGCAGCCTGCCGCCGTCTAGTTCTTGCGTGCCACCAGTGCGAGGCCGCCGCTTTCCGCCGGCCGCGGGTGGAGTTCGCCGTCCGGGCGCCACTCGGGGATGAAGACGATGCCCGGGTCGACGATCTCGAAGCCGTCGACCAGCGCCCGCAGCTCGTCGGCCGAGCGCGGGGTGACCGGGTTGGCGCTCTTCTTGTACATCTCGACCGCGCGGGACGTGCCTTCGCCCTGCTGCTCGTAGGTCGCCGAGGACAGGGCGAGGTAGCTGCCGGGCGCGAGCGCGTCGCGGTAGGCGGCGATCAGCCGGGCGGGGTCCCGCTCGTCCGGGATGAAGTGCACGAACAACGCCATCACGACCATCATCGGCTGGTCGAGGTCCAGCAGCATCTCGGTGGTCTCGTGCTCGAGGACCTCGTCGGGGTACTCGGCGTCGGCATGCACCATCGCGGCGTTCTCGTTGCCCTCCAGCACGATCTCGCTGTGCGCCACGGCGACCGGCTCGTTGTCGACGTAGACGACCCGCGACTTCGGGTCGGCCGCCTGGGCCACCTCGTGCACGTGCCCGACGGTCGGCATGCCCGAGCCGATGTCGAGGAACTGCCGGATGCCCTGGTCCAGCCCGAACCGGACGGCGCGGCGCAGCCACTGCCGGTTGAGCCGCGCCCGCTCCCGCGCGTTCGGCTGCGCGGCCAGCACCTGCTCGGCGAACATCCGGTCGACGGCGTAGTTGAGCTGACCGCCGAGGATGTAGTCGTACACCCGCGCGGCATTGGGCTTCTCGAGATCGACGTCCCGCCTCGCGTGGTCCTCTTCGCTCATCCGCGCTCCCCCGAAGTCCGGTGTGATCGCGAGAATAGCGGGACGCGGACCTACGGCTTGCGCGCGACCAGTGCGAGCCCGCCCGAGCGCTCCGGCGGGTCCTCGGGTGGCTCGTCCGGCCGCCACTCCGGCGTGAACACGATGCCCGGCGGCAGGATCTCGAAGCCCTTCACCAGCGTGCGCAGCTCGTCCGGCGACCGCAGCGTCAGCGGCGTGCCGCTCTTTTCGTACAGCGCCACCGAACGCCGCGACTCCTCGCCCTGCCCCTCCCACGTGCCCGAGGACAGCGCGAGGTAGCTGCCTGGCGCGAGCACGTCGCGGTAGCGGCCGATCAGGCCCGCCGGGTCGCGGGAGTCGGGGACGAAGTGCACGAACGCGGCCATGATCACCATGATCGGCTGGTCGAAGTCGAGCAGCTCCACGGTGGTCGGGTGCTCCAGCACCTCGTCCGGGTATTCGGCGTCGGCCTGGACCATCGCGGCGTTGTCGTTGCCCTCCAGGACGATCTCGCTGTGCGCGACGGCGATCGGCTCGTTGTCGACGTACACCACCTTCGACGCCGGATCGATCGCCTGGACGACCTCGTGCACGTGCCCGACGGTCGGCATGCCGGAGCCGATGTCGAGGAACTGCCGGATGCCCTGCTCGGCACCGAACCGCACGGCCCGGCGCAGCCACGCCCGGTTGACCAGCGCCATGTGCCGGGCGTTCGGCAGCACGCCGAGGATCTGGTCGGCGAACATCCGGTCGACGGCGTAGTTCAGCTTGCCGCCGATCATGTAGTCGTACACGCGTGCCGCGTTCGGCCGGTCGAGGTCGATGCCCCGCTTCGCGTGTTCGTCTTCGCTCATCCGCCGCTCCCGGGCTCAGTGTGCCGGTGACAATAGCCGGGCTACAGCAGCGGCGGCACCAGGGCGTCGATGAGGTGCGGGCCGGGCTCGGCGAAGGCGCGCTGCAGTTGTTCGGCCAGTTCCTCGGCCGTGGTGGCCCGGGTGGCCGGGACGCCCATGCCTTCGGCGATCTTGACGAAGTCCATGTCCGGCCGCGACAGGTCGAGCAGCTCGTTCGCCTTCGGTCCGCCCGAAGCCGCGCCGACGCGCTGCAGTTCCAGGCGCAGGATCGCGTACGCGCGGTTGTTGAGCAGCACCGTCGTGACGTTCAGGTTCTCGCGGGCCTGCGTCCACAGCGCCGAGATCGTGTAGAGCGCGCTGCCGTCGGACTGCAGGTTCAGCACCGGCCGGTCCGGCGCGGCGACGGCCGCCCCGGTCGCCACCGGCATGCCGTAGCCGATCGCGCCGCCGGTCAGGGTGAGGACGTCGTGGCGCGGCGCGCCGGCCGTCGCCGCGGGCAGCATCAGGCCGGACGTGTTGGCCTCGTCGGCGATGATCGCGTTCTCCGGCAGCAGTGCCCCGATGACGTCGACCCAGTTCTGCGGGGTCAGCGGCCCGCTCGGCAGCGCGGGCCGCGACGCCGGTGCCAGCACCGGTTCGGTGTCCGCGGCGACCAGGTCGGCGACTTCGTTCAGCGCGCGTGTGACGTCCTGGCCGACCGACGCAAGCGTGTGCACCTGCGCGCCTTCGGGGACGAGGTCGCTCGGCTTTCCCGGGTAGGCGAAGAACGACACCGGCGCCTTCGTGCCCGCGACGACGACGTGCTTGATCCCGTCGAGCTGGTAGGTGACCTGCTCGGCGAGGTAGCCGAGCCGCTCGATCGCCGGCAGCCCGGCACCGCGCTCCAGCCGCGCGGGGAACGTCTCGACGAACGCCTTGGCGCCGGTCGCGGCGGCGATCCGGCTCGCCGCGCGCAGGCCTTCCTCGCGGCACGCACTGCCGCCGACGAGCAGCGCGACCGGCTCACCGCTGCCGAAGACGGCCGCGATGTCCTTGACGGTCGTGGCGTCGACGGCCTGCGGCACCCGCGGCGGGATGGGCGCGCAGGTCTCGCCGCCGTCGCCCCACGAAGCGTCCGCGGGCAGGATCAGCGTGGCGACGCGGCCCGGCGCGTCCTGCGAAGCGGCGACCGCGGCAGCGGCGTCCGCCCCGACGTCCTTGGTGTGCTCGGAGCGGCGCACCCACCCTTCCAGCGAGCCCGCGACGGCTTCGATGTCCGATTCCAGCGGGGCGTCGTACTGCTTGTGGTAGGTCGCGTGGTCGCCGACGACGTTGACGATCGGAGTGTGCGCGCGGCGCGCGTTGTGCAGGTTCGCCAGGCCGTTGCCCAGGCCGGGGCCCAGGTGCAGCAGTGTTGCCGCAGGCTTGCACGCGATGCGTGCATAACCGTCGGCAGCACCGGTGACAACACCTTCGAACAACGCGAGCACGCCCCGCATCTCCGGGACCGAGTCCAGTGCGGCGACGAAGTGCATCTCGGAGGTGCCGGGGTTGGCGAAGCACACCTCGACGCCGGCGTCGACCAGCGTGCGGATCAGGGACTGGGCGCCGTTCAGCTCACTCATGCGGTTCCTTCGGGGAAGAGAACGCCGGGGTTGAGGATCCCGGCGGGGTCGAAGCTCTGCTTGATCCGGCGCATCAGCTCGATCTTGGCCGGGTCTTCGAGGTCCTGGTGGTAGCCGGCCTTGGTGCGGCCGAGGCCGTGCTCGCCGGAGATCGCGCCGCCGAGTTCCATGGCGAAGGCGAAGATGTCGGTGAGCAGCTGCTTCCGCTTGACGTCGTCCTTGCAGAAGATGCCGAGGTGGACGTTGCCGTCGCCGGCGTGCCCGCAGCCGAGCGCGCCGCCGCCGGCGGCCATCGCCAGTTCCCGGGCCTTCGCGATGAACTGCGGCATCGCCGTCCGCGGCACGACGACGTCGATGACGTCGTCGGCGCCGGCCGCCTTCGCGGTCCAGAACGCCTTCTCGCGGGCTTCGACGAGCTTGCGCGCGGCGGGTCCTTCGAGGACGTAGACGTCGAGCGCACCCAGTTCGCCGAGCAGCTCGCCGACGGTCTCGACGTCCTCGTCGAGGCGGCCGCCGTCGCGGTTTTCCAGCGCGACCACGAGGTAGGCCTCGCACGTTTCGCGGATCTTGTCCGGGACGCCCAGTTCGAGCTTCTCGTTGTAGACGATCGCCGCCATCGTCAGGTTGTCGATGTACTCGAGGATGTGCGGGCCCAGCCCGCTGGAGACGATCGCGGGCACGGCGGCCATCACCTGCTCGAAGCCGCCGAAGGGGGCGAGCACGGTCGCGCCGTGGGGCAGCCGCGGGTGCAGCTTCACGATGATCTCGGTGGCGAGGGCGAGGGTGCCTTCGGAGCCGATGATCAGCTGGGTGAGGTCGTAGCCGGTGGACACCTTCGACGTCTTGCCGCCGGTCCGGATGATCTCGCCGGTCGGCAGGACCGCCTGCAGCCCGAGCACGTTGTTCCGGGTGACGCCGTACTTGACCGCCCGCATCCCGCCGGCGTTGGTGCCGACGTTCCCGCCGACGCTGGCGCTCAGCTCGCCGGGGTAGACGGTGTAGCTCAGCCCGGCTTCGGCAGTCTTGGCGTCCAGTTCCGCGAGCGTGACCCCGGGCTGCACGACGGCGACGTGGTTGCCGGTGTCGACTTCCAGCACGGCGTTCATCCGCTCGAAGGAGATCAGCAGGCCGTCCCGCTGCGGCCGGGCCGCGCCGGACAGGCCGCTGCCGGACCCGCGTGCGGTCACGGGCACGTTGTACTCCGAAGCGGCCTTCAGCAGCTCCGCGACTTCCTCGGCGGTGGCCGGTTTCGCGACGTACGCGGGCTTCTGCGGCTCGGCGGTCAGTGCTTCGTCGTGCGCGTAGTCGTCGGAGATCGCCTCGCCCGTGAGCAGGTTCCGGTCCCCGACGATCCCGGCCAGCCGTGCCGCCACGTCGCCCATCGACAGGTTCTCCTCTGCGCCGTTGCTGTGGTTACCGCAGCGTAGTACGTACCGCCGGTACGCCGCTATGAATGTTTTTCACGTTAGTGGCTCGGCGAGGAAGCCCGCGACGGCGGTCGCGAACCCGGGGTTCCCGAGCGCGGTGAAGTGGTTGCCGGGAACCCGGACCAGCCGGGCGGCGGGCAACGCGGCGGCGAGTGCGTCGGCGTCGCGGGCGTCCTCGTCGCCGGCCACGAGGAGTATCGGCGTCGTGAGGTGGGACAGCTCGGCCGCGGAAGTCGGGACGAGCGAGTCGAGAACGCGCAGCAGCGCCCGCGGATCGCCGGTGATCCACCGGGCTTCTTCGCCGGCGGGACGTCCTTCGGCGAGATCGGTGAGCAGGCGCCGGCTGCTGTCCCCCTGGGGCGACTGGCAGACGGCGGTGAGTCCCTGCGCGCCGACGATCGCCCGTGCGGGCCGGGCCCCGCGGACCAGCATCCGCAGCGCGACGCGGCCGCCGAGCGAATACCCGCCGAGGTCGTAGCCGTCGAGCCCGAGGTGGGCGATCAGGGCGAGTCCGTCGTCGACGAGGACGTCGGGAGGGTAAGCGGCGGGATCGTCCGGCGCGGGACTGTCGCCGTGCCCGCGGAGATCGGGGAGCACCACGCGGTGCCCTCGCTCGGCGAGCGCGGCGGCGGGTCCGTGGTCCAGCCACTGGCGGCTGTCGCCGGTGAAGCCGTGCAGCAGCACGAGCGGGCGGCCCTCGCCCAGCTCGCGGTAGGACAGTTCGAGCCCGTCGCGGGCGGGGAAGTGCGGCACGAGCCCAGTCTGGCACGCGACGATTTAGCCCAGGCCGAATCTCTGGTGGGTGACGCCCGCGGCGGGGATGCTTCCGGCATGACCTCGACCTACCGCTTCGAAGACGGCTTTTCCGTTCACCGCCTGGGTTTCGGCGCCATGCGGCTCACCGAGTGGGACCACGTGAAGGACGGCGCCGAAGCCGTCGCCCGGCGTGCGGCGGACCTCGGTGTCACCTTCTTCGACACCGCCGACGCCTACGACCTGGGCCTGAACGAAGAACTCCTCGCCACCGCGCTGCACCCCTACGACGGGCTGTTCATCGCGACGAAGTGCGGGCACGCCCGCCCGAGCCGCGGCGAGTGGGTCCCGCTCGGCAGGCCCGAATACCTGCGGCAGCAAGCGGAACTGTCGCTGCGCCGCCTGCGCGTCGACCGCCTGGACCTGCTGCAGCTGCACCGCCTCGATCCGCAGGTGCCGCTCGCCGACCAGATCGGTGCACTGGCCCGGCTGCGGGAGGAGGGCAAGATCGCCCGCATCGGACTGTCCGAAGTGAGCGTCGCGCAGCTGGCCGAAGCGCGGGCGATCGCACCGATCGCGAGTGTGCAGAACCGCTACAACCTGACCGACCGCGCGGCCGACGACGTCCTGGCCTACTGCGAGCGTGAGGGAATCGCGTTCGTGCCGTGGCTCCCGATCGCGCGCGGTGAGCACGCGCGGGCGGGTGGCGTGCTCGGAAAGATCGCGGCCGGACTTGGCGCGACACCCGCTCAGGTGTCCCTCGCGTGGCTGCTGCGCCGTTCGCCTGTCGTCGTCCCCATTCCGGGAACGTCGTCGATCACGCACCTGGAGGAAAACTGCGCCGCGGCGGAAATCGAACTTTCCGACGACGATTTCACACGGTTGGCCGATTTGGCGTGAAACGACCCGGCCGCGGAAACCGCGGCCGGGTCGCGGGTCACGCCACGGCTCAGACGAGCCAGCCGAGGACGTGCGCCAGGTGCGCCAGCGCGCCCGTGAGGATGTCGTGGCAGTAGTACTGGGCGTGCTGAGCGAACAGCTGCATGGAATGACTCCTTGTTCCGAATGAATTCCCTGGAGATGCCCTCGCGAGGAGCGGAATCAGGTTTTCACCGTGCTGGCACGGTGTCAAAGAGCCGTTTCCGGTCATATCCGCCGACGCGGAATCTTCCCATGCTAAACACGTAATCCCTTCGTGTTTGCTGCGGGGGTGCCCCGGTCGGGCGTCCGCCACTGCGGGTAGCTGTGCCGCGGATCATCACTCCGGGTGACGCCGAGCTTGATCCGGCATCCCGGCGGTGCGGGTAGCTCGATCCGGTGATCGCCGGCCACGCCGGGTGAAGGCACGATGATCACCCGTTCGAGTGTACGAAGAAGGACGCCGGGTGCGGCTGCGCACCCGGCGTCCTGGTTGGGAGAAAAGGGAAATCAGGTTCGCGCGAACGAGAGCGTCTCGCCCTCGACACCCCGCAGCCACAGGTCCTGCGCGGCCGCGGCCATCTCGGCCAGGCCCTCCTCGATCGTGGCGAACACGTTGCCAGGCACCCAGCCCGCATCGCCGTTGATCAGCAGGTTGTTGCGCCCGTAGAAGATTGCGAGATCGGTCGCGCCCTGGTCGCTGTGTGCCTCGCTGCCTTCGTCGTAGCCGTACGCCGGGTTGCCGATTTCCCAGGCCTCGAAGCCGAAGTACACGACGTCGCCAGGAATCGGCGTGATCGTCGGGTTCTCCCGCCCGGGCTTCGGGTCCGCGAACGGCGGCACGAGCGTGTAGACCTCGTTGCGCGCGTACTTCGCGTGGTAGGCGGAACCGCTCTGCGGCAACGCGTCCCAGACCGCCTTGCAGGTCCGCGGTGCCTCGTCGTCCAGCAGCCGGGCGCGGCAGGAGACGCCCCGCTTGTCGAGGGTGATCGTGATGTACCGGGCCATGCTCAGCTCCCCGTGACCGAAGCGACGACGTCTCCCCAGATGCGCAACGCGTCGTCGACCTGCTCCGCCGTGACGACCAGCGGCGGCACCATGCGGACGACGTTCATGTACGGCCCGCAGGTCAGCAGCAGCAGGCCGTTCTTCGAAGCCGCCTGCTGCGCGGCCTGCGCGGTGGCCGTGTCCGGTTCGCCGTCGGCGGTGGTGAACTCCGAGCCGACCAGCAGGCCGAGCCCGCGCACCTCGCCGATCGACGGCGTCTTGTCCGCGATCACCCGCGCGCCTTCGAGCAGCTGGCGTCCGCGCTCGGCGGCGTTCTCGACGAGGTTCTCCTGCTGGATCACTTCGAGCGTCGCGATCGCCGCCGCGCACGAGACGGCGTTGCCGCCGTACGTGCCGCCCTGTGAACCGGGGAACGCCTTCGCCATCAGCTCTTCCGAAGCCGCGATGCCCGACAGCGGGAACCCGCTCGCCAGGCCCTTCGCGATGAGCACGATGTCCGGTGAGACATCGAAGTGGTCGTGCCCCCAGAACTTCCCGGTCCGGCCGAAGCCGGTCTGGATCTCGTCGACGACCAGCAGGATGCCGTGCCGGTCGGCACGCTCGCGCAGCCCGGCCATGAACTCGCTGTTCGCCGGGACGTACCCGCCCTCGCCGAGCACGGGCTCGACGAACATCGCGGCCGTCTCGTTCGGCGCGCTGACGGTCTGGAACAGGTAGTCCAGCTCGCGCAGCGCGAACTTCGTCGCCGTCTGCTCGTCCCAGCCGTAGTGGTAGGCGTAGGGGAACGGCGCGACGTGCACGCCCGCCATCAGCGGCCCGATGCCGGCGCTGAACCGCGTCCCGGACGTCGTCATGCTCGCCGCCGCGACCGTCCGGCCGTGGAAGCCGCCCTGGAAGACGATGACGTTCGGGCGTTTCGTCGCCTGCCGCGAGAGCCGCAACGCCGCTTCGACGGCTTCGCTGCCCGAGTTCGCGTAGAACAGCGAGTCGAGCCCGCGCGGCAGGACTTCGCCGAGCCGCTCGGTCAGTTCCAGCAGCGGCTGGTGCAGCACCGTCGTGTACTGCCCGTGGACGAGCTTGCCGATCTGCTCCTGCGCGGCCCGCACGACGTGCGGGTGGCAGTGCCCGGTGCTCGTGACGCCGATCCCGGCGGTGAAGTCGAGGTGGCGTTTGCCTTCGACGTCGTAGAGGTAAACCCCTTCACCGTGGTCGACCACGACGGGCGTTGCCTGCTTGAGCAGCGGAGATAGCTGGGCCATGGCAGCGGCTCCCGGTTCGGTTGAGCGGGTTGTCGATTGTTGACAATATCCATAGCATGGCCCCCGGGACAACACGTGAGGAGCAGTCGGGATGAGTGCGAGCACCGAGGCCGGCGTCGTCGAGGCGGTCGGCAAGGAACTGTTCATCGGCGGCAAGTGGGTGGCCGCCGAGTCCGGGAAGACGTTCCCGGTGGTCGACCCGGCGACCGGCAGGGAGCTGTGCCAGGTCGCCGACGCCTCGCCCGCGGACGGTGTCGCGGCACTGGACGCCGCGGTCGCCGCGCAGGCCGACTTCGCGAAGATGGCGCCCCGCGAACGCGGGGAGATCCTGCGCCGGGCGTACGAGCTGCTGATGGCACGCCAGGACGAGCTGGCCCTGCTCATGACGCTGGAGATGGGCAAGCCGCTCGCCGAGTCGAAGGGCGAGATCGCCTACGCCGCCGAGTTCTTCCGCTGGTTCGCCGAGGAGGCCGTCCGCATCGACGGCGGCTACGCGACCGCCCCGAACGGCTCGGGCCGCTTCCTCATCACCAAGCAGCCGGTCGGGCCGACGCTGCTGATCACGCCGTGGAACTTCCCGATGGCCATGGGCACCCGCAAGATCGGGCCGGCCGTCGCGGCGGGCTGCACGTCGGTGATCAAGCCCGCCGCCCAGACGCCGCTGTCGATGCTCGCGCTGGCCGGCATCCTCGCCGAGGCCGGGCTGCCCGCCGGCGTGCTCAACGTCGTCACCACCAGCGACTCCGGCGGTGTCATGGAACCGCTGATCCGCGACGGCCGCGCCCGCAAGCTGTCCTTCACCGGCTCCACCGGCGTCGGCCGGAAGCTGCTCGAGCAGTGCGCCGACAAGATCCTCCGCACGTCGATGGAACTCGGCGGCAACGCGCCGTTCCTGGTCTTCGACGACGCGGACCTGGACGCGGCCATCGAGGGCGCGATGCTCGCGAAGATGCGCAACATCGGCGAAGCGTGCACCGCGGCGAACCGGTTCTACGTGCAGCGCGGTGTCGTCGAGGAGTTCTCGCGGCGGCTGACCGAGCGCATGCAGGCGCTGCCGATGGGCCGCGGCACCGAAAAGGACGTCGTGGTCGGCCCGCTGATCGACCAGAACGCCGTGGACAAGGTGACCGAGCTGGTCAAGGACGCCACCGACCGCGGCGCGAAGGTGCTCACCGGCGGCTCCGGCGTCGACGGGCCGGGGCACTTCTACCAGGCCACCGTGCTCACCGACGTCCCGCAGGACGCGCGGCTGACCCACGAGGAGATCTTCGGGCCGGTCGCCCCGATCACGCCGTTCGACACCGAGGAAGAGGCGGTGGCCAAGGCGAACGACACCGAGTTCGGCCTGGTTTCCTACGTCTACACCAGCGACCTCAAGCGGGCGCTGCGCGTCTGCGAGGCCCTCGAAGCCGGCATGATCGGCCTCAACCAGGGCATCGTGTCGAACCCGGCGGCCCCGTTCGGCGGGATCAAGCAGTCCGGGCTCGGCCGCGAGGGCGGCACCGTCGGCATCGAGGAGTTCCTGGAGACCAAGTACATCGCGGTGGCCCTGTGAAGACCTACCGGCTGGCGAGCATTCCCGGCGACGGGATCGGCGTCGACGTCACGGCCGAGGCCCGCAAGGTCCTCGACCGGGCCGCCGGACTCTTCGGGTTTTCTCTCGAATGGACGGAGTTCGACTGGAGCTGCGAGCGCTATGCGCGCGTCGGCGCGATGATGCCGGACGACGGCGTCGAGCAGCTGTCGGCGTTCGACGGCATCCTGCTCGGCGCGGTCGGCTTCCCCGGCGTGCCGGACCACGTTTCCCTGTGGGGCCTGCTGATCCCGCTGCGGCGTGCGTTCTCCCAGTACGTCAACCTGCGGCCGGTGCGGCTGCTGCCGGGCACGACGTCCGTGCTGGCCGGGCGGAAGGCCGAGGAGCTGGAGCTGGTCATCGTCCGCGAGAACTCCGAAGGGGAGTACTCCGCGATCGGCGGGCGGCACAACGCCGGGCGGCCGGACGAATTCGTGCTGCAGGAGTCGGTGTTCACGCGCGTGGGCGTCTCGCGGATCATCCGCTACGCCTTCGAAGTGGCGCGGACGCGGTCTTCGCGCGTCTGCTCGGCGACGAAGTCCAACGGCCTGATCCACTCGATGCCGTTCTGGGACGAGATCTTCGCCGAGGTCGCCGCGGAGTACCCGGATGTCCACAGTGAACAGATGCACGTGGACGCGCTCGCGGCACGCATGGTCCAGGCACCCGAACGGCTCGACGTGATCGTGGCGTCGAACCTCTTCGGCGACATCCTGAGCGACCTGGCGGCCGCGATCACCGGCGGCCTCGGCATGGCCCCCTCCGGCAACATCAACCCATCAGGTGAATTCCCGTCGATGTTCGAGGCGGTCCACGGCAGCGCTCCGGACATCGCCGGACAGGGGATCGCGAACCCCGTCGCCCAGATCCTGGCGGCCGCGATGCTGGTCGAACATCTGCACGAAACCGTTGCCTCCCAAGCAATCCGCGCCGCGGTCGACCGGGTCCTCGACGAGGGCGCGGTCCGCACCCCCGACCTCGGCGGCACGAGTACCACAGAACAGCTCGGCACGGCGGTGGCCGAAGCACTGCGCTGAGTTTTGTCGGACCCCTCCGGCACGGTGTCCCCAAACCCACCGAGGGGGAGGAGAACCCGATGTGCTGGCAGTGCGACAACCCCGGAAGACCCCAGTCCGAATACCTGATGATGCTCCGGGACGGCGTGGCCGACCGGGGCTGGCTCGTGCAGGGAGTGGAGGGCAACGGGCTGTACCCGCCGTGGGCCTACACGATCGGCCTGAGCGGCTTCGGCCTGCCCGAGCTGGTCGTGACCGGCCTGCCGATGCGGGCGGCCGCGGAGCTGCTCAACGGCATGGCCGGCCACTCCCTGCACGCTTCGCCACCGGAACCGGGCGAACGCATCCCGCTGCGCGGCGGCCCGCTGATCGAGGTCGTCCCGCTCGCCGAACCGTCGGTGCACCTGGTGTTCGCGGTCGCCCTGTTCGGCGCGGAAATCGAGGCGCTGCAACTGGTCCACGCCGACGAGTGCGGCCGCTGGCCGTGGTCGGCCGACTTCCGCGACGGCCAGGGTGGCCAGCCGGTGCTGGGGGTGCGCCATGTCCGCTGACCGACGGCGCACCGTGCCGGTCAACTGCTTCCCGGAGCCGTCGCCGGCCGTCCACGTCCGCTTGCCGGACCCCGACGAGATCCCCGAATCGGCCGTGCACGTCCGCGTGTCGGCCTTCCGATCACGCGTGTCGGCCCTGAAATCACGCGTGTCGGCCCTGAAATCACGCGTGTCGGCGTTGCGGTCACGCGTTGCCCGGTACCGGCGGGGCGTGGCCGTCACGGAGGCTGGTGCCCGGCGCGAGCCGCTGGACGGCGTCCTCCATGTGCGCCTCCAGCAGGGCCAGCGCCGTCTCCTCGTCGCCGGCACGCAGTGCCTGGATGAGCTTCGTGTGCTCTTCCACGCGTTCTTCGACCCGCTGGTACGTGCCCTGCAGCGCGGTCAGGCACATGCGGGTCTCGATGAGCAGGGTCCTGGCCATCCGGACGAGCCGCTTGCTGCCCGAAGCGTTGATGAGGACCTCGTGGAACCGCAGGTCCGCTGTGGACAGTGCGGTCGGATCGTCCTCGACGGCAGCGGTGGCCATCTCGGCGACGGTGTGTTCGAGCAGGTCGGCGATCCGGTCCCGGTCCCCGCCCCGCAGGGCGCGCAGCATCGCCGCCCGCTCGATCGCCGAGCGAGCTGCATAGATGTCGTAGACGTCGCCGGGGCCGAGGTCGATCACGAACAGCCCGCGGTGCCGTTCGCTGCGCAGCAGGCCTTCGGAGACGAGATGCTGCATGGCTTCCCGGAGCGGCCCCCGTGACACCTGGAACCGGGAAGCCAGCTCGGTTTCGCCGAGCTGGGTCCCGGGCGGGAGTGCGCCGGTCATGATCGCGTCACGCAGCTGGCGCGCGATGACGGCGGCCGTCGACTCGCGGCTCACCGGTTCGATCTCGGGCAGCATGCCCGGTGGCAGGGCCATGTCAGGCGCCTCCGTCCGGCAGGTGCCGGAAGAGCGCGCCGAGCGAGCGGACGAGCCGGTGCTGCCCGGTCAGGCGCAGGCCCTCCCAGACGGTGACCTGGTTGGCGGTCAGCACGGGCTTGCCGAGCGCGGCCTCCACGGCGTTGATCTCCCCGAGCGTGCGCATGGCGGTGTCCGGCACGAGCACCGCTTCGGCGTCCGGGTGGTCGTGGCTCACGGCGAGGTCGACGACGGCCTCCGGGCTCATCGCCCCGACCTCGGCGGCCGTCACGATGTCGGCGCTGGCCATCGCGACGACCTCGATGCCGCCGTCCTGGAGGAAGCCGGCGAACAGGCGGGCGATGTCGTCCGGGTAGCTGGCGGCGACGGCGACCCGCTTGACGTCCAGCGCCCGCGCGGCGTGCACGAACGCGAAGGACGTACTGGAGGCCGGGACCCCGGCGACCGTGGCGAGGCGGTCGGCCTGGTCGCGGGCGCCGTCCCAGCCGTAGACGAAGCTGCCGCTGGTGCAGGCCCAGATCACCGCGGCGGGCTCGTGCTTGGCGAGCAGGGCGGCGCCGTCGGCGAGGCGGGCCTCGCTGCCGAGGTCCAGCAGCTCGGCGACCGCGTGCTTGTCGGTGCCGTAGATGTGCTCGACCGCCAGCCGGATGTCGCCCTCGTCGACGGCCGTGCCACCGAGCAGCTGCTCGGCCAGCGGGTAGTCGTCTTCGGCCGCGTGGTCGGGGTAGATGAAACCGATGGTGGTCACGGAACCTCCGGAGGGGACGCAAATTGTCGACAATCCTAGAGGGCGGGTCAAGAAACACCTTCACGACACGTCACGGAGCCACCTTCCGGGTCCGACGATGGGGAGGTTCATCCGGCGCAGGCACGCCCACATGGTCAGCTGGTTCGCGGTGAGCACCGGCTTGCCGAGCGCGGCTTCCAGCGGCTCGATCAGGTCGTAGGTGGGGAGGTTGGTACAGCTGACGAAGATCGCTTCGGCGTCGCCGTGGTCGGCGGCGAGGATGCGCTCGGCGATGGTCCGGTAGCTGACCTTCCAGATCCCGCCGCCCAGTCCGAGGTGGTCGCTGGACACGGTCTCGACGCCGAGTTCGGCGAGGAAGCCGTGCAGGGCGGCGGTGAGGTCGGCGTCGTACGGCGTCAGCACCGAGACGCGGTGGAGGTCGAGCTGGTGCAGCACCTCGGCGAGCGCGCCCGAGGTGGTGACGGCGTCCGGCGCGCCGGCGTCGCAGATCGCCTTGGTCAGCGAACGCTCGTAGTCGACGCCGTTGACGAAGCTGCCCGACGTGCAGAGGTAGGCGACCACCTCGGGCTCGACGTGCAGGACGTCGCGTGTCGCGCCGGCCAGGTGGTGGCTGTCGCTGACGAGGCGGGCCATCTCCATGCTCACCGGCACGGGCTCGTACGGCGTGCGCGCGAGGTGCAGGGACACCTCCATCGGCACCCATCGCCACAGCTCGCGCTCCAGCGCGAGGTCGAAGGGGGCGATGACGCCGATGCCGCGCTGCGCGAGCGGGCCCTCGAACGCCAGGAAGTCGAAATCCAAGGCTCAGCCTCCGGAATACGTCTGAACTTGACAGTCCGGTGCTCCGGGGGTCGTTCCTCGGATTGTTGACAATCATACGAGTGACTTTTACCGTGTCAACGTGATCGCCTCGGAACACCGGGAAACACCCGTCCTGGCAGTGCTCTGCGGCGAGTCCCGCCCACCGGACATGCGTGCTGTCGAATCCGGGGCGGTCGTGCGTTACACGGACGCGGCGGGCCTTGCCGAAGCGTTGTCCGGAGCGGACGCGCTCTTCGTCTACGACTTCCTCTCCACGGCGGTGCCGGGTGCCTGGCACGCGGCCGACCGGCTGCGCTGGCTGCACATCGCCAGCGCGGGTGTCGACCCGGTGCTGTTCCCCGGGCTGCGCGAGAGCGACGTCGTGCTCACCAACTCGCGGGGCGTCTTCGACGAGGCCATCGCGGAGTACGTGCTGGGCGTCGTCCTCGCGTTCGCGAAGGACTTCGCGCGCTCGCACGACCTGCAGCGCGAGGGCCGCTGGCTGCACCGCGAGAGCGAGCGGATCGCCGGGCGCGAGGTGGTGGTCGTCGGCACCGGGCCGATCGGCCGTGCCATCGCGCGGCTGCTGCGGGCGGCCGGGATGCGGGTGAGCGGCGCCGGGCGGCGGGCGCGCACGGGCGATCCCGACTTCGGCGTCGTGCACGAGTCCGCGCGGCTCGCCGAGTTCCTGCCGCACGCCGACTACGTCGTCGCCGTCGCACCGCTGACCGAGCACACCAAGGGGATGTTCGACGCGCGCGCGTTCGCCGCGATGAAGCCGTCGGCGCGGTTCGTCAACGTCGGCCGGGGCGAGCTGGTGGTGACGTCGGACCTGGTCGAGGCGCTGGCCGCGAAGTCCATCGCGGGAGCCGCGCTCGACGTGTTCGACACCGAGCCGCTGCCGTCGGACAGCCCGTTGTGGACGATGCCGGACGTGCTGATCTCGCCGCACATGTCCGGGGACTTCGTCGGCTGGCGGAACACGCTCGTCGAGGTGTTCACCGAGAACTTCCGCCGCTGGCGCGCTGGGGAGCCGCTGCGCAATGTCGTCGACAAGACGCTCGGCTACGTGCCGTCGGGGAACCAGGGAGCCGGATGAACGACAGGATGCTGACCGCCAGCGAGCTCGTGGCCGCGTACGCGACGGGGGAGCTGTCCCCGATCGAGGCGACCCAGAGCGCGCTGCAGGCGATCGAAGCCCGCGACGGCGAGTGCAACGCCTACTGCCTCGTCGACGCCGACGGGGCGCTGGAGCAGGCGAAGGCGTCGGAGATCCGCTGGCGGGACGGGAACCCGATCGGCTGGCTCGACGGTGTGCCCGCGTCGATCAAGGACATGTTCCTCACGCAGGGCTGGCCGACCGTCCGTGGCTCGAAGAGCATCGACCCGGACCAGCCGTGGGAGGTCGACAGCCCGGTCGCCGCGCGGATGCGCGAGGCGGGCCTGGTGCTGCTCGGCAAGACCACCACGCCGGAGATCGCGTGGAAGGGCGTCACCGACAGCCCGCTGTGCGGCATCACGCGCAACCCGGCCGACCCGTCGAAGACGGCGGGCGGATCGAGCGGCGGCAGTGCCGCGGCGGTGGCGGCGGGGATGGGCGAGCTGTCCGTGGGCACCGACGGCGGCGGTTCGGTGCGGATCCCGGCGTCGTTCTGCGGGATCGTCGGGCTCAAGCCGACCCACGGCCGGATCCCGCTGTACCCGGCGAGCCCGTTCGGCCCGCTCTCGCACGCCGGCCCGATGGCGCGTTCGGTGGACGACACCGCGCTGCTGCTGGACGTCCTGTCCCTGCCGGACCACCGCGACCCGGCCGCACTGGCACCGCCGGTGGCGTCGTTCCGCGAGGCGGTCCGGCGGGACGTGCGCGGCCTGATCGCGGCGTTCTCGCCGACGCTCGGTTACGTCGACGTCGACCCGGAGGTCGCCGCGATCGTCGCGGAAGCGGTGCGCGCGCTGGGTGACGCGGGCCTGCACGTCGAGGAGACCGACCCCGGCTTTGCCGATCCGAAGCCGGCGTTCGACATCCTGTGGTCGTCGGGCGCGGCGAAGCTGCTCGACACGTTCCCGCCGGGCTCGGAACAGCGAACCGATCCGGGGCTGCGCAGGGTGTGGGAGCTGGGCCGCACGTGGAGCGCGAGCGACTACCTCGACGCCACGGCCGAGCGCGCGGCACTGGGCATCCTGATGGGCGAGTTCCACACGCGCTACGACGTGCTGATCACCCCGACGGTCCCGATCGCGGCGTTCGAGGCGGGGCACGACGTGCCGCCGGGCAGCGGGCTGAGCGAGTGGCCGGAGTGGACCCCGTTCACGTACCCGTTCAACATGACCCAGCAGCCGGCGATCAGCGTGCCGGCGGGCCGCACGTCGGCGGGCCTGCCGGTCGGGCTGCAGATCGTCGGGCCGCGGCATTCGGACGACCTGGTGCTGGCGGTGGCGAAGCTGCTGGAGGAAGTCCGGCCCTGGGCGCCCGCCTGACCACACGTGAGGGTGAAACCCGGGCCGGAGTCCGGGAAGCTGTGCCACTGTCGGCCGGGTGAACGCTCAAGGCTGGCGCTACGAACGAGCCATCCCGACGGTAGACCAGGCGGGTCAGCCGACCCGTGTGGTGGTAGGCCTGATCGAGCAGGGCAACCGCTTGTCGGCGGCCCTGCGGGTGGACGACGGAAAGGCAGCACTGGTCCCCCTGGAAACGGGCGGCGAGCTGCTGAAGGCACTACGCGAGACCCTGGAGAGCTGGTGGCGCCTCGACGGCCACCGCGACCTGACCCCGGAACCCCGCGCAGGCCGGTAACCCACCTGCCTGACCTCGCAGGCGGCGGCGCCGGGTGGGGTCGCGCGAGGATTACCTCGACGAGCTGGCCCATGGGGCGCTGCTGCCTGACCTGGCAGACGGCGGCGCCGGGTTGGGTCGCGCGAGGATTACCCCGACGAGCTGGCCCATGGGGCGCTGCTGCCTGACCTCGCAGGCGGCGGCGCCGGGTTGGGTCGCGCGAGGATTGCCTCGACGAGCCGACCCATGGGGCGCTGCTGCCTGACCTGGCAGGCGGCGACGCGCCGGGCTGGGGTTTCTTGCGGACGTCGCGCGAGCATCACCTCGATGAGCCGACCCACCGGGCTGGACCCGCCCGCTCGGAACGTGGGGTGCTCGTGCTGCTGCTCGCTGCGCCGGAACCGCGAGTCCCAGTCCCGGCCGGGGGCCGGTACGCACGCGTCGAGTTCACCGACATAACCCGGCCGGGCCTACAGCGAGAACTCCGTTCCGTCCGCGGGCAGTAATGCACCCGCCGCGTGCACTGCCGCGTGCTCGGGGGAGGCCGGGTCCAGGACCGGGTTCGTGTTGTTGAGATGCGTGTACGCCCAGCGGCGTCCCGCGATGCGGGGCAGGCTGGCCGTGATCGGCAGGTGTCCCATCGCGAGCTGGTCCGGGCCGCCGACTCCGGCCATCTCGTCTGGGGCGTGGAACGTGCCGTCCAGCAGCACTAGGGACGCGCCGTCCACGAACGCGTCGAAGCCCGGGGGCCAGCTTTTCAGGCACGGCGCGTACACCAGTACTCCGCCGGTCGCGGGGTCTTCGATCCGGTAGGCGACCACCCACGGGCCTGCCGCGCCGGAGGACACGTACTTCGGCCGCTTGTCGCTCACCGGCAGCACCTCGACCCGCAGGCCGGGAATGTCCACAGTGGAGGGCCAGGTCCAGCCGGTCAGCACCCTGCGCAGGGGCGACAGCGCGTGCCGCACCGCGGGCGGGGCCCACACCGGCAGGCCGGTTGCTTCGCGCAGCATCAGCAGACCCAGCGAGTGGTCGAGTTCGGCGTCGGTGAGCAGCACCCCGCGCAGCGGCGTCTCCCGCGGCCCCGGCCCGGCGCGCAACGCCGGCGTCCCGAGGATCTGCGCGCGGATGTCCGGAGAACAGTTGAGCAGGTACCAGCCGGCGCCGTCCGCGCTCACCGCGACGCAGTCCTGCAGCCGCGGGGGCAGGCCCGACGTGCACAGCGCGCACGCGCAGTTCCACTGTGGACACCCGCCGCCCGCGGCGGTGCCGAGCAGGATCACCCTCATCGGCGCATGACCATCTCCGGCGGGCCCGGGGCCGCCAGGACCAGGTCGACGACGTCGCGGTGCGGCGACCGCGAGCACACCGGGTCGGCCGCCGCCGCGTCGCCGGTCAGCAGGAACGCCTGGCAGCGGCAGCCGCCGAAGTCGAGCGTGCGGCGGTCGCACGTGCGGCACGGCTCGCGCATCCACTCCTCGCCGCGGTAGGCGTTGAACGACTCCGAGCCGTACCAGATCTCGGCGAGCGGGGTGTCGCGGACGTTGGACAGCGAGAGTGTCGAAATCGCCGACGCCGCCGGGCACGGCAGCACGGTCCCGTCCGGCGCCACGGTCAGCTGCCGCGCGCCCCACCCGTGCATGCACGGCTTCGGGAAAGGCTCGTAGTAGTCGGCGACGACGTAGACGATCTCCATCGTGCCGCGCAGGCGCGCGACAGCCGCGCGCACGACGGGTTCGGCGGCCGCGAGCTGTTCGCGCGTCGGCATCAGCGCCGCGCGGTTGCGCAACGCCCAGCCGTAGTACTGGGTGTTCGCCAGTTCCAGCCGGTCGGCGCCCATCTGCTCGGCCAGTTCGATGATGCCCGCCAGCTGGTCGTGGTTCTGCCGGTGCAGCACGACGTTCAGCGTCAACGGCAGCCCGGACGCCTTGACCACGGCGGCCGCGGCGAGCTTCCGGTCGAACGCCTTGGCGCCGGCCAGCAGGTCCGCGCGGGCCCGCGTCGCGCCCTGCGCCGACAGCTGGACGTGCGCCAGCCCACGCGCGGCCAGGTCGTCGAGCCGCGCCGCGGTCAGGCCCAGCCCGGACGTAACGAGGTTGACGTAGCAGCCGAGCCCGCTCGCGTGCGTCACCAGCTCCGGCAGGTCCGGCCTCGCCAGCGGCTCGCCGCCGGACAGGTGCACCTGCAGGACACCGAGTTCGCGGGCCTGCGACAGCACCGCCCGCCAGTCCTGAGTGGACAGTTCGGCGTCGCGTGCGGTCAGCTCGACCGGGTTCGAGCAGTACGGGCAGTGCAGCGGGCAGCGGTGGGTCAGCTCGGCCAGCAGGCCCAGCGGCGGGCTCACGTCCATGCGACGACCCGCCGTTCGCCGAGCCGGGACAGTACGGAAAGGACGTCCTGCGCCAGCACGCCGGAGTAGCGCTGTGAAAGGGCCGCCGTGATGTCGGCGACCGACCGCACGCCGTCGCAGAGTTCGAGCACCGCCGTCGCCGTCGCGTTCGGCACCAGGACACCTTCCGGGTACAGCAGGACGTGCGTCTCGCGGACGTGGTCGAAGGTCAGCCGCACGCCGCGGCGCAGCTGCGGGACCGACTCGGCGGTGATCATCCCGCCGCCCGTTCGATCGCGTCGAGCATCGACCACAGCACGTCGCACTTGAACGACAACGCGGCGATCGCGCGATCCTGCCGTTCGCGCGTGCCGCAGTGGCGGACGACGATGTCGAGCGTGTCCTTGCCCTCGCCGGAAACCTTGTCGATCCGGTTGGTGAAGTAGGCGAGGTCCCCGGCGGAGATCCAGGAGTAGTGGGCGAGCATGTCCGCCACGCGCTGCTGCATCAGGTGCCCGGCGAACATCTCCGTCAGGCCCGAAGCGACGGCCTCCCACCACGGTTTCGTCCGCGCGAAGGTGACGTAGGCGTCGACGGCGAAACGCACGCCCGGGACGACGTGCCGTTCGTCGAGCACCTCGTCTCGGCCGAGGCCGACCGCCGTGCAGAGCCGCAGCCAGCGTTCGATGCCGCCGGTCCCCGCGCTCGTCCCGTCGTGGTAGACGATCCGGTCGAGCCACTGGCGCCGGATCTCCGGAAGCGGGCAGTTGGCGATGATCGCCGCGTCCTTCTGCGGCAGCATCGACTGGTAGTACCACCGGTTCGCCGCCCAGACGCGCAGCTGCCGCTCGTCCAGCTCACCCGCGTGCAGGCGGCGGTGGAACGGGTGGGTGCCCCAGTACCGGCCGGAAAGCGCACGCAGTTCACTGATGAATGCGCTTTCCGGTCGCGGCCCGGCGGCAGGCCCCGCGGTCATTCAGTCCGCCATGCGAGCCGCGTAGGCGGTGACCTCCATGGGCGTTTCGTATTCGACGAAGTCCGGTGCCGTCCATTCCTCGGTCATGTCCTGCTCCTCCCGTCGGGCTGGTGACCGCACCCTAGGAGCGCGGCGGCCGGGCTGGCCAGATCCGTTCGCGAAGATTCCTACCGATGGCGCAGCGGAATGCCGGTCAGCGGTGCTAGCGGACTGCGGCTTCCAGTTCCACCAATGCGGTGTCGAGGTGAGTGAGAATCCGCTGCAGGTGCGGCACGCTGCGGCGGCAGCCGGTGACACCGAAGTCGAGGTTGTCGCCGTTGCTGGTCAGCGTGATGTTGACGGCCTGGCCGTCGAGCAGCACCGACGCCGGGTAGATGCCGTCGAGCTGCGCGCCGTTCCAGTACATCTGCTTGCGCGGGCCGGGCACGTTCGAGATCACCAGGTTGAACGGCGGCCGCGTGTTGTTGACGACGCCGGGGATCGGCGACGCGCCGAGCTGGGCGACGTTCAGCGCCGACAGCAGCAGGGTCTGCAACGGCGTCAGCTCCGAGAACAGCCGCTTGCCGTTGCGCATCGACTGGTGGATCGTGACGAGCCGCTTGCCCGCGTCCGGCAGGTCGGTCGCGAGGTTGCACAGCAGCGCGCCGATGTTGTTGCCCGCCGCCTCGCCGGGGTCGTTCTGGCGGCGCAGCGACACCGGCACCATCGCGATCAGCGGCGCGTCCGGCAGCGCGCGCTGCTCGATGAGGTAGTCCCGCAGCGCACCCGAGCACATCGCGAGCACGACGTCGTTGCGCGACACCCCGGCCGCGGTGGCCACCTTCCGCACCCGCTCCAGCGACCACGACTGCGCCGCGAACCGCCGCGCGCCGCCGATCGGCACGTTGAGCATCGTCTTCGGGGCGTGGCCCGGCAGGGTCAGGGTGTGCTCGCCGAACGCCTCCCGCGCGACCTTCAGTGCGGCCGGGGCCAGGCTCGCGAGCTGGCCCGCGGTCTTGCGGGCGGTCCCGAGCAGCGACCGCGGCCGCTTCGCGCGTTCTTCGCCTGCCGCCCGGCGGCTGCCCCACCACGGCGGGCAGTCCAGGTCGGCGGGGTCGTCGGAGAGCGTGCCCTGCAGCTGGCGCAACGCCGAGACGCCGTCCATCAGCGCGTGGTGGACCTTGGTGTAGACCGCGAACCGGCCGTCGGCGAGTCCTTCGATGAGATGGGTTTCCCAGAGCGGCCGGTGCCGGTCGAGCAGCGTGCTGTGCCAGCGCCCGGTGAGTTCCAGCAGCTCGCGGACGCGGCCGGGCTGCGGCAGCGCCGAGTGGCGGAAGTGGTAGTCCAGTTCGAGGTCGGCGTCGGTCGACCAGGCCAGATGCCCGAGCGTGTTGACCGGCCGCGCCGGACGGCGCCGGAAGACGTTCCGCATGTTGCCGGACTCCAGCAGCGAAGTGCGGATGTCGCGCAGGTACTCGGGGCCGGCGCCGTCGGGTTTCCGGAACAGCTGCAGGCCGCCCACGTGCATCGGATGCTCGCGCGTTTCGACCAGGAGGAACATCGAGTCGGTCACGGGCATCATCGCCATGGGACATCACCTTCCGCGCTCGGCACGCCGACTCTACGCGCTCGGCCGCCGCCGGTGGATCACGTTCTACATTGGCGAGTATGACCGCCGACGGCGCCGCGGAAACGTCCTTGCCACCGATGGCCGAGTGCGTGGTGATCGGCGGCGGCGTGATCGGCGTGAGCTGTGCGTTCCGGCTGGCCGAAGCCGGCGTCGGCGTCCTGCTGCTGGAGCGCGGCGGGCTCGGCGGAGGGTCGACGGCGAAGGCCGCGGGCGGCATCCGGTCGTCGTTCACCCGCCGCGTCAACGTCGAACTCGGGCTGCGCGGGCTGGCGGCCTACAGCGCCTTCTCGCGGGACTTCGGCGTCGAGATCGACTTCCGCCGCGACGGCTACCTCTACCTGATCACCGACCCGGCCGACATCCCCGCAATCGGACAGTGTGCGGAGCTGCAGCGCGAGTACGGCGTCCGCAGTCACCTGCTCGACCCGGCCGAGGCGAAGGGGGTCTTCCCGCTGCTCGACACGGACGGCGTGGTCGCCGCCCTCTGGTCGCCGGAGGACGCGAAGGCGACGCCGGACGCGGTCGTCCAGGGCTACGCGAAGGCCGCGCGGGCGTGCGGCGCGGTACTGCGCACCGGTGTCGAGGTCACCGGGATCGAACGGGACGGCGACGCGCTGACCGGTGTCGTCACGACGGCGGGGTTCGTCCGGACCGGCGCGGTGGTGTGCGCGGCGGGCGCGTGGTCGGGCCGGATCGGCGAGCTGGCCGGGCTCGACCTGCCGGTGCGCCCGTTCCGGCGGCAGGTCGTGTTCACCGGCCCCGTGCCCGGCCTGCCGGACTCGGTTCCGCTGACCATCGAGCTGCCCTCGACGTTCTACTGCCACCGCGAAGGCCCCGGCCTGGCGATGTCGTTCTCCGAGGACGACGGCTTCCCGGGCTTCGCGACGCACTTCGAAGCGGGCGAGTGGCTGCCGCGGCTGGCCGAGCTGGCGGGCCGCCGGATCCCCGCGGTGCTCGACGCCGGCATCCGCACCGCGTGGGCCGGGCTGTACGAAACGACGCCGGACCGCAACCAGATCATCGGGGAAAGCGTCCTGCTGTCGCGGTTCATCTACGCGACCGGGTTCTCCGGGCACGGGTTCCAGATGGGCCCGGCCGCCGGCGAGCTGGTCCGGGACCTCTACCTGGGACGACGGCCGCCGGTGGACATCGCGGAGCTGGACGTCCGGCGGTTCGGCGCCGCCGATACCGCACCGGCGGAGCACCACATCGTCTAGGGGGCGATTGCCCGATCGTTCAACGATCTGGCAGTATCCGCGCCGTGGCTGTGAGTGGTGCTCGGGAGCTGGTGGACGCGCTGCAAGCGCTCGGGACGGAGATCGTCTTCGGGCTTCCCGGGGTGCACAACCTGCCGTTGTGGGAGGCGCTCGGCGAGACCGGCATCAAGCTCGTCGGAGTCCGCCACGAGCAGACCGCCGGCTACGCCGCCGACGGCTACGCCCGCGCCACCGGCAAGCTCGGCGTCGCCATGGTGACCACCGGGCCGGGAGCGGCCAACACGCTCGGCGCGGTCGGCGAGGCCATGGCGTCCGCAGCCCCGGTGCTGGTCATCGCCACCGACATCCCCTCGACGCTGCGGCGGCCGGGCGTCGTCCGCGGGGTGCTGCACGAGACGTCCGACCAGCAGGCGATGTTCGCGCCGGTCACCAAGGGCGGCTTCACCGTGCGGGCGCCGGACCAGATCGGCACCACCGTCCACCGCGCCGCCCGGCTCGCGCAGCTGCCGCAGAGCGGGCCGGTCTACCTCGGCGTGCCCACCGACTACCTGCGCGAGACGGTGCCGCACCGCCGTCCGCCCGCGCCGCACCGCAAGCCCGACGTCGACGTCCCCGACCTCGCGCGGGCCGAGGCGATGCTGTCGGACGCGCGGCATCCGCTGATCTGGGCGGGCGGCGGCGCGCTGCGGTCGGGTGCGGGCAGCGCGATCGGCGAGCTGGCGGAGAAGCTCGCCGCGCCGGTGATCACCACGTTCGGCGCGCGCGGCCTGCTCCCGCTCGACCACCCGTGCCTGGCGCCGAACCCGGTGCACACGCCCGAGGTCGGCGAGCTGTGGGACGAAGCCGACGTCGTGCTCGCCGTCGGCACCGACTTCGACGGCCTGATGACGCAGAACTGGCGGATGCCGAAGCCGCCGCAGCTCATCGCGGTCAACGTCGACGCCGACGACGCCGCCAAGAACTACCGCCCGGACCTGACGCTGGTCGGGGACGCGCGCTCGATCGTCGAGCGGCTGCTGCCGAAGCAGCGGCCGGGCCTCGACGACGTCACGCTGCGGCTGGCGGGCATCGGACGCCGGGTGCGCCAGCGCATCCGTGACGAGGAGCCGCAGGCCTACGACCTGCTGTCCACATTGGACGAAGTACTGCCGACCGACGCGGTGATCGTGGCCGACATGTGCGTCGCCGGGTACTGGGTCGGCGGCTTCCACCGGGTCCGCGCGCCGCGCAAGCTCGCCTACCCGATGGGCTGGGGCACCCTCGGCTACGGCTTCCCGGCGTCGCTCGGCGCGGCCGCGGCAGGCACCGGGCGCGCGGTCTGCATCACCGGCGACGGCGGATTCCTCTACGGCTGCGGCGACCTCGCGACGCTCGCGCAGGAGCAGCTGCCGGTCACCGTCGTCCTGGTCGACGACGGCGGCTACGGGATGCTGCGCTACGACCAGGACCGCGAGGGCCTGCCGCACCGCGGGGTCGACTGGGACAGCCCGGACTTCGTCGGCCTGGCCCGTTCCTTCGGGGTGCACGCCGACCGCGTCTCCGGGTTCGGGCGGGCGTTCCGGCGGCTGCTCGGCGAGTTCGTCGAGTCGGACGAGCCGAACGTCCTGGTCGTGCGGGCGCGGCTGAAGCCGCCGCTCAACACCTCGCCGCGGTGGTACCGGACATGAGGATCGGCGTCGACATCGGCGGCACGTTCACCGACCTCTGCGCCGTGGACGAGACGGGCATCGTCGCCGTCGGCAAGGTGCTGACCACCCACGACGAGCCTGCCCGCGCGGTCGAGGAGGGCCTGGCCGCGCTCCTGGCAGATCTCGGCGTCGTCCAGCAGGTGGTGCACGGGACGACGCTGGTGACGAACGCGCTGATCGAGCGCAAGGGGGCCCGGACCGCGCTGCTGGCCACCGCCGGTTTCCGCGACGTCCTGGAGATGCGCCGCGAGCACCGCTACGAGCTGTACGACCTGCACCTGGAACTGCCCGCGCCGCTCGTGCCGCGGCACCTGCGCTTCGACGTCCCGGAGCGGATCCTCGCCGACGGTTCCGTGCACACCGCGCTCGACGAGGACTTCGTCGCGCGGCTCGGCCGGGAGCTGGCCGCCCGCGGGATCGAGGCGGTCGCGGTCTGCTTCCTGCACGCGTTCACGAACCCGGCGCACGAACGGCGGGTGGCGGAGATCCTCGCCGAGGTCGCGCCCGCGCTCAGGGGCGCGCTGTCGTCCGACGTCGTGCCGGAGATCCGCGAGTTCGAACGCGCGTCGACCACGGCCGCCAACGTCTACGTCCAGGACCTCACCGAGCGGTACCTGCGCGACCTCGAACAGCGGCTGCGGCGGCTGGGGATCACCCGCGCGCCGCACATCATGCTCTCCAGCGGCGGGCTCGCGACGGTGGACACCGCGGCGAAGTACCCGATCCGGATCCTCGAGTCCGGGCCCGCGGGCGGCGCGCTGGCCGCGGCCGCGATCGGCCCGGACGACCTGCTGGCCTTCGACATGGGCGGCACGACGGCGAAGCTGTGCCTGATCGCCTCGGGTGCGCCGCTGGTGACCCACCAGTTCGAAGTGGACCGCAAGTACCGGCTGCTGCCGGGCTCCGGGCTGCCGGTGCAGGTGCCGGTCACCGACATGATCGAGATCGGCGTCGGCGGCGGCTCGATCGCCCGCATCGACGCGCTGGGCCTGCTGACCGCCGGGCCCGACTCGGCAGGCTCCGAGCCCGGCCCGGTCTGCTACGCCCGCGGCGGCACCCAGCCCACGGTGACCGACGCGGACCTCGTGCTCGGCTACCTCGACCCCGGCTACTTCCTCGGCGGCGGCATGCGCCTGGACGCCGGCGCCGCGCGAGCCGTGATCGCCGAGAAGATCGCGGCGCCGCTCGGCGTGAGTGTCGAGGAGGCCGCCTGGGGCATCCACACCAGCGTCAACGAGGACATGGCCAACGCCGCGCGGGTGCACGCCGTCGAGCGCGGGCACGACCCGGCGAAGCTGCCGCTGTACACCTTCGGCGGCGCCGGACCGGTGCACGGCGCCGGCGTCGCCCGCGCGCTCGGGTCGCCCTCGGTCGTCGCGCCCCCGGCCGCCGGGGTGCTCAGCGCGGCGGGGTTCCTCACCGCGCCGCTGGCGTTCGACTTCGTCCGGTCGGCCCGCGCGGCCGTGCACGACCTCGCGTGGGAGCAGGTCGACGCGCTGTTCGCCGAGATGGAGGCCGAGGGCGCGGCGCTGCTGGCGAAGTCGGGGGTGGACGCCGTGACACACACGCGCATCGCCGAGATGCGCTACGCCGGGCAGGGCTACGAGATCCGCGTCCCGGTCCGCGGCGGCAGCTGGCCCGGCAGCCTGATCGAGGAGTTCACCCGCACCTACCGCGCGCTCTACCGGCGCACCGGCCCCGAAGTCGGCGTCGAGGTGCTGAACTGGCGGGTCGTTTCGAGCGGGCCGGAACCGGACGTCACGCTGCGGCTGGCGGCGGCGGCAACGCCGGGTGAGGCACGGAAGGGCACGCGTCCGGCGTACTTCCCCTCGGCCGGTGGATTTGTCGACACGGCAGTGTTCGACCGGTACCGCCTGCAGCCCGGCGAGCGGGTCGATGGACCGGCCATCGTCGAGGAACGCGAGTCCACTGTGGTCGTTCCGCCCGGCGCGCACTGCGTCGTCCGCGAGGATGCCGCGCTGGAGGTGACGCTGTGAGTGCCGACCCCATTGTCGTCGGGCTGTTCGGCAACCGGCTGCACTCGATCCTCGCCGAGCAGCAGAACGCCCTGGTCAACACGGCCTTCTCCGCAGTCGTGCGTGAGTCGCTCGACCTGGCGTGCGCGGTGTTCGACTCGCGCGGGGAGATGATCGGCCAGTCCGTCGGCGGCACGCCAGGGCACATCAACGCGATGGCGACCGGCATGCACCACTTCGCCGCGCAGTACCCGCCGGAAACCCTCGCTCCAGGCGACGTGCTGCTCACCAACGACCCGTGGCAGACCGCCGGGCAGATCAACGACATCACGGTGGCGACGCCGGTGTTCCGCCACGGCCGCCTGGTCGCGTGGTTCGCGTCGTGCTGCCACGCGCCGGACATCGGCGGGCGCCTGGTGTCGGCCGAGGCGCACGAGGTCTTCGAGGAGGGCCTGCGGCTGCCGATCCTGAAGTTCCTGCGCGCTGGCGAGGTCAACGCCGATCTGGAACGGCTGATCCGGGCGAACGTGCGGACGCCGGAGGAGACCATCGGCGACCTGTACGCGCAGGTCACCGGCAACGAGGTCGGTGCGGCGAGCCTGCTGCGGCTGCTGGACGAGTTCGGTATCGACAGTCTCGACGACGTCGCCGCCGAGATCATGAACCGGTCTGAGCGCGCCCTGCGCGACGCGCTGCGGGAGCTGCCCGACGGCACGTACACCAACGAAATCGCCACTGACGGCTTCGACGACGAAGAGATCGTCCTGCGGGTGGCGGCGACGGTGGACGGCGACGAGATCCACCTCGACTTCGCGGGCTCCTCGCCGCAGAGCCGTCGCGGGATCAACGTCGTGCTGAACTACACGCGCGCGTACGCGTCCTTCGCGGTGAAGGCGGCGATTTCGCCGGAGGTGCCGCACAACGCCGGGTCGTTCCGGCCGGTGCACGTCACCGCGCCGGAGGGCTCGGTGCTGAACTGCCTGCCGCCTGCCCCGGTCGCGTCGCGGCACCTGATCGGGCACTTCCTGCCGTCGCTGCTGATCGGTGCGCTGCCGGAGACGGCGATCGCGCCGAGCGCGGACGCGCTGTGGATGACCATCTGGCGGGGTCCGGGCTTCATGCTCAACGTCTTCCAGACCGGCGGCATGGGCGCCCGCGCGGGCAAGGACGGCCTGAACACCACCGGGTTTCCCAGCGGCCTGCGCTCGACGCCGACCGAGGTCATCGAGACGATGGCGCCGCTGGTCCAGCGGTCGCGCGAACTGCGTACGGACTCCGGAGGTCCCGGGCGGTGGCGCGGCGGCCTCGGCCAGGTGACGACGATGGCGCTGCGCGAAGGAGACTCCTGGAGCGTCAACGGGAACGTCGACCGCGTCCGGGCCGCGGCGTCCGGAGTGGACGGCGGCGGGCCGGGCGCGCCGGGCCGGTTCGGCCTGGACGGCGGGCCGGACCTGCCCGCGAAGAGCCGGGTGAGCCTGCCCGCGGACGCCGTCGTGGACGTCACGCTCCCCGGCGGTGGCGGCTACGGAACACCGCTCGCACGACCGTTGCACGCGGTGCTCGCAGACGTCGTCGAGGGATACGTCTCGGTGGCCGCGGCGCGCGAGGTGTACGGCGTCGCCGTGCGGTATCTCGGGAAGCCGGACGCGCTCGTCCGGCTGCCGGAGGACTACGCGGTGGACGAAGAAGAGACAGCACGACTGAGAGCAGGGCAGTGAGCATGGGCCGGTTGGCGGGCAAGGTGGCGGTCGTCTTCGGTGGCGCGCGGGGCATCGGCCTCGCCACGGTGAAGGAGTTCCTCGCCGAGGGGGCCACGGTGTTCGCCTCCGACGTCCGGGAACCCGCCGAGGACATACCCGGCTACCGCCACGAGATCGTGGACGCGACCGACGAAGACCAGGTCGGCGCCTTCGTCGACGGCGTCATCGCCGAAGCCGGCCGCATCGACGTGCTGTTCAACAACGTCGGCATCCACCTCGGCAAGCCGCTCGCGGACACCACGCTCGCCGAGTTCGACCACATCTTCGCGCTGAACGTCCGGAGTGCCTTCCTCGGCACCCGCGCCGTCCTGCCGCACATGATCGAGCGGAAGGCCGGCAGCATCGTCACGACGTCGTCGAACGGCGGCGTGATGGGCCGCCCCGGCGACCCGGTCTACAACGCCACCAAGCACGCGCTGGTCGGGCTGACGAAGTCGATCGCCGTCGCGCACGCCCACCAGGGCATCCGCGCCAACACGGTGAACCCCGGCGCGATCGACACCGACATGCTGCGCAGCACGCTGAACTCGCCGGAGGAGTTCGAGACCAAGCAGCACCAGCTGGTCGCGAGCACACCCGCCGCGCGCGTCGGCGAAGCGTGGGAAGTCGCCAAGGCGGTGGTGTTCCTGGCCAGCGACGAGTCGCGGTTCGTCAACGGCGTCGTCCTGCCGATCGACGGCGCGAAGGCGGCGGGGGCGATGCCGGGCAACCGCTACAGCCTCGACTTCGAACTCGGCGTCAGGTAGCGCCGTGTCCGTCGATGCCTCGGGGCTGGAGAGCGAGCGGCACCTGCTCGAGCGCAGCGGCACAGCCGAGCGGGTCGCGGCGATCCTGCGCCAGTACATCACCGACGGCGTCTTCGCCCCCGGTGAACGGCTGTCCGAGCCGGTGATCAGCTCCGCGCTCGGCGTCTCGCGCAACACGCTGCGCGAGTCGTTCCAGCTGCTGGCCCACGAGCGGCTGGCGGTGCACGAGCTGAACCGCGGTGTGTTCGTCCGCAGGCTGACCGCCGACGACATCGCGGACCTCTACGTCGTGCGCCGCGCCACCGAGTGCGGTGCCCTGCGTCGCGCCGCCGAACTGTCCACAGTGGATCTGTCGGCGGTCGAGCGGGCGCTGCGCGAGGGCCGCGCGGCCGCGGCCGCCGGGGACTGGCCGTCGGTCGGCACCGCGAGCATCCACTTCCACCAGGCACTGGCCGACCTCGCGGGCAGCGAGCGCCTCTCCGCGACGATGCGGCAGGTGCTCGCCGAAACGCGGCTGTTCTTCGTGCTGAACGAGAACACCCGCGCGTTCTACGAGCCGTTCCTGGACTGCCACGAGAAGATCCTGCGGCACCTGCGCCGGGGCAGCTTCGCCATCGCGGAGTCCGCGCTGGACCGCTACCTGCGCGACGCCGAAGCCCGGTTGCTGGAGCTCTGCACGTAGGCGTCCGTCAGCAGCTGACGTACGGCGCGATCCAGTCGGCGTACTCGCCCGCCGACCCGTCGCCGCCGTCGTCGACCGCGATGGCCAGCTGCTGCACGCCGGTGACCGGGATCGTCACCTTCTGCGGTTTCGCGCCGCGCTGGACGACGCCGGTCGCGAACAGCTCCCGGCCGTCGCCGAGCACGCGGAAGGCCGTCGTCGCCTGCGGGCCCGCCGCGTCGTCGACACCGAACTGCGTGGTGAACGACTTGCACGCACCGCCGAGGTACAGGCGGATCACCGACGGCGCGTGCACGCCGATCCCGCTGTTCGGCGGGAACGCGACGCCGCCGACCGACATCGCCCGCCCGTTGGCCACGGTGCCGCGTTCCACCGGGCCGAGCCCGTTCTCCGAGTACAGCCACGGCCGCGTGCTCAGGTACGTCGTCCCGCTCCCGGGCGCGGTCACCAGCGGCATCTCGGCCGAGCCCGCCGCGGTACGCGGGCCGGACTCGCTCGTGTAGCTGCCCTCCACCGCGACCGGCACCTTCGCCGCCGGTGCCGCCACCGGCCGCAGCGTGATCTCCTGTGTCACCGTGCTGCCCGGCGAAACGCGCGGGACGTCGACCTGCGCGGGCCCGTCCAGCTGCCATCCGGACGGGACGGTGATCGTGTAGCGGGCGTCGGTGATCGGGGTGTCGCCGTCGTTGGTCAGCGTCACGGTGCCGGAAACCGGCTGGCCCGCGAGGAAGCCCTCTGGCAGCTCGACGCCCAGCGTGACCAGCGGTTCGGCGGGCGACGGCTGTCCCGGCCACGCACGCAGGAAGACCCCCGACAGCGCGGGCACCGAGGCGCGCAGCGTGCCGGTGCTGGTCAGTTCCGCGCCGGTCCAGAGGTTGCGGACCCGGTAGGCGGACGCGGCCGCGATCCCGGACTCGGCGAGGTCGAACGGGATCGTCCGGGCGACCGAGCCGCGGTTGAGCAGGAGCACGGCGACCGACCCGTCGGACATCGGCTTCGCCCAGATCTCGGCGTCGGACAGGTCGCGGACCTTGCGTCCCGGCGTCCCCGACCAGTCCTGGTCGACCGCGATGACGTCCCGGTTGGCGATCGTGTCCAGCGGGAACGACTCGTTCGGCATCAGCGGCGCGTTCAGCAGCGCCCACAGGGAGAACTCGGCCCGCCGCACCGGCAGGTCGAGGAAGCTGAAGTTGAGGTAGCCGGGGTCGCTCCACCCGCCGGGACCGGTGTGCCCGGCGAGCGGGACCTGCTCGTCGATCTTGGTCATCACGATCGGGAACGGTTCCGGCAGGTCGCTGGTGAGCTGCCAGGTGTGCGCGCCGGCCCCGGGCGCCCACTCCCACTGGCGGTAGTTGTTCGCCATCGTGTCGTTCATGGCCAGCAGGATCGGCCGCCCGGTCGCCTTGAGGGCGTCGCTCATCTTCCTGACCGACGCCGCGACGCCGTTCTCGCCGCCGCAGGTGTCGTACTCGAGGTAGTCGACGCCCCAGTCCGCGAACGTCTGCGCGTCGAGTTCTTCGTGGTCGCGGGAGCCCGGCATCGCACTGCCGCAGACGAGCGCGCCGGTGCCGCTGTGCAGCCCGAACCTGAGCCCGTGGGCGTGCACGTAGGCGATGAGTCCCGGCAGGTCGGGGTACTTGGCGGTGTCCGGTTGCAGCCTGCCGTCGGCGGCTCGCGTCTTCGCCGCCCAGCAGCCCGCGATGTTGACGTAGGTGTAGCCCGCGTCCTTGAGTCCGCTGCCGACCAGCATGTCGACGGCGGCGCGGACCTTCGCGTCGTCGATGCGCGGGCACTGGTTCCAGCCGCGGGACCAGGAGATCCCCATCGGCGGCCTGGCGGCGATGACGGGCTCGTCGGCGGCTGCGGGCGCGGCGACCGCCGTGGCGAGACCGAGGAGCGTGAGCAGCAGGACCCCGAACCGTCGCATGGTTCCCTCCCCCGGACTGCGGACAAGAGCTCCAGGGTGACGCGGGGACGAACCGGGCATGAGGGGAGAAATGCCGCCGCCGGACGGGTGAGTGCCGGGCGCCGGGTAGAAAGGGGCTGGACGCCGAGCCTGACGAGGAGCCGTTGATGCCCGCTGCCCCCGACGGATTCCGCCCGCTGGACGGGATCAAGGTCGTCGACCTCTCCCGCATCCTCGCCGGGCCGTACTGCACGCAGTACCTCGGCGAGATGGGCGCGGACGTGGTGAAGGTCGAGCCGCCGGGTAACGGCGACGACACCCGCGGCTGGGGACCGCCGTTCGTCGGCGGCGAGGCCGTCTACTACCTGGCCGCGAACCGCAACAAGCGCGGCATCGTGCTCGACCTCAAGAGCGACCGCGGGCGCGAGGCCCTGCGGCGGCTGGTCGCGGACGCCGACGTGCTCGTCGAGAACTTCCGCCCTGGCACGCTCGAGAAGTGGGGGCTGGGGTACGCCGTGCTGGCGGAGCTGAACCCGCGGCTGATCCACGTGTCGATCACCGGGTTCGGGCAGACCGGGCCGTACCGCGACCGCGCGGGCTACGACCTGGTCGCGCAGGCGCTCGGCGGCGTCATGTCGCTGACCGGCGAGCCCGACGGCGCGCCGGCGAAGGTCGGGCTGCCGGTGGCGGATCTGAACGCCGGGACGTGGGCGATCATCGCGGTGCTGATGGCACTGCAGGCCCGGCACACCACCGGCCGCGGCCAGTACCTCGACGTGTCCCTTCTGGACAGTCAGCTGGCCTGGCACGTCTACGCCGCGGGCGCGCACTTCTACGACACGCCGCGGCCGCGCCGGATGGGCTCGGCGCACCCGAGCATCGTGCCGTACCAGGCCTACGCCGTCGCGGACGGCTGGCTGATCATCGCGGTGGGCAGCGAGAAGCTGTGGCAGGCGTTCTGCGGGGTGCTGGACCTGGACATCGCGGCGGACCCGCGGTTCGCGTCGAACGCCGCCCGCGCGGACCACCGCGACGCCCTCAACGCCGTGCTGGAGCCGGTGCTGCGGACCCGCACGGCCGCGGAGTGGCTGAAGGCCTTCGAGGCGGCGGGCATCCCGGCGGCGCCGATCAACGAGATCGACGACGTCTACGCGGACCCGTGGACGGCCGCGCGTGACCAGGTGGTCCGCCTGCCGCACCCGACGGTGGGAACCTACGTCGGCACCGGATTCCCGGTGAAGGCGTCGGACACCCCGGCCCGGCCGGTGTCCGCCCCGCCGACGCTGGGCCAGCACACCGCGGAAGTCCTCGCGGAGCTGGGGTACTCGCCGGAGGAGATCGCGCAGTTCCTGGACTGACTTCGCGCTCGCCGCCGCGCACTGGTAGGGATGGGGACAGGACTGAGGAGGACCGATGGCAGCACAGCACGCCCTCTGGCACCCGTTCGCCGACATGGGCGCGGTCGACGGCGACCGGATGGTCATCACCCGGGGTGAGGGCTCGTACGTCTGGGACGATGCGGGCCGCCGGTACTTCGACGCGACGGCGTCGCTCTGGTACGCGAACTTCGGCCACGGCCGTCCCGAGATCACCGAGGCGGTCTCCCGCCAGCTGGCGACGCTGGATTCGTGGAACCTGTTCGGCTACAACGCCAGCCGTCCGGCGATCGAGCTGGCGGACCGCGTCGCCGAGCTGGCGCCGGTACCGGGGTCGAAGGTGTTCTTCGGCTCGGGCGGCGGCGACGTCATCGACACGGCGGTGAAGCTGGCGCGGGCATACTTCGCGCAGACGGGGCGCCCGGAGAAGGTCCACGTGATCGGCCGGACCCAGGGCTACCACGGAACACACGGCTTCGGCACGGCGGTCGGCGGCATCCCGGCGAACGCGGCAGGCGTCGGCCCGCAGCCCCCGGAGTTCTCACACGTACCGTTCGACAGCGCGGCGGCGCTGGAGGCGGAGATCCAGCGGGTGGGCGCGGCACGGGTGGCGGCGTTCTTCTGCGAGCCGGTGATCGGCGCGGGCGGGGTACTGCTCCCGCCGGAGGGGTATCTCGAGGAGGCGGCGGCGATCTGCCGCCGTCACGACGTGCTGTTCGTGGCGGACTGCGTGATCGCGGCCTGGGGCAGGCTCGGCACGTGGTTCGGCATCGACCGCTGGCCGGTGCAGCCGGACATGATCACGACGGCGAAGGGCATCACGGGCGGAACGATCCCGCTGGGTGCACTGGTGGTGGCTCCTCGGGTGGCAGAGCCGTTCTTCACGGGTTCCCCGGGCGCACCGGTCTTCCGCCACGGCGCGACGTACGCGGGCCACCCGGTGGCATGCGCGGCGGGCTTGGCAACACTGGACATCTACGAGCGAGAAAAGCTGATCCCCCGCGGCCGCGAGCTGGAGAAGCCGTTGGCCGACGCGGTCTCGGCGGTGACGGGACACCCGCTGGTCGCCGAGGTCCGAGCGGGCCTGGGTTTCCTGGCGGCGGTGGAGCTGACGGCGGAGGTTTTGGACGCGGACCCGGGCGCACCGGTGAAGCTGCAGCGAGCCTGCCGCGACGAGGGCGTGATCGTGCGCAACCTCGGGCGCGGTGTGGCGGTGTCGCCGCCGCTGGTGGCGGGGGAGGCGGAGCTGGATTTGCTGGCGTCGGCGTTGCCGAAGGCACTGGACAGCCTGGCGGCGCAGAGCTGAGGTGAGCTGCGGCACCGGTGGGTGCCGGTGCTGTCGTGTCATGAACGACTCGTTCATGTCGTCCGACGTCATGAACGAGTCGTTCATGACGTTGGGGGCCGGAGCCAGAGCCGAGCCGTTGGTGCCAGGGCCTGGCGTGCCGGGGCGGGTCTCCCGAGACTCGCGTGCTTGAGGCCGCAACTCGCGTGGTCGGGCCCGGAACTCGCGTGATCGGGCCCGGAACCGGCGGCGACCCCCTGCCCGCCGCCGGTCCGCGCCTACCTCACGGCTCACGAAATGCAGAACTCGTTGCCCTCCGGGTCCGCGACCGTCACCCAGCTGTGTGGCCCCTGCCGCCCCCGCCACAGGTACGTTGCGCCGCGGGACTTGAGCTTCTCCAGCGTTGCCTCGACGTTGTCCGCTCCCACCCACACGTCGATGTGGAGCCGGTTCTTCACCGTCTTCGCCTCTGGGACCTCCTGGAAGAGGATCCGGCGGGGCGGGCCGTCCGGGGGCGAGTCCGGGTGGCGGATCGCCGCGCCCGTTCGCCAGACCAGCTTTCCGCGGTATGTGCGGGTTTCCTCCTCCTTCGCGTACCCCTTCGCGATCATCTCGCGGACGAAGTCCTCGTCCGTCGGTTCCACCGGCCAGCCGAGCGTCTCGGCCCACCAGTCGGCGAGCACGTGCGGGTCGGCCGAATCCACCACTACCTGGAAGTCATACGCCATACCGGCACGTTAACGACCGAGTCCGACATTTTCCGGAGCGCGGGCTGCTCCGGCACCACCGTGAAGCGCCACTTGTCCACGCCGCCGCCCATGATCTCCGCGTAGCGGCGGGCGCCGTCGGCGTTGGCGAAACGCACCTGCTGGCCGTTCGTCAGGTGGGTGATCTTGACCGCCATGACAACCTCCCGAAGTCTGTGGGCCGGCCCGCGGAGCTTCCCCCTCCGGGACCGGCCCGCACAGTAGAACACATGTTCGACACCCGCGCCAAGTGGATCCCCCGGAAAGGGGAGAAAGCCAGCTCAGAGGGGCCGGATCATCGCGACGCGCGGCCAGGCGTCCAGGCCGCGGGCCGCCTCCTCGCGGCGGATCGCCCGCAGCCCGTCGCCAATTTCCTCGTCCGCGAGCACCCGGAACCGCAGCCGCTCGTAGTAGGGCGCGTTCCACGGCACCTCCGCGAACGTCGTCAGCGTCAACGCCGGCAGGCCCCGCTCGCCGGCCCAGCCGGCGAGTGTTTCGATGAGCGCGCGGCCGAGCGCGCGCCGCGTGCATTCCGGCCGGACCGAGACCTGCTCGATGTGCGCGCACCCGTCGACGACGTCCGCGAGGAGGTAGGCCACCGGACGGTCGTCCTCGCCGGTGCTCACCCACGCGCGCCCGTCAACCTGGTACACCGCCAGTTCCGCCACCGAACCCGGGTCGTCGTCGGCGATCGCGGTCATGCCGATGGCGCGGAAGAGGCTGCCCGCCGCGCGTTCGATGTCCACCAGTGCGGGCAGGTCGCCGGGACGCGCGAGTCGGATCACCCCGGCATTTTCACGCCCGATGCGGGATTCTCACAGCGAATAAGCCGCGATCGTGCGCTGGATGCGGGCCGCGTACTCCTGCAGGGTCGTGATCGCGGCGCGCCGGGCGTCGTCGGTGATCCGGGCGGCGGGCCCGGCCAGGCTCAGCACGGTGGGCCGCCTGCCGGGTGCCAGTACCGGCACCGAGCAGGCCCAGACGCCTTCGTCGATTTCTCCGGAACTGACCGAATAGCCGTTTTCGAGTGCGCGTTTCAGCTCCTCGCGCAGCCCGGGGCCGCGCAGCTCGGTGATGGCGGGCAGCCGCCGGTCGCGTTCCATTTCGGGCAGCAGGGCGAGCAGCATCTTGCCGGACGCGCCGAGCCCGAGCGGGATCGAATGCCCCGGCTCGAAGGTGAACCGCATGGCGCGGTCACACTCGACGCGGTCGGCGCACACGGCGCTGTCGCCGAACTGCTGGAACAGCATCACCGTCTCGCCGAGTTCCCGCGCCGCCGACTCCATCGACGGTTTCGCCAGCCGCACGAGGTCGTTGGCCAGCTGCGCCGCCCGCGCCAGCGGCATCACCTGGCTGGTCAGGTGGTAGTGCCCGGCCCGGCCCTCTTCGAGCAGCTGAAGTTCCTTGAGCAGGGCCACGTAGCGGTACGTCGTCGCGACCGGGGTGCCGATCGTCGCGGCCAGTTCGGCGACGCTGGCCTCCCACCGGCTCTCGGAAAAGGCGAGCAGCAGCTGCAGGACCTTCCGGGAACTGCTGGCACCGGGGGTGCGGCGGGGGACTGTGGCGGCGGAACCGTCGACCGTACTGACGGCAGGCGTCATCATGACCTCTCGGTGGGGGTGACCGTCCTCGCTATCACGCGCGGTGAATAAATTAGCACGGTGTGTGAATCGAAGGCCAGGCATTCCCGCATGCGGTGAAATTCCACCGGAACACGCCGATCCGATTTTTCTTGTAGTACTCGAATGCGCGCGTCAGTCCCGGGTGAGGAACGGCGTGAGCAGCCCAGGGACCGCCTGATCGGCCAGCGCGAGCCCGTCGGCTTCGCCGATGTCGACCACCCGGTAGCGCCCCTTGCCCGCGGCGACCGGGGCGGTCACGGTCACCAGCCCGGCCCGCCGCTGGAAGTACGAGCGCTCGACGACGATCCCGGTCATCCCGTCGCAGCGGACCACTGCCGTGCTGCGGTCCAGTGAGCCCGAACGCGTCACCAGGTACCGCCCGGCCCGTGCGTGCCCGAGGCTGCGGTAGCGGTCCCAGCCCACGAGCGCGGCGAACGGCAGCAGCACCAGCGCCGCCTGCCACGGCCAGTCCGGCAGGGCGCCGAGCCACGCCAGGCCCGACAGCGCCGCGGCGAGCAGGAGCACGCTCACCACGGCACGGGACAGCCGCCGGTACAGCGCGCGGCGGGGATGGCGGACCAGCGGCGTCGCGGCCGGGTCTTCGCCGAGGACCTCCGCGACGACCTCGTGCGCACGCCCGGCCGGGGCGGGCGGGAGCAGCAGGCTGCCGCTCTTGTCCGCGCCCTTGCCCTCGCGGAGGCCGCCGGCGATGGCCACGACGCGGGCGCCGCCTGCCAGCCGCAGCGGCAGTGGCTCGCGGATTTCCGCGCCACGCAGGCGGTCCTCCTCGATCGACACCGAGCGGGTCGTGATCAGGCCGCGGCGGACGTGCAGGGTGCCCGCGGGCTCGCGGGTGAGCCGGAAGTTCCAGAACGAGAGCACGTACCCCGCGATCGACAGCACCGACACGAGCACCAGCAGCCCGGCCGCGGCGAGCACCAGGCTCAGCCACACCGGGGTGTCGGCGAAGTGCCCGACGACCGTCTGGACCAGCGAGAACCGGATCGGGTCGAAGTGCAGTTCGTGCGCGAAGTGGTAGACGGTGCCGACGGCGGCGCCGACCACCGCCAGCCCCGACAGCGTGAACGGCGCGTACCGCACCCACTTCTTCTCCACCGCGGCCACCAGCTGCTCCGGCGGGACGGCGGCGGTCTCCGTCGCTACGGCCTCCTTGCGGTGCAGCAGCAGGGTCCGCAGCCGCTGGGCTTCGGCGACGGTGACGGCGTCGAGGACCAGCTCGTCCTTGCCGGGACCCTGGCCGTGCGCGTGCCGCCCGGTGCCGATCCGCGCGGCGGCGAGGGAGAACAGCCGGTGCTTCGGCTCCGACGTGACGTCGACCGTGCGGATCCGGTCGCGCGGGATGGCCCGCTGCTTGCGCAGCAGCAGCCCGGTGTGCCACTCGACCTGTGACCCGGTGATCCGGTAGCGCGAGGTCAGCACGTGCGAGACGCCGGTGCACACGGCGATCGCGGTGAACACGAGACCCGCCCACTGCCACGGCTCGCCCTGGCCGAACAGCAGCGCGCCCAGCAGCACCGGCAGCGACTTCACCAGGTCCAGCACCGGCCGGATGAGCAGCATGCGCCGGTCGAGGTGGTGCCACGGCGCGTCCTGCGTGCCTTCGGCGGGCGGCGTCACGACTTCGGTGCTCACGTCGCGTCCCCGCGGACGGCCTGGGTCGTCTTCGTCAGCTCGCCGGCCAGCGCGAGCGCGCGGTCGTGCGCCAGGCCGGCGATGCGCAGCGGGCCCGCCGCGGACGCCGTCGTCACCGTGATCTTCGCCAGCCCGAACAGCTGCTCCAGCGGGTCCCGCTCGATGTCGACGGTCTGGATCCGCGAGACCGGCGCGATCCGCCACTCCTGCTTCAGCCACCCCGACTGCGTGTAGACGGCTTCGCCGGTGACCTCCCAGCGGTGCACGCGGTACCGCCACTGGGGCATCACCAGCAGGTGCAGCGGGCCGAGCACGCACGAGACCACCAGCGTCACGTCGAAGAACGCCGGCGGGTCGTCGCTGGTCACCACGATCAGTGCCTGCACCCCGATCAGGACGATCCAGAGGAGCGCGGCGGTCGCCGTCCAGTACCCGATGGCCCGGCGGCTGACCCGGTGCGCCGGGGGCCGCAGCCGCACCGCCGTGGTGTGTTCGTTCACGGTTCAAGCGTGCCCGATCGGAGGCTTGCGCGCCCACGACAAGTGTCACGTCGCCGATCCGCGCCGCGGCTCGTCGCCGGGCGTTACGATCGGTGACACCGCCGGAGGAATGGAATCCCCGTCGGGGTGTGTTGTGCTTGAAGCATCGATCCATGGGGCAAGCAGGAGGATCCGGTGGGACTCGATCCCGACGACCTGTACGAGGTGGACTCGGACGTCCCCGACCTGACCGGGGCGGTGCTGCTGCACCACTTCGAGGGGTTCATGGACGCGGGCTCGGCGGGCCGCCTGCTGGCCGAGCACCTGCTGGGCGGGGACCACCGGGTGGTCGCCCGCTTCGACGTCGACCGGCTCATCGACTACCGCTCACGGCGGCCGGCGATGACCTACGCGGTCGACCACTGGGAGGACTACGACGCGCCCGAACTGGTGGTGCACCTGCTGCACGACACCGACGAGACACCGTTCCTGCTGCTGACCGGCCCGGAGCCGGACCACGACTGGGAGCGGTTCTGCCGGGCCGTCCGCAACCTGATCGAGCGCTGGGGCGTCCGGCTGACGGCCGGGTTCCACGGCATCCCGATGGGCGCGCCGCACACGCGCCCGCTCGGCGTCACCGCGCACGCCACCCGCCGGGACCTCGTGGGCGAGCACCAGCCGCTGCCGAACCGGCTGCAGGTGCCGGGCAGCCTGGCGGCGCTGCTGGAGTACCGGCTCGGCGAGTGGGGGCACGACGCCATGGGTTTCGCCGCGCACGTGCCGCACTACCTGGCCCAGTCGACGTACCCGGCGGCGTCGCTGATCGTGCTCGACGCGCTGAGCCGCGCGACCGGGCTCAGCCTGGCCGAGGGCGAGCTGCGCGCGGCCGCGGAACTCGCCGACGCGGAGATCAACCGGCAGGTCGCGGAGTCCGACGAGGTCGCCGACGTCGTCCGCGCGCTGGAGCGGCAGTACGACACGTTCGTCGAAGCTTCGGAGCGGGACAGCCTGCTCGCGGAGACCGTCGAGCACATGCCCACGGCGGAGGAGCTCGGTTCGCAGTTCGAGCGGTTCCTCGCCGAGCAGAACGGCGGCGACGGGTCCGAGCGCTGATGGCGCGCTACGACGAGATCGGCGTCGGCTACGCGCAGGGGCGGCGGACGGATCCGCGGTGGCTGACGCCGGTGCTCGAAGCACTGGGTGACGCGTCGTCGGTGCTCGACGTCGGATCCGGGACGGGCTCGTACGAGCCGCCGGGGCGGCGGGTGGTCGCGGTCGAGCCGTCGGCGGAGATGATCCGGCAGCGGTCGCCGGAGGCGGCGCCGGTCGTGCAGGCGGTCGCGGAGGCACTGCCGTTCGCCGACGCGACGTTCGACGCGACGCTGGCGGTGCTGACCGTCCACCACTGGCCGGGCTGGCGCGAAGGGCTCGCCGAGCTGCGCCGCGTGGCGTCGCGGCGGGTGGTGCTGGCCTACGACACCGCGGTGCACAGCGACTTCTGGTTCGTGCGCGAGTACGTGCCGGAGGTCGCCGCGCTGGAGGCGTCACGGCCGTCGGCACCGGAGATCGCGGACGCACTGGACGCGGTTTCGGTCATCGAGCTGCCGGTGCCGTGGGACTTCACGGACGGCGTGTTCCCGGCGTACTGGCGGCGGCCCGAGGCCTACCTCGACCCGGTGGTGCAGCGGTCGTGTTCGGCCCTCGCGCAGACCGCGCCCGAGGCGGTGGAGCGCGGGGTGACGCGGCTGCGGGACGACCTGGCGTCCGGCCGGTGGGCGGCGGAACACGCCGAGCTGCTGGACCTGCCGGAGTGGGACGCGGGGTTCCGGCTGATCGTCGCCTAGCGGCTCACCACTCCCGGCTCACCACTCCCGGCTCGCCAGCAGGCCGACGGCTTCGGCGGTGTGCCGGAAGCCGTCCTCGCCCAGCACCGCACGCAGCCGGGCGTTGAACTCTTCGATCTCCGGGGTGACGCGGGCCAGCGCTTCCTCGCCCGCCCGCGTCAGCTCCAGGACCACCGCGCGGTGCTCGCTCGGGTGGGCGCGCCTGCAGAGCAGGCCCGCGTCGGACAGCCGGGTGACCATGGCCGTCACCGCCGATTCGCGCTGGCCGAGCCGTGCGGCGAGAGCTCGCTGGGTCAGCCCGCCTTCGCGGACGGCGAAGAGCGCGCCGAGCTGGGCGGTGGTGATCCCGGCCGCGGCGAGGCAGCGGCGGTCGGCGGCCACGCGCAGCCGGTGGGCGGCCTGCTGGAGCAGGAAGAACAGGCGCTGGTCGGGTTCGGGCACGCCCCGATCTTGACAGCAGGGGCGGCTCCGCGTCATCCTCGCTTCACTAGTGAAGTGAGGATGCATGCTCGATCTCGCAGCAGCCCGCGAAGGGCTGGCAAGCCAGCCGTTCAGCCGCCTCCTCGGCGCCCGCCTGACCGGCTTCGGCGACGGCGCGGCCACGCTCGAACTGGACATCCGCGAAGAACTCCAGCAGCAGAACGGCTTTCTCCACGGCGGCGTGCTGGCCTACGCCGCCGACAACGCGCTGACCTTCGCGGCGGGCACCGTGCTCGGCCCGGCACTGCTCACCGCCGGCTTCACGATCGACTACCTGCGCCCGGCGACGGGCGTGACCCTGCGGGCGGACGCCGTCGTCGTGCGGGCCGGGCGGTCCGGGGCCACCTGCCGGTGTGATCTGTACACAGTGGACGGAGACGGCGATGCCGTACTGTGCGCGGCCGCACAGGGGAGTGCGCGGGTGGTGCGGAGCGCCGTCGCGGGATGACTGGCGGTCGCGAGCGCATGAACGACTCGTTCATGCGCTCCGACGACAGGAAAGAGTCGTTCATGTCGTCCCGGCACCGCCGTGGCCCGGGCGACCCTAGCCGTGGCAGCCTTCCTCGTTGAGCGGCCCGAGCGACGGCAGGATGAGCCCGCACAGGTAGCCGTCGATGAACCGGCCGCTGCCTGCGATGTTCGTGCCGAACCGGACCAGCGGCGCGAGTCCCCGGATGCCCGCGGCGAGCGCGTCCTGGTTGCGCTGCAGCATCGACGTCAGCCGGTCGAGCTGGGTGAGCAGCGGGCCGAGCTGCGCCTCGTTCTCGCCGATCAGCCCGGACAGTTCGGCCGCCAGCCGCCGCGAGCCGTCGAGCAGGGAGCCGATCGCGGCCTCGCGGTCGCTCACCTCCGCGAGCAGCCGGTTGCCGTCGCTCAGAAGCCGCTGCACCACGGCGTCGCGGTCGGCGAGCGTCCGTGACACCGTGCGTGTGTTGGCCAGCAGGGCGGTGAGCTGCCGGTCGCGGGAGGCCAGCGAATCCGACAGCCGCGACAGCCCGGTCAGCGCGGCGCGGACGCTCTGCGGCGTGTTCGCCAGCGTCGCCGAAAGAGTGTCGAAGCTCTTCGCCAGCTGCGTGGTGTCGATCCGGTCCACAGTGGACGAAAGTGCGCCGAACGCCGCGAGGATGTCGTAGGGAACGCTGGTGCGGGACCGGGGGATCGGCTGCCCCGGATCCAGGGGGTGCTCGCCCTGCGGGTCGAGGGCGAGGAACTTCTGGCCCAGCACGGTCTTCAGCCGGATCGCCGCGCCCGTCGTGTCGCCCAGCCACGCGTCCTTGGCCTTGAACGTGACGACCACGTGGTCGCCGCGCAGCCGGACGGCCGACACCCGGCCGACCTTCACCCCGGCGACGCGCACGTCGTTGCCCTCGGCCAGCCCGGCCGCTTCGCTGAACTCCGCCGAGTAGGTCGTCCCGTCGCCGAGGACCGGCAGGGAACGCGCGTTCAGCGCGGTGAGCACACCCAGGGCCAGCACGGTCAGGCCGGCGAGCGCCGTCCTGACCGGGGAGTCCGCGGCCCAGCGTATTGACATGGTGTCAAGAGTGACGCACGCCACGCCGGGCCGCCAGCGGAGTAACCCGAAGGAAGGAAGATCGCGCTGCTCACGCCGCCGTGAGCGCGGGGTACTCGCGGTACTCCAGCGCGTTGGCCGCGCGGTCGGTCATCCAGAGGAAGACCCGGCCGAACACCCGAGTGCTCACCATCCGGTAGGCGCGGTTGCGGCTGCGGATCTTCGCCGCCGTCCGGGGTGCCAGGAAGTTGCCGGAACCCTTGCCGTTCTTCTGCCCGATGGTGGCCGGTTTGCGCAACCGCTGCTCGTACTTCGCGAACGCCGTCTCGTGATCGCCACCCGCCGCGGCGAGTTCGCCGGCCAGTACCTGGGCGCCCATCATCGCGAGCCCGGTGCCGGACCCGCCCGGCCCGGCGCACCAGGCGGCGTCGCCGAGCAGCACGACCCGGCCCTTCGACCAGCGGTCGAGGTGGATCTGGCTGATCGCGTCGACGTACAGGTCGTCGGCCCCGGCCAGCGCTTCGAGCAACCGCGGCATTTCCCAGCCGGTGTCCCCGAACAGCTGCCCGAGCAGGGCGCGCTGCTCGGCGGGGGTCCGGCGGTGGAACCCGACGTCGTCGGCGGCGAAGACCAGGCCGACGTGCAGCCGGTCCGCCAGCCGGTGGCTGCCCACGGTCAGCCCGCGGCCCGGCTCGTTGTACATGATGCTGGTGTGGTCGAGCCCGAGGTGGTTGGGCGCGGTGTAGCCGGCGATGCCGAAGCCGAGGTCGCGGCGGAAGTCCCGCTCGGGCCCGAACGCCGCGGCCCGCACGCCGGAGTGGACGCCGTCGGCGCCGACGACCAGGTCGAACTTCCGCGGCGCCCCGTGCCGGAAGGTGACTTCGACGCCGTCGGCGGTCTCGGTGAGGCCGGTGACGCGGTCGCCGAAGACGTACTCGGTGTGCTCCGCGGTGTGCTCGTACAGGATCCGCGCGAGGTCGCCACGCAGGATCTCGACCTCCCCGCTCCACGCGGCGCCAGGCACGGTCAGCAGGGGCCGCGCGTCGAGGCCGAGCAGCGTCTGGTCGCCCATCGCCGTCTCGTACCGGCGGACGTCGGCGAGCAGGCCCATCGCCTCCAGCAGCTTCACCTGCTCACCGCGGAAGTCGACGGCCTGGCCACCGGGCCGCAGGGCGGGCGCGGCTTCGACGACGGTCACGCGGTAGCCGCCGCGGTGCAGCCACCAGGCGGCGGACGGGCCGGCGATGCCTGCTCCGGAGACGAGCACGGTCTTGGTGGTCATCAGGGGTTCCTCTCGGGTCGGGTACTGCCGGATCCGAGAGTGCTGACCGCCGCTGACGGTTCCCGCACCGTCCGCTGACCGGTGGGGTGCGCGCGCCGTCGCTAACATGACGCGGTGGACCGCTCCGCCGAAGGCCGGATCCCCGAGGACGGCGAGGAGATCGTCGAAGCGCGCATCCTGGGAGCCGCCGCGCACCTCATTGCCGAGGAGGGGTTCGGACGGCTGAAGATCGGTGCCGTCTGCGCCCGCTCCGGGTACGCGCGGTCGGTGGTCTTCCAGCACTTCGGCGACAAGGAAGGGCTGGGGCGACGGCTGATCGAATACGCCGTCGCGGAGTTCACCGACGCCTACAGCGAGGCCGTCGCCGCGCGGACCGGGGCGGCGGCCGCGACGCCGATGGACATGCTGCGCGCGCTGCTGGACATCATCTTCGAGCTGATCCGCACGATGCCGACGCTCAACCAGGCGTTCCTGGCGCTGTGGGGCGACGGCGCGGCGGAGTACTCGGCCCTGCGCGGCGCGCTGACCGAGGCCGACCGCCGGTTCCGGTTCGCCATCGCCCAGACCGTCGCCAGCGGGGTCGCGGACGGCTCCATCACCGGCGTCCACGACCCGGACTCCTACGCCTCGGCGCTGCTGGCCCAGCTGCGCGGGATCTCGATGCAGGCGCTGATCGACCCGGACGGCGTCGACCTGCGCGGGCTGCGGGCCGAGCTGGAGCGCAGCGTCGACCGGCTGTCCGCGGGTTTCCGCGGCACGCTGTAACTGCTAGAGCGCGAACACGATGCTGCGCAGCACGATCACGCCGACGAAGACCAGCGTGAACGCGAGGTCGAGCGAAATGCCGCCGATCCGCACCGGCCGCACCACCCGCCGCACCGGCCCGATCACCGGCTCGGTGGCCGAGTAGGCGAGACTGCGCGCCCGCCGCGCCCACGGCGGCGTGTCGGCCACCATCCCGACCCAGTCCAGCACCATCCGCGCGACGAGCACGAGCAGGTACAGGCTCAGCGCGAACCCCAGCAGCGTCCCTAGTGCACCCATGGTCCCTCCGTTCTCCTACCACCAGAACGTGCGGCGGGAGCCCGGAAGTGCCGGATCCGTCCGGTTCACAGCATTTCAACAGGTTCGAGCGCGCACAGCTCTCGCCACAGCTGCTCTTCGCGGTCGAGGTCGTAGGACTCCGGGGCCGACGGCGTCACCCTCCGGCGGTCGACATACGCGCCGCTCTCGCCCGGGCGCGGACCGGTGACGGCCTCGGCGAGCAGCTCACCCGCCGAGGCCGCGGACATGGCGAACGGTGTTGCGATCAGTGCGTGCATCACTGTTCGCGAGAAGAACCGCACGACGGGACCGGCGTCGCGGACGAGGCCGGTGCCGGGGACGTAGCCGGGGTTGAAGGTGTAGACGTCGACGCCCTCCGGCAGCCGCCGGGCCAGTGCGTGCACGAGGTGGACGACGGCCAGCTTGCTGGTCGAGTAGGCCCGGCGGCCGTCGGCCGCGGTGCGTTCGCCGGGACGCGGGCTGGCCAGCTCCGCGACCGGTTCCCAGCGCGGCGCGGGCACCATGCCCAGGTTGTGCCGCAGATCGCCGAAGTGGGTGTCGCTGCCGGTCAGCACGATCCGGCCCGGCGCGGTGAAGCGGGCCCACAGCAGGCGCACGAGCAGGAAGTTGGCCAGGACGTTCACCGCGAAGGTCGGCTCGATGCCGTCCGCGGTGGCGCAGGCGCGGCTGGTCAGCTGCAGCCCGGCATTGCCGGCGAAGCCGTGCAACGGCGGCAGCGCGCCGCTGTCGAGCCGATCCGCCAGGTCGGCGGCGGTGGCGCGGATGGCCGCTGCCGAGGTGAGGTCGCAGGTCAGCGCCGTCACGTTCGGGTTCCCGGTGCTCGCGCGCAGGTCGTCGGCGAGTGTCCCGCCGCGCGCGGTCACGACGAGGTGGACGTCCGGACGGCGGCGGAGGATCCGCTCGGCGGCGATCCGGCCCAGCCCCCGGCTCGCGCCGGTCATCAGCAGGGTCTGCACGACGTCCTCCTCGGACTCGATTCCAAATGGTACTCAGTACCGTACGGGATCTGGTCCGGCGTCGCTAGGATGCGGCCATGACCGAGCAGGTGCCGCTGCGCGAGCGCAAAAGGCGGCGCGTCCAGGAGGCGATCGTCGACGCGGCGTTCGAGCTGTTCGCCGAACGGGGCTTCGCGGACGTGACGGTGACGGAGATCGCCGAGCGCGCGGAGGTCGGCCGGACGACGTTCTTCCGCTACTTCGGCGACAAGCAGGAGGTCCTGTTCGTCGAAGAGCAGAACCTGCTCGACGTCCTCCGCGCGGCACCGCCGCCGGCACCGGGGCCGCCGACGTTCCGCGAAGCACTGGAAGAGGCCAGGGCGGCGGTCGACGTGATGTGCCGGACGGTGACGGCGGACCGGGAGCGGTACCGGCTGCACGAAAAGCTGGTGGCGGAGAACGAAGAGCTGCACGACCGCAGCGAGCGCAAGCTGCTGAACCTGACCGACGCCATGGCGAGCCGCCTGACAGCGCGCGGAATGGTACCGGCGGAAGCGGCACTGGCGGCACACGTGGGACTGGCCTGTTTCCGCGCGGGCCATGCGGCGGCGGACGGCGACCCGGCGGCCTTGGGGCGCGCGGTGGACGACGCGTTCGCGGTGCTGCTGCGCGAAGTGCACTGAGCCGGCCGGGGGGGGGGGGGGGGGGCCCCCCCCCCCCCCCCCCGCGCGGGGGGGGGGGGCCCCCCCCCCCCCCCCCCCCCCCCCCCCCCGGTCCGGGGGGTCAGCCGAAAGTGACCACGAGCCTGCCATCGGAGGCGAAGGACCACTTCAGCGTGCCCGCGTAGGCGGCGCACCGGGAACCGTTCTTGCCGGTCCAGAACTGGTCGGAGCCGTCGACGCTGCCTGCGGTCTTGTCGTTCGAGCCGCCACTGGCGAAGCGGCACGAAGTGTCGTTGCGGAACACCGAAGTCCCGGTGTCGAAGGAGAAGTTGCGCTCGGCGTTGTCGATGCCGACGTTGTCCGTGACGGTCATCGAGCCGGGGTTGCTGTTGTAGGTGAACCCGTGGTGCCCGTTGCGGTAGGCGATGTCCCGCCGGACGATGTGGTTCACCGCGATCTTGTCGCCGCCGAGCTTGTAGCCGTTGCGGTCGCCGTTCTTGTTCACCGTGCCGTTGCTCAGGGTGCCGTTGGCGTAGGCGAGGGAGTCCTCGATGGTCACCGGGCCGATCGGGCCGGTGTCGGTCTTGGTGTAGAGGTCCCAGCCGTCGTCGATGTTGTTGTGGGAGACGTCGTAGCGGAACACGTTGCCGGGCCCGGCGGTCAGTTTCGCCGCGAAACCGTCGGCGTCCTCGCCGTCGGAATCGGCGTTGTCGTGCGATTCCGAGCTGACGACCAGGTTGTTCGACGGCCACTGGTCCTTCGGCGTGCTGGAGGACATCCGGGAGATCTGCAGGCCGGAGTCGCGGTTGTAGCGGGTCACCACGCGTTCGATGACATTGTTGCTGCCCCCGACGAAGATGCCGTTGTCGCCCGCGCGCTCGACGACGATCCCGGCCACACGCCAGTACGACGCGTTCAGGGCCAGGCCGCGGTTGGCCGGGTCCTCCTTCATGGCCGAGAAGTTGAGCACGGGCTTCTCGCTCCCGTACGCCGACAGTGTCTTGCGAGCGCTGGAGGTCCCGCTGTTGCCCGGCGCGATGGTGATCGTCTGGCTGAAGGAATAGGTGCCGCCCCGCAGCGAGATCGTGCCACCGGCGCCGACGCGGCCGAGCGCCGACGTCAGGGTCGTCGGGTCGGCGAGGGTGCCGGCGGCGGAGTCCTTGCCGCCGGGGGCCACGTACAGCGTGGTGGCCGCGGCCGCCGACGGCGGGGCCAGCGCCGCGATCGTGACCAGTGCGGCGCCTGCTGCAAGCGCTTTCCTGCCGTGACTGCTTCCGTACGAACCCATGCACGCCTCCTTGCGGGCAAGAATCACCGATGCCGGAAACCCCTTGTGCGGGGCGGGATCTTTCGGTGAGGCGACGGTAGCACCGGGTGGCGGGCGTCCGACTGGGCCAAGCGGGTCGTCTGCACTGAAAACGCTTTCAGTGCAGACCGCTCCCGCAGGAAAGCGCTTGCGAGGTCAGGGGTTGGCCACTGCGCTCGCCCGGCCGTGTGCCCGTCCGCTGAGTTCGGCGTCCAGGGTTTCCTGGGCGAACCGCATCTGCTCCTGGTACCGGGGCTCGTTCAGCCGTCGCATGCCCTCTTCCGGCGCCACGGTTTCGACCATGGCGGTGATCCACCAGATGTTGCCGAACGGGTCGCGCACCCGGCCGCCCCGCTGGCCGAAGGCGTTGTCGGACAACGCGGTCACCTCGCGGGCGCCTGCCTTGATGGCGGCGGTGTAGGCGACGTCGGCGTCGGGCACGAAGACACGCAGCAGCGACGGCAGTTCGGGCCAGTCGTCGTGCTGGTCGAAGGCGAGGACGACGGTGTCGCCGATCCGGATTTCGGCGTGCCCGATGCTGCCGTCCTCGAGCGGTACCCGGCCGAGTTCGACGCCGTCGAAGGCGGCGGTGACGAAGTCCAGCAGCGCGCCGGTGTCCTTGGTGACGACCCAGGGCGCAACGGTGGTGTAGCCGGCGGGGGTGGCGGTCATGGCGGGTTCCTTTCGCGTTGGTACCGGCACGCTATCCACCGTTCAGGCCAGATCCTGACCTAATGCAGGATGTGAGCCATGACACTGCCTGCGCTTCCCGAGGAGTCGTTCCGCCGCGTGCTGTGCGTGGCCGCCCACCCCGACGACATGGAGTACGGCACGTCGGCGGCGGTGGCCCGCTGGACGGCCCGCGGCATCGAGGTCGGCTACCTGCTGCTCACCAGGGGCGAGGCGGGCATGCCGAACCCGCCGGAGGAGACGGCCCGCCTGCGCGTGGCCGAGCAGCGGGCGGCGTGCGCCGCGGTGGGGGTGGAGCACCTGACCGTCCTGGAGCACCCGGACGGCGTCCTGGTCTACGGCCTGGACCTGCGCCGCGACATCTGCCGCGAGATCCGCCGCTTCAAGCCGGACGTGGTGTTCGGCCCGTCGTACGAAATCGAGACACCGTACGGTTTCGACCAGGCCGACCACCGCGCGGCAGGCCTGGCCACGCTCGACGCACTACGCGACGCGGGCAACCGCTGGGTGTTCCCGGAGCAGATCGACGACGAGGGCCTCGAACCCCACTCGCCGCGCTGGTACCTGACACCGGGCATCAAGGAAGCAACGCACGGAGTGGACGTCACAGGAGAGCCCCTGCGCCGCGGCGTGGCCTCCCTGGAGGCCCACGCGGCGTACCTGGCGGCCCTCCCGGACCACCCGGCCCCGGCGGACTTCATCCCCCGGTTCGCGGCCATGAGCGGCAAGGCCATGGGGGTGGAGCACGCGGTGTTGTTCCGGGCGTTCGACCTGCAGGCACCGCCCGACTTCGAGGACTGACCGCCCTGGCCCCCGACGCCGTCTTCACCGTGCGCACATACGCCACGAGAGACAGCCTGGAACCGGCCGCTCAGTGCGCAGATTTTCGCCGTTCACACGACGAAACCGCAGCTCAACAGCCAGCACCCTACCCAAGATCAGCGATCTTGAGCCAAATTCAGGTAGGGTGACGAAATGGTCATGCGGGTGGCGATTCCCGTGCTGCCGTGCCGAGATGTGCAGGCAGCGCGGTCGTACTTCACGGACACGCTCGGATTCGACACCATATTCACCTGGGAGACCCCACCCAGCTACGCGGCCGTGATCCGCGATACCGCCGAGTTCCACCTGTACGCCGAAAGCAGCGTCAGCCCGGCCAGGGTGACGGTTATCGTCGACGACGTCGATTCCTGCCACGACGAGCTGCGCGCCCGCGGCGCCGACATCGTCGAGCCACTGGCTGACCGGCCCTACGGGATGCGCGACTTCAACGTACGGACACCCGACGGGCACTTGTTGATCTTCAGCCAGCCGCTTACCGAGTAAGGTTGACCAAGCCAGGACGGCGCTTTCAGCTCGTACGCGCTGGGCCTGGCCGCGCTGACCGTGGTCGCCGCGGGCACTCTCGCCCGGGCGGCCCCAGCTCAGGGAACGCTGAGACCGCCCGGCAGGAGCGCCGTCCCCGCGGGACGAAGAGCACGGACAACGTCCGGCCTTTCGTGATCACCAGGCGTACGCCTCGGGGGCGGGCTTGGTCCCGTTCGGCGCGGGTGGTGGGAACAGCGTGTCCAGCCTGGTCAGGGTGTCCTCGTCGAGCGTGATGGTCAGTGCGCGCAGCGAGCCGTCTAGCTGGGCGACCGTGCGTGGGCCGATGATCGGACCGGTCACGCCGTCCTGGGCGAGCAACCACGCCAGCCCGACGTGGGCCGGGTCCTCACCGAGGTCGGCGCACAGCTGCTCGTACGCCTCGATGGTCTCCCGGTGTTCGGCGAGCGCGGCGGCCGAGCGTGGCGAGTTGCCGCGGGCGGCGCCGCCCTCCTTCTGCTTGCGCAGCACACCGCCGAGCACGCCACCGTGTAGTGGCGACCACGGGATCACGCCGAGCCCGTAGTGCCGCGCGGCGGGCAGCACCTCCAGCTCGACCCAGCGGGCCATCAGGTTGTAGATCGACTGTTCGGAGACCAGCCCGAGGAAGTGCCGCGACCGGGCGGCCTCCTGCGCCTGCGCGATGTGCCAGCCCGCGAAGTTGGACGAGCCGAAGTAGAGCACCTTTCCTTGCTGGCGAAGAACGCTGAACGCCTCCCAGATCTCCTCCCACGGCGTGTTCCGGTCGACGTGGTGCATCTGGTACAGGTCGATGTGGTCGGTCCGCAGCCGCCGGAGTGAGGCGTCGGCCGCGCGCCGGATGTTCAGCGCGGACAGGAACGACTCGTTCGGCCACTCTCCTGTCGGGAGGTAGAGCTTGGTGGCCAGCACGGTCTTCTCCCGCCGGGCGCCGCCCGTGGCGAACCACCGGCCGATGATCTCCTCGGTGACTCCGTCGCCCGGCCGCACGCCGTACACGTTGGCCGTGTCGAAGAAGTTGATGCCGTGCTCGTGCGCGCGATCCATGATCGCGTGACTGTCCTCTTCGGACGTGTGCGGTCCGAAGTTCATGGTGCCGAGCACGAGCCGGGACACGGAAAGGCCGCTGCGGCCGAGGTGTGTGTACTCCATGGTGGACAATTCCTTTCAGGCAGCGGTGGGACCGAACTGCTCGACGAAGCGGCCGGTGAACAGGTCGGTGCCCTTGTACGCGGAAACCGTCTCGGTCGACACGACGGATGGTCCGTCCGGTGCGGGCAGCTGGCCGACACCGCCACGCGGCCCGAGCGGCAGGAGAATCATCGGGTGCGGCAGCGGCCGGTAGGTGGCCGACGGCTGCTCGCCGCGCAGCTGTGCGGCGATGTTCTTCGCCACGACTTCGGCGTGCTGCATCGCATAGCCGGCCATCTTGGCCTCGGGGACGTCGGTGATGTCGCCGACCGCGTAGACGTTGTCGTGCCCCTTGACGTTGAGGGTCTCGGTCACGGGCACCTGTCCTGCCGGGGTGCGGGTGGTGAGCCGCCCGTCGGAGAGGTAGTCGCTGTTGACCCGCACGCCGTGGGCACGGAACCAGATGTCGGCGGTGATCTCGGCGCCACCGGTGGTCGTGACGGTGAACGTGCCCGCCTGCCCGGCCTCGGTCGGCGGCGCGGCGGTCAGGCCGGCGCCCAGCCGTAGCTCGATGCCCCTTTCGCCGAGCTGGCGGTGCAGGTCCTGGACCATCTCCGGGGCGAAGGCGGGCAACAGCCGCTCGGCCGGATCGACGATGGTGACGCGCTTGCCGGGCCAGACCTCCTTGATCTCGCCGGCCAGCTCCAGGCCGACCGGCCCGGCACCGAGGATCAGCACCCGCTCGGCGCCGGCCAGTTCCTTGTGGGTCCGGCGGAAGTCGTCCATCGCCTCGGCGGCGGAATCCGCGGTGGGCTTGGCCGGGTAGGCGTAGCTGGAGCCGGTGGCCAGGACGAGGTAGTCCGCCTCGACCCGGCGGCCGGAGGCCAGCGTGACGCCGGCGGGATCGGCCGAGATCGCGCGGTCGCGAATCACCGTACCCCGCGTGAGCAGCGTGTCGAAGGGGAAGAACATGTTGCCCGCCCAGTCCGGCTGCGTGACCGCGCGCAGCGATCCCGCCGCGTTGACGAACGAGTCCCGGGGATCGATGAGCACGACGTCGGCCTCGTTCTCCAACGCCTTCGCGACCGACGCGCCTCCGTAGCCACCACCGACGACCACGACTCCACGACTCATGGGTTCATCCTCCATCAAGTTAAGTTCGTACTACGAATCATATTGGTTCGTAGTACGAACTGCAAGTGTGACGTGGCCGGACAAGGCGAGAGAACTGGATCACGGGGGAGTGCGACGCCGTCCGGCGTCGAAGAGAAACTAAGCCTGATCGGGCTGCGCCGGGCGGACCGGCCATGGGTCGGGCCGACGCGAAACAGGCGGGCTGCTGGTACTCACACCTTGAAGGTGTCTTCGAGTAACCGGCAGCCCGCCTGTCGACGTGGTCTGTACGTGCCCTCGGCAGGATTCGAACCTGCGACACCTGCCTCCGGAGGGCAGTGCTCTATCCCCTGAGCTACGAGGGCCCATCGCTGGGCGACTCCGAAAGCTTAGCGCATCCCCGACAGCCTCCGCGGGCAGGTGCCCCCATCGGTGTTTCCCCTGGTCAACGGGAGGAAGTTGATCGATCCGGCGGACCGTCGCTAGCTTGGGAACCCCACCTGAAGGAGCCGAGATGGCCGAGCCGTTCCAGGTAGCTCTCGACGAGACCGATGTCGCCGATCTGCGGGAGCGGTTGCGGCGGACGCGGTGGCCCGAGGCCGAGACCGTCGGGGACTGGTCTCAGGGCGTTCCGCTCGCTTACGTGCGGGAACTGTGCCGGGACTGGGGTGAGGAGTACGACTTCGGGTTCGCGCGGCGGCTGAATGCCTTTCCGCAGTTCCGGGCCACCGTCGACGGGGTCGGGCTGCACTTCGTGCACCTTCGGTCACCGGAACCCGATGCTCTTCCGCTCGTGCTCACCCACGGCTGGCCCGGGTCCGTGCTGGAGTTCCTCGACGTCTTCGGGCCGCTGGCTGATCCGCGGGGGCATGGCGGGGATCCCGCCGACGCCTTCCACGTCGTGGCGCCGTCGCTGCCCGGGTTCGGGTGGAGTGACAAGCCCGCGCTGAAAGTTTCCCGGGTGGCCGAACTGTGGGACCGGCTGATGACGTCGCTCGGCTACGACCGCTACGGCGCTCAGGGCGGCGACTGGGGTGCTGCCGTGTCCAACGCGCTCGCGCGGACCGGGCGGGTGGCCGGGGTGCACGTCAACTTCCCGCTCGTGCGGATGGGGGAGGGCGAGCTGACGCCGTCGGAGCGGCGCGCGCTGGACGATCTCGAAGAGTTCCGGCGGACCGGGTCCGGCTACTCCGCGCAGCAGCGCACCCGGCCGCAGACGCTCGGCTACGGGCTCACCGACTCGCCGGCCGGGCAGGCTGCGTGGATTGCCGAGAAGTTCTGGGCGTGGACCGACAACAAGGGGCACCCCGAGGACGCCGTCGACCGGCAGCGGATCCTCGACGCCGTCTCCGTCTACTGGTTCACCGCCACGGCCGCCTCGTCGGCGCGGATGTACTGGGAGAACGCCGAGGCCGACCTGTCCACTGTGGATGTTCCGGCCGGGATTTCGGTGTTCCCGAAGGAGATCGTGCGGCCGTCGCGTCGTCAGGCCGAACAGCGGTACACCGATCTGCGGTGGTTCGAGGAGCTGCCCGTCGGCGGGCACTTCGCCGCGCTCGAACAGCCCGGGCTGTTCGTCGAGCAGGTCCGGGGGTTCTTCCGGCTGGTGCGGTAGCCGCGAAGCGTGACGAGTCCCACTGGGCGGACACCCCGCCTGGTGGATTGGACCGCGACGGCCTCCGGGGTAGCTTTCGGGTGGGTGAACTTAGGGTGCCCTCTGTTGCATATATGCGCATCCGACTATATGTTTGCCGGGCTGGTGAACGGGGAACGGAGGCGGAATGGGGCACGGACACGGCCACGGGCACACGATGGCGCCGTCGAGCGCGTCGGGCCGGTATGTGCGCAGCCTGGGCATCGCCCTGGGTGTCGGCGCCGGCTTCATGGTGCTCGAGTTCGTGGTCGGCTTCACGACCGGCTCGCTGGCCCTGATCTCCGACGCCGCGCACATGTTCACCGACGTCCTCGGGGTCGGCATGGCCCTGACGGCGATCGTCCTCGCGCGCCGCAGCAGCCCCACCGTCAGCCGCACCTTCGGCCTCTACCGGGCGGAAGTGCTGGCCGCGCTCGCCAACGCCGTCCTGCTGTTCGGCGTCGCCGGCTACGTCCTGGTCGAGGCGATCGGCCGGATCGGCGACCCGCCCGCGGTGCCGGGCCTGCCCGTGCTGCTGGCCGCCGCGGCCGGTCTCGTGGCCAACGTCGTGTCGTTCGCCGTGCTGCGCTCGGGGGCGAAGGAAAGCCTCAACGTCCGCGGCGCCTACCTCGAAGTGCTGGCCGACCTGATCGGCTCGGTCGGCGTGCTGGTCAGCGGCGCGCTGACGCTGCTGACGGGCTGGCGCTACGCCGACCCGATCATCGGCGTCGCGATCGGGCTGTTCGTGCTGCCCCGCACGTGGACGCTGGCCCGCCGGGCCCTGCGCATCCTCTTCCAGCACGCGCCACAGGGCGTCGACGTCGGAGCCATCAACGCCGAGCTGGCGGCGCTGCCGGGCGTGGCGGACGTGCACGACCTGCACGTCTGGACGCTCACCTCGGGCATGGAGGTGGCCTCGGCCCACCTGACGCTCGCGCCGCCCGCGAAGCAGTCGGACGTGCTGACCGAGGCGCAGAACCTGCTGGCCTCCCGGTACGCGATCGAGCACGCGACCCTGCAGGTCGAGGCGCCGCAGTGCGCCCGCCGCTGCCAGGAACTCTCCTGGTAGGAGGGCCCTAGGCGGGCAGCGGCTGGGCGCCCCGCCCGGAGAGCATCAGCTTCATCTGGTCCATTTCCGCGCCCTGGGACGTCAGCATGCTGTTCACCAGGGCCTTCAGTGCCGGCAGGCTCGAATGCGCCGCCGCGTACTCGGCCATGGCCGTGCCGCCCTGGTGGTGGCGGAGCATCAGCTGCAGGAAGAACACGTCGAACGGGCGGCCCGACAGGCCGCGCAGCTTCGTCAGGTCCGCGTCCGTCGCCATGCCCGGCATCAGCGCGCCGCCGGACGGGTTGACCGACGACGGGGCCATCGCCATGCCGTCGTGGCCCGGCATCGGCTCCTTCATCCACTGCATCGGCGCGCCGATCGACTGCTCCGGCTGGTCCCAGAGCATGAGCCAGCCCTTCATGCGGCCGATCTGCTCGAGCTGCGTGCGCTCGATGTCGAACGCCAGCTGCTTGATCTCCTGGTCGGTCGTGCGGTCACGGGCGATGCCCGCCATCGTGACCGCCTGCAGGTGGTGGGTCGACATGTCCTGCGCGAAGCCCACCTCGACCGACCCGGCCGCCGGTGCTGCGGCCGCCGGGTCGTCGTCCACCGCCCGCGTCACGAACATCCCCGCCGTCGCGCCGATCAGCAGGACGGCCAGCAGGGTGCCGCCGATGATCACCCAGCGCGACCACGTGGGCTGCCCGGGAGAACTCACTTGGTCGGCGCGGTCGAGGGCGCGGGGGCACCGGTCGACTGCTGGCCCATGCCGCCGTTCTGGTCGGTCTGCGCGCCCGTGCTGCCCTTGTAGTCCATCGGCTTGGCGTCCGGGCCCGGCTTCGACGGGTCGAACGGCGGCGGGCTGTCCGGGTCGAACGAGCCCGGGACGGCGTCGCAGGACGCGCCGACCTCGGGGTACACGCCGTTCGGGTTGCTGCGCAGCGCCGCGATGAACTCGTCGATCCTGGCGTCGTTCGGGTCGTCCAGCTTCAGCTGGTGGCCCCACGACTGCAGCGAGATCGGCTTGTCGAGGCCCGGGTACGGCGACATCATCGTGTACGGCTTGCCCTTGACCCGGACGCTGAGCAGGTTCAGCGCGTCACCGGTGATCTGCTGCGGGTTGTAGGCGATCCAGACGGCGCCGTGCTCCAGCGAGTGGACCATGTTCTCGGTCCGGACCGCGTTCGGGTACACCGTGCCGGTGCAGGTGGCCCACGTCTGGTCGTGCGGGCCGCCGAACGGCGGGGTCTTGTCGTAGGCCACGCGCTCGCTCGGGAGGACGTGCACGCTGCCGGAGTAGTTCGCGGTCACCACGCCGGGGATGCGCTTGGACGGGTCCGGGTCCGCCGCGGTCGGCGCGTACGACGCGGCCGCCGCCTCGCGGTCGGCCTGGTCACGCTTCGGGGCGGACTTCACCATGTAGTAGGTGATCACGGCGCCGAGCAGGGCGACGACGGCCACGACCGCGATGATCGTGCCCCACGGCGTGCCCTTCTTCGTCACGACGGAACCGCGGGCCGCCTTCACCGCCGACGCCTTTTTCCGAGTTGTCCCGTTCGCCATGGCTCCCGCGTTCTCCCTCTGATGGCTGCGGACGGATTCCCGCCCCGGCCAGTGTAGGGGTCACCCGTCTGATCACCGTTAACACCTCGCGCACCCACCCACCGTGACGTGTTCGAGACCGATGCAAGCGCCGGACCTGGCCGCACCTAGAATTCCGCGAGTGACTCCCGCCGCTCTCGCCGACCTGGTCCGCAGCTCCGCCGTGCAGGTACTCGCCGCACGTGGCATCGACGACGCCGTGCTGCCGGAGCAGGTGACCATCGAACGCCCGCGCAACCCCGACCACGGCGACTACGCGACGAACCTCGCCCTGCAGGTGGCCAAGAAGGCCGGGCTGAAGCCGCGCGAGTTCGCCGAGGCGCTGGCCGAGGCGGTCTCGGCGGACGACGGCGTCGCCTCGGCCGAGGTTGCCGGGCCGGGCTTCCTCAACTTCCGCCTCGCCGCGGCCGCGCAGGGCGACATCGTCCGCCAGGTGCTCGACGCCGGCGCCGCGTACGGCCGCGGCGACGCGCTGGCCGGCACGAAGATCAACCTCGAGTTCGTCTCGGCGAACCCGACCGGCCCGATCCACCTCGGCGGCACCCGCTGGGCCGCGGTCGGCGACGCGCTGGGCCGCGTGCTGGCCGCGCAGGGCGCCGACGTCACCCGCGAGTACTACTTCAACGACGCCGGCGCGCAGATCGACCGGTTCGTGCGGTCGCTGATCGCCGCCGCGAAGGGCGAGCCCGCGCCGGAGGACGGCTACGCCGGCGGCTACATCAACGACATCGCGGCCAACGTCCTCAAGGCCGAGCCGAGCGCGCTGTCGCTGCCGGAGGCCGAGCGGCACGAGACGTTCCGCCGGATCGGTATCGAGCTGATGTTCAGCGAGATCAAGCAGAGCCTGCACGAGTTCGGCACCGACTTCGACGTCTACTTCCACGAGGACTCGCTGCACAAGTCCGGCGCCGTCGAGGCCGCCGTCCAGCAGCTGAAGGACTCCGGGAACCTCTACTTCAACGACGGCGCCTGGTGGCTCAAGTCGTCCGAGTACGGCGACGACAAGGACCGCGTCGTCATCAAGCAGGACGGCAACCCGGCCTACATCGCCGGCGACCTGGCCTACTTCAAGGACAAGCGCAACCGCGGCTTCGACCTGTGCATCTACATGCTGGGTGCGGACCACCACGGCTACATCGCCCGGCTCAAGGCGGCGGCCGCGGCCTTCGGCGACGACCCGGCGACGGTCGAGGTGCTGATCGGCCAGATGGTCAACCTGGTCAGCGAGGGCAAGCCGGTCCGGATGTCCAAGCGCGCGGGCACCGTGATCACCATGGAGGACCTGGTCGAGGCCGTCGGCGTCGACCCGGCCCGCTACGAGCTGATCCGCTACTCCGTGGACTCCACTTTGGACGTCGACCTGGACCTGCTGCGCAAGCACTCCAACGACAACCCGGTCTACTACGTCCAGTACGCCCACTCCCGGATCCGTTCGATCGAGCGCGCGGCAGGCGACCTCGGCCTCAAGTCCACTTCGGACGTCGACTACGGACTCCTGACCTCCGCCGCCGAGGGCGACCTGATCCGCACCATCGGCCAGTTCCCGGAAACCGTGCGCCGCGCCGCCGAAATGCGCGAGCCGCACCGGATTGCGCGCTACCTCGAAGAACTCGCGGGCGCCTTCCACAAGTCCTACAACTCGAGCCGCGTGCTGCCGCAGGGCGACGAGGAAGCGACGCCGCTGACGTACGCGCGGCTCGCGCTGTACGGGGCGGCCCGCCAGGTGCTCGCCAATGGCCTCGCCCTCCTCGGTGTCACCGCTCCGGAACGGATGTAAGCAGAAATGGCGCACCCCGCGGGCCCAAGGCACGCCGACGTCTACCCCCACGCCGACACTTCCGGGCACCAGCCTTCGGGGGTCGAGGAACTCGACAAGCTGCCCGCGAAAGTGTGGCCGCGCAACACCTTCCGCGCCGGTGACGGCGTCGTCCGGATCGCCGGGGTCGACGTCCGGGAGCTGGCAGAGCAGTACGGGACGCCGCTGTTCGTCGTCGACGAGGCCGACTTCAAGTCCCGCTGCGCCGACTACGCCGAGGCGTTCGACGACCCGTCGCTGGTGCACTACGCGTCCAAGGCGTTCCTGTCCATCGAGATCGCCCGCTGGGTGGCCGAGCAGGGGCTGAGCCTGGACGTCTGCAGCGGCGGCGAGCTGGCCGTGGCGCAGCACGCGGACTTCCCGGCCGAGCGGATCACCTTCCACGGCAACAACAAGTCGCCCGCGGAGCTGGAAACCGCGGTCGCCGCCGGCGTCGGCACCATCGTGCTCGACTCGTACTTCGAGATCGCGCGGCTGGCCGACATCGCCGCCCGCCACGACGTCGTGCAGCCGGTGCTGATCCGGGTCACCGTCGGTGTCGAGGCGCACACCCACGAGTTCATCGCCACCGCGCACGAGGACCAGAAGTTCGGGTTCTCGCTGGCCTCGGGCGACGCCGCCGAGGCGGTCCGCCGGGTGCTCAACGCGCGGTCGCTCAAGCTCGTCGGCCTGCACAGCCACATCGGCTCGCAGATCTTCGACGCCGACGGCTTCGAGGTCGCCGCCCGCCGCGTCGTCGGGCTGCTCGGCGACCTGGCCAAGGAGCACGGCCCCGAGCTGCTCGACCAGCTGAGCCTGGTCGACCTCGGCGGCGGCTTCGGTATCGCCTACACCGAGAAGGACAACCCGCCGCCGCCCGCGCAGATGATCACGCAGATCCGCGAGATCGTCCGCAAGGAGTGCGCGTACGCGGGCCTGCCGGTGCCGCGGATCGCCGGCGAGCCGGGCCGCGCCATCGCCGGTCCGGGCACGATCACGCTGTACGAGGTCGGCACCATCAAGGACGTCTCGCTCGGTGACGAGTCGGCGCGCCGGTACGTCAGCGTCGACGGCGGGATGAGCGACAACATCCGCACCGCGCTCTACGACGCGGTGTACGACGTCCGGCTGGTGTCCCGCTCCGCGGACGAGGCCGACCGGCCGGTCAAGCCGGTGCTGTCCCGGGTCGTGGGAAAACACTGTGAGTCCGGCGACATCGTCGTCCGGGACTGCTGGCTGCCCGACACGCTGGCTCCGGGCGACCTGCTGGCCGTCGCGGCGACCGGCGCCTACTGCTACTCGATGGCGAGCACGTACAACCGGCAGCCGCGCCCGGCCGTGGTCGCCGTGCGCAACGGCAGCGCCCGGCTGCTGCTGCGGCGGGAGACGACCGACGACATGCTGCGCCTGGAGGTCTGAGACACCGTGTCTGCACCGGAACGACGTCCGATCAGGGTCGCCCTGCTCGGCTGCGGAACCGTCGGCGGCGAGGTCGCCCGGCTGCTCACCGAGCAGGCAGGCGAGCTGGCCGCCCGCGCGGGCGCGCCGGTCGAGCTGGCCGGCATCGCGGTCCGCCGCCCGGACAAGCACCCCGAGCTGCCGCCGGAGCTGCTGACCGCCGACGTCGAGCAGCTCGTGACCAGCGACGACATCGACGTCGTCGTCGAGCTGGTCGGCGGGATCGAGCCGGTGCGCGGCTGGCTGCTGGCCGCGCTCAAGGCAGGCAAGTCCGTGGTCACCGCGAACAAGGCGCTGCTGGCCGAGCACTCGGCCGACCTGTTCGGGGCGGCCGACGCCGCGGGCGCCGACCTCTATTTCGAGGCCGCCGTGGCCGGGGCGATCCCGCTGCTGCGCCCGCTGCGCGAGTCGCTGGCAGGTGACCGCATCACGCGCGTGATGGGCATCGTCAACGGCACCACCAACTACATCCTCTCGGCGATGGACGCCACCGGCGCCGGCTACGCCGAGACGCTCGACGAGGCCAGCAGGCTCGGGTACGCCGAGGCCGACCCGACCGCCGACGTCGACGGCTACGACGCCGCGTCGAAGGCCGCGATCCTCGCCTCGCTCGCCTTCCACACCCGCGTGACGGCGTCGGACGTGCACCGCGAGGGCATCGCCGACGTCACCGCCGCGGACCTGGCCGCGGCCCGGATGCTCGGCCGCACGGTGAAGCTGCTGGCCATCTGTGAGCGAGTCACCGACGACGACGGCGTCGAGTCGGTTTCCGCCCGCGTGCACCCGGTGATGATCCCGCGCAGCCACCAGCTGGCCGGCGTCGGCGGCGCGTTCAACGCCGTCTACGTCGAGGCCGACGCCGCGGGCGAGCTGATGTTCTACGGACAGGGCGCGGGCGGCGCGCCGACCGCGAGCGCGGTGCTCGGCGACCTCGTCGCGGTGGCCCGCAACCGGGTCGCAGGCGGCCGCGGCCCGCGCGAATCCGCGCACGCGGCGCTGCCGGTGCGGCCGATGGGCCAGACGCCGACCCGCTACCACGTCAGCCTGTCCGTCGCCGACCGCGCCGGTGTGCTGGCCCAGGTGGCGCAGGCGTTCGCCGCGCACGACGTCAGCATCGCGGCGGTGCGGCAGCGCGACGTCGGCGACCGCGCGAGCCTGGTCGTGGTGACCCACCAGGCGCCGGACGCCGCCCTCCAGTCCACTGTGGATGAAATCGGCCGTCTCGACGTCGTCCACGAAGTTGTCAGCGTGATGCGCGTGGAAGGCGAAGACCAGTGATCAGGCACCCCTGGCCGGGACTCATCGAGGCGTACCGGGACCGCGTCCCGGTCCCGGACGGGGCGCGGGTCGTCACGCTCGGGGAGGGCAACACGCCGCTGCTGCCCGCCCACCACCTGTCCGAGCTGACCGGCTGCGAGGTGTACCTCAAGGTCGAAGGGGCCAACCCGACTGGCTCGTTCAAGGACCGCGGGATGACCGTGGCCATCACGCACGCGCTCGCCAGCGGCCTCAAGGCGGTGATCTGCGCGTCGACCGGCAACACGTCCGCCTCGGCCGCGGCCTACGCCGCCCGCGCGGGCCTCACCTGCGCGGTGCTGGTGCCCCAGGGCAAGATCGCGATGGGCAAGCTCGCCCAGGCCGTCCTGCACGGCGCGCGGATCCTGCAGGTCGACGGCAACTTCGACGACTGCCTGGAGCTGGCCCGCAAGACCGCGGCCGACTACCCGGTGACTCTGGTCAACTCGGTCAACCCGGTGCGCATCGCGGGGCAGAAGACCGCGGCGTTCGAGATCTGCGACGTGCTGGGCACGGCGCCGGACATCCACTGCCTGCCGGTCGGCAACGCGGGCAACATCACCGCCTACTGGGCAGGCTATGCGGAGTACGCGGCCGACGGTGTGGTGAAGAACACGCCGCGGATGTTCGGCTTCCAGGCGGCCGGTGCGGCGCCGCTGGTGCTGGGCGAGCCGGTGCGCGACCCGGACACGGTCGCGACCGCGATCCGGATCGGCAGCCCGGCGTCGTGGACGTCCGCGGTGAAGGCGAAGGACGAGTCGAACGGGCTCTTCGAGGCCATCACCGACGAGAAGATCCTCGAGGCGTACCGCCTGCTGGCCGCCCGCGAAGGCGTGTTCGTCGAGCCGGCGTCGGCCACGAGCGTCGCGGGCCTGCTCGCCACGGCCGCCGACGGACGGCTCCCGCGCGGCTCGCGCGTCGTGTGCACGGTGACCGGGCACGGCCTGAAGGACCCGCAGACGGCACTGGCGGGCAACGTCGAGGTCGAACCCCTGGCCGTGGACCCCTCGGCCGTGGCGACGGCGCTGGACCTGCGGTGACCGCTTTCAAGATCACCGTCCCCGCCTCGACCGCGAACCTCGGGCCCGGGTTCGACGCCTTCGGGATGGCGCTGGGCCTGTACGACGTCGTCGAGGTGCGGGTCACCGACGGCGGGCTGAAGGTCGAGGTGACCGATGCCGGCGCCGGGGGTGTGGAGGACGTCCCGACCGACGAGACCCACCTGGTCGTGCGGGCGATCCGGCGGACCTGCGAGCACCTCGGCGTCGACGTCCCCGGCCTGCACCTGCGCTGCGCCAACGCCATCCCGCACGCCCGCGGGCTGGGCTCGTCCGCGGCCGCCGTCGTGTCCGGCGTGGCCGCCGGATACGCGCTGGCCGGGCGGGACATCGACCCGTTCGGCGCGCTGCAGCTGGCCGCGGGCTTCGAAGGCCACGCCGACAACGCCGCGGCGAGCCTGCTCGGCGGCTTCGTCCTGGCCTGGTGCGACGGCGGGCAGTTCCACGCCGAGCGGCTCACGCCGCACCCGTCGATCCGGCCGGTCGTGGCCGTGCCCGCGGTGCGCTCGGCCACCGCGACCACGCGCGGCCTGCTGCCGCCGTCCGTGCCGCACGCGGACGCCGCCCACAACGCCGGGCGGGCCGCCCTCGCCGTACACGCCCTGACGGACAAACCGGAGCTGCTGCTGGCCGCCACCGAGGACCGGCTGCACCAGAGCTACCGCGCGCCCGCGTACCCGGCGAGCACGGAGCTGGTGGCGACGCTGCGTGCACGGGGAGTGGCCGCCGCGGTCTCCGGGGCCGGGCCGACCGTGCTCGCGCTGACCACGACGGGAATACTCCCGCCCGACGTCGGCGTTGAGGGGTTCGACGTCCTCGAACTGCCCGTCGATCCGGCGGGTGTGCAGGTTGCGGCTCAGTAAAGGGTGGGTCACGTGCCCGCCGCCACGCCCGCCACGCGGGGGGTGGTTGTTGCACCCGGCACCGCCGCGGTCTACCCTCGGGGGCGTTCGATCACCGTGCGTTTCCGCACCCGATGCCGGTCCCCCGGGATCGCATCCTTCGTCGGTCCGCCGAATCCGCACCGCATGAGCTGCGGGGCGCGGAGGAACGTAGGCGGGTTTCCGGTTTCGGCGGTGCCGAATTCCGTGTCCTCCGTTTGGAGGACGCAAACCCCTGTGGTGGAGGCGCTCCAGCTGTGTTCCGCACGGCCGAAGAGCTCATCTCGCGTATCGGGGGGCAACTACGCCGGTTCGCGATCAGAAGCGACCGGCAGTCCGCTGATCCACCTGGAGGCGTGGATCGGTCAGGAAGGACATGTGTGAGCAACACCGATCTTTTGAGCGACGTGAGCGGCACGGCCGAGACGAACGGCACCGCCCCCGCTCCCAAGCGGACGGTCGGCGGGCTGACCGGTAAGACCGTCGCCGAACTGCGTTCGCTGGCTGGGGAGCTCGGCGTCGGCGAGACGACGGGCATGCGCAAGGGCGACCTGATCGCCGCGATCCGCGAGCGCCAGGGCAAGTCCCGCAAGCCGCGGGCGACCGCGGAGACGCTGCCGCTGGAGGGCGTGGGCGAGGCGCCGAAGGCCGCCAAGGCCGAGGCGAAGGCCGAAGCCCCCGCTGCGCCGGCCGAGACCCGGCCGGAGCCGAAGGCCGAGGCGCCCGCCTCCGCGCCGTCGGACGACCGGCCGCAGGCCGAGCGCCCGCAGCAGGACAAGCAGGACGGCCAGCAGGGCCAGGACGGCCAGCCCGAGGAGGGCGGCCGCAGCCGGCGCCGCCGCGGCTCGAACCGCGCCGCCGGATCGCCCGACGGCCAGCAGGGCGACCGTCAGCAGGGTGACCGTCAGCAGGGCCAGGGCGACCGCCAGCAGGGCGGCAACCGCGACCAGCAGCGCCAGGGCGGCAACCGCAACGACAACCGCCAGCAGCAGGACGGCAACCGCCAGCGCAACCAGCAGCAGGACGGCAACCGCGGCGGCGGCCAGGACGGCAACCGGGACAACCGCGCCCAGCAGGACGACGACGAGGAAGGCGGCCGTCGCGGCCGTCGCTTCCGCGACCGCCGTCGCCGGGGCAGCGGCGGCGGCCGGGGCGAAGGCGGCTCGCCGGACACCGAGATCCGCGAGGACGACGTCCTGCTGCCCGTGGCGGGCATCCTGGACGTGCTCGACAACTACGCGTTCGTGCGCACCTCCGGCTACCTCGCCGGCCCGAACGACGTGTACGTCTCGCTGTCGCTGGTCCGCAAGTACGGCCTGCGCCGCGGTGACGCCATCACCGGTGTCGTGCGCCAGCCGCGCGAGGGCGAGCAGCAGCGGCAGAAGTTCAACCCGCTGGTGCGCGTCGACTCGATCAACGGCCTGGACCCGGACGAGGCCAAGCGCCGCCCCGACTTCACCAAGCTGACCCCGCTGTACCCGAACGAGCGCCTGCGGCTGGAGACCGAGCCGCACAAGCTCACCACCCGCGTGATCGACCTGATCATGCCGGTCGGCAAGGGGCAGCGTGCGCTGATCGTGTCGCCGCCGAAGGCGGGCAAGACGACGATCATGCAGGACATCGCGAACGCGATCTCCACGAACAACCCCGAGTGCCACCTGATGGTCGTCCTGGTCGACGAGCGTCCGGAAGAGGTCACCGACATGCAGCGGTCGGTGAAGGGCGAGGTCATCTCCTCGACCTTCGACCGCCCGCCGTCCGACCACACCTCGGTCGCGGAGCTGTCGATCGAGCGGGCCAAGCGCCTGGTCGAGATGGGCCACGACGTCGTCGTGCTGCTCGACTCGATCACCCGCCTCGGCCGCGCGTACAACCTCGCGGCGCCGGCGTCCGGCCGGATCCTGTCCGGTGGTGTCGACTCGACCGCGCTGTACCCGCCGAAGCGGTTCCTCGGCGCGGCACGCAACATCGAGAACGGCGGCTCGCTGACCATCTTCGCCACGGCGATGGTCGAGACCGGCTCGACGATGGACACGGTCATCTTCGAGGAGTTCAAGGGCACCGCCAACGCTGACCTCAAGCTCGACCGGAAGATCGCCGAGCGCCGGATGTTCCCGGCGGTCGACGTCAACCCGTCGGGCACCCGGAAGGACGAGCTGCTGCTCTCCCCGGACGAGCTGGCGGTCACCCACAAGCTCCACCGGGTGCTGCACGCGCTGGACTCGCAGCAGGCCATCGATCTGCTGATCTCCCGGCTGCGCAAGACGAAGAGCAACGTCGAGTTCCTCATGCAGGTCTCCAAGACCGCCCTCGGTGGCGGCGGCGAAGACGACTGAAACCACGCTCGAAACGCCTGATCGACGGCGCCCACCGGTTTCCGGTGGGCGCCGTTTCGTTTACGACCATCGAGTGAACTCCCGGGCGGCGGCCAATTTGGATCCGGCCTTTCGGCGGCGCGTCGGCCGCCGAGATCGTCACGCACGGTGATGACCTGCCGCCCGTTCGCCGATGGCCGTGTTTCTGCGCCGATCGTGGACTTCCGGCGTTCTGGCCAGCCGAAACGCGGTTTCCAGCGGCTGTCACGCCGTAATCGAAGGCTCAGCGGTCCGTTGACGGAAGGGTTCGACGTGCCCGTCGTGCACGGACGGGTGACGGTCATCGAGGGCCTGCTACTCACTGCAACCCACGTCGGTGGCGCCCGGCCGACCTTGACAATTACCAACGAGGCGCGCATATAGTGGGTAGGTCTTTGATGTGCACCAAGTGCTCTGGGGTGAAGTCGGCATGCACTGAGTGCTCTCGGGGGGAGGTTCGAGCGGCACGGACTGGGGGGCTTGAAAGCGCGCGAAAACTCTGCGTCCAGCGGGAAATCGTGTGCTGTGCCGCCTGGGGGTATCGATAGTTTTTGTGGTGCCTTTTTTCGCGCCGGACTCCTTGCGGGCAAGCGGGTCGCTCGCGCCCTGAAGTGTGCGCGCACGTCAAGGCGGACGCCGAATTCCATCGCTGGTACGCCACAGAAAATGGGTCCCATATGACTGCGAAAGATGCCCGAGAGGAACTGCGCGAGCAGATCTTCGAGGTGCTGAACGAAGTTGCAGGAAGCATTCTGGCCAACCAGAAAATCGAAGCGGACACCGAGTTCCCCGAGACGGGCATGAGCTCGATCGAGTACCTGGCGTTCATCGAGAAGATCGAGACGCGCCTGGACGTCTTCATCGACCTCGAGGAGAACCAGGACCTCACCACGGTCGACAAGTTCTGCGACCTGCTGCTCAAGGAAGTGCCTTCCGCCTGAGACGCGGCCACCGTCCGCTGAAAAGAGATTTGGGGTTTTCTTCATGTCCGAAAAGGCATTCGGCTGCTTCCTGCCCTCGTTCCACAACCCCGCGGTCAGCCCGCACACGGCGTTGCGGCACGACCTCGAGGTCTGCGGGCTGGCCGACGACCTGGGGTTCGACGAGTTCTGGATCGGTGAACACCATTCCAGCGGGTGGAGCACGCTCAGCTCCCCCGACGTCTTCATCGCGGCGGTGGCCCGCGAAACCCGCCGCATCCGGCTGGCCACCGGCGTGATCCCGCTGCCCTACCACCACCCCCTGCACGTCGCGGAACGGATGGTGCTGCTCGACCACCTCACGGCGGGCCGGGCCATTCTCGGTGTCGGGACCGGGACCTACGTCCACGACATGGAAATGACCGGCGTGGACCCGGACACCGTCCGCGCGCACTTCCGCGCGGCGCTGGAAGTCGTGCAGGCACTGCTCAACGGCGAGACGGTCGACACCACGACCCCGTGGTTCACCGTGAAGAAGGCGGTCCTGCAGCTCAGGCCGCTGCGCGGCGCCATCGAGACGGTGGTCGCGTCCTCGCTGAGCGACGCCGGGATCGAGCTGCTCGCCGACACCGCGACGACCCCGACCGTGCACGTGGTGCCGCCGTGGGGCGCCATCCGTCCCGGGATGGACAAGGACCCCGTCGGCGCCCTGATCGAGCGCGTCGAGGCCTACCGCAACAAGTCCGAGGGCGGCACGCGCGTGCGGTGCAACGTCTTCGTCCACATCGCCGACTCCGCGGCCGCGGGCATCGACGAGCTGCTTGACGGCTTTTCCGCACTGCGCACCGGCCTGTACCGCGAAGTGCTCGGCATGCCGATCCCGGCTTCCCCGGTGGCACACCGCAAGACGCTGGAGAGCCTGGTCGACTCGGGCGCGTTCATCATCGGCGACGCCCCGACGTGCGCGCAGAAGGTGCGCGAACTGCTCGACCGCCTCGGCGATCCCGTGTCGCTCAACTTCTTCGTCCCCGAATGGATTTCGCACCAGGCGACGTGCGAGCAGCTGACGGGGATCGCGCAGGAGGTCCTGCCCGCGCTCTTCGGCGGCTCCGATGGCGCCGCGGAGTCCATGAAGCTGACGGCGGAAGAGGCGAGCCGTCAGATGAAGCGCCGGACCGAGGCGATGAGTGGCGGAGGTACGCGATGAGCACCGCGGAAGTGCGGCTGGACTTCGGGTCCGACGAGTTCCTCGCCGACCCGTGGCCCATCTACAAGGAGCTGCGCCGGTCCGATCCGGTGCACTGGTCGGAGGCGTTCCGGGCGTTCCTGGTCACCCGGTTCGAAGACGTCGTCGAGCTGCTGACCGACCGTCAGGTGGTGAGCGGGTTCCCGATGCGCAGCAGCCGCCGGCTGTTCGGCCCGACGCTGCTGGACGCCGACGGGCCGCGCCACCGCGAGCTGCGGAAGCTGTTCACGCCGCTGTTCGTGGGTGGCTCGGTGAAGCGGCTGCGTTCGGAGATCCTCGTCCCGGCGGTGGACCAGGTGCTCGACTCGATCGAGGCCGAAATGGGGTCCGCGCCCGACGTCGACATCGAATTCATGGAGCGCGTCGCGGTCGGCGTGCCCTACGCGATGGTCACGCGGCTCTTCGGCGTGCCGCCGGAGGATGCGGCTTGGCTGCGTCCGCGGGTGCTGCCGCTGGCCGGCGCGATCGAGTTCCCGGCGACCGCGCTGGACCCGGCACTGGCGGCCAAGGCGGAGCTGATCGCCTACCTCAAGGAGAAGCTCGCGCGCCGCCGCGAGGGCGACCGGATGCCCTTCCTCGACCTCGCCTTCCCGCCGGGCGAGCCGCTCGACGAGTCCCTGCTCGGCACGGCCACGCTGTTCCTGCTGGCGGGCACGGAAACCAGCGTCGCCACCATCGGCAAGATCATGTACGCCGTGCTGGCGCACAACGTCGAGCTGTCCGCGCTGGCCGACCCTGCCTACCGGGACCAGGTCGTCCGCGAAACGCTGCGGTGGGAACCCCCGAGCCACACCATCCTGCGGTACGCGTCGCGGGATCTGACCCTGCACGGGGTGGACGTCCCGCGCCGGTCCACGCTCCTGCTGTCGCTGGGCAGCGCGAGCCGCGACGAGCGGACGTTCGAGGACCCGGACGTGTGGCGGCCGGGACGGCCGGACCAGCGGCTGCTGGCCTTCTCGTCCGGGCCGCACACCTGCCTGGGCATCCAGCTCGCCCTCGCGGAGTTCGACACACTGTTCGAGCGGCTGTCGCAGCGGTTCGGCGGCGTCCGGCTCAGCGGCTCGCTCGACGGCGTCCGGCCGGGATTCTGGCGGCTGCGCGAACGCGGCCACATCTTCCGCCGTCCCGACCACCTGCACGTCCGGCTGCTGCGCCGGCCCGCGGACGCAGTGGCGAGCGGAAGCAGGGCCGATGCCTGACGCGCGAGCCGCTCCGTACGACCTCACCGCCGCGCTCGGGACCACGGGTGACCGTGCCGCCGTCGTCGTCGCCGCGTTCGCGCTGACGCTGTGCCGGTGGACCGCGGCGTCCGAAGCGACGGTCGCGGCCGGTGGCCGGGTGGTCCGGGTCCGCGTCGACGACCGCGTCCGCGTCGGCGACTTCCTGCGGACGGTGCACCCGGCCGCCGACGGGCCCGCGGACCTCGAACTCGCGTCCCCGCACGCGGATCTGCGGTCCGGCGAAGTCCGGTTCGGCGTCGAGGTCCCCGACGCCGAGCACGGGTTCACCGCCGACGTCGCCGCCGCGGTGACCGAGCTGACCTCCCTCGACGGCCCGCTCGAGGACGTGCGCTGCATTGCCCCGCAGCGCCGTCGCATCCTCGACGGGCTGGCCGGCGCCGACGTGCCCGCGGCCGACATCGGCACCCTGTTCCGCGAGCAGGTGCGGCAGCGGCCCGACGCCGTCGCGGTCCGCGACGCGGCCGTCGAGCTGACCTACGGGCAGCTCGCGCGGGCCGCCGACGAGTACGCCGGAGTCCTGTGGCACGCCGGGGTCCGGCCCGGGGACACGGTGCTCGTCGCGACCCGCAGGTCGGCAGGCGAAGTCGTGGCGCTGCTCGCGATCATCAGTCTCGGCGCCGCCTACGCGGGCTTCGACGACGACGCGCCGGAAGCCCGGCTGCGGCGGATCATCGGCAAGCTGGCGCCGACGGTGGCCGTGACCGACTCCGGGACGTCCGGGCATCCCGCCCTGCGCGAGGTGACCCGCGTCGACGTCTGGCAGCCGGGGCAGGCCGGCCCGGACTTCCGGCCCGGCGAGCACACCGATCCCGGGCGCCCGGCGTACGTCGCGTTCACCTCCGGATCCACCGGCGAACCGAAGGGCGTCGTCGTGCCGCACCGGGCGGTGACGCGGCTCGCGTGCACGCCCGAGCTGCGGATGCGGCCCGGCGACCGCGTGCTGCGCATGGCACCGCTGGCGTTCGACGCGTCCACCTACGAGATCTGGGTGACGCTGCTCAACGGCGCGACCCTGGAAGCCTTTCCCGGGAAGCTCCCCACGGTCGGCAAGCTCGAGAAGTTCCTCGCCGAGCGGGAAGTCACGGTCGCCTGGCTGACGGCCAGCCTGTTCCGGCTGGTCGTCACGTCCCGGCCGCGGGCGCTGACCGGGTTGCGCTGGCTCGTCAGCGGGGGAGAGGTCGTGCCGCACGACTGCGTGGCGAAGCTGTTCGAGCTGCATCCCGGGCTGCTGCTCACGAACGGGTACGGCCCCACCGAGAACACCACGTTCACGACCACGTACACCGTGCGCTCCGGCGAGGAGGTCACCGGGCCGCTGCCCATCGGCAGGCCGATCGCCGGTACCCGGGTCTTCGTGCTGGACCACAACGCCCGGCTCGTCCCGCCGGGCGGGGTCGGCCAGCTGTACGCGGCCGGGGCCGGGCTGGCCGACGGCTACCTCGGCGACGAAGCCGAGACCGGCAGCCGGTTCGGGCACTTCTCCCCGGACGTCGGCGAACGCCTGTACCGCACCGGGGACCTCGTCCGCCTCGACCCGCGCGGCAACCTGGTCTTCCTCGGCCGCGCGGACAACCAGATCAAGCTCGACGGGCACCGCATCGAGACCGAGGAGATCAGCACCCTGCTGGCCGGGCACCCGGACGTCCGGGACGCCGTGATCGTCGTGTCCCGGCAGGCGGGCCGCAGCCCCCAGCTCGTCGCCGCCGTCGTCGTGCAGCCCGGTGCCGACGCCGATGTGCCGTCGTTCCGCGCGTACCTGGCCGACCGGCTGCCGAACTACGCGATCCCCGGGCTGTGGGTCGTGGTCGACGAGATTCCGCTGACCCGCAACGGAAAAGCCGACGAACAAGTCCTGATCGAATCCGCGATCCGGGGCAAGCGCCCGGTGAACGCCTGATGGAGGAGGACCCGATGAGGTTGTCTCTCGGGCAGGAGCGGCTGTGGTTGCTGCAGCAGCTCGACCAGAGCAGCGCCGCGTACAACATCCCGATCGTGCTGCGCTTCCGCGACGGCATCGACCACGCCGCGCTCGAGGAGGCCCTCGACGCGCTCGTCGCCGCCCACCCCGTGCTCCGCTGGACGTTCGCCGTGGACGACTCCGGGCTGCCCGCCGCCACCGAGGTGACCGGCTTCCGCATCCCGGTGACCCGGCGGACCGCCGGGCCTGGCGAACACGACTGGCAGGTGCACGCGGGGGAGCTGGCCGCCCAGCCGTTCGACCTGACCGCGGCCCCGCCCGTGCGGGCCGTGGCGGTCGACTGCGCGGACGGCTCTGCCGTGCTGTGCCTGGTGTTCCACCACATCGTCATCGACGGCCGGTCCCTGCAGATCGTGACCGAGAACCTCATTTCCTGGTACCGGTCGCCTGCCCCGCCGCCGACCGAGGTGACCTACCAGGAGTTCGTCGCGGCACAGCGGGCCGCGGCCGGCGCCGAGACCGTCGCGGAGCACGTCGAGTACTGGCGCAAGGAACTCGACGGCTTCGAGCAGCTGGAGCTGCCGACCGACCGGCCGCGTCCGGCCGGGCCCGCGTTCGCCAGCGACCACGTCTACTTCGAACTGCCTGCCGACCTCACCGCGGCGCTCAACAGCTTCGCCCTGCGGAACCGGTGTGCGCTCTCGAGCGTGATGGCCGCGGTGTTCCAGGCGCTGATGTCCGTCCAAACCGGACAGGAGGACGTGACGATCGGGACGGTGCTGGCCGGCCGCGACGACCGACGGTTCGCCGACGTCCTCGGCTTCTTCGTCAACACCGTGGTGCTGCGCAGTCAAATCACGCCGTCGACGTCGTTCCGGCAGCTGCTCAAGCTGGCGCACGCCAAGGTGGCCGCGGCCTACGCCCACCAGAAGGCGCCGTTCGAGCAGGTGGTCGCCGAGGTCCAGCCCGAACGGGAACCGGGCCGCAACGCGATCTTCGACGTCGTGGTGGTGCACAACGGCGAACTGGCCGTGCCGTCCGAAGGCGAGGTCACGCTGCTGCCGTGGGCGGGCGTGAACACCCGCTTCGACCTGGAGCTGGTCACCCACCTGCAGGGCGGGAAGCTCTACGGCACGCTGACCTTCCGCGCCGCGCTGTTCCATCGGTCCACAGTGGAGCGTCTCGCGCATCGGTTCGTCCGGCTCGTCGAGCAGGGACTGGAGAACCCTGACGAGCCGCTCTTCGGCGCGCTGCGCGAACCGCTGGAGTACTGGCGCCAGCAGCTCACCGGTGCGCCCGCGGTGCTGGACCTGCCGACGGACCGCGTCCGCCCGCCGGTGCCGTCCGGGCCGGGCGATTCGCTGGCCTTCACCGTGGATTCCGAGGTCGCCGTCCGGTTGCGCGAGTTGAGCGGCCGCCATGGCGTCACGCTGTTCACGACGTTGCTGGCGGCGTACACCGTCGTCCTGTCCCGCTACGGCCGCACCGATGACGTGACGGTGGGCGTGCCCGCCGAGACCGGCGGCAACACCCTGGTGCTGCGCACCGGCCTGGCCGGTGAGCCCGCCTTTCCGGAGCTGCTGGCGCGGGTGCACGAGACGACCCTGGGCGGGTACGCGCACCAGGACGTCCCGTTCGAGCGGCTGGTGGCGGAACTGGCGCCCCGGCGGGACTTCAGCCGCCGCCCGCTCGCCCAGGCCGCCTTCCGGCTGGGGCCGCGGCCGGACGACGATGCGGACGCCGAGCCGTTCGACCTCGACCTCCGGATGACGGACCGGCCGGACGCGCTTGAGGCGCGGCTGCACTACCGCGCCGACCTGTTCGGCCGGGTCACGATCGAGCGGTTCGCCGAGCACTTCCGGCAGCTGCTCGGCGCGGTCGCGGCCGACGCGGACCGCCCGCTGTCGGCCCTGCCGATGATGGGCGAGGCCGAGGCCCGGTGGCTGGCGGAAACCTGGAACGACACGGCGAAGACGTTGCCGGAGCCGGCCACGGTGACCGCGATGTTCGCCGGACAGGCCGCCCGCCGTCCGCAGGCGACCGCCCTGGTCTGCGGGGACACGTCGCTGACCTACGCCGAGCTGGACCGCCGGTCCAACCGGCTCGCCCACCGGCTGCGCGGCCGGGGTGCCGGGCCCGGCACCGTCGTCGGGGTGTGCCTGCCGCGCTCGGTCGACCTGGTCACCGCGTTGCTCGCGGTGCTGAAGACCGGGGCCGCGTACCTCCCGATCGACCCGGAGTACCCCGAGGAACGCCGTCGGCTCCTGCTGACCGAAAGCGAAGCCCGCCTGGTCGTCACGCCCGAGCTGACCGGCGATCCCGCCCTCGGCGACGAGCCGGAGACCGCGGTCGGGCAGCCGGTGGACGCCCGGGACCTGGCCTACGTCATCTACACGTCCGGCTCGACCGGGCGGCCCAAGGGCGTCGAGATCGAGCACCGGGCGATCGCCCGCCTGGTCACCGGGCTGCCGGACGGCATCCTCGGCCCCGGCGAAGTGGTGCTGCACGCGTCGGCGATCTCGTTCGACGCCGCCACTTTCGAAGTGTGGGGAGCCCTGCTCACCGGCGCCACCTGCGTCGTCTCCACCGAGCGCGTCCTCACCGCGCGGCCGCTCGCCGACGTGATCACGCGCCACCGGATCTCCACGATGTGGCTGACGTCGTCGTTGTTCAACCACATCGTCGACGAGGACACCGGCGCGCTGGCCGGAGTCCGCAACCTGCTCGTCGGCGGCGAGGCGCTGTCGGTGGGCCACGTCCGCCGCGCCGTCGCCGCCCTGCCCGAAACGCGGTTCTTCAACGGCTACGGCCCGACCGAATGCACCACGTTCGCCACCTGCCACCCGATCACCGGCCCGGTGCCCGCAGACGCCACCGGCATCCCCATCGGCCGTCCGATCGGCAACACGCGCGGGTACGTCCTCGACGGCCACGGCCGGCTCACCCCCGCCGGGGTGCCGGGAGAACTGCACGTGGCCGGGCCCGGGGTCGCCCGGGGCTACCGGGGACAGCCGGAACTCACCGCGGCACAGTTCGTCCACAGCAGCGGCGACCGGCTCTACCGGACCGGGGACATCGTCCGGCACAACGCCGACGGCGACCTCGAATACCTCGGGCGCGTCGACGACCAGGTCAAGATCCGCGGCTACCGCATCGAACCCCGGGAGGTCGAAGCCGCGCTGCGGACCCATCCGGACGTCGCCCAGGCCGCGGTCGTGGCGCGGGAATCCGCTCCGGGACAGAAGACGCTCGTCGGGTACGTCACGCTGGCCGGCGGGGCGAAGTTCGCCGAGCACGCACTGCGTGCTCACCTGCGTGCACGGCTGCCGGAATACCTGGTGCCCGCGGCGTTCGTGGCCCTGCCCGAACTCCCGCTGACCCCCAACGGGAAGCTCGACGTCCGTGCCCTGCCCGAGCCGGGCGGCAGCACCCGGGCGACCCCCGCCGAGGGCCCGCGGAACGCCACCGAGGAAGCACTCGCCGCGATCTGGGCCGAGGTGCTCGGCCTCGACAGCGTCGGCCGCGACGACAGCTTCTTCGACGTCGGCGGGCATTCGCTGAAGGCCGCCCAGCTCGCCGTCCGGATCCAGGCCGCGTTCCGGACGAAACTGCCGTTGCGGGCGCTGTTCGAGCGGCCGACGATCGCGAAGCTGGCCGAGGAGCTGGACAGCGGGCAGGCGAGTACGCCGTCCGCCCGCTCGTTCGACCCCGTGGCCGCGTTGCGCGGGATCGTTCCCGGCCCGCTGCCGCCGCGCTCGCCCGGCGGCGTCTCGGACGTCCTGCTCACCGGAGCGACCGGCTTCGTCGGGGCCTACCTGGTCCGCGAGCTGCTGGCCAGGACCGGCGGGCGCGTGCACTGCCTCGTCCGGGCCGCCGACGAGCCCACGGCGTGGGACCGGCTGCGCGCGAACCTCGACCGCTACGGCCTCGGGGACGAGGTCGACCTCGAGCGGGTCGCGGTCGTGCCCGGCGATCTCGCGGCACCCGGGCTGGGCCTCCCCGCGGAGGTCTTCGGCAGGCTGGCCGCGGGCATCGACCTGATCTGCCACAACGGTGCCCGCGTCGACGCGCTGTCCAGCTACGAACAGCTCGAAGGGGCCAACGTGGGCGGCACCCGCGAGCTGATCCGGCTGGCCGTCACCACGCGGCTCAAGCCGGTGCAGTTCGTGTCCACCATTTCCGCCGCCGGCGACCGCGACGGCCGCACCGGGTACGCCGAAAGCAAGGCGCACGCCGAGCAGCTGGTCACCGCCGCGTACGAGCAAGGAGTGCCGTCGGCGATCTACCGGCTGCCCCGGATCGTCGGGGATTCGCGCACCGGGCAGGGCAACACCCGCGACATCATGCTGCGGGTGCTGCGGACCATCATCGAGCTGGGCGCGGCACCCGACACCGAGCTGGCGGAACCGTGGATCGCGGTCGACGAGACCGCGGGCCTGCTGGCCCGGCTCGGCGTCGAATGGCCGTCGGACGGGCACCGGTTCGTGCTGACCAGCCGGCAGCCGGTCCGGCTCGCGCACCTGGTGGAGCTGGTGCGCGGCACGGGCACGCCCCTCGACACCCTGCCGGTGGCGGACTGGCTGGCGCTGCTGGAGACCCGGCTGCCCGAGGAGCACGCGATTCTCAAGCTGCTCTTCGATTCCCCGCCCGGCGACGCCGTCGCCTGGCCCGACGACGGTTTCACCCCGATCGTCGCGCCGGGTCCCGACGACCGCGCGCTGCTCCGCTACGTCGACAAAATGCTCCGCCGGCCCGTCTCGTCGTAGATTGCGAAGGACTGTGGTGAAAACCGACCTCAAGCGTCAGATCGACCTGTACTCGTCCATGAAACTGATCCGGGAATTCGAAGAACGCTGCCTGGAGATGGCGATTTCCGGCGAGATCATCGGGGGCATCCACCCCTACATCGGGCAGGAGGCCGTCGCGGCCGGCGTCTGCGCGAACCTGACCGACCGCGATCTCATCACCAGCACCCACCGCGGGCACGGGCACGTGCTGGCGAAGGGCGCCGAGCCGCGGCGGCTGCTCGCCGAGCTGCTCGGCACCGTCGAAGGGTTCAACAAGGGCCGCGGCGGCTCGATGCACGCCGCGGACATGCGGCTGGGCATCCTGGGCGCCAACGGGATCGTCGGGGCGGGCGGCGCGATCGCCGCCGGTGCCGCCTGGGCCGCGAAGAGCCGCGGCAGCTCGGAGGTCGTCGTCAGCTTCTTCGGCGACGGGGCGATGAGCCAGGGCGTCCTGCTGGAAGCGTTCAACCTCGCCGCCATCTGGTCGCTGCCCATGCTGTTCGTCTGCGAGAACAACATGTACGCGACGAGCCTCCGGCTCGACTCGGGGCTCGCGGGCAGCGCGGCGAGGCGCGCGGAGGGCTTCGGGATGGTGGCGCGCTCGGTCGACGGCATGGACGTCGAGGCCGTGGCCGACGCGACCGCGGAACTGGTCGCGCGGTGCCGCGACGGGGCGGGCCCGGCGTTCCTCGAATGCCGGACCTACCGGTTCTTCGGCCACCATTCCGTGCTCGAACAGCTCGGCGTCGAATTCCGCGACCGGGCCGAAGTCGCCGCCTGGCGCGAGCGCGATCCGATCCTGGCGCTGGGCGAAAAGCTGGGCAAGGACGTGGTCGCCGGAATCGACGCCACGATCCGGGAAAAGATCGACGAAGCGGTCGAGTTCGCGAAGAACGCCGAAACACCCGATGTGGAGGACGCGCTGATGTACTTGTACGCGGGCCCGGCCGCGGTCCGGCCGGGGGTGATCCTGTGAGCGGGCTGCCCGATCCGGCGGACTTCGGCTACCTGCACGCGCTCAACCGCGCGATGCACGCCGAGATGGCCGCCGACGAAACCGTGTTCCTGCTCGGCGAGGACGTGGGGGTCGGCGCGAGCGGGGTCACCGCGGGACTGCTGACCCGGTTCGGCCCGGAACGCGTGCTGGACACGCCGTTGTCCGAGCAGTCCTTCACCAGCTTCGGCACCGGCGCGGCGATGTCCGGGCGGCGGCCGGTGATCGAGTTCCAGATCTCCTCGCTGATCTACCTGGTCTTCGAGCAGATCGTGAACCAGGCCCACAAGTTCTCGCTGATGACCGGCGGGCAGGTCCGGGTGCCGGTCACCTACCTCATCTCCGGAACGGGATCGCGGTACGGCTGGGCGGGCCAGCACTCGGACAACCCCTACAGCCTGCTCGCGCACGCGGGGGTCAAGACGGTGGTCCCGGGACGGCCCGAGGACGCCTACGGGCTGCTGCGCGCGGCGATCCAGGACCCCGACCCGGTGGCCGTGTTCGCCCCGTCGGCGCTGCTGGAGTCCACGGCCGTGCCCGACCCGGGGTCCGAGGAGATCGTGCCGCTCGGCACCGCGAACGTCGTCCGCGAGGGCAGCGACCTGACGGTCGTGGCGGTGGGCCAGTGCGTCGGCACCGCCCTGGAGGTTGCCGACCGGCTGAGCGACCGGGCCGACCTGGAGATCGTCGACCCGCGGACGGTCTACCCCTTCGACTGGGACTGCCTGCGCAAGTCGGTCGGCAAGACCGGGCGCCTGGTCGTGATCGACGACTCCAACCGCATGTGCGGGCTGGGCGCGGAGGTGCTCGCGACGGCGGCCGAGGAGTTCGACCTGGTGGCACCGCCGCGGCGGGTCAGCAGGCCGGACGGCACGGTCATCCCGTACTCGCTGGCGCTCGACCGGGCGCTGGTACCGGGGGCGGAGCAGCTGACGAAGGCCGTCGAAGCGGTCCTGGCGGCAGACGACTGACGAACGGACATCGGAGAGTCATGGAACCCGACGAGATCCTGGAGCGGTACCGGCGCGCCGAGAACGGCTTCGACGCCGTGCTCGCGGCGGTGCCGCCGGACAAGTGGGACGCGGCGTCGGCGTGCGAGCGCTGGACGGTGCGCGACGTGGTGGGCCACGTCATCTGGGGGCTGGAGGTGCTGCGCCACCACCTGACCGGGCAGGAGTACACCGGACGGACCGGCCCGCCGGGCTCGCTGCACCCCGGCGAACTCGCCGGCGACGATCCCCTGGCCGGGTGGCGTGCCGCCCGCGGGGCCACGGCCGCCGTGCTCACCGAGGAGGTGCTCGACCGGCCCGCGCCGCCCCGGCTCACCGAGAACCGGCCCGACGCGACGATCCGGGACTTCCTCTCGATCGCGACCTTCGACACGCTGGTCCACACCTGGGACATCGGCTCCGCGCTCGGCCAGGACGTGCGCATGGAGCCCGACCTGGTCGCGCCGTCGTTCTCCGTCGCCCGGCTGATCATCACCCGCACACCGGACACGTTCGGGCCCCGCGTGCCCCCGCCGCCGGGCGCGGACCCGCAGGCCAAGCTGCTGGCCTTCGTCGGCCGCTCCCCGGCGTGACCCGCCGCCGGGAATAGCTGGTCAGCGGGGTGCGTTCCAGTGAGCGTCTGCCCGTCTGGCAGAATTACCCGCTGAAGTCCGGCGCCGGTTCACCCCGTGAACGACTGGGGACCCGGAGCCAACGAGAGAGGACACCATGAAGAGCGGCATTCACCCCGAGTACGTGGTCACGAACGTGAACTGCGACTGCGGCAACAGCTTCACCACGCGCAGCACCAAGACCTCCGGCAACATCCACGTCGAGATCTGCTCCAACTGCCACCCGTTCTACACGGGCAAGCAGAAGATCATGGACACCGGTGGCCGGGTCGCGCGCTTCGAGGCTCGCTACGGCAAGCGCCAGAAGAAGGCCGACGCCAAGTAGCTTTTCCGACGACGCCCACCCGCCTGCGCGGGTGGGCGTCGTTTTTTGTGGTTCGTACCTTCGGGCTGAGAGGTGGCAGAGGTGGATTCGAGCTCGCTCAAGGGGCTGCTCGCCGAGCACGCGGAGCTGGAACAGCAGCTGGCGGACCCCGCGGTGCACGCCGACCAGGCGCGGGCCCGCAAGCTCGGCCGCCGCTACGCGGAGCTGACCCCGGTCGTGCGCGCCGTCCGCGAGCTGGACACCGCCCGCGACGACCTCGCCGCGGCCAGGGAGATGGCCGCGGAGGACGCGGAGTTCGCCGCGGAAGCCGAGGAGCTGGCCGCGAAGATCCCCGAGCTGGAGGCGAAGCTCACCGAGCTGCTGCTGCCGCGCGACCCGTACGACGGCTCCGACGTCGTGATGGAGATCAAGTCCGGCGAGGGCGGCGAGGAGTCGGCGTTGTTCGCCGGCGACCTGCTGCGCATGTACCTGCGCTACGCCGAGCGTCACGGCTGGAAGGCCGAGGTCCTCGACTCGGTGGACTCCGACCTCGGCGGCTTCAAGGACGTCACGCTGTCGATCAAGAGCAAGACGGCCGACGTCGACGGAGTGTGGGCCCGCCTGAAGTTCGAGGGCGGCGTGCACCGCGTCCAGCGCGTGCCGGCGACGGAGTCACAGGGCCGCATCCACACGTCGGCGTCCGGGGTGCTGATCTACCCGGAGCCGGAGGAGGTCGAGGTCGAGATCGACCCGAACGACCTGCGCATCGACGTGTTCCGCTCGTCGGGCCCGGGCGGCCAGAGCGTCAACACGACCGACTCGGCGGTCCGGATCACCCACCTGCCGACCGGCATCGTGGTGTCCTGCCAGAACGAGAAGTCCCAGATCCAGAACCGCGCCCGGGCCCTGCAGGTGCTGCAGGCCCGCCTCCAGGCGATCGCCGAGGAGGAGGCGGCGGCCAAGGCGTCCGACGCCCGCCGTTCGCAGGTCCGCACGGTGGACCGCTCGGAGCGGATCCGGACGTACAACTTCCCGGAGAACCGCATTTCGGACCACCGGGTGAACTACAAGGCGTACAACCTCGACCAGGTCCTCGACGGCGACCTCGACGGCGTCCTGGACGCCCTCGCCACGGCAGACCGCGAAGAACGCCTGGCCGCCCAGTCCAGCTGACACGCGTGTCGACCCTCCAGACACGCGTGTCGACCCTTCAAGCACGCGAGTCGACTCTCTAAGCACGCGAGCCGACCCTCCAGGCACGCGAGCCGACTCTCCAGGCACGCGAGCCGACTCTCCAGGCACGCGAGCCGACTCTCCAGGCACGCGAGCCGACCCTTCCGGCCCGTGAGCCGGAGGTCGACACGCGTGATTGCGGGGTCGACACGCGTGACTAAAGGGTCGACACGGCCGTCACACCAGCCAGCACAGGCAGAACGGGTGCCCGGCCGGGTCGGCGTACACCTGGAAGTCGTCGCCGGAGGTGTTTCCCGCCGCCGGTTTCAGCACTCGCGCGCCCAGTGCCGTGACGTGCTCGTGGGCTTCGGCGAAGTCCTCGACCCACAGGTCCAGGTGGATCTGCTGCTGGGCGGGACCGTCCGGCCACTGCGGCGGCACGTGGTCCGGGGCGAGCTGCACGCCGATGCGTGGTGCGCCGTCCACCAGCACCATGTGCCAGTCGCCGTCTTCGTCGACCTCGCCGCCGAGGACGCCCGCCCAGAAGCGGCTCTCGGCCGCGAGGTCGGCCGCGTCGAACGTGACGACCTGGTGCCGGATCCGCATCACGGAATCTTCCCTTCGATCCAGGTGAGCTGTGCGACGAACAGTTCCAGGAACGCCGCGCGCCGGTCCGCCCCGAGGGGCTGGACGTCGCGGGCGAAGTGCGCCAGCGCCGGGAAGCGCTCGGGGTCCGCGCCCAGCACCGCGACGCGGAACAGCTCCATGCCCTGCTCTCGCTCCTCCGGGCTGAGGGTGCCGACCCCCGCTTCCGCGGCGATCAGCGCGGAGATCAGGATGACCAGCCGGTGGTACGCCGCCGGAATGCGGTCTTCCGGCAGGCCCGCCGCGCGCAGCGCCTGCAACACCTCTTCCATGACGATCCGGGAGCCGGTCCCGCTCGACGCGTAACGTCCCCAGACCGCGGCGATCTGTGGTTGCCGCGCGAACGCCTCCCGCAGGCGCAGCGCGAGGCCCATCAGCCGCTCCTGCCAGTCGCCCTCGGGACGGTAGCCCTCCATCGCGTCCTCGAGCGTCCGGTCGGCGACCGCCCGGAGCAGCTCGGTCTTGGTGCGGAAGTGCCGGTAGAGGCTCGAGGAGTCGGTCCCCAGCGCCGCGGCGAGCTTGCGCACGCTGAACGACTCCGCGTCGCTCGTGCGCAGCAGCTCCGCCGCCGTGTCCAGGATCTCTTCGGTCGACCAGCGCCTGCGGCCTGTCATCTCGCCCCTCTCGTCCGCGGTCAGTGTAGCGATGCACTTGCTGTTGCACGCACTGCGTGCATAATGAGGACATCTGGGGTCGAAAGGACTTGCCATGACCAGCTCACTGGATTCCGCACTCGAAAACATCCACCGCGCCGGCGTGCCCGGCGTGTTCGCCGAGGTGCACGACGGCGACGACACCTGGCGCGGTGCCGCCGGGGTCGCCGACGTCGGTACCGGCCGTCCCGTCACCGCTGACCTGCGGCATCGCATCGGCAGCGTCAGCAAGACGTTCACCACGGCCGCGGTGCTGCGGCAGGCCGAGCAGGGCCTGCTGGACCTCGACGCGCCGATCGGGCACTACCTGCCGCGGCTGGTCCCCGGCGAACGCGGCGCGGCGATCACCGTCCGGATGCTGATCAACCACACCAGCGGCCTCGCCGAGTACCTGCCGTACGCCTACCCCTCGCTGCGCGGGTTTCCCGACCCGGCCAAGACGCGGCCGGAGAGCCTCGACGACCACCGGTTCACCCGCTTCGACGCCGCCGAGCTGATCGCGCTGGGCGTCGCCGCGCCCGCCACCGGCGCGCCGGGCAGCACGCCCGGGGTCTACTCCAACACCAACTACCTGCTGCTGGGCGAACTGCTGGAGCACGTCACCGGCATCGACGCGGGCAAGTGCCTCGCCGAGAGCGTCTTCGAACCCGCCGGGCTGCGCGACACCGAACTGCCTGCCGGCCCGCACATCGAGGGCCCGCACGCGCGGCTCTACGAGTCGTGGTTCGGCATGATCGACCCGCCGCGCGACTACAGCGTCTACGACATGTCCTTCGTGGGCCCCGCGGCCGGGCTGGTCTCGACCGTCGCGGACTTGAACCGCTTCTTCGGCCTGCTGTTCGCCGGGGAGATCGTCCGCCCGGAGTCGCTGGCGCAGATGCAGCGCACCGTCCGGATCATCTCCCAGGAAGGCAAGCTGATCGACTACGGCCTCGGCATGCACCCGGTGGAGATTCCCGGCGCGGGCCCGGTGTGGGGACACGGCGGCACCGTCTGGGGCGGCGGGACGCTGGCCGTGGTCAGCGCCGACGGGCGGCGGCGGATGGCGGTCGCGGTGAACCTGCAGCGGTGGAACCGGCTCGACGCGGCGGGCAGGCCGCAGCCGCACCCGATCGACCACGCGCTCGCGGAGTTCACCCGGCTGGCGATGGGGACCGCCCGGTGAAGCGCATCGGCGAGGGAGAACAGCCGGAGGTGTTCCTCTCACCGCGCAGCGCCCGCACGGCCGCGGAACTGGCCGAGCGCCACGAAAACGTGCGGGTGTGCGAGAGCAACCAGGCGGTGGTGGACCGCTCCGACCTGGTGATCATCGCCGTGCGCCGCCATGGCTACCGGGAAGCGCTCGAGGGCCTGCGGGTGGACGCGGGCAAGATCGTGGTCAACGTGATGGCCGGGGTCGGCCACGACGAGCTGCGCGCCACCCTCGGGACCGAAGCGCCGCTGGTGCGAGCCATTCCGCGCTCTTCGCACGGCTGGGCGGAGTGCTCCCGGTCGCGGACGAGGCGGCCTTCGCCGTCTTCTCCGCGCTGACCGGCACGCTGACCACCCACTACGCGTACCTCGCCACCCTGGCGTCGTGGGCGGCCGGCCACGGCATCGCCCCGGAGGAGGCCGAGCGCTACGTCCGCGGGCTCTTCCAGGGCGTCGGCCGTTCCCTCGGCGACGAGACGCGCTCGCTGCAGCAGCTGGCCGCCGACCACGAAACCCCGAACGGCAGCAACGAGCGCATCCGCACCACCTGGTTCGGCGAGAACAACTCCGCGGCACTCCGCCAGGCCCTCGACGACCTGCTCGCCGATCTGCGGTGACCGCGCCGGGAGCCGGCCGTCAGCGGACGGCCGGCTCCTCCGGCACGGCCTCGATGACCTCGGTGACCGGTTCGGCAGGCTCGGCCGGACGCGGCCGGGGGAACAGGCTCAGCGCCGCGAACACCGCGGCCAGCACCGTCGGGAACAGCGTCAGCAGCTGGTGCTTCACGCCCTCGACGCCCTCGCCCAGCGCGGACAGCCCGAACTGGCCCACCGCGAACAGCAGCAGGAAGAACACCACGATCCCGTACTCGCGCGCGCGGCGGCGGAACGCCCGCACGCCCACCCAGCCGATCAGCAGCCAGAACGGGACCAGCACGAACAGCCCGAGCGGCGCCACCAGCGCGGTCAGCCCGGAGAACACCGGGACGCGGTACTCCTTGGCCATCGGCTCCAGCCCCGCGCTCTCGGCGAAGCTGCCCAGCCGGGCCGGGCGCGCGGTGAGCGTGTCGACCGCGCCCTGCTGGAGGATCTGCAGCGTGCGCGCCGGGTGCGAGGCGTAGTACGCGACCACGTTGCGGCGGCTGATCTTGTCGCGGTAGGTGTTGTAGTCCGCGTCCCGCCACGGGCTCGCTTCCCACCAGCCCTTGCCGATGAACTTCTTCGCGCTCGGCGGCAGGCCCAGCGCCGCGAGGTCGGCGTCGGTGTCGTGCTTGCCGTCGACGATGCTGTCGAACACGACGTGGAACATGTTCGCCTCGCGGTACTCGGCGTTCGCCGGGTCGCCGTGGGACTGCACGACCGCCGTGCCCGCGCCGACGATTACCAGCACGCCCAGCGGCACCAGCCACCGCGCGCGGCCCCGCGCGCCCGCGGGCCGGACCAGCGCCAGCGCCAGGACGAACAGCGGGATCAGCAGCAGCGTCTGCGACTTCGCGTTGATGCCGATCAGCGCGCCCACCACGGTCAGCGCCGCGCCCCAGTACCGCCACGCGCCCGTGCGGTGCATCAGCAGCAGCCCGCCCGCGGTCAGCAGCATCCCCAGGAAGCCGGCGCCCTCGCTGAGCACCGAGGCGAAGTAGCCGAAGAACGCCGAGTCGGCCATCACCAGCAGCAGCAGGACGGCGGCGATGACGCGGTTGCGGCGGCTCAGCTCCAGGCCGAGCACGGTCGCCGCGACCCCCGCCGCGACCAGCACGCACGTGATTGCGCCCAGCACCAGCAGGTTCAGCTCCGCCGACGAGCCGAGCACCTTCCCCAGCTTGCTCGCGAACCAGTCCAGCCAGGCCTGGCTGGAGATGTAGTCGCTCTTGCACGCCGAGCCCGGCCCGTAGCTGAAGTGCACGTAGAACTCGGACTTGAGCTCCGGGTGCCGCCCGCCGAGGTCGCACAGCAGGCGCCAGCCGTCGCCGTTGTCGGCCATCCCGACCGGCCTCGGCACGAGGAACCGGAGCAGCAGCACGCCGAGGGACAGGACGAAGACGCCCAGGCCGAAGCGCAGTTCACGGGATCGCACCCGGAAGAGCGTACGAGATCACGCTGAGTCGGCGGGCCCGGCACCGGGAACCGGGCTCACCGGGCGGTGCCGGAACACGACGTAGTGGTAGAGCAGGTAGTTCCAGAACAGCCCGACGACGATCGCGGCGCCCTTCGGCACCAGCAGGTTCACCCCGGGGAACAGGTGGCCCACGAGCCGGATCACGAAGAACTGCACCACCCACAGCCCGAAGGCGGTGACGCCGAAGAACAGCAGGGCCTGGCGGCGGACGTCGCCGTCCCCGGCCCGGAAGGTGAAGTTCCGGTTCAGCGTGAACGACAGCAGCATGCCCGCCGTCGTCGAGACGAAGTTCGCCAGGAACGTCGGCACGCCGAGCGTCGCCAGCAGCGCGTAGCCCAGCGCGTCGACCAGCGTGTTGCCGATCCCGACGATCCCGAAGCGCACCTGCGTGGCCGTGACGAGCCTCATCGGGCGGCGCTCCGGCGGTCCTCGTCCGCTTCGGTGGGCTCGGGAACGCCCGTGCGCACCGACGCCACCGTGTACAGCGGCCGGTTCTGCACCTGCGAGTACGTCCGGCCGATGTAGCTGCCGAGCACGCCGAGCATGATGATCTGGATGCCGCCGAGGAAGAACATCGCGATGGTGATGAACGCCCAGCCGGGCACCGCGGTCTCCGGCGCGAACAGCTTCACGCCGACGACATAGAGCACGCCGAGGAAGCTCAGCAGCGAGATGAGGTACCCCATCCGCGTGATCATCCGCAGCGGCGTCACCGAGAACCCGAGGATGCCGTCGGCGGCGAACCGCAGCATCTTCGTCAGCGGGTACCCGGTGACGCCCGCGTGCCGCCGGTCGCGGTCGAACAGCACCGCGGTCTGCTTGAACCCGACGTAGCTGACCAGCCCGCGCAGGAACCGGTCGCGTTCGCGGTACTTGCGCAGCTCGTCGACCACCTTCCGGTCGATCAGCCGGAAGTCGCCGGTGTTCTTCGGGATGTCGACCGCGGCCATCTTCCGCAGGAACCAGTAGAACGCGCTCGCGGTGTAGCGCTTGAACGCCGAATCCTGCCGCGACCGGCGCTGCGCGTAGACGACGTCGTAGCCCTCTTCCCACTTCTCCAGCAGCTCCAGGGCCACCCGCGGCGGGTCCTGCAGGTCGCTGTCCATGACGATCACGGCGTCCGCGTCGACCAGGTCGAGCCCGGCGGTGACGGCCATCTGGTGGCCGAAGTTGCGCGACAGCTCGATGACCGTGACCCGGTCGTCGCGGGCGGCCAGCTCGGTGAGCCGGGCCAGTGAGCCGTCGCGGCTGCCGTCGTCGACGTAGAGGAAGCTGAACTCGTACCGCCCGGACAGTGGCGTGGTGACCTCGTCGACCGTGCGGTGCAGCAGGTCGATGTTCCCTTCCTCGTCGAAGATCGGGAAGATGAACGCGACCCGGCGGCGCTCGGTCGGCTCGGTCTCCACTTGCGCTCCCGCGGGTCGGCGTCTGGGGCATCCTGGGGTCCGCCCCCGCCAGGATATACGCGCGGAACTGCGCAATGGCGGCGGCGAGATCGGTCCCGTCGCCCTCCATTCTGGCGGTGAGCCGTGTTTCGCGGCTGTTAGTCATGCGCGTGAGTGTGGCGACCTGCCCCACCGATGCGAGCGGTGCGTGCAACAGTGCTGTCAACACTGGTGCGCGTCACAGGCTCCGGAGGAACTTCTCGATCGCGGCGAGCCACGCGTCCGGAGCCTCGACGGCGATGTTGTGCCCGGCCTCGATCTCGACGAGTTCCGCGTGGGGGAGCCCCTCGGCGAGTTCGCGCGACAACGCGGGTGAGGCGAGCCCGTCCAGGGTGGTCGCGACGACGAGGGCGGGCACGGTGATCGCGGCCAGCTCGGCGCGGGTGTCCACCTCGGCGACCAGGCGAACCTGCTCCGGGCTGCCCTCGGGAATGAACGCGGCCAGCTCGTCGACGGCGGCGGCGAGCTGCTCCGGCGTCAGCGATTCCAGGTGCCGGGCGCCGGTCCCGGCCAGCGTGAGGAACTTCGCGAGCAGCCTCGGGTCGTCGTGCAGCAGCGACGCCCAGACGTCCACGGCGAGCCGCATTTGGTTGTTGAGCCGGGCGAACCCGCTGGTCAGGATCAGCGCGGTGACGCGGTCCGGGTGCCGCGTCGCGGCGCGGACGGCCACCGCGGTGCCGAGCGAGTAGCCGAGGATCGCGAACCGCTCGCACCCGGCGCCGACGGCGATCGCGACCAGCTCGTCGGCGACCTCGTCGAGGTCGAGCGGGCGGTCGCTGCGGGGCGTCGCGCCGGAGCCGGGGTAGTCGGGGCCGACGACGGTGTGCGTGCGCGCGAGGTCGTCGAGGATCGGGCCGAAGTTGCCCTCGATGCTGCCGCCGCCTCCGTGAGCGAGCAGGAGACCCGGGCCGGACCCGCGGACGACATGACGGAAATGTTCGGTCATGCCGGCGACGTTAGGCATTCACATCGGTGTGAAGGTCAACCTTTCGGGGGTCAGATGCGGATCGGCGAGCTCGCGGAACGCACCGGCGTCAGCACGCGGCTGCTGCGCTACTACGAGGAACAGGGCCTGCTGACGGCGGCGCGCGACAGCAACGGCTACCGCAGCTTCGGCGAGGACGCCGTCGTGCGGGTCCGGCAGATCCGCCGCCTGCTCGCGGCGGGCCTCAACACCGAGGTGATCTCCTCGGCCCTGGAGTGCGCCAGCGGCGAGGAGGCGCACCTGGAGCTGTGCCCGGAGCTGGTCGGCGTGCTGCACCGCGAGCTGACCGCGATGGACGACCGGATCGGCGCGCTGCAGCGGCGGCGCAGCACGCTGGCCGGGTACTTGTCCGTCGGGCGCTGAGGGTGCCTCGATACGCTGAGCGGCGTGGGACCGGCGCGTGTCCTGACGGGGGAGTTCCGCCTGGTGTGCCAGGCTTGACGAGGTGAAGGACGACGAGTGAATCGGCAGCCGCTGCGCCTGGCCATCATCGAGGCCACCCGGATCCTCGAGCGCGCGGGCGTCGCCTCGCCGCGGTTCGACGCCGAGGTGATCGCCGCGCACGTGCTCGGGGTCGAACGCGGGCGGCTGCCGATGGTGCCGCTGGTCGACCCGCCGGTCATCGAGGCCATCGGCCAGCTCGTCCAGCAGCGCGCGAAGCGCATCCCGCTGCAGTACCTGACCGGCTGGGCCGCGCTCGGCGACATCACGGTCGCGGTCGGCGCGGGGGTGTTCGTGCCGCGACCGGAGACCGAGCTGCTGCTGGAGTGGGGCCTGAAGTTCCTGCAGGGCCGCGAGTTCCCGGTGGTGGTCGACCTGTGCACCGGCTCGGGCGCGCTGGCACTGGCGGTCGCGCACGCCCGGCCGGACGCGGTGGTCTACGCGGTGGACGTCGACCCGCAGGCGCTGGCGTGGGCCCGCCACAACGCCGACGTCCACGCCGAAGCGGGCAACACGCCGATCCGCCTGTACTCGGGCGACATCGGCGACCCGACGATGTTCGCCGAGCTCGACGGGCTCGTCGACCTGGTGCTGTGCAACCCGCCGTACGTCCCGGAGGGCACGCCGGTGCCCCCCGAGGTGGCCGAGCACGACCCGCCGCGCGCGGTGTTCGCGGAGGAGAGCGGCCTGGCGGTGATCCGCCACGCGATCGCGGCGGGAGCCCGCCTCCTGCGCCCGGGCGGCGGCCTGGCGATCGAGCACGACGACACGCACGGATCGGCGGTCCCGGCCCTGGTCCGCGCGCGGCGGGTGCTGACCGGCGTCGAGGACCACACGGACCTGACGGGCCGGGCTCGGTTCGTGACTGCCCGCCGGCTGGGCTGACGCGGGTTCGTCCTCAGGCCAGCCGGGGGCCCGGCCTGGATGCCGAGTGGCGCGCACCTGCCGTGGGTCGTCGCCGACCGGGACCTGGCGGCCCGGCTGCGGGAGTTCCTGGCGGCTCGGCGTCTTCGTCGCGGCGCAGGCGGCGGGGCTCATGCGGGTGATCCGCGAGTCCGACCTGGCCTGAGCAGCCCCCGTTTTCCACGCTACCGGGGACGGCCGACAGTTTCGCGGGTTCCGGGCGGGGGCGACCGGAGTTGTCCACATCGGCGGCGAGCGCCCCGGAGGTCCCGAATGACTCATCCGGGACCTGCGAAGTCCCGGATGAGTCATTCGCGACGTCGCTAGAAGCCGAACGCCGTGCAGCCTGCCGTGGCCGTCTTCGACGGGTCGCTGATCGACGTTGCCGTCAGCTTCACCCTTGCCGCCAGGTCGGCGCCCGCGCCGCGCTTGGCGTACGCCGTCACCTTCACGTGGCCGCCGAACCTGGCCGTGGCCAGCTCGTTCGGCAGGCGGACCTCCCAGCCCTTCGCGTCCGTCGAGATGCTCAGCCGGTACGTGTCCGTGTCGTACGGTGCCTGCGCGCCGCGGGCCGAACCCGTGTTGAGCAGGCCGAAGTCGCAGGTGGCCAGGCCGCCGCGGGCGAACGCCGGCGGGGCCGGGGTCACCGCCGCGCCGCGGGACTGGCTGCCCGAGCCGTCCAGGGAGGCCACCGTCACCGAGTACGACAGGATCCCGGTCCGGTCCCTGGCCACGTCCGTGATCAGGAACCGCAGGCGGTTCGCCTGGTCGGTGTACTCGTACGGGCTCGACGCCTGCGTGCCCGCCTTGAACAGGGCGTCGTTGAGCTGCCGGTAGTCGCCGATCGTGATCTTGACCGGGGTTCCGTCCGGCTTCGTGTAGTCGGTGATGCCGATGTCCTGCGGGTTCGCGTCGATCACCCAGTCGAACGGCGCGTCGTCCTTGTTCTTCGTCTTGGTGATCAGTACGCCCGAGTCCGGGGTGAACGAGTCCGAACCCATCCGGTCGACGACCTCGACGGTGTAGTTGTCGTAGCCGCCGCCGTCGCAGAACGGGTCCTTCGACCGGTCGCACTTCGGCGCCTTGTCGCCGCCGGTGAGCTTGATGTTCAGCCCGGTGAACGCGCCCGGCTGCGCCTCGGCCTCCCGCGCGGTCAGCCGCACAGACACCGGACCGGTCCTGGCCAGTTCGTTGCGGTCGAGCTGCAGCACGTCCGCCGGGTCGACGATGCCGAGCTTCAGCTTGTTGCGCAGCTGGTGCTGGGCACCCATCGAGCTGCCCTGCGTCGCCGGGATCTGCCAGCGGGTGTGCGGGCCGCCCGGGCCGTTGAACGTCCCGCGCGACAGCATGTCCCACGGCCCGCTGTAGCTGCGTGACGGCGGGTTGCCGAACGGGTTGTTGTAGTTGTCGCCGATGCCCAGGATGTGGCTGAACTCGTGGGCGTAGGTCGACTGCCCGGAGCTTTCGGCCTGCACCGAGCTGCCGTCCTGCGCGTTCGGCCAGATGCTGGCGGCCGACGCCCACGACGTCCACGGCACGTACCGGGTGGCGGCGTAGTTGGGCAGGTCGTGGTTCGGCGGCCCGAACGCGTCGGGCACGTTCTCCTTCGTGCCGAACTTCATTTCGCCGAACTCCTGCCAGGTCGAGCTCTCGTCCTGGCCGGCGGAGAGGTAGAAGACGAAGTCGAACTGCTTCGCGGTGTCGCCGACGTCGGCGCGCCAGGCGTCTCCGGCGTCCTTGCGGAGGTCGCGGGTGCAGTTCGCGCCGGGCGGGCAGGCACCCGGCTGGAACTCCATGCCGTACTCGTAGGACTTCCCGGGCATCCGGTAGGGACCGAACGCGGTCAGCTGCACGCCGAACCGGCCGCCGGAGTCCTCCATCCAGTACTCGTTGATGGTGTGGCCGTTGTTGAGGGCCTCGGGCTTGTTGAGGAAGTCCTGGTAGTACTGCGCGACCTGCGCCCGCGGAAGGTCCGACGCGGTGGGCGCGGGGTTGCCGAAGACGGTCGAGCGCGCGGGCCGCGTGACGACGAAGTCCTGGTCGGGGTAGTCGGCGAGGACCACGGCGCCCTTGAAGGTGCGCTGGGTCGGCTTGAGCGAGGGATCGGCCCAGTTCGTGCCGGGCACCTTCCGGTAGTCCGACCACGTCATGTGGTCCTGGTTCTCCCACCGCGCGGCATCGATCGGCGCGGGCCAGCCACGGGTGAGCGGCTCGGCCGCGGCGGTGCCCGCCCCGAGCCCGGTCAGCACGGTGACCGCGGCGAGCAGGGCGAGCGCTTTCGGGGTTCTGGAACGCATCTGCGGCTCCTTCACTGGGAACCCGCGGGGTTGGTGGGTTCCCGGTGATCGACCGTATTGAGCCGCACTGCCGGAGTTCTGTCGCGACGGGAGGTTTACCCGCTTGCCCCACGACGAAAGTCTGGCCGGTTTGTCACCCCGCCCGCGGGGAACGTTGTGGACAACTTCGGGCGAGCGCACCGGGAACGCGGGAAACTGTCGGTGCCCGCCGGTAATGTGGAAGACGGGGGGCGCCCCCAGGGGCGGGGTGGGCAGGATCCCGGCGAAGTCGCTGTGCCGCGGGGTGAGCGGACGTCATGAACGAGTCGTTCACCTCGTCTGACGACAGGAAAGAGTCGTTCATGACGTGGGGGTGGAGGTCCGGCTGGCTCACGCTGAGCCGAAGGGCCCCTTGCTGACGTCAGACGCGAGGAAGGGACCCTTCACCGCGTCAGATACACCGAAGGGCACCTTCAGAACGGCGGCACAGCGCGACTTTGCCGGAACCAGGCAGGGGCGGGGCGGGATTCCGGCGAGGCCGGGGTTGCGCCGGGCGGATGGCGAGCGAGCGGCAGTGCCGCCGGGGCCGCGAATGACTCCTCCGGGACGGTGCAAGGCCCCCAATGGCTCATTCAGGACCTCGCAGGTCCCTATGGCTCATTCGCGACACCCGCACCCGGCCGCACCCCTGATCGACCCGTTCAAGACACCCGGCAGGGTCCAGCCCCGGCAGCGGCAGACACCCCGGGCAGCGGTATGACGCCGCGAACGCCTCCACAGGTGGCCGGACTACCCTTGGCCGTCATGAGCGTGGTCTACGACTGCAGCAAGCGCGAATCCCGGGCCGACGGGCTGGCCGCGGCCGCGGGTGCGGTGCGGTCGAGCAGGCTGGTCGTCCTGCCGACCGACACGGTCTACGGCATCGGGGCCGACGCCTTCGACGCCGGCGCCGTCCAGGCTCTGCTGCGTGCCAAGAACCGGGGCCCGGACATGCCCGTCGGGGTGCTCGTCGGCTCGTGGTCCACTGTGGACGGGCTGGTGCTCGGGGTGCCGCCGCAGGCGCGGGCGCTCATGGAAGCCTTCTGGCCCGGTGATCTGTCCCTCGTGCTGCCGCACGCGCCGAGCCTTCAGTGGAACCTCGGCGAGGCCCGCGGCACCGTGATGCTCCGGATGCCGCTGCACCCCGTCGCGCTGGAGCTGCTGCGGGACGTCGGGCCGATGGCCGTCTCGAGTGCGAACGTCTCCGGGCGGTCGCCTGCCAGCACCGCGCAGGAAGCTCAGGAGCAGCTCGGGGACTCCGTCGCGGTGTACCTCGACGGCGGGTCGAGCGGTGAGCCCGTCGCGTCGACCATTGTGGACCTCACCGGCACCGATCCGGTCGTGCTCCGGGAGGGCTCGGTCACGAAGACGGCGGTCGCGGAGGTGCTCGGTGTGCCCGCGGAATCCTTGGCCTGAAGCCGGATCACGATCGAATCCGCGGCACGATAGCGTGTCGCGGGTGACCCCGACCCCGCGAGCGTGACGTACCCGTGCCGCCCACATCCGGTCTTCTCCCCATCCGGGAATACATCCTCGTCGCGCTGACCGCGACCGCCGTGACCTACCTGCTCACCGGTGTCGTGCGCCGGGTCGCGATCCGGGTCGGCGCGATCGCCAACCCCCGCGCGCGCGACGTCCACGTCGCCCCGATCCCGCGGATGGGCGGGGTCGGCATCTACCTCGGCGTCGCCGGCGCGATGGGACTGGCCCACCAGCTGCCCGCGCTGTCACACGGCTTCGACGCCTCCTTCGACTCGGTCGGCGTGCTGCTGGCGGCCGGGGTCATCTCGCTGATCGGCGCGCTCGACGACCGGTTCGAGCTGGACGCCTGGACGAAACTGGCAGGCCAGGTCATGTGCGCGGGCATCCTGGTCATCTTCGGCGTGCAGTGGGTGTCGTTCTGGGTGCCGTGGGGCGGCACCGGCGGCTCGTTCGGCTCGGTGCTGGTGCTCGACAAGAACCAGGGCGCGCTGCTCACCGTCGTGATGGTCGTGGTGATGGTCAACGCGATGAACTTCGTCGACGGCCTCGACGGGCTGGCGGGCGGGCTCGGCTTCATCGCGGCCGCCGCGACGTGCGCGTTCTCGCTCGGCCTGCTCGACAGCTCCGGCGGCGACGTCGGCACCTACCCGCCCGCGCTGATCGCGGCCACGCTCGCCGGCGCCTGCCTCGGCTTCCTGCCGTACAACTTCCAGCCCGCGAAGATCTTCATGGGCGACTCCGGCTCGATGATGATCGGCCTGGTGCTCGCGGGCGCGACGACGTCGGCGTCCGGGCGCGTGCCGTACACCCAGTTCAGCGCCAAGGACGCGATCGCGCTGCTGTCGCCGCTGGTGGTCGTCGCGGCCGTGCTGTTCGTGCCGATGCTGGACCTGATCATGGCGGTCGTGCGGCGCACCCGCCGCGGCGAAAGCCCGTTCGCGGCGGACAAGATGCACCTGCACCACCGGCTGCTGGAGATCGGCCACTCCCAGCGCCGCGCGGTGCTGCTGATCTACCTGTGGGCGGGCATCCTCGCCTTCGGCGCGGTGTCGGTGACGCTGTTCGACGACGCCGCCGCGCTGTGGATCATCGGGATCGGCCTGGTCTTCGCGGCGGTGGTCTCGATCGTGCCGCGGCTGCGCTCGCGCAACCAGCCCGGCACCTGACCCGCCGGGGTCTCTACACTCGGGTGGAACCGAGCAGGGAGCCAGGTGTGAGCGAAACCGAACCGCACGAGCAGGAGAACCCGCACGCCAAGGTGGTGCTGCAGGCCGCACGCGCGATGACGAAGGCCTCGCTGCTGATCACCCCGCCCGCCGTGCTGGTGTGCATCGCGCTCTTCAGCATCCTCAACGGGCTGCCCGGCTTCCTGGGCTCGCTCGTCGGCGGGGTGCTGGCGCTGCTCGCCTCGCTGTCGACGCTGGGCCTGATGCGGTTCAGCGCGGGCCAGGACCCGATGTTCGTCATGGTGATCGCGCTCGGCGGGTACGTCGTGAAGATCGTCCTGCTCTTCGGCGCGCTGACGCTGCTGAAGGGCGTCACGGCGCTGCACCCGATGTCGCTGGGCATCACCATGATCGTGGCGATCATGCTGGCCGCCGCGGCCGAGTTCGCCGCCTTCCGCAAGACCAAGATCCCGACGATCATCCCGTCCTGACGCTGTCCGGTTTGCCCGCCGGTTCCGTTACGGACGGTGAACCGGGACAGGGCCGCCGGAGTGTGACCGGTGCCACTGACGTGCGCTTTCGCGCGCGGCCCCGGGACCCCGCCACAGCCGCCGCCTGCGTCGTTGCCTGGCCGGTCCCGGCCCGCTCCGGACCTGGGTCCCGGGACCACCCGGGACCTAAGTCCTGGGCTGATCGGTTGGTTAGGAGTACGCCTGTCCGGCACTGATTGACCTGCTGGTATGGTCCGCGTCAAGGGTGGCGGCCTCGGCCGCGCACTCCCTAAGACGAACCGCGATCAGCAGTGTGGCGACCGTGTAGTTCCGCCTCCCGGCCGCTGGTCCGAAGTAGACCGCAGGGCAGTGTTCACGCGAGACAACCCCGTGTGCAGAACGTGAAGCCGTGTTCATCGCACAGTGGGGCAGCCGCCTCCGACGTCCCGATACGTATCGGGTACGTTAAGTCCAGATCGTGACGATTCCCCCGGCGGAGTGAACGCCGGCCGGGAGAACCGGAAGGAGCCCAGTGGGCGCGCTGGTACTGACCGAGGGTGCGGTGTTCAACCCCCCCGGCGCCGAAAGCTTCATCCTGCCGCCGATTTTCGGCCACGTCACCAAGCCGATGGTGCTCGTCGTGCTCTCGGTCGTGATCATCGCCGCCTACTTCCTGCTGGCGACCCGCAAGCTGAAGGTCGTGCCGGGCAAGGGGCAGTTCGTCGCGGAGTCGATCTACGACTTCAGCCGCAACAACATCGCGCGGGAGCAGATCGGCTCGAAGGACTTCAAGCCGTTCGTCCCGCTCGTCTTCGCGCTGTTCACCTTCGTGCTGGTGAACAACCTGTACGGGATCATCCCGTTCCTCCAGTTCCCGACCATGGCGCGCTTCGGGTTCCCGGTCGCCCTGTCGGTTCTCGTCGTCTACCCGGTGTACCACTACGTCGGGTTCAAGCGGCACGGCTTCAAGGGTTACTTCAAGAAGGAACTCGCCCCGCCGGGTGTTCCGGGCGCGGTGCTCCCGCTGTTCTCGCTGATCGAGTTCGCGGAGAAGTTCTTCCTCAACCCGCTCACGCTCGCCATCCGTGTTTTCGCCGCCATGTTCGCGGGTCACCTGATCCTGGCGGTGTTCACCCTCGGCGGCACTTTCCTGGCGACCGAGACGTCGAGCTGGGCGCTGAAGCCGGTTTCGCTGGTGGCCTGGATCGCCGCCATCGCCATGACGTTCCTCGAGGCCTTCATCCAGGTGCTGCAGGCCTACATCTTCGCCCTGCTGTCGGCCGGGTACATCGGCGCCGCGCTGGCGTCGGAGCACTGAGAACACAAGCCCCCGATCCACGCGAGCGCGTGGACCGAAGTGAAGGGAAATGCACGTGAGCAACATCGTTCTGGCCCAGCAGGCCGCCGAGACCGTCAACCTCAACAAGGGTCTCGCCGCCATCGGTTACGGCCTGGGCGCGATCGGCCCGGGCATCGGTGTGGGCCTGATCTTCGCCGCCGTCATCAACGGCACCGCGCGTCAGCCGGAGGCGCAGGGCAAGCTGCAGGGCATCGGCTTCTCGACCTTCGTTCTGACCGAGGTGCTCGCCCTGATCGGCATCGTCATCTACTTCATCGCCTCCGCCTGAGTCATCCGCTCATCGTTTAAGGAGGCCTTGCCGTGACGAACGAACTGGTGCTGGCGTCGGAGACGCCACTGCCGATCATCCCCGACATTTCGGAGCTGATCCTCGGCATCGTCGCCTTCCTCATCCTGCTGTTCATCCTCAAGAAGTACGTCGTCCCTCGCTTCGAGGCCGCGTACGAAGAGCGTGCGCAGAAGATCGAGGGTGGCATCGAGAAGGCCGAGAAGGCGCAGGCCGAGGCCGAAGAGGCGCTGGCCAAGTACAAGGCGCAGCTGGCCGAGGCCCGCACCGAGGCCGCGAAGATCCGCGACGACGCCCGGCTCGAAGCCGAGCAGATCAAGGCGGAGCTGCGGGCCGAGGCCGAGGCCGAGTCCCAGCGCATCGTCGCCCAGGGCCAGGCCCAGCTGCAGGCCCAGAAGGCGCAGATCATCGCCGAGCTGCGGGCCGACATGGGCCGCAACGCCGTCGAGCTGGCCAGCCGGATCGTCGGCGAGTCGCTCGAGGACGAGGCGCGCCGCCGCGGCACCGTCGACCGGTTCCTGGCGGAGCTGGAGTCCGCCGGAGCCTCCACCGGAGCGGGGAAGTAGACCAGAAATGACGCTGCATGCTGCGAGCCGTGAAGCGCTCGGCCTCGCCGAGGAACGCCTCGGCGAGGTTCTGGCCGACGCGGGAGCCGACGCTGCCACGGTCGGCGACGAGCTGCTCTCGGTCGTCGACCTGCTGGACCGGGAGATCGGCCTGCGCCGGGCGGTGAGCGACGCCTCGGCGACGCCGGAGGCGCGCACCGGGCTGGTGCGCCGGCTGTTCGACGGCAAGCTGTCCGAACCGGCCCTCAAGGTGCTCGACGTCGTGGCGGGCAGCCGCTGGTCCAGCCCTCGCGAGCTGGTGGACGGGCTCGAGGAGCTCGGCCGCTCGGCACTGCTCACCGCCGCCGAGAAGACCGGGAACGTCGACACCGTCGAGTCCCAGCTGTTCCAGGTCGCGCGGGTCGTGGCCGGTCACCCGGAGCTCGAGACGGCGCTGTCGGACCTGGCCGGTCCCGCCGACGCCAAGCGCGCGCTGGTGCGCGGGCTGTTCGCCGACAAGGTGGACGTGGTCACCGAGACCCTCGTCGAGCAGGTCGTGCGCCGGGCCAAGGGCCGCGGCGTCGGCGTCGGGCTCGACAAGCTGGTCAAGCTGGCCGCCGAACGCCGCGAACGCTCGGTCGCGTACGTGACCAGCGCGAACGCCCTGACCGACGAGCAGACCGCCCAGCTGGGCGCGAAGCTCAACGACATCTACGGGCGGCCGATCGCGCTGCACGTCGAGGTCGACCCCCGGCTCGGCGGCGGGCTCGTCGTCCGCGTCGGCGACGAGGTCATCGACGGCAGCGCGGCGGGACAGCTGGCGGCGCTGCGCAGGCGGCTGGCCCGGGCATAGCTCCAGGTCACACAAGACTTTGCATACTGGCAAGAACGAAGCGAGAGCGGGAAAGACATGGCCGAGCTGACGATCTCCTCGGATGAGATCCGTAGCGCGATCGAGAACTACGTCTCGAGTTACGCCCCGGACGTGAGCCGGGAAGAAGTTGGCGTCGTGGTCGACGCCGGTGACGGCATCGCCCACGTCGAGGGCCTCCCCTCGGCCATGGCGAACGAGCTGCTCGAGTTCCCCGGCGGCGTCCTGGGTGTCGCGCTGAACCTCGACGCCCGCGAAATCGGTGCCGCGATCCTCGGTGACTTCGAGAGCATCGAAGAGGGCCAGCAGGTCAAGCGCACCGGCCAGGTCCTCTCGGTGCCGGTCGGCGACGGCTACCTCGGCCGCGTCGTGAACCCGCTGGGCCAGCCGATCGACGGCCTCGGCGAGATCGAGACCACCACCCGCCGCGCCCTGGAGCTCAAGGCCGCCTCGGTGGTCGAGCGCCAGCCGGTGTCGGAGCCGCTGCAGACCGGCATCACCGCGATCGACGCGATGACCCCGATCGGCCGCGGCCAGCGCCAGCTGATCATCGGTGACCGCAAGACGGGCAAGACCGCCGTCGCCGTGGACACCATCATCAACCAGAAGGCCAACTGGGAGACCGGCGACCCGAAGAAGCAGGTCCGCTGCATCTACGTCGCGGTCGGCCAGAAGGGCTCCACGATCGCCGCCGTGAAGAAGTCCCTCGAGGACGCCGGCGCGCTGGAGTACACCACGATCGTCGCGGCACCCGCGTCGGACTCCGCCGGCTTCAAGTGGATCGCGCCGTACACCGGCTCGGCCATCGGCCAGCACTGGATGTACGAGGGCAAGCACGTCCTCATCGTGTTCGACGACCTGACCAAGCAGGCCGACGCCTACCGCGCGATCTCGCTGCTGCTGCGCCGCCCGCCGGGCCGCGAGGCGTTCCCCGGCGACGTCTTCTACTTGCACTCCCGCCTGCTGGAGCGCTGCGCGAAGCTGTCGGACGAGCTGGGCGGCGGTTCGCTGACCGGCCTGCCGATCATCGAGACCAAGGCGAACGACGTGTCGGCCTACATCCCGACCAACGTCATCTCGATCACCGACGGCCAGTGCTTCTTCCAGTCGGACCTGTTCAACTCGGGCCAGCGCCCGGCCATCGACGTGGGTATCTCGGTGTCCCGCGTGGGTGGTGCCGCGCAGGTCAAGGCGATGAAGTCGGTCTCCGGCTCGCTCCGGATCGACCTGTCGCAGTACCGCGAGCTGGAGGCCTTCGCGGCCTTCGCCTCCGACCTCGACGACGCCTCCAAGGCGCAGCTCGAGCGTGGTGCCCGCCTGTACGAGGTGCTCAAGCAGCCGCAGTACTCGCCGATCCCGGTCGAGGAGCAGGTCGCGACGGTGTACCTGGGCACCAACGGCCACTACGACTCGGTCCCGGTCGAGGACGTGCGCCGCTTCAACCACGAGTTCATCGAGTCGGCCCGCCGCAAGCACGCCGACGTGCTCGGCGCGATCCGCGACACCGGCAAGTTCGAGGACGAGACGGCCGACAAGCTGGTCGCCGCGGTGAACGAGTTCAAGAAGGAGTTCACCACGTCCGAGGGCAAGTCCCTGGTCGAGGCGGACGCCGACGCGATGGACGCCGACAAGGTCGGGCACGAGACCGTCAAGGTCAACAAGCCCGCCCCGAAGAAGTGAGCTGATAGCTCATGGCCGCACAACTCCGGGAACTCCGGTCGCGCATCAAGGCGACCAAGTCGATCGGCAAGATCACCAAGGCGATGGAGCTCATCGCCACCGCGCGCATCACGAAGGCGCGGGCGAAGGTCGCCGCTTCCCGGCCGTACGCGGACGAGATCACCAAGGTGCTCTCGGCGCTGGCCGGTGCGGCGGCCAACCTCGACCACCCGCTGCTGGTCGAGCGCCCGAACCCGAAGCGGGCCGCCGTCCTGGTCGTGACCAGTGACAAGGGCCAGTGCGGTGGCTACAACTCCAACGTCCTGCGCGCGACCGAAGAGCTGCTCGCCCTGCTCCGCGAAGAGGGCAAGGAGCCGCAGGTCTACGTCACCGGGAACAAGGGGCTGAACTACTACCGGTTCCGCAACCGCCCGGTCGAGGACAGCTGGACGGGCTTCTCCGACCAGCCGGGCTACGCCAACGCGGCCGCCGCGGGCGAGACCCTGGTCGAGTCGTTCATGCGCGGTGCGGACGACGCCGGCGGCAACGCCGACGGCATCACCGGTGTCGACGAGATCCACATCGTCTACACCGAGTTCGTGTCGATGCTGACGCAGCGCCCGACCGCCAAGCGCGTCGCGCCGCTCGAGGTCGAGTACTCCGAGGACGAGGAGCAGAAGCCCGCGGGGCTGCTCCCCAGCTACGAGTTCGAGCCGAGCGCGGACAAGCTGCTGGACGCGCTCCTGCCGAAGTACATCAACACGCGCATCTACGCGGCGCTGCTGGAGGCGGCGGCTTCGGAGCTGGCCGCCCGCCGGACGGCGATGAAGTCGGCGTCGGACAACGCGAACGAACTGGTGAACACGCTGACGCGGGAGGCGAACCAGGCCCGCCAGGCGCAGATCACCCAGGAGATCTCCGAAATCGTCGGTGGCGCGAACGCGCTCACCGCAGCAGGAAGTGATGACTGATGACCAGTACTGAAGCCCCGCGCGCCAAGGGGCGCATCGTCTCGGTGACCGGGCCGGTCGTCGACGTCGAGTTCCCGCGCGGTTCCGTTCCCGACCAGTTCAACGCGCTCAAGGTCGACATCGAGTTCGAGCAGCTGCGCAAGACCGTGACCCTCGAGGTCGCCAGCCACCTCGGTGACAACCTCGTCCGCACCATCTCCCTGCAGCCGCAGGACGGCCTGGTGCGCGGCGCCGAGGTCACCGACACCGGCGGCCCGATCACCGTCCCGGTGGGCGACAAGGTCAAGGGCCACGTCTACAACGCCCTCGGCGAGTGCCTCGACGAGCCCGGCTACGGCGAGGACCTCGAGCGCTGGGGCATCCACCGCAACCCGCCGTCCTTCGACCAGCTCGAGGGCAAGACGGAGATGCTGGAGACCGGCCTCAAGGTCGTCGACCTGCTCACCCCGTACGTCCAGGGTGGCAAGATCGGCCTGTTCGGCGGTGCCGGCGTCGGCAAGACGGTGCTCATCAAGGAGATGATCACCCGCGTCGCCCGGAACTTCGGTGGTACCTCGGTGTTCGCCGGTGTCGGCGAGCGCACCCGTGAGGGCAACGACCTCTTCCTGGAGATGTCCGAGGACGGCGTCATCAACGACACCGCCCTGGTCTTCGGCCAGATGGACGAGCCGCCGGGCACGCGTATGCGCGTCGCGCTGTCGGCGCTGACCATGGCGGAGTACTTCCGCGACGTCCAGAACCAGGACGTGCTGCTGTTCATCGACAACATCTTCCGGTTCACCCAGGCCGGCTCCGAGGTGTCGACCCTGCTGGGCCGCATGCCGTCGGCCGTGGGTTACCAGCCCACGCTGGCCGACGAGATGGGTCAGCTGCAGGAGCGGATCACCTCGACCCGTGGCCGGTCGATCACCTCGATGCAGGCGATCTACGTCCCCGCGGACGACTACACCGACCCGGCCCCGGCGACGACGTTCGCCCACCTGGACGCCACCACCGAGCTTTCCCGGTCGGTGTTCCAGAAGGGCATCTTCCCGGCGGTGGACCCGCTGGCGTCGACGTCGACGATCCTCGACCCGTCCATCGTCGGCGAGGACCACTACCGCGTGGCCTCCGAGGTCATCCGGATCCTGCAGAAGTACAAGGAGCTGCAGGACATCATCGCGATCCTCGGTATGGACGAGCTCTCGGAAGAGGACAAGCTGACCGTTCAGCGCGCGCGCCGCATCGAGCGGTTCCTGTCGCAGAACATGCTGGTCGCGGAGGCCTTCACCGGCCAGCCGGGCTCGACCGTGCCGCTGTCGGAGACGATCGAGTCGTTCGACCGCATCACCAAGGGCGACTTCGACCACTACCCGGAGCAGGCGTTCCTGGGCATCGGTGGCCTCGAAGACCTGGAGAAGAAGTACAAGGAAATCACCAAGAAGTGATCCTCTGACGACGGCGGGGGCAGTGTCCTGTGTGGACCCGGGCCCCCGCCGTTCTCATAGCTTGAGTCAGACCTATTACACTCGGGAGTAACACCCCGAGCTAAGGAGTGCTACGTGGCCGAGATGTCCGTGGAGCTGGTGGCCGTCGAGCGCCGTCTCTGGTCGGGTACCGCCACTTTCGTGGTGGCGCAGACCACCGAGGGCGAGATCGGCATCATGGCCGGTCACGAGCCCGTGCTCGGGCAGCTCGTCGAGGGTGGCGTGGTCAAGGTGACGACCACCGACGGCGAGACGGTGTGCGCGGCCGTGCACGGCGGGTTCCTGTCGGTGACGGCGACCGGGGTGAGCATCCTCGCCGAGAGCGCCGAGCTGTCCGACGAGATCGACGTCGACGCGGCGAAGAGGGCACTGACCGGGGACGACGAGACCGAGCGGGCGAGGGCCTCGGCCCAGCTCCGCGCAGCGGGTCAGACGGCCTGAGCGCGAGACGGGCAGGAGCCGGGCCGTGAAGATCACCGTGGTCGTAGTGGGGCTCCTGGTCGTGCTCGCCGTGCTGGCCGCCTGGTACGGCCAGCGCTGGATCCGGATGCGCCGCGGCGGTGGCGTGAGCGTCGCGCTGCGGTGGCGTCCGGACAACCCGCGGTCCGGCTGGCACCTGGGGCTGGGCCGCTACGAGGGCGACGAGTTCGTCTGGTACCGCGTGTGGAGCCTGCGGACCGGCCCGGATCGGGTGTTCCAGCGCGAAAGCATGCAGATCGCCGACCGCCGCGACCCGTCCGGCAGCGAGGCGTACGCGGTCCCCGAAGGCTCGACGGTGCTGCGCTGCGAGTCCGAGACCCAGGAGGCGATCGAGATCGCCATGGGCCCGGGCGCCCTGACCGGCTTCCTGTCCTGGCTGGAGTCGGCCCCACCCGGCCGACGTCTCCCGCGCGCCTCCTGACCGCCTGATGCCCCTCCCATCACGCGTGATGCCTGTTCAGTCACGCGTGATGCCCCTTCAAGCACGCGAGTGACGCGCCGGATCACGTGAGTTCCGGGTTTCCGCCGTCCGTAGACTTGGGCCGTGACCCTCGTCGAGATCCCCGGTTCCAAGTCCGTCACCGCCCGCGGCCTGTTCCTGGCCGCCGCCGCGCACGGGACCACCGTGCTCGGCCGTCCGCTGCACTCGGACGACACCGAGGGCTTCGCCGAGGGCCTGGTCAAGCTCGACTACCGCGTCGACCGGCAGCCCGGCGCCTGGACCATCGAGGGCCGCCCCGCGGGTCCCGGCGTGGCCGAGGCCGACGTCTTCTGCCGGGACGGCGCCACCACCGCCCGCTTCCTGCCCGCGCTGGCCGCGGCCGGCACCGGCACCTTCCGCTTCGACGCCTCCGACCAGATGCGCCGCCGCCCGCTCGGGCCGCTGACCGACGCGCTGCAGGAGCTGGGCGTCGACCTGACCTTCGAGGGCGAGCCGGGCCACCACCCGCTCACCGTGCGCGCGAACGGCATCAAGGGCGGCGAGCTGACCCTGGACGCGGGCCTGTCCTCGCAGTTCCTGACGGCGTTGCTGCTGGTCGGGCCGCTGACCGCGGAAGGGCTGCGGATCACGGTCACCGACCTCGTCTCGGTGCCCTACGTCGAGATCACGCTGGAGATGATGCGCCGCTTCGGCGTCGACGTCCGCCGTGAGGGCCGGACGTTCGTGGTCCCGGCCCAGCCGTACCGCGCGTGCGAGTACCCGGTGGAGCCGGACGCGTCGACGGCGAGCTACTTCCTCGCCGCGGCCGCCGTCACCGGCCGCACGGTGACGATCCCCGGGCTCGGCTCGGACGCTCTCCAGGGCGACGTCCGGTTCGCCGACGTCCTGGAGCAGATGGGCGCGCACGTGGAGCTGACGCCGGACTCGGTGACGGTCGCGGGCCCCTCCGGCGGCCTGCGCGGCATCACGGTGAACATGCGCGACATCTCCGACACCGTCCCGACCCTGGCGGCGATCGCGCCGTTCGCGTCCGGGCCGGTGCGCATCGAGGACGTCTACAACACGCGCATCAAGGAATGCGACCGCCTCGACGCCTGCGAGGAGAACCTGCGCGCGATGGGCATCGACGTCGAGACGGGCCGAGACTGGATCGAGATCCGGCCGGGCCGCCCGTCGGGCACACTGGTGAAGTGCCGCCGGGACCACCGGATCGCGATGGCGTTCAGCATCACGGGCCTGCTGACCGAGGGCGTGACACTGGACGACCCGGAGTGTGTGAAGAAGACGTTCCCCGGCTTCCACCAGGCGCTGGGGGCCCTGCGGGAGAGCTGGGGGATCTGATGGCCGAAGAGAACCGCTGGGCCAGGCTGCCGGAGCGGGTGAAGCCGGAGGACATGGTCACGACCCAGGCCGTGGATCCCGCGTTCGACGGGACGCCGGAGGTCGACCTGGAGCGTTACTGGGCGGTGCAGGAGCAGGGCAGGCTCGGCTAGGGCTGCCCGCCCGGCTGCCACAGCACGTCACCGTCGGGGTTCGCCAGCCGGGCGAGGATGAACAGCAGGTCCGACAGGCGGTTCAGGTACTTCACGGCCACCGGGTTCGTCGTCTCCGGCTCCGCCTCGTACAACGCCCACGCCGACCGCTCGGCCCGGCGCGCCACGGTCCGGGCCTGGTGCAGGAACGCCGCGCCCGGGGTGCCGCCGGGCAGGATGAACGACGTCAGCTTCGGCAGGCGCTCGTTGAACTCGTCGCACCAGCCTTCCAGGCGCTCGACGTACTTCTCTGTGATCCGCAGCGGCGGGTACGGCGGGTCGTCGGAGATCGGCAGGCACAGGTCGGCGCCGACGTCGAAAAGATCGTTCTGCACCGTACGCAGGACGTCCGCGATCTCGCCGCTCAGCCCGCCGACCGCGATCGCCAGCCCCAGCACCGAGTTCGTCTCGTCGGTGTCCGCGTACGCGCCGAGGCGGGCCGAGGTTTTGGGCACGCGGGAACCGTCGCCGAGCGCGGTCGTGCCGTTGTCGCCGACCTTCGTGTAGACGCGGTTGATGCGAACGACCATGAACCCACCATAGCCGCCCCCGCCCGGGCCGAATCCGGGCGAGAGGGCATGATTGGCGGCCATGAGCGAGCACTTCGACGTGCATGGCGGAGCCCGGCTGGTCGGCGAGGTCGACGTGGTCGGCGCCAAGAACAGCGTGCTGAAGCTGATGGCCGCCGCCCTCCTCGCGGAGGGCACCACCACCATCACGAACTGCCCGCAGATCCTCGACGTCCCGCTGATGGGCGACGTGCTGCGGAGCGTCGGCTGCGAGGTCGTCATCGAGGGCGACACGGCCACCATCACGACGCCTGCCGAGCTGTCGCACCGCGCGGACTCGCCGGCGATGGGCAAGCTGCGCGCGTCGGTGTGCGTGCTGGGCCCGCTGGTCGGGCGGCTGAAGCAGGCCGTCGTGGCGCTGCCGGGCGGCGACGCGATCGGCTCCCGCCCGCTGGACATGCACCAGAACGGCCTGCGCAAGCTGGGCGCGACGAGCACGATCGAGCACGGCTGCGTCGTCGCGAAGGCCGAGACGCTGGTCGGCGCGCAGATCTGGCTGGACTTCCCGAGCGTCGGCGCGACCGAGAACATCCTGATGGCGGCCGTGCTGGCCGAGGGCACCACGGTGATCGACAACGCGGCGCGCGAGCCGGAGATCGCCGACATCTGCACGATGCTCACCGAGATGGGCGCGAAGATCGAGGGCGCGGGCACCTCGACGCTGACCGTCCACGGCGTGGAGAAGCTGCACCCGACCGAGCACCGCGTGATCGGTGACCGGATCGTGGGCGCGACCTGGGCGTTCGCGGCGTCGATGACCCGCGGCGACATCACCGTCCGCGGCGTCAACCCGCACCACCTGGACCTGGTGCTGAACAAGCTCCAGCTGGCGGGCGCGGACGTCGAGACGTTCGGCGACAAGGGCTTCCGCGTGGTCCAGCCGGAGCGCCCGAAGGCGGTCGACTGGGTGACGCTGCCGTACCCCGGGTTCGCGACCGACCTCCAGCCGTTCGCGGTGGCGCTGTCGGCGGTGTCCGAAGGCACGTCGATGATCACGGAGAACGTGTACGAGGCCCGCTTCCGCTTCATCGAGGAGATGGTCCGGCTGTCGGGCGACGCCCGCACGGACGGCCACCACGCGGTGGTCCGCGGCGTCGAGAAGCTGTCGAGCGCACCGGTGTGGGCCTCGGACATCCGCGCGGGCGCGGGCCTGGTGCTGGCCGGCCTGTGCGCGGACGGCGTCACCGAGGTCTGGGACGTCTTCCACATCGACCGCGGCTACCCGCACTTCGTCGAGAACCTCAACCGCCTCGGCGCGAACATCAAGCGGGTGAGCGGCGAACCCGACCGCAGCTGAGCGTCCGTGAATGCCACATCGAGTCCCTCGATGTGGCATTCACGGCTTTTCCCGGGCACCCAGGGCACGCAGGGTGTGCTCCACCAGCCGGTCCAGGTAGCCCGGCTCCACCGGAGCCTGGCGGACCACCAGACGCCAGTAGATCGGTGCCGCCAGGATGTCGAGCGCCAGTTCGAGGTCGGTGTCCGGCGGCAGCTCGCCCCGGTCGATTGCCCGGCGCAGCATCACCTCCGCCAGGTCGCGGCGCGGGCCGCCGATGCTCGTGCGGGTGCTCTCGGCCGTCTCCGGGTTGCGGGCTCCTTCGGCGACCAGGTCGGGCAGGATCCGCGAGAACAGCGGGTGCGTGAGCCAGTCCAGGACCGCCTGCATGGTCGCGCGCAGGTCGCCGCGCAGTGAGCCGGTGTCCTCGACGCCCGCGCGGTTCACGCTGAACTCCGCGATGACCGCCGTGATCATTTCCTGCTTCGACCGCCACCGCCGGTACAGCGCGCTCTTGCCGACGCCTGCCCGCTTGGCCACGGCTTCCATCGACAGCCTGCCGTAGCCCTGCTCGGCCAGTTCGGTCAGCACGGCGTCGGTGATGGCCTGGGTGACTTCGGGCTGGAGGACCGCGGCGCCGGTCGGGGTGCGTGCCATGGGCGCAGTCTAGCGGGTGGACGGAACGGTACCGTCCCGTCTAACCTGACGTCGGGACGGTACCGTCTCGTCCAAACGTAGAAGGAGCATCCGATGCACGACCTCGTCGAGCGAGCGCTCGACCTGCTGCTGAAGCACGACATGGCCGGGTTCGCCGGGCTCTGGGCCGAGGACGGCGTCCTCGAGTTCCCGTTCGCGGGCCCGGGCTACCCCCGCCGTGTCGAAGGCCGCGACGCCATCCGCGAATACCTGCGTGGCTACCCGGACCTGCTGGACGTCCGGGAGGTGACGGCGAAGACCGTGCACCGGACCGTGGATCCGGCCGTGGTCGTCGCCGAGTTCACCCTCGCCGGCGTCGCCGTCGCGACGCAGCGGCCGTACGAGCTGGCCTACATCGCCGTGATCACCGTGGAGAACGGCGAGATCCGCCACTACCGCGACTACTGGAGCCCGGCCGCCGCGGCCGAGATCCTCGGCGACCTGACCGCGATGTCGGCTGGGAGCGGCCGTGGCTGACGTCCTAGTGCTCGGCGGCACCGGCACCACCGGCCGCCGGGTCGTCGCGGGCCTGCGCGCCAACGGCGTCCCGGCACGGGTGGCGACCCGCAAACCGCACGAACCCGGGCAGGTCCGGTTCGACTGGACCGACCGCGTCACCCACGCCGGCGCGCTGCGCGGAGCCACCGCCGTCTACCTGGTCGCGCCGATCGGCGAGGCCGAACCGGCGGCGCTGGTGGCCCCGTTCCTGGCCGACGCCTTCGACGCGGGAGTCCGCCGGGTCGTCCTGCTCGGCTCGTCCGCGGTCACCGACGAGACCCCGGGCCTCGGCGAGCTGCCGCGGCTGGTGCGCCAGGCTCCGGAGTGGACGGTGCTGCGGCCGTCGTGGTTCATGCAGAACTTCACCGGCGAGCACCTGGTCGCCCAGGGCGTCCGCGACGGCGAGATCGTCACGGCCACCGGCGACGCCCGGGTCGCGTTCGTCGACGCCGGAGACATCGCGGCGGTCGCCGTCCGCGCGCTGACCGATCCCGAGCCGCACAACACCGAACACGTCCTGACCGGCCCGGCCGCACTGAGCTACGCCGAAGCGGCCGCGATCGTGGCCAGGCACACCGGACGCCCGGTCCGCCACCGCGCGGCCGGCCCGGCCGAGTACACGGCTTTCCTGACCGCTTCGGGACTTCCGGCGGACTTCGCCGCCGTGCTGGCCGCACTGGACGAGGACATCCGGCGGGGTGCCGAAGACCGCGTCACCCCGGCCGTCGAGCAGGTCGCCGGCCGCCCCGCCCGGTCGTTCGAAACCTTTGTGCGGGAAGAGATCCGCTGACTCAGCCCTCGACGGCGAGGACCGCCCCGAAGCCGACGAGTGCCGCGCCCGTCGCGCCGTCCATGGTGCGGCGGACGCGGCGGCGCTGCAGCCAGACCCGGATCCGGTGCACGCCGGCGACCACGACGAACTGCCAGAGCGTGGCCAGCACCGCGACCGTCGCCGCCAGCAGCAGCGAGTCGGCCGTCGTCGAGCCGGGGGACAGGAACTGCGGCAGCATCGACAGGTAGAACACGAGCGCCTTCGGGTTGGTGACGTTCGACAGGAACCCTTCCCGCCACCGCCGTCCGCCGCGCGGCTTGGCCGTCTCCGGCGCGCTGTAGTTCCCGCGCCAGGCGGCGAGCAGCGTCTTGACGCCGAGGAAGGCGAGGTACGCCGCGCCTGCCCACTTCACCGCCAGGAAGAGGGGTTCGGAGCGCACGAGGACGGCGCTGAGCCCGAGTGCGGCCGCGAGGCCCTGGACGAGGTTTCCCGACCCGACGCCCAGCGCGGTCAGGATCCCGCCGCGTTTCCCGCCGGCGAGGGAGTTCTTGAGCACGAGCGCGGTGTCCGGCCCCGGCACGACGAGCACGAGCACCACGAAGAGCACGAAGGCGCCATAAGTTCCCCAGGTCATGAGGCCAGGCTAGATCAGCCTTCGAGGGCCAGTGCCGCGCCGAAGCCGACGAGGGCCGTTCCCGTGGCGCCGTCCAGTACCCGGCGCACCCGGCGGCGCTGCAGCCAGTCGCGGACCCGGTGCACGAAGAACAGCAGCAGCACCTGCCACACCAGCCCCAGCGCCGCGACCGTGTACGCCAGCAGCAGCGAGTCGGCGACGCTCGACGACGGCGTCAGGAACTGCGGCAGGACCGACAGGTACAGCACGATCACCTTGGGGTTGGTCAGGTTGGACAGGAAGCCTTCGCGGAACCGCCGTCCCCGGGAGGCGCGGGCCTTCCGGACGTCGAGGGCGGCGTAGTCACCGCGCCACGCGCCGCGCAGGGCCTGGATGCCGAGGAACACCAGGTAGGCCGCGCCGAGCCACTTCACCGTCTCGAACACCGGCTGGGAGCGCGTCAGCACCGCGCCCAGCCCGAGCGCCGCCGCGGTGCCCTGCAGGAAGTTCGCGACGCTGATGCCGGCACACGCCCAGCCGCCGCCGCGGGCGCCGCCGGTCAGGGCGTTCTTCAGCACGACCATCGTGTCCGGTCCCGGCATCATGGCCAGGAACGCCATCATCCCGGCGAAGCCGGCGTAGGTGCTCCACGTCATCAGGACTCCAAGGCGAGAGCGGCGCCGAAGCCGAGCAGCGCGGTGCCGGTGACGCCGTCGAGGGTACGGCGCACCCGGCGGCGGCCGAGCCAGGCGCGGACGCGGTGCACGAACAGCAGCAGCACCAGCAGCCACGCCCCGCCGAGCACGGCGACGGTGTAGGCCAGCAGCAGCGAGTCCCCGACGCTCGAGTCGGCCGTCAGGAACTGCGGCAGCACGGACAGGTAGAGCACCAGCACCTTCGGGTTGGTGACGTTGGAGAGGAACCCTTCGCGGAACCGCCGGAAGCCGCCGCCGCGACGGCGCTGGACGTCCTCGACGACGGCGTAGTTGCCGCGGAAGGCACCGCGCAGCGCCTGGAAGCCCAGGAAGACGAGGTAGGCGGCACCGGCCCACTTGAGGGTGAGGAACACCGGCTGCGAGCGGGCGATGACGACGCCGAGCCCGAGCGCCGCGGCACTGCCCTGCACGGCGTTGCCGGTGAAGATGCCCAGCGACGCGAGCAGCCCGCCGCGGAACCCGCCGGACAGCGCGTTCTTGAGCATGACCATCGTGTCGGGTCCCGGCGCGAGCACGATCAGGACGACGATGACCAGGTAGCTTCCGTACACACTCCACGTCACGGCTGCCCACGCTAATCGACGCCGAGGCCGTTGGTCTCGCGGTTTTCGGTCACAGTGCCCGGCCGGACACGGAGGGTGCGGAACTCGGCGGGCGGGCGTCCGGCGCAGTAGTGTTCGGCCATGTCAGCAGGGGAAATCGAGCTTCAGCCCGGTGAGCGCGTGCTCTGGGCGGGAGAGCCGGTCCAGCGCCCGCTCTACGTCGCCGCGGACGGGGTGATCGCCCCGGCCGGACTGGTCCTCGCCGCCGCCGCGGTCTGGTTCGTGCTGGCGAAGCAGCCGAGCGGCCTGCCGATGGCTGCCGCGGTCGTCGCGCTGGCGCTCGGCCTCTACGGCGCGGCCGGCCGGTCGGTGGTCCGCTACCTCGCGCTCGGGCGCACGACGTACGCGGTCACGGACAGCCGGATCATCGCGCGCTCGGGCCTGTTCCGGCAGAAGGAGCGCTCGACGGAACTGGCAGGCCTGCCGGCACCGGTGCTCAAGCCCGGCCCGTCCCGCACCGGCACCATCGGCTTCGGCGGAGCGGGATCGGTGACGCTGATGGGGATCGGCGAGCCGAAGCGGGTGCGGGACCTGCTCGTCAAGGCCATCGACGAGGCAGGCGCCCGCCAGGCACCGCCGGAAGCGGACACCTCGGCCGCCTGAGGCCACCGCCCAGGTGGTCTGCCGCGGCCTCACCCGGACGTGGCCGATTCCACTGCCCCCATAAGTTACCGGCCGGTACACTCGACGAAACGTCCACCGCCGGAGGTGTCCCGTGCCCTACCCAACGGACCGCGAACGAGACCGCCCGTGGGTGATGCGGACCTACGCGGGGCACTCGTCCGCCGCCGCGTCGAACGAGCTGTACCGGCGCAATCTCGCCAAGGGGCAGACCGGCCTTTCGGTCGCCTTCGACCTGCCCACCCAGACCGGCTACGACCCGGACCACCCGCTCTCCCGCGGTGAGGTCGGCAAGGTCGGCGTGCCCGTGTCGCACATCGGCGACATGCGGCGCCTGTTCGACGGCATCCCGCTCGCCGAGGCCAACACGTCGATGACGATCAACGCGCCCGCCATGTGGCTGCTCGCGCTGTACGTCTCCGTGGCGCGCGAGCAGGCCGAGGCCGAGGGCCGCGACGTCGACGAAGTGCTCGCGAAGCTCACCGGCACCACGCAGAACGACATCATCAAGGAGTACCTGTCCCGCGGGACCTACATCTTCCCGCCGGGGCCGAGCCTGCGGCTGATCACCGACATGATCGCCTGGACCGTGCACCACGTGCCGAAGTGGAACCCGATCAACATCTGCAGCTACCACCTGCAGGAAGCCGGGGCGACGCCGACGCAGGAGGTCGCCTACGCGCTGTGCACCGCGATCGCCGTGCTCGACGCCGTCCGCGACTCCGGCCAGGTCGGCGCGGCCGACATGGCCAAGGTCGTGGCGCGGATTTCCTTCTTCGTCAACGCCGGCGTCCGGTTCGTCGAGGAGATGGCCAAGATGCGCGCGTTCACCGCGCTCTGGGACGAGCTCACGCGGGATCGTTACGGCGTAACGGATCCGAAGGCGCGGCGGCTGCGCTACGGCGTCCAGGTCAACTCGCTCGGGCTCACCGAAGCCCAGCCGGAGAACAACGTCCAGCGGATCGTGCTGGAGATGCTGGCGGTGTCGCTGTCCCGCGGCGCCCGCGCCCGCGCGATCCAGCTGCCCGCCTGGAACGAGGCGCTCGGCCTGCCCCGGCCGTGGGACCAGCAGTGGGCACTGCGCATGCAGCAGGTGCTCGCGTTCGAGACCGACCTGCTGGAGTACGAGGACATCTTCGACGGCTCGCACGTCATCCAGGCCAAGGTCGACGAGATCATGGCCGGCGCGCGCGAGGAGATCGCCCGCGTGCAGGACCTCGGCGGCGCGGTCGCCGCGGTCGAGAGCGGCTACATGAAGTCGCAGCTGGTCGCCTCGCTGGCCGAGTACCGCCGCGGCGTCGAGAGCGGCGAGCGGATCCTGGTCGGGGTCAACAAGTTCGAGACGACCGAGCCGTCGCCGCTGCAGGCCGAGGGTGCCAAGGCGATCGAGACGGTCGACCCCGCCGTCGAGAAGGCCGCCGTCACCGCGATCGAGGAATGGCGGGCACAGCGCGACAACGACGCCGTCGCGCGGTCGCTGGCCGCACTGAAGGAACGCGCGCAGACGACGGAAAACCTCTTCGAGGCCACTCTGGAGTGTGCGCGGGCCGGCGTCACCACCGGCGAGTGGGCCGGCGCGCTGCGCGAGGTGTTCGGCGAATACCGGGCGCCCACCGGGGTTTCCGCGGCCGCCGTCGCCGGCACGGGCGACCCGGAGCTGGAGCGCGTGCGCGCGCGGGTCCGCGAGACCGAAGCCGAACTCGGCGAACGGCTGCGGATCCTGGTCGGCAAGCCGGGGCTGGACGGCCATTCCAACGGCGCCGAGCAGGTCGCCGTCCGGGCCCGCGACGTCGGCTTCGAGGTCGTCTACCAGGGCATCCGGCTGACACCGGAGCAGATCGTCGCGGCCGCGGTGCAGGAGGGCGTGCACGTGGTCGGGCTGTCGGTGCTGTCCGGCTCGCACCTGGAGGTCGTCCCGAACGTCGTGGACGGCCTGCGGGCCGCGGGCGCGGGCGACGTGCCGGTGATCGTCGGCGGCATCATCCCGCCGGACGACGCCGCGCTGCTGCTCGAACGCGGCATCGCGCGGGTGTTCACGCCCAAGGACTACGAGCTGACCGGGATCATGGACGGCATCGTCGGCCTCGTCCGGGAGCGGCACGGCCTCGGCTGAGCGCGGCGGACGTACTACCGTCGGGACATGACCGAGTACGAGCACATCCTGGTGAAGCGGGACGGCGACACCGTCACGATCACCATGAACCGGGCGGCCCGGCGCAATTCGCTGTCCGCCGGGCACCTCGCCGAGCTGCTCGCCGCGTTCCGCGAGGCGGGCACGACCGACGCGACCGGGGTCGTGCTGGCCGGCGACGGCCCGGTGTTCTCCGCGGGGCACGACTTCGCCGACGTCGCCGCGCGCGACCTGACCGGCGTGCGCGAGCTGCTGACGCTGTGCACGGACGTCATGAAGACCATGCAGTCGATCCCGCAGGTCGTCATCGCGCGCGTGCACGGACTGGCCACCGCGGCGGGCTGCCAGCTCGTGGCGTCGTGCGACCTCGCCGTGGCGGCCGCATCGGCGGGCTTCGCGCTGCCCGGCGGCAAGGGCGGCTGGTTCTGCCACACCCCGGCCGTCCCGGTGGCGCGGTCGATCGGCCGCAAGCGGCTGATGGAGCTGGCGCTGACCGGCGACGTCGTCGACGCGGCGACCGCGCTCGACTGGGGACTGGTCAACCGGGTCGTGCCGGACGAACAGCTCGACGAAGCCGTCGCGGAGCTGCTGGCGCGGGCCACGCGCGGCAGCCGGGCCAGCAAGGCGATGGGCAAGGTGACCCTCTACGCCCAGCTGGACCGGCCCGAAGCCGACGCGTACGCGATCGCGCTGGAGGTCATGGCGGCGGCGTCGCAGCTGCCCGGCGCCCGCGAGGGGATGGCGGCGTTCCTGGAGAAGCGCAAGCCGTCCTGGCCGGACTGATCAGCCCTGGGTGCGCTCGTACAGCATGAGCTGCGCCCAGGCGGCGATCGACTGCGCGTCGGTGATCTCGCCGGTGAGGATCATCTTCTCGACGTCGGCGCGGGCGAACCACGCGCTGCGCAGGTCCTGCTCCTCGTGCTCGAGCTCCGGCTCGCCCTCGGTGAGGTCCGTGGCGAGGAACACCCAGCCGCGCTGGCTGCTCATGCCCGCGGCGACGTCGAGCTTGCCGAGCACGGTCATCGAGCCGGCGCGCAGCCCGGTCTCCTCGCGCAGCTCCCGTTCGGCCAGCTCGGCGGGCGGGACGTCGGCGCGGCCGGGTGCAGTGCCCTGCGGGAACTCCCAGCGCCGTTCACCGAGCGGGTAGCGGAACTGCTCGACCAGCCGGAACCGGTCGGCGTCGTCCCGGGCGACGACGAGGGCGTAGGTCGGTTTGTCGACCACGCCGTAGATGCCGGGCGAGCCGTCCGGGCGGCGGATCTCGTCCTCCCGCACGGTCATCCAGTTGTTCCGGTACACCTCGCGGGACGCGACACGCTGAATGGGGTCCACCCGCCCAGTATCCCGGACCTGTCCTACCCTCCTCGGGTGCGTCTCGTGATCGCGCGGTGCCAGGTCGACTACGCCGGCCGGCTGACCGCCCACCTGCCGATGGCCACCCGCCTGCTGCTCGTCAAGTCCGACGGCTCGGTGTCGGTGCACTCCGACGACCGTGCGTACAAGCCGTTGAACTGGATGAGCCCGCCCTGCTGGCTGATCGAGGACGGAAAGCTCTGGATCGTCGAGAACAAGCAGGGCGAGAAACTGGTGATCTCGATCGACGAGATCTTCCACGACCACGCCCAGGAACTCGGCGCGGAACCGGGCCTGCAGAAGGACGGCGTCGAGGCGCACCTGCAGGAACTGCTGGCCGAGCACATCAAGACCCTCGGCGAGGGCTACACGCTGGTCCGCCGCGAGTTCCCGACGGCGATCGGCCCGGTCGACATCATGGCCCGCGACGCGGAGGGCCGCGCGGTGGCGGTCGAGATCAAGCGCCGCGGCGAAATCGACGGCGTCGAGCAGCTCACCCGCTACCTGGAGCTGCTCAACCGCGACCCGCTGCTGGCACCGGTCCAGGGAGTGTTCGCGGCCCAGATCATCAAGCCGCAGGCCCGCACCCTGGCCGAGGACCGCGGCATCCGCTGCCTGACCCTGGACTACGACGAGCTACGCGGCATCGAGTCCGACGAGTTCCGGCTGTTCTGAGATGCAGCCGGGCCGGTACGTCCACTACAAGGGCGGCGAGTACGAAGTCCTCGGCGTGGCCCGCCACAGCGAGACGGAAGAGGAACTGGTGGTGTACCGCGCCCTTTACGGAGAGCGCGGCCTGTGGGTGCGGCCGAAGGCGATGTTCACCGAGACCGTTTCGACGCCTGATGGTGCCGTGCCGCGGTTCCGGCGCGTGACGGACTGAATTCACACGGTGGAAAACCGGCCGTCCGGCTGCCCGAAGGGGCGGCCCGGAGTGCCGATACCGAATCGATGCCGAATTGCGGTATCTGATTGCCTGTCGAATACTCCGCCGGAAATCTTTGACCCGATAGTGCGGCCCGAAGTGATTTCGCTTCTCCCCTTTATGCGCTGTTCGGGTGAGTTCCGGATCCTTCGAGCCGTTCTCGTGGGACACTCGATTTCGAGGGGTTCCGCCGGTGCGTCCGGCGTGGCCGGAGGGTGGTGCGCTCGGCCGTCTTTCTTTGTCGTGCCAACGTTTCAGTCCGCCTTCGAGCCTGGTGTGCGCATGTCAGCCGGCCGGTGTGCGCGCGATTTTCGGCTGTCCGGAGGAGGATGTCATGCGCTATCGCCCACTCGGTTCCGATCCCGCCGACCCGCGGCTGGGCCGGTTCATTCCGGACGACTGGCGGCACGTGGAAAGGTACCCGCTGTCCGCGCTGTCCGACGACGACCGGCCCAGCCGGTCGCCGGTTGTCATCGGGGTCAACTGGTACTCCGCTTTCGACGAGCCGGAGCAGGACGGGACCTCCGGTGAGTTCTTCATTGCCAAGGACGGCGTCAAGAAGCTCGGGCGGATCCGCGGCGGGCACTGCGTGTGCCTCGAACCGGGCGGCACCCCGGACACCGACGCCTGGTACGCCTTCTACGACCAGGGCCGCGAAGGTGCCTGCGTCGGCTTCGGCTGGTCGCGCTGCATGTCGATCTTCAACGGCAGCGAGTACACGGCCCGCTGGCTGTGGGACGCGGCCAAGAAGCGCGACGAATGGCCCGAGACCAACCCCGGTGACGACAACGGCACGTCGGTGCGTGCCGCGGCCGAGGTGCTCAAGGACACCGGGCACGTCCTGTGGGACGACTCCTACGCGAACGACGACTGGCAGGCCCGCGAGAAGTACACCCCCGAGGCCAAGCAGGGCATCAAGGCCTTCCGCTGGGCGAAGACGGTCGACGACGTCCACTCCGTGCTCGCCAACCCGCGGGCCGACGAGCTCGGTGCCGTGCCGATCCTCAACTCGTGGGGCCCGGGCTACCCGCACCGGACCTACCTGCCCGACGAAGTGCTCGCCCGGCTGATCGACGAGGAGGGCGAGATCGCGGTCCCGACCGACCGCTGAGCCAAGGCCGTTCCCGCGGCGTCTGCCGGAGGGCGCGTTTTCCCAGGTCAACGCCGGGGAAACGCGCCCTCCGGCCACTTTGGACCCGTCGGCGTGCCGACCCTGAATCCATGCAGTACTGTCCGGATCCGACAGGGTGCTGGTGATTCCTGTCGGTTGTTGTCCTGTTCAAGAGGAACTGCCGGAGGTGGGTCGGGTGCTCGTTCTGGCCGATGCGAACCTGCGTCTCGACGCGAGCGTGATCGACTACATCGAGCTGGCGTTCTACTTCGCCCTCGTGCTCGGCATCGGGTATCTGGCGCGACGGCAGGTGTCGAGCAGTCTCGACTTCTTCCTGTCCGGCCGCTCGCTGCCGGCCTGGGTCACCGGTCTGGCGTTCATTTCGGCGAACCTCGGCGCGGTCGAGGTCATGGGCATGTCGGCCAACGGCGCCCAGTACGGCCTGCCGACCGTGCACTACTTCTGGATCGGCGCCATCCCGGCGATGCTGTTCCTCGGCATCGTGATGATGCCGTTCTACTACGGCTCGAAGGTCCGCAGCGTCCCCGAGTTCATGCGGCGGCGCTTCGGCAAGCCGGCCCACCTGGTCAACGGCGTGAGCTTCGCCGCCGCCCAGATCCTGATCGCGGGCGCGAACCTGTTCCTGCTGGCCAGCGTGGTGAACCTGCTGCTGGGCTGGCCGATCTGGGTGTCGATCATCGTCGCCGCCGTGATCGTGCTGTCCTACACCGCGCTCGGCGGCCTCTCCGCGGCGATCTACAACGAGGTCCTGCAGTTCTTCGTGATCGTCATCGCGCTGGTCCCGCTGACCATCGTCGGCCTGGTCAAGGTCGGCGGCTGGCAGGGACTGGTCGACAAGGTCACCAACAGCCCCGGCGGCTCGGCGCAGCTGCACTCGTGGCCAGGGGACAACCTGACCGGCTTCGGCAACAGCCTGCTGTCGGTCCTCGGCATCGTCTTCGGCCTCGGTTTCGTGCTCTCCTTCGGCTACTGGACGACGAACTTCGTCGAGGTCCAGCGCGCGATGGCGTCGAAGAGCATGTCGGCGGCGCGGCGCACGCCGATCATCGGCGCGTTCCCGAAGATGCTGGTCCCGTTCATCGTGATCATCCCCGGCATGATCGCCGCGGTCACCGTGTCCGAGTACGTCAAGGACAAGCAGATCCTGCTGGAGGGCGGCACGGCGCCCAGCGGTGTCACGTTCAACAACGCGCTCCTGCTGCTGATGCGCGACCTGCTGCCGAACGGCATGCTCGGCATCGCCATCGCGGGCCTGCTGGCCTCGTTCATGGCGGGCATGGCGGCGAACCTCAGCTCGTTCAACACCGTCTTCACGTACGACATCTGGCAGACGTACGTGAAGAAGGACAAGCCGGACCACTACTACCTGAACCTCGGCCGCGTGGTGACGTCGCTGGGCACGGTCGCCGCGATCGGCACCGCGTTCATCGCGTCGAACTCCGGCAACATCCTGAACTACCTGCAGGACCTGTTCTCGTTCTTCAACGCGCCGCTGTTCGCCACGTTCATCCTCGGCATGTTCTGGAAGCGGATGACCCCGCACGCGGGCTGGAGCGGCCTGGTGCTCGGCACGGCGTCCGCGATCACCATCTGGGCCCTTTCCCAGACCGGCGTGCTCGGCCTGAAGGGCCAGGGCACCAGCTTCGTCGCCGCCGGGGTCGCGTTCGTCGTCGACATCGTGGTGAGCGTCGTCGTGTCGCTCGCGACCAAGCCGAAGCCGGACGAGGAACTCGTCGGCCTGGTCTACTCGCTGACGCCGAAGGAAACGCGCCAGCACGACAACACCGGCGAGAACGCGGGCTGGTACCGCAAGCCGGGCCTGCTCGCGGGCATCGTGCTCATCCTGACCATCGCCCTCAACGCCATCTTCTAGGAGGCCGGAAATGGCTACCGAGTCGCAGCCGCGAGCGCACAAGGCGGGCGCGTTCGACATCCGGCTGATCATCGCCCTGCTGATCGGCGTCTACGGCGTCATCCTCACCGTCATGGGCATCGGCTTCACCTCCGACGAGGAGATCGCCAAGGCCGCGGGCACGAACATCAACCTGTGGGCCGGCATCGGCATGCTGGTGGTGGCCGCGCTGTTCGTCATCTGGGCCAAGGTGCGGCCGCTGCTCGTCCCGGTCGAGACCGAGACCGACGGCACACCGTCCGGCGCGGGCGAATAGCCGGGTTGTCCGGACAGCGGCAAGCGGTTGCCGCTACCGTGCTTCGCGTGTTCCCAGACGTTCGGCGCCGCCGTCTCCCGAAGCTGTTCCTGCTGGTCACCGCCCTCGCGCTGCCGCTGACCGCGTGCGGGCAGGACCTCGGCAAGTCCAACTTCGCGCGGACGACGGTGCCCGCGGCGGCCGGCACCGGCCAGCCCGCCGACGGGCCCATCACCGACGCCGCGGTGGCGGCGAACGTGCTGCGGACGATCAAGCCGTGCCAGTTCCTGACCAAGGACGCCCTCGGGGCACTCGGCCTCGGCACGGTGGAGGAGGACCCGTCGCCGTCGTCGATCGCCTTCGACGGCTGCAGCAACAACGTGAAGGACCCCGGCGGCAAGAAGATGCGGCTGCAGGTGGAGGTCGGCAGCACCCTGCTGCTGATGCTGCGGGCCGACAAGACCACCGGGCAGGTCGGCGGGCTGCCGCTGCGGGTCAACAAGAGCGGCGACAACGATTGCACCGTGGCGGCCATGACGGCGCTCAACCCGGACATGGCGCTCACGGTCACGGTCACCTACCCCGGCGACCCGTGCCGTCCCGGCCAGGCGGTGCTGGAGGCCGCGGTCGGCAAGCTGCACAACGCGCCGGAGAAGTACGCGACGCCGCCGGGCACCGTGCTGACCGCCGACCCGTGCGCGATGGCCGACACCGCGGTGGTCGCCACCGTCGTGCCCTCGGCGAAGTCCGCGCTCTCGGCCCTGCACTCCTGCGACTGGAAGAGCAACGGCACCGACCCGACGATCACCGTCCGGTTCCGGCCCGGCCTGCCCCCGATCGCCGGCGACGGCTACACCAAGGCCGACCTCGGCAACGGCGTCACCGGCTTCCGCAAGCAGGACACGAACTCCTCGAAGTGCACTGTGGAATGGCAGCACCGGCCGTGGCAGGGCGACGACGTCGAACTGGCCGTCGTGGACTACAGCAGCTACGACGCCAAGCCGGAGACCGACGATCCGTGCGGCAAGGCGGTCACCGTCGCGAAGAACGTCGCCGGCAAGCTCCCGAAGGCCTGATCTGGCGGCGGGCCGCGCGGGACGGTAGGAAGGGGACACCCCACCCGCCGATGTGCCGGAGGCTGCCGTGAAGAAGATCATCAACGATCCCGCGGACGTGGTCGCGGAGTCGTTGCGGGGGCTCGCCGCGGCCCACGCCGACATCCTCCGCGTCCAGTACGACCCGGACGTCGTCGTCCGGGCCGGCGCGCCGGTCGCGGGCAAGGTCGCCGTCATCTCCGGCGGCGGTTCCGGGCACGAGCCGCTGCACGGCGGCTTCGTCGGCCACGGCATGCTCGCCGCCGCCGTGCCGGGCGCGGTGTTCACCTCGCCGACGCCGGACGCCGTGCAGGCCGCGGTCACCGCCACCACCGGCGACGCGGGCGCGCTGCTCATCGTTAAGAACTACACCGGTGACGTGCTGAACTTCGAGACCGCGGCCGAGCTGGCCGCCGCCGAGGGCCTCGAGGTCCGCAGCGTCGTGATCGACGACGACGTCGCCGTCAAGGACTCGACCTACACCGCGGGCCGCCGCGGGGTCGGCGGCACGGTGCTGCTGGAGAAGATCACCGGCGCGGCCGCCGAGCGTGGTGACTCGCTCGACGCGGTGACCGCGCTGGCGCAGAAGGTGATCGGCCAGGTGCGGTCGATCGGCGTCGCGCTCACCGCGCCGACCGTGCCGCACGCCGGCACCCCGAGCTTCGACCTCGGCGACGGCGAGGTCGAGTTCGGCATCGGCATCCACGGCGAGCCCGGCCGCGAGCGGATCCCGGCCGAGCCCGCCGACGCGCTGGTGGCGCGGATGGTCGACGCGATCGTGACGGACCTGCCGTTCACTTCCGGCGACCGCGTGCTGCTGTTCACCAACTCGATGGGCGGCACCCCGCTCGTCGAGCTGTACCTGGCACACGGCATCGCCGAGCGGCTGCTGGCCGAGCGGGGGATCGTGGTCGAACGCCGGCTGGTCGGCCCGTACATCACCAGCCTCGAGATGCAGGGGATGAGCCTGACCTTGCTCAAACTGGACGACGAGCTGACCGAGCTCTGGGACGCCCCGGTCAACACCGCGGCCCTGCGCTGGGGGATGTGATGACCTGCAAGGCCGAAGGGGTGGCCGCGGCCGTGCGCGCGGCCGCGGCGGTGATCGCCGAGCACCGCGCGGAACTGGTCGACCTCGACCGCGCGATCGGCGACGGTGACCACGGCGAGAACATGAACCGCGGGTTCACCGCCGTCGTCGCGGCACTCGATTCCGCTGTCCCGGACACTCCCGGCGGGGTGCTGAAGCTCGTCGCGACGACGTTGATCTCGAAGGTCGGCGGCGCCGCGGGTCCGTTGTACGGCACGGCTTTCCTGCGCGCGTCGGCCAAGCTCGGTGCCGCGTCGGACCTCGACGTTCCCGCGTTGCTGGAGGCGCTGCGCGCCGCGCTCGAAGGCGTCCAGGCGCGCGGGAAGGCCGTCGGCGGCGACGCGACCATGGTCGACGCCCTGATCCCGGCGGTTTCGGCCGCGGAGAAGGCGGCCGGGGACGGCGGGGACATCGCCGCGGTGCTGACCGCGGCCGCCGACGCCGCCGACCGCGGCGCGGAGTCCACAGTGGACCTCGTACCGCGCAAGGGCCGCGCGTCCTACCTCGGCGAGCGCGCGGTGGGCCATCTGGACCCCGGTGCGCGGTCGTCGGCGCTGCTGCTGCGCGCGTTCGCGGAGGCCGCCCGGTGAGCGTGGGAATCGTGCTCGTGTCGCACAGCGCCAAGCTGGCGGAGGGGCTGGCCGAGCTGGCCGCCCAGATGGCGCCGGACGTCCGGATCGTGCCCGCGGGCGGCCTCGAAGACGGCTCGATCGGCACGGACTACGACGAGGTCGTCGCCGCCACCCAGCGCGCCGACTCCGGCGACGGCGTCGTGCTGCTCTACGACCTCGGCAGCGCGCAGATGACCGCCGAGCTCGCGGTCGAGTCGCTGGCCGACCCGTCGGCCGCGGTCGTCGCCGACGGCCCGCTGGTCGAGGGCGCGATCGCGGCGGCGGTCGCGGCGCAGGCGGGCAAGGACCGCAAGGCGGTGGCGGAGGCCGCCGCGGCGGCGGGCGTGCCCGACGACCTCTCCCTCGGCGAGCCCGCGGACGGCGGCGACGAAATCGAGCTGGAGCTGCGCAACGACGTCGGGCTGCACGCGCGGCCGGCGGCGCTGCTGGTGCGCGCGCTCAGCGAGTTCGACGCCGAGGTCTCGGTCCGGCTGGGCGAGCAGGAGGCCGACGGCCACAGCGTGCTGGCACTGATGTCCCTCGGCGCCCGGCAGGGCGACCGCATCCGCGTCCGGGCCGGCGGCCCGCAGGCGGCCGCGGCGCTGGAGAAGGCGAAAGAGCTGGTCGACGGCAATTTCGGCGAGTGAAGCCGCTGTTTCCGTCCGGGTGACTTCGGCGGTACTGACTCGATTCCGTCTGGGCTTCCGGCGGACCCGCGTGGCAGTATCGGGGCAATTACCAGCGAGTAACATCTCTGGAGGCCTCGATGGCGCGGGACATCTCGACGGTCGGTGTGATCGGCCTGGGCACCATGGGGGCCGGGATCGCCGAAGTGCTCGCGCGCAGCGGGCTCGACGTCGTCACGGTCGAGCTCGACGAGGCCGGAGTCGCCCGCGGCCGCGGGCACCTCGAGCACTCCACCGAGCGGGCGCTCGCCGGCGGCAAGCTCGACGCCGCCGGGCGCGCCGCGCTGCTGGGCCGGATCCGGTACGGCACCTCACTGTCGGATCTGTCCGAAGTGGACCTCGTGATCGAGGCGATCCCGGAAAGCCTGGAGCTGAAGGCCGACGTCTTCGCCGAGCTGGACAAGATCACCCGGCCGGAGGTCGTGTTCGCGTCCAACACGTCGTCGCTGTCGATCACCGAGATCGGCGTGCACACCACGCGTCCCGGCAAGGTCGTCGGCATGCACTTCTTCAACCCGGCGCCGGTGCTGAAGCTCGTCGAGATCGTCAAGACGGTGGTGACCGAGCCGGAGGTGGTCACCGAGGTCGTGGCGTTCGCCGAGCGGCTCGGCAAGGTGCCGGTGGTGATCGGCGACCGGGCCGGGTTCATCGCGAACGCGCTGCTGTTCGGCTACCTGAACCACGCGGTGCGGATGTACGAGCAGCGCTACGCCACCCGCGAGGACCTCGACGCGGCCATGCGCTACGGCTGTGGCTACCCGATGGGTCCGCTGGCCCTGCTCGACCTGATCGGGCTCGACACCGCGTACGAAATCCTCGACACGATGTACCACCAGTCCCGCAACCGCCTCCACGCACCGGCACCGCTGCTCAAGCAGATGATCACGGCGGGCCTGCTCGGCCGCAAGACCGGCCGCGGTTTCTACACCTACGACGCGCCGGATTCGCCGACCGTGGTCGCGGACGGCGTCTCGTCGTCCACTGTGGACAGCGCGCCGCCGCGGCCGGTGTCGCGGGTCGGCGTGGTCGGTACCGGCACGATGGCGACCGGCATCGCGGAGGTCTTCGCCAAGCGCGGTCTCGACGTCGTGCTGCGCGCCCGGAGCCTGGAAAAGGCGCAGGCCTCGGTGGCTCGCGTCCAGAAGTCGCTCGACAAGGCCGTGGTCAAGGGCAAGCTGTCCGAAAAGGACGCTTCGGCCGCGCTGTCCCGGATCACCCCGGTCACGGATTTCGAGGCACTGGCCGACGTCGACCTCGTGGTCGAGGCGGTGGCCGAGGAGCTGCCGGTGAAGCAGGCGGTGTTCGCGGCACTGGACGAGGTGGTCCGCCCGGGCGCGGTCCTGGCGACGACGACGTCGTCCCTGCCGGTGATCGAATGCGCGGCCGCGACGTCCCGGCCGTCGGAGGTGATCGGTCTCCACTTCTTCAACCCGGCCCCGGTGATGAAGCTGGTCGAGGTGGTGTCGACGATCGCGACGGCCCCGGACGTGGTGGCGACGGCGAGCGCGGTCTGCGCGGCGGTGGGCAAGCACGCGGTCCACTGTGGAGACCGGGCGGGCTTCATCGTCAATGCGCTGCTGTTCCCATACCTCAACGACGCGGTGAAGATGCTGGAGGGCCACTACGCGGGAGCCGACGACATCGACACGGCGATGAAGGTGGGCTGCGGCCTCCCGATGGGCCCGTTCGAGCTGCTGGACGTGGTGGGCCTGGACGTGTCCCTGGCCATCCAGCGAACGCTGTACAACGAGTTCCGCGAAGAGGGCTTCGCCCCGGCGCCCCTGCTGGAGCACCTCGTGACGGCCGGACGCCTCGGCCGCAAGACCGGCAAGGGCTTCAAGGACTACTGACCCGCCCCGGTCAGCGCCCGGACACCGCGCCCAGTACCGGTTTCACGTCGAGGACCGGGGTACCGTCGATCGCCTCCAGGCCGGTCACCGTGATCGTGCCGGGCCCGGCCGCCGTCACCGTGACCGTGTGGAGGCCGATCGGGTTCGGGCGGTCGGGGGAGCGCGTCGAGAACACGCCCGTGCTGGGCCGGTTCCGGTCGCCGCGCGGGTGGACCGACTGGACGTCGCGGTCGGCCGCGTGCAGCCAGGTCAGCAGCACCAGCCGGTCGCCGGGGCGGAGGTCGGCCGCCGCGGCGTGGAACTCGGGGGCGAACACCACGCGGGCCGGCGGCGCGCCTTCGTCGCCCTGCTTCGGGGCCGCTTTCCGGTCCGTCAGCGGCGATTCCACCCGCGCCACCGGGTGCACGGTGTAGCCGGTCACGTGTAGTACCCCTCCACCGGCACGCGTGCCTCGTCGAACAGCGCCGGGCCGTCCAGCTTGTAGCCGCCCCAGGTGATCGGCGGGCGCAGCGTGAGGAACTGCTCGGTCGACAGCGCGTACACCACCCGCCCCAGCCCGGACCGCTCGATCGCGCCGGTGCACATCCCGCACGGCTGCGTGCTGGTGAACATCGTCGTCGCCGCCGCGGTTTCGGAGTCCAGGTTCTGCGCCGCCCAGCGGGCGAGCTTCAGCTCCGGGTGCGCGGTGATGTCGTTGTCCGTGAGCGAGGTGTTGCGGTCCTCGGCGAGGATGTTGCCGTCGGCGTCGGCCAGCAGTGAGCCGAACGGTGGGTTGCCGTACTCCTCGCGCGCCTCACGGGCCAGCTCGATCGCCCGGCGCAGCAGGGTTTCTTCGGTGTCGTTCACCGGTTCTCCTTCCAGGAAGCGGCAACGGCCGCGAGGTCCCGCCACGCCGCCTCCGGGTGGAGGGTTTCGGCCGGGTCCGAGTCGAACGGGTCGAGCACGACGGTGTCCGCGCCCAGATCCCGCAGCTGAGCCAGATCGTCGAGGACCTGGCCGAGGGTGCCTTCGCCGGCCAGCCGCTCCGGGCCGGTCACCGGCGTTTCGGTGACCCGCAGCAGGATCCGCGGCGCGAAAGCGGGCACCGGCCGGTCGCCTGCCAGCTTTTCCAGCCGGGCCAGCCCTTCCCGGAACCCGGCGAGCGTCAGCCGCAGCGGGTGCCACGCGTCGCCCAGCTCGACGGCCCGCCGCAGCCCGGCCTCGCTGTGCCCGCCGAGCCAGAGCGGGATCGGCCCCGCGCGGTAGTCGCCGCGGTCGGCCCAGGCCGCGCGGATCGCCCGCAGGTATTCGGTGGTGAGCTTCCCGCGCTGCGCGAAGGGCACGCCGAGCGCGTCGAATTCCTGTTTCGCCCAGCCGACGCCCCCGCCGAGCACCAGCCGTCCGCCGCTGAGCGCGTCGAGGTTCGCCGCCATCCGCGCGACCAGCAGCGGATGCCGGTACGGCACCACCAGCACGGTGGTGCCCAGCCGCACCCGGTGGGTGACGCCCGCGAGCCACGACAGCGTCGTGAACGGCTCGTAGAACGGTGCCGGGTACTGGCCGGCGACGTCCGGGGTGATCGCGACGTGGTCGGACACCATCAGCAGGTCGAAGCCGAGACCTTCCACCGTCTGCGCCCAGGCGCGCAGCACACCGGGGTCCGTGCCGGGGCCGAAGTTGGGGACGTTCACGCCGATCTTCACCCGGAAAGGCTATCGACGCCGCGGCTTTGATCGGAAGGGAACGATCACGGCGTTCGGCCGCTTCCGCCGTGGATTCCACGGTATCTTCGGCAGATGACCGAGAGTCTCGACCCGACGGACTGGGCCATTCTCGGCGAGCTCCAGCACGACGCCCGCGTGCCGCTCACCGAGCTGGGCCGCCGGGTCAACCTCAGCGCGTCCGCGGCGACCGAACGGCTCCGGCGGCTGGAGGCCGCCGGGGTGATCACCGGCTACCGCGCGGAAGTGGACCTCGGCAAGACCGGCTACCCGGTGCTCGCCGTCGTCCGCCTGAAGTACCCGGGCAGCCGCCACGAGCCGTTGCACAAGCTGCTCGCCGAGCGCACCGAGATCCTGGAATGCCTGCGCACCACCGGCGACGACTGCTACACGCTCAAGATCGCGGCCGCGTCCATGGCCCACCTGGAGCAGACGGTGGACGAGCTGGCCCAGTTCGGCAGCACGACCACGAACCTGGTGTACAGCCAGACGCTGCCCTACCGCGGGCCGCAGGAGCCGGCACGTGACCTCGGCGCCTGACCGCATCGTGATCGTCGGCGTGACCGGCTCGGGCAAGTCGACGCTCGCCAGGGCCATCGCCGCCCGGACCGGCCTGCCGTTTCACTCCGCCGACGACATCGGCTGGCAGCCGGGCTGGGTCGGCACCCCCGACGACGAGCAGCGCCGCCTGGTCGCCGAGGTGTGCGCGCAGGAGCGCTGGGTCCTCGACGCCGTCTACAGCAAGTGGCAGGACATCGTGCTGCCCCGCACGCAGCTGGTCGTGGGCCTGGACTACCCACGCTGGCTTTCGCTGAGCCGCCTGGTGCGCCGGACGCTGGTCCGCGTGGTGACCCGCGAGCGCATCTGCAACGGCAACGTCGAGTCGTTCCGCCAGATGTTCTCCGCCGACTCGATCATCCGCTGGCACTTCACGTCGTTCGCGGCCAAGCGGGCCCGCATCCGGGCGTGGGCCGCGGAGCCGCCCGGCCCGGCGGTCGTCCGGCTGACGTCCCCGCGCGAGACCCGCCGCTGGCTCGCCACGTTGTGACGTCAGGCGCCGGGCGGCAGCAGCGGGCCGCCGCTCCAGTGCTGGAACACGAGGTTCGTGTGGACGCGGGCGACTTCGTCGCGCGCGGTCAGCTCGTCGAGGACCAGGCGCTGCAGCTCGCCGGCGGAGCTGGTCGCCACGTGGGCGAGGAAGTCGTCCGGGCCGGTCAGGTGGTAGACCGCCCGGACCTCCGGCAGGGACAGCAGGTGCTCGACGAACGCGTCCACCAGCGGCCGCCGGTGCGGGCGGACCTGGACGAACAGGAACGCCTCCAGCGGCCGTCCCAGCTTGGCCGCGTCGACCGACGCGTGCTGCCCGGTGATGACCCCGGTCTCCCGCAGCCGTGCCACGCGGTCGAGACACGTCGACGGCGCGAGGCCGACGGCCGCCGCCAGGTCCTTGTTCGTGATCCGGGCATCGTTCTGGAGGAGCCGCAGAATCTGCAGATCGACCGGACTCAGTTCGACGGAAGCGGACATCGCCGAATGATATCCGAGCCTGTTGCCCCCGATCCGGGGAAACGTCGACCATGCTGGCATGACTTCCTCGCTGCGCACCCGAGCCGTCCACGCCGGCCGTGACGACCTCACGGACCTGGGCGTGCACGCCGCTCCGCTCGACCTGTCCACGACCTACCCGTCCCGTGACAGCGCCGCCGAAGCCGCCCGGATCGACGACTTCGCGGCGGGCGCCGAGCTCGACGGCCCGCCGATCTACGGCCGGGTGAGCAACCCGACTGTGGAGCGGTTCGAGCGCGCACTCGCCGAGCTGGAGGGTTTCGACCACGGCGTCGCGTTCGCCAGTGGCATGGCCGCCGTCTCGGCCTGCCTGCTTTCCGCGGTGGCGCAAGGGAAACGGCACGTGGTCGCGGTCCGCCCGCTCTACGGCTGCAGCGACCACCTGCTCGAGTCCGGCCTGCTGGGCACGGAGGTCACCTGGGCCGCGCCGGACGCCGTCGCCGCCGCCCTGCGCCCGGACACCGGGCTGGTGTTCGTGGAGACGCCGGCCAACCCGACGCTCGCCGAGGTGGACATCGCCGAGCTGGCCGCCGCGTGCGGGGACGTGCCGCTGGCCGTGGACAACACGTTCGCCACACCGGTGCTGCAGCGCCCCGGCCGCCACGGCGCCCGGATGGTCCTGCACAGCGCAACGAAGTTCCTCGGCGGCCACGGCGACGTGATGGGAGGGATCGTCGCGTGTGACGCGGAGGAAGCCGCCCGTCTGCGCCAGATCCGCTTCGCCACCGGCGGCGTCCTCCACCCGCTCGCCGGATACCTGTTGCTGCGCGGGCTGTCCACGCTGCCGTTGCGCGTCAACGCGGCGTCCGCGACGGCGTCGGTCCTGGCCGCCCGCCTGGCGGACCACCCGGCGGTGACGGCCGTCCACTACCCCAAGCTGGGCGGGCCGCTGGTGGCGTTCGAGATCGACGGCGACCCGCACGCCCTCATCGGCGCGGTCCGCCTGATCACGCCGGCGGTCAGCCTGGGCAGCGTCGACACGCTGATCCAGCACCCGGGTTCGATCAGCCACCGCATCGTCGACGAGGGCGACCGCCACGACGCCGGCGTCTCAGACCAGCTGATCCGCATGTCGGTCGGCCTCGAAGACGTCGAGGACCTGTGGGCCGACCTGGAGCAGGCGCTGAAGGCGAGCTGAATCAGCCGCAGCAGCCGCCACCGCAGCAGCCGCCCCCACCGCCGGCCGGGGCCGCGGGACCACCCGCGGCCCCGGTGAGGGCAACGGTGGTGAGCAGCTTGACGGTGTCGGTGTGCCCCTCCGGGCAGGAAGCCGGCGCACTCGATTCGCTCATCGGGCGCAGGAGCTCGAAGGTCTCGGTGCACTCGCGGCAACGGTAGGCGTAGGTCGGCATGCGGTGATTATCGCCGGATCCGGCCGCCACGCCAGCCCCGGGCTTGCCCGTGCCGCTGCTGTGGCAGCCCGTGCCGCTGCCGTGCCAGTCCCGGCCTTGTCCGTACCGCCGCTGCCCCAGTGGGAAGCTGGGCGCGTGCAGCCGCCTTTGCTTGCCGATGTCTCGCACCTCGGCCAGGTCGTCCCGTCCCTGCTCGCCGTGCTCGGGGTGCCCGGCTGCGTCAACTCGCTGTCACTGCCCGAGGCACGCAGTGCCGGCGTGCTGCTTGTCGACGGGCTCGGCTGGGAACTGCTCACCGAGCACGCCGCGGATGCCCCGGTGCTGACCGCGCTCGTCCGGGAACCCCTGCGGGTCGGGTTCCCGTCGACGACCGCCGCCGGGGTGGCCGCGATCGGGACCGGGCTTGCCTCGGGGGAGCACGGGATGGTCGGCTACACCTTCGAGATGCCGGGCACGGGCGTGCTCAACGCGCTTCGGTGGTGCAGCCATGACGACGGCGGCGATCTCCGCGGCGCCCTGCCGCCCCGCGAGGTGCAGCCGCTGCCGACGACGTTCGAGCGGGCCGCCGCGGCGGGGATCGACGCCGCGGTCGTGTCGGCCGCCAAGTTCGCCGACACGGCACTGACCCGGGCTACCCAGAGCGGAGCGCGCTACGCCGGCGTGCACGCGCTGGGCGACCTCGCCGCGCGGACGTTGTCCGTGCTCGAAGGGAAGGCGTTCTGCTACGCCTACCACAGCGAACTCGACCTCGTCGGGCACGTCTACGGTCCTGGATCGACCGCCTGGCGCCTGCAGCTGCGGCAGGTCGACCGGCTCGTCGAGTCCCTTGTGGACGGTCTGCCACCCGGTGCGCTGCTCGCCGTGGTGGCCGACCACGGGATGGTGACCGTCGACGACAAGCTCGACCTCGAAGACGCGCCGGAGCTGCTGGAGGGCGTCCGGACGTTCGGGGGCGAAGTCCGGGCCCGGCACGTCTACACCGAGCCGGGCGCGGCCGCGGATGTCCTCGCGGCCTGGCGGTCGGTGCTGGGTGAGCGCGCGTGGGTGCGGTCCCGGGAGGAAGCCGTCGCGGAGGGCTGGTTCGGGCACACCGTGAGCGACCGGGTGCTGCCGCGCATCGGTGACGTCGTCGCCGCGGCCCGCGGCCGGTTCGGGATGGTGCGCGGGCTCGCGGAGGCCGTCGAGACGTCGCTGATCGGCCAGCACGGCTCGCTCACCACCGCCGAGCAGCTCGTTCCGCTGGCGCTCGTCCAGGGCTGACCCGGGCCCGCCCGGGAACTTTCCGCCGCCCGGTGCCGACCTGTCCACTGCGGACGGACTGACGGGAGTGGGAATGAGCGTGCTGGACGGGATCGGGGTCGTCGGGGCGGGCGGCGAGGGACGGGCCGTGGCCGCCTACCTCGCCGCGCGGGAGCTGCCCGTGCACCTCTACACGCGCGACCTGCGAGCCGTCGCGGACATCGTGCGCCACCGGGAGATCGCCGCCCACGGGGTGCTCGACGGGCGCTTCCCGCTGCGGGAGGTGACCGCGGACCCGGCCGGGCTGGCGGGCCGCGCCGTCGTGCTGGTCGCCACCGTGACCACCGCCTATCCGGAGGTCGCCGCCCGGCTTGCGCCGCACCTGACCGCCGGGCAGGTCGTGGTGCTGTTCTCGAGCAAGCTCTGCGGGAGCGTCGAGTTCGCCCACGCGCTCGCCGCCGCCGGAGCGCCCGAGGTCGACGTCGTGGAGACCGACGCGCTGTTCGCCGCCCGGCCGTCCGGGACCGGCGGGGTGAACGTGCTGGGCGTCAAGGGCTGGAACCTGGTCTCCGGCAGCACGTCGGCCGCCGTCGGCCGCCGCGCCGGGCTCCTGCGCGAGTGGTTCCCGATGCTGGAGATCGCCCGCAACCCGGTGGAGCGCGGGCTGCACGACTTCGGCGCGGTCGCCCACGTGCCGATCGCGCTCGCCAACCTCGGCCCCATCGATCGGGCGGAGGAGCTGCTCTTCTACGTCGAAGGCGTTTCCCCGCGCACGATCGCCCTGCTGGAGCGCACCGAAGCCGAGTTCGCCGCCGTGGCCAGGGCCTACGGTGCTCGGCTGCTGCCCATGACCGAACTCCTCGACCGCTACTACGGCTGCCCGGCCACAACGCTGCTGGACGCGCTGCGGACCGTGAAGCCGTACCGGACGATCGCGGCGCCGACCAGCCTCGACCACCGCATCCTGACCGAGGACATCCGCTCCACGCTCGTGCCGCTGCAGGCACTCGCGCGGTGCGCGGGCGTCGCCACGCCGATGGTCGACGCCGCCATCACGATCATGTCCGTGCTCGGCGGCGAGGACTTCCGCCGGACCGGCCGGACCCTGGACCGGCTGGGCTGGGCCGGGCTCGGATACGACGGGATCGTCCACCGGCTGCAGGCCGGGGACCGGGTGGCGGACCGGGCGGCCTGAGCACCGGCGGGCATCACGCGTGATTGGACGGTCGACTCGTGTGCCTGGGCGGTCGGCTCGCGTGCCTGGAGGGTCGGCTCGCGTGCCTGGAGGGTCGGCTCGCGTGTCTGGAGGGTCGGCTCGCGTGTCTGGAGGGTCGACTCGCGTGACTGGAGGGTCGACTCGCGTACCTGGGCGCACGACTCGCGTGATTGGAGGGGCATCACGCGTGACTGGACAGGCATCTCGCGTGATTGGAGGGGCATCTCGCGTGATTGGCGGGGCATCGCGGGGTGGGGCGGGTGGTGGGAGGCTGGTGGGTTGGAGGGACGGCGGGGGCGGGTGGGGTGGCGATACCGTTTCGGGCGTGCCACGACGTAACCGTCCCGGCCGCCGCTCGGACGGCGGGCCGCCCGAGCGTGACCTGGGTGCCGCGACCGGCTGGGCGCGTGCCGAGTCCGGGGCCGACGGGGACTGGCTGGTGCGGACCGTGCCGGGGGCGCAGGCCACCAAGGTCTACCGCTGTCCCGGCTGTGACCACGAGATCCGGCCGGGGACGCCGCACGTCGTCGTCTGGCCCGCCGACGAGACCGGCTCGGTCGCCGACCGCAGGCACTGGCACCGTGCCTGCTGGGACGCCCGCGCCCGGCGGCGGCCGCACCGCCGCTGGTGACTCTTCACTCTGGAGTTGTCAAACAGCACCCGGCGCTCAGCGCCGGTAGTGCCGGGACATCGCGCCCTCGTACAGCTCCTCCGTGTACTCGGTGAAGCCGAGCCGCTCCGCCACCCGCAGCGACGGCTTGTTCGCCACGTTCACGCTCGCCAGCACCGGCAGGGACGGCAGCTCGCGGGCGCACCACTCCAGTACCGCCTGCCCGGCCTCGACCGCGTAGCCCTTGCCCCACGCCGACGGCCGGAACCGGTAGCCGAGGTTCAGCACCTTCTCGCCGTGGAACTCGCGCAGCCGCACGCCGCACGTGCCGATCACCTCCGTGCCGCCGCGTTCGACCACCGCGGGGTAGCCGAAGCCGTGCTCGGCCCAGTGCGTGAGCCAGGCCGAGAACATCGCCGACGCCCGCGGGACGTCGGGTGGGTCGGGGTGGAAGCGGTTGGTGCGCGGGTCCGTGTGGATGTCGACCATCGCCTGCCGGTCCGCCTCGTGGAGCGGACGCAGCAGCAGCCGGCCGGTTTCGATGTCGGTGAACACGCCGCCGAAGCTAGCCGGGGGGTCCGACAAAATGGCGGGCATGACCGAACTGCCGCTGGTCCTCCTCCACGCCTTTCCCCTGGATTCCCGCATGTGGGACGCGGTACGCGAACCTCTGGCTTCACACCTTCGGGTGATCACGCCGGACCAGCGTGGGCTCGGCCGCTCGCCGCTGCCGGAGTCGCCGCGCGAACCGAGCCTCGAGGACGCCGCGCGTGACGTCGTCGCGCTGCTCGACAAGCTCGGGCTGGACCGCGTGGTGCTCGGCGGCTGCTCGATGGGCGGATACCTCGCGATGGCCGTGCTGCGGCTGGCGCCGGAGCGCGTCGGCGGGCTGGTGCTGATCGACACCAAGGGCAGCCCCGACACGCCCGAGGCCGCCCAGACCCGGCTCGACGTCGCGGCCCGTGTCGAGCGGGAGGGCATCGCGGGGTGGCTGGCGGAGGCCAACCTGCCGAACCTGCTGGCGGCCTCGACCCGGGAGCAGCGTCCCGAGATCGTCGAAACCGTGCGGGAGATCATCGAATCGCAGCCGCCCGGCGGCGTCGCGTGGACGGCGCTGGCCCTGCGGACCCGGCCCGATTCGCTCGACCTGCTGCGCGGCTGCGGCGTCCCCGCGCTGGTCATCGTCGGCGAGGAGGACCCGATCACCCCGGTGGCGGCGGCGAGCGAGCTGGCCGGGGTGCTGGACGGCGCGACGCTCGTGGTGCTGCCCGGCGCCGGGCACCTGACCCCGCTCGAAGACCCCGCGGGCGTGGTCGAGGCGATCCTGTCCTGGTACCCGGCGACGCACGGGGAGTAGGACCGGGCCGCCGCTGCCGGAGCGTGACCGGCCGTCGCCCTGCGAAACGCGGCCCGGCCGGGGAATTCACCGCGGATGAGACGCCGCGCACACCACGGTCGGTGAACGGCCCGCGCGAGCGGTCCGGCCGCCGCCGTCGCCGGGTGCCGCCACCCCCGCGCGGTGGGCGTCTCGTCGGCTCCTGGATCGGTCTCACCAGCGCGTTCACCCGCCTCGGCGCGGTGGCCTGGCGGAGGTCACCGCGCGGGCCCGCGCCGGTGTGCCCGCCGGCCGGGCCCCGATCTTGCCAGCCGGTGCGCGCGACTGTCGGTAGCGAGGGCTACGATCCCCCTAAGCCGCCGGACCGGCCCGTTCCCGGGCCCCGGTGGCCGGACGATGACCACCACAAGGTTCGATTGTTGGAGGCAGGAGTGACGGCCGTAGCCCCCAAGCCGATCGCCACGCGCCCGTACCCCGCGCGCGAGTCGGTTAAGGGTTCGTACCTGCTGCGGTTGTTCCGCACGACGGACCACAAGCAGATCGGGATCATGTACCTGGTCACGTCGTTCGCCTTCTTCATGGCGGGCGGCGCGATGGCCATGCTGATCCGCACCGAGCTGGCGCGGCCCGGGCAGCAGTTCCTGTCCCAGGAGCAGTACAACCAGCTGTTCACCATGCACGGCACGGTGATGCTGCTGCTGTACGCGACCCCGATCCTGTTCGGCTTCGCGAACTTCATCCTGCCGCTGCAGATCGGCTCGCCGGACGTCGCCTTCCCGCGGCTGAACGCGTTCTCGTACTGGCTGTACCTCTTCGGCGGCCTGATCGTGATGTCCGGCTTCCTGACCCCGGGTGGCGCCGCCGACTTCGGCTGGTTCGCCTACACCCCGCTGTCGGACGCCATCCACTCGCCGGGCGTCGGCGCGGACCTGTGGATCTCCGGCCTGGTGATCGGTGGTCTCGGCACCATCCTCGGCGCGGTCAACATGATCACCACCGTGGTCTGCCTGCGCGCGCCGGGCATGACGATGTACCGGATGCCGATCTTCACCTGGAACATCCTGGTCACCAGCATCCTGGTCCTGCTCGCCTTCCCGATCCTGACCGCGGCCCTGATGGGCCTGCTGGCGGACCGGCACCTCGGGGCGCACGTGTTCGACCCCGAAAACGGCGGCGTGATCCTCTGGCAGCACCTGTTCTGGTTCTTCGGCCACCCCGAGGTGTACATCGTCGCGCTGCCGTTCTTCGGCATCGTGTCGGAGATCTTCCCGGTGTTCAGCCGCAAGCCGCTCTTCGGCTACAAGAGCCTGGTCTGGGCGACCCTGGCCATCGCGGCCCTGTCGGTCGCGGTGTGGGCGCACCACATGTACGCCACCGGCGCCGTGCTGCTGCCGTTCTTCTCCTTCATGACGTTCCTGATCGCCGTCCCGACCGGCATCAAGTTCTTCAACTGGATCGGCACGATGTGGAAGGGCCAGCTGTCCTTCGAGACGCCGATGATCTTCTCGATGGGCTTCATCGTCACGTTCCTCTTCGGCGGCCTGACCGGTATCTTGCTGGCCGCGCCCGCGATCGACTTCCACGTGTCGGACAGCTACTTCGTCGTCGCGCACTTCCACTACGTGCTCTACGGCACGATCGTGTTCGCCACCTTCGCCGGCATCTACTTCTGGTTCCCGAAGATCACCGGCCGGATGATGGACGAGAAGCTCGGCAAGTGGCACTTCTGGACCACGTTCATCGGCTTCCACGGCACGTTCCTCGTCCAGCACTGGCTGGGTGCCGAGGGCATGCCGCGGCGGTACGCGGACTACCTGACCAGCGACGGCTTCACGACGCTGAACACGATCTCCACGATCGGCGCGTACATCCTCGGTGCCTCGACGCTGCCGTTCATCTGGAACGTCTTCAAGAGCTACCGGTACGGCGAGATCGTCACGGTGGACGACCCGTGGGGCTACGGCAACTCGCTCGAGTGGGCGACCTCCTGCCCGCCGCCGCGGCACAACTTCACCGAGCTGCCCCGGATCCGCTCCGAGCGGCCCGCGTTCGAGCTGCACTACCCGCACATGATCGAGCGCATCCACGCCGAAGGCGAGATCGGCTTCTTCGGCAAGCAGAAGGTCAACAGCCACGCGGCGCCGTCGCAGCTGCTCACCGAAGCGGTGATCCCCGGAGACCACTCCAACGACAACGCCAGCGAGCAGGGCGACAAGTAGGTACCTGAACGAGTGAGCGCGTGCCCGGCTTTTGTGAAGCCGGGCACGCGCTCTACTTGTGTCCGCGCCCGGACCGGCAGACTGACCGTGCAGCGTTGCCGAACGAGGGATGACCAGTGACCCAGACTCCCGTCCTGATCACGACGACCGGCCCCGACAAGCCGGGCGTCTCGTCCGTGCTGTTCGCCGTGCTGACCAGGCACGACGTCGACGTGCTCGACGTCGAGCAGGTGGTCATCCGCGGGCAGCTGGTGCTCGGCGTGCTCGCCGGGGTCTACCGCGACCCCGAGGGCCTGCAGGAGGCGGTCGAGCAGGCGATGGCGTCCGTCGGCATGCAGGTCGAGGTCAAGATCGGCAGCGCGATCGGGGACGACCCGTTCGCGCTCGGCCGCCGCGACTCCTCCCACGTGCTGGTCATCCTGGGCCGCCCGGTCACCGCGCGGGGCTTCTCGGAGGTCGCGCGTCGCCTGGCGTCGCTGGGCGCCAACATCGACGCGATCCGCAGCGTCGCCGACTACCCCGTGACCGGGCTCGAACTGTACGTCTCGGTCGACCAGGACACCCCCGAGGCCGACGCCGCACTGCGCTCGATCCTCGCCGACGCCGCGGTCGAGGCCGGCATCGACATCGCCGTGGAGCGCGCGGGCATCATGCGCCGGGCGAAGCGGCTGGTCGTGTTCGACGTCGACTCGACGCTGATCCAGGGCGAGGTCATCGAGATGCTCGGCGCCCACGCCGGGGTGGAGCCGGAGATCCGCGAGATCACCGAGGCCGCCATGCGCGGCGAGCTGAACTTCACCGAGTCGCTGGAGCGGCGGGTCGCGCTGCTGGCCGGGCTGCCCGCGTCGGCGATCGACGAGGTCGCCGCGTCGATCGAGCTGACCCCTGGCGCCCGCACGACGATCCGCACGCTCAAGCGGATGGGTTTCCGCACCGGCGTGGTGTCGGGCGGGTTCACGCAGGTCATCAACGGTCTCGTGGCGGAACTCGGGCTCGACTTCGCGGTGGCGAACGAGCTGGAGATCGTGGACGGCAAGCTCACCGGCAAGGTCGTCGGCGACGTCGTCGACCGCGCGGGCAAGGCGAAGGTGCTTCGCCGCTTCGCCGCCGAGTACGACATCCCGCTGGAGCAGTGCGTGGCGGTCGGGGACGGCGCCAACGACATCGACATGCTGTCGGCTGCCGGCATGGGGGTCGCGTTCAACGCCAAGCCCGCGCTGCGCGAGGTCGCCGACACCGCGTTGTCGCACCCGTACCTCGACGCCGTGCTGTTCGTGCTCGGTCTCACCCGCGGTGAGGTCGAAGCGGCCGACGCCGCCGACGGGCTCGAGCTGATGCGTCCGTGAGCAGCGTTCTCGACCCCCTGGGTGCCCGCTACGCGTTCTGGCTCGGGCTCCCGGCCGAAGACACCTCCGACACCTCCGACGAGCTCCCGGAGGAAGTCCGGGCGATGCCGGTCATCCTGCGCATCGAACGGGCCGAGCCGCCGGGCCGCACGCCGCTGCTGGAGGCCGCGGCGGCGGCCGCGCTGGCAGTCTGCCTCGACGAGCGCGCCCAGCCCGGTGGCGAGTGGGCCGAGCCGATGCACGCGTGGCTCGACAACCGCATCCGGAAGGTCGCGCGACGGGCGCGGGGCGCGCACTGGGCGGCCGTCCAGGACCTGCCTGGCATCACCGTCGAGATCGACGGTGCCGAGGCGCGGGCACTGGTGCCGGGCCTGGTCACCGAGACGCCCAAGGAGGTCGCACGGCTGCAGATCTCCGGCAGCGAACTGCCGCCCGACGAGCCGGGCCCGGTGCCGGACGGTGTCCCGCTGCTGCTGCTCAACCCGCACGTGCCGATGACCGTCGGCAAGGCCGCCGCGCAGGTCGGCCACGCGACGATGATCCTCGCCGCGCTGCTGGGCGACGCCGAGCGGGACGGCTGGGCGGCGCAGGGGTTCCGGGTCGCGGTGCGCACGGCCACCCCCGTGCAGTGGAAGGAACTGCACCCGGGCGACGACCCCGAGGGCGCGTGGCGGCGCGACCGCGTCATCGCGGTGCGGGACGCCGGGTTCACCGAGGTCGACCCGGGCACGATCACGGTTCTCGCGCAGTGGGCGCCGGAACAAGCGTCCTGCTGAGCCGGTTGGAGCGGGCATGACACTGGAAGTGGAACGCACGGGCGAGCACGCGTTCGTCGGACGCAACGAGCGCGGCGCGGAGGTCCGGCTGGGCCGCAAGGGCGCCGAAGGGGCCTTCTCGCCCGCCGAGCTGCTGCAGATCGCCGCGGCGGGCTGCAGCGCGGTGACCGCGGAAGAGCTGATCACGCGGCGGATCGGCGACGACGCGAAGTTCCGCGTCACCGTGAGCGCCGACCGGCGTGAAGGCGCTTCGGAGCTGGACGCCGTCCACGTCGCTTTCGACGTCGACGTGGCGGCTTTGACGGCGGATCAGCGGGAAGCGCTGGCCGGTGCCGTGGACCGCGCGATCGACCGGCTCTGCACGGTGAGCCGGACGCTCAAGAAGGGGATCCCCGTGACGGAGACCTTTCCCCGGTCCTAGTTCTTGCCGGATTCCCAGACCACGTAGGCCTGGTCGGCGTCGGTCGTCATGGCCTCGATGAACTTTTCGTTGTCGAAGCCCGGCAACGACTGCAGGCGCTCGATCAGCGCGTCGGCCGCCGGGTCGCCGCTCGGGACCGCGGTGCCCTTGCCGTCGCTGCCGACGAGCATGAAGAAGACGTCCTCGTTCCACGGGCCGTCGGGGATGACCCTCACCATCACCGACGACAGCTCCGACCACGTGACGGCCTCTTCGCTGCCGTCCGCGAGCCGCCGCCGAACTCCGGTGTCGTCGACGCTGACGGTCCGGGACTGGGCGCTGGACGAATCCTGGGTCAACCGGTGCTCCCTTGCTGCTTCGGTGGGTTCACCGTACCGGGCGCGGCGGTGGACCGCGTCACGCGGGCGCGGCTGCGTCGAGCCGGCGCAGCGCGTCCCGCACCACCTTCGGGTCCATCGTCGGCCAGAACGGCGGCAGCGACGCACGGAGGAATCCGCCGTAGCGGGCGTTCGCCAGCCGCGAATCCAGCACCGCGACCACGCCGCGGTCGGTGACCGCACGGTGCAGCCGCCCGGTGCCCTGTGCCAGCAGCAGCGCCGCGTGCGTGGCCGCCACGGTGAGGAACCCGTTGCCGCCGCGGGCTTCCACCGCGCGCTGCCGTGCCGAGGACACCGGGTCGTCCGGGCGCGGGAACGGGATCCGGTCGACCACCACCAGCTGCAGCGACGGCCCGGGGACGTCGACGCCTTGCCACAGGCTCAGCGTGCCGAACAGGCACGTGCGGACGTCTTCGGAGAACTTCTGGACCAGCAGCGACGTCGCGTCGTCGCCCTGGCACAGGATCGGGAAGTCCAGCCGCTCGCGCATCTCCTCGGTGGCCTGCTTGGCCGCGCGCATCGAGGAGAACAACCCGAGCGTGCGCCCGCCCGCGGCCTCGATCAGCTCGGCCAGTTCGTCCATTGTGGACGGCGTGAGGCCGTCGCGGCCCGGCGGCGGCAGGTGCTTGGCCAGGTACAGGATGCCGTTGCGCCGGTGGTCGAACGGCGAGCCGACGTCCAGCCCGGTCCACTTCGGGCCCGAGTCGTCCGACGGCACTTCCTTCTCCGTCGCCGCGCCGGGGGCCTGCTCGACGCGGGCCGCGCCCGGCGGGAGGCCCCACTGGCGCGCCATGGTGTCGAACGTGCCGCCGAGGGTCAGCGTCGCCGACGTCAGGATCGTCGTGTGCTGGTTGAACACGCGCTCGCGCAGCAGCCCCGCGACGCCCAGCGGCGCCACCTTCAGCGCCGGCGGCCGCGGTTTCGACGAGAACTTGTCGCCCGAGAGCCAGACGACGTCGCGCTGGTGCGCCTGGTCGTCGTCGAACGCCTCCAGCAGCCGGACCGCGGTGTCGTGCACCTCGTCGAGCAGCGACCGCGCCAGCTTGCGCGCGGTGGCCTCCTCGACGTCCTCCTTGCGGTCGGAGCCCAGCGCCGTGATGCACGCGTGCGCGGCGTCGCGGATCGCCGGGATCGCGCCCTTGAGCGGCCGGGGCAGCTCGTCCATCCGGCCCGGCGGCAGGTCGTCGACGATCAGCGCCAGCCCGTCGCCCGCCTCCAGCAGGCGGTCGGCGATGTCGGCGTCGATGAGCTTGCCGCAGCGGCGCGCGGCCGCGGCGCACATCGCGCTGGTCAGCTCGCCGGTGGCGACCGAGGTGACCCGGTCGACCAGGTCGTGCGCCTCGTCGATGATCACCACGTCGTGGTCCGGCAGCACCTGGTAGCCCTGCAGCGCGTCGATCGCCAGCAGCGCGTGGTTGGTGACGATGACGTCGGCGCGGCCGGCCTCGGCGCGGGCCTTCTCGGCGAAGCAGTCCGTGCCGATCGGGCAGCGCGAAGCGCCGAGACATTCCTTCGCCGTCACCGAGACCTGGCGCCACGCCTGGTCGGAGACGCCGGGGACGAGCTCGTCGCGGTCGCCGGTTTCGGTGTCCGAGGCCCACTCCCGCAGCCGCGTGACCTCCTTGCCCAGCCGCGACACCGCGAACGGGTCGAAGAGCTGGGCGTCCTCCGGCTCGTCCGGCGCGCCGGAATCCAGCCGGTGCAGGCACATGTAGTTGCGGCGGCCCTTGAGGATCGCGAACGTCGGTTCGCGGCCCAGCGGCTTCTTCAGCGCCTTCGCCAGGCGCGGGAGGTCGCGGTCGACCAGCTGGCGCTGCAGCGCGATCGTCGCCGTGGAGACCACGACGGTGGCTTCCTTCTCGACGGCGTGGCGGATCGCGGGCACGAGGTAGGCCAGCGACTTGCCGGTGCCGGTGCCTGCCTGGACGGCCAGGTGCTCACCGGTGCGGATGGCGCGGCCGACGGCGTCGGCCATCTTGACCTGCCCTGGGCGTTCGGCACCGCCGACGGACTCCACTGCGTGGGTGAGGAGTTCGAGGACGCCGGGGAAATCAGTTCGGGCGGGCACAGCGACACACATTAGCCGCCACCCCCGACAGAGATCGGTGATCCGCCGCGAACGGGCCACTCGCGCCGCGTGCCGAAGGGCACCTTCCTTGCATCGGATGCAAGGAAGGTGCCCTTCAGCGCACGTCAGTCCTCGGAACGGCGGCCGGAGACCAGCTTCCAGGTCAGCGGCAGCAGGCCCGCGGCCACCACGATCTTGAGCGCGTCGCCGATCAGGAACGGCGTGACGCCCTTGGCGAACGCCGTGGCCAGGTCGAAGCCGGTCGCGGCCATCAGCCACGGCACGCCGAACGCGTAGATCACCACGTTGCCGAGCACCATCGTGCCCGCGGTGCGCAGCGGCGTCCGGTCGCCGCCGCGGCCGGCGAGGGCGCCGACCAGGGCACCGGCGAAGACGAACCCGACGATGTAGCCCGCGCTCGCGCCGGACAGGCCCGCGGTGCCGTGCTGGAACCACGGCACGCCGGCCGCGCCGACCAGCAGGTAGACCAGCATGGACGCGGCACCGCGCGACATGCCGAGCGACGCGCCCACCAGCAGCGCGGCGAACGTCTGGCCGGTCATCGGCACCGGGCTGCCCGGCACCGGGATGGTCAGCTGCGCGGCGGCGCCGGTGAGCACGGCACCGCCCGCGACCAGCGCGATGTCGCGGACGAGCGAGCCGGGCACCAGGTCGGCCAGCACGGGCCGCTTGGCGGCGAAGGACAGCGAAGACACGAAACCTCCCAGGACGGATACTCGCGACGATCGAGGTTAACGCTCGTTACCGCCTCGCGGACCGCTCGAGTTGCGTTCCTCACCGGCCACTCGTCCGGGTGGACCCGATCAGGGAAGGCGCCGGACCTGCCGATGACGAAGTGGGTGACTGCGAACTGTCACGGAACCGAGGAGGCCGGTGCATGCGGAACGCCAGGAAGAGGACATACCGGGTGCTGGCGGTGACCACGCTGGCCGCGCCGCTCCTGGCCGCCGCGGCGCCCGTCACGTCCACCGGATGGGCGTCTTCCGGCTCGGTGGACGTGACCATCGACAACGAGCACGTCGTCACCGGTGAACTGGCGAAATGCACGGTCGACGGCCCCTACAGCGCGCGGACCACCGGCGGCACGACCGGCGACATCGCCGCGTTCGGTGCGGGCGACACCGGCTGCGGGCGCTCCGGCGCGGTGTCGGTCGCCCAGGCGGCCGGGCACCGCTTCGAGGCCACCGTGCTCAAGCGCTACGGCGGCCCGGTGATCACTGTCCGTACGTTCTCGGCGAAGTGCGCCACCACCGACACCGGCAGCCTCGGCGAGGTCGAGATCGGCGCCGTGCAGGGCATCACCGTGCCGGACCAGATCCCGCCGAACCACCGGATCGTCATCCCGGGCGGCGCCGCGGGCACGGCGCTGGCGACGGTGACCCTCAACGAGACCGTCACGCCCGACCCGCCGGACGGCAGCCTCGTGACGCACGCGCTGCACATCAGGCTGTTCCCGCAGGGCGGCCCGGCGAGCGGGGACATCTACCTGGGGACGGCCGCCTGCGACCCGTTCGGCGGGAAGCCGTAAGCGCCCCAAGGTGGCCTTCGGTGCGTTGAACGCACCCAAGGTGGCCTTGGGTGCGGTCAACGCAACCAAGGCCACCTTGGGGCGCTTGGGCCAGGACCGGAGCCAGGGGCAGGGGCAGGGCGGGGTCAGGCGGTGGCGAAGCGGGCGGCGGCCGCGACGAACTCGCCTGCCCGGGCGGCCAGGTCCGGGAGGCTGCCGCCGGAGGACAGGGCGTCGCCCAGCAACGGTGTTGCCGCCGCCACCGCGATCGCGCCCGCCCTCAGGTATGCCTCGACGTCCGCCAGGTGGACGCCGCCGGTCGGGACCAGCGGGACGTCCGGGAGGGGGGCCCGTACCGCGCGCAGGTAGGCCACGCCGCCCACCGCCGCGGCCGGGAACACCTTCACCGCCGCCGCGCCCAGGCGCCATGCCTGGTCGATCTCCGTCGGCGTCAGTGCGCCGCAGAGCACCGGCGTTTCCCGTTCCGCCGCCCGTTCCAGGACCGCCGGGTTGACCGTCGGCGTGACCAGGTACGCCGCGCCCGCGTCCACCGCTTTGTCCACATCGGACGGTTCGCGGACGCTGCCCGCGCCGATCAGCGCGTCGTCGCCCAGCGCCAGGCGCAGGGCCGTGATCGCCGCGGGGGCGCCCGGCGTGGTCAGCGTCGCTTCGATGAGACGGACGCCCGCCGCGTGCAGGACCATCGCCGCGTCGCCGAACCGCGTCGCGTCGGCCGCGCGCAGGATCGCGACCAGCCGGTGTTCCGCCAGCGCGGCCTGCAGGTCCTTCATCCGGCCGTCCCGACGACGGCGGTGCCGGTGTAGGCGACACCCGCCTCGTCGAAGTCCTTCAGCGTCGCGTCGACCGTCGGCTGCGAGCCGCCGACGGTCAGGTCCAGCAGCACACGCACGCCGAACCCGGCCTTCGCCGCGTCCAGCGCCGTCGCCCGGACGCAGAAGTCCGTCGCGATGCCGACGACGTCGACGTCGGTCACGTCGTGTTCGCGCAACCACGCCTCCAGGGACTTCCCGTCGCGGGCCGCGCCCTCGAAGCCCGAGTACGCGGCGCTGTACTCGCCCTTGGAGAACACCTCGCCGATCGGGACGACGTCGAGCGCGGGGTGGAACGACGCGCCCGGCGTGCCGGCCACGCAGTGCGGCGGCCAGCTGTCCTTGAAGTCGGGCGTCTCGCTGAAGTGGTCACCCGGGTCGATGTGGTTGTCCCGGGTCGCCACGACGTGGCTGTAGCCGCCTTCGGCGGCCTGCTTGGAGATGGCGGCGGCCGCGGCGGCCCCGCCCGGCAGGCCGAGCGAACCCCCTTCGCAGAAGTCGTTCTGCACGTCCACCACGATCAGCGCGGTCCCCATGGTCGAACTCCGTTTCACAGGAAGAGAGTGGGAATTGCGGGCTCGCCGTGCGAGAGCTTGAGGCCCTCCCACGGCAGGCTGACCAGGCCGCGGCGCAGCCGCTGCCTCGCGTCGTCGAGCGTAGGCAGGTCCGGCACCGGGCGGCCAGCGCGGATCAGCGGGATCTGCAGCGGCCGGTCGTTCGGCTCGGGCTCGGGCGCGGGACCCGCCGCCGTCCAGACGACCTCCTCCACCGCCGTGCCGGTGCCGCGGTGCCGCCGCAGCGCGGACTTGCGGCCGCCGCGGGACTCCTTGTGCGCGCTGCGCTTGGCGACCGGCCTGCCGTCCACCTCGACCAGCTTGTAGACCATGCCGGCGGTCGGCGCGCCCGAGCCGGTGACCACCGAGGTGCCGACGCCGTACGCGTCCACCGGCTCCGCGCGCAGCGCCGCGATGGCGTGCTCGTCGAGGTCGCCGGAGACCACGATCCGGGTGTCCTTCGCGCCGAGGGCGTCCAGCTGCTCGCGGGCGCGGCGGGCCAGCGGGCCGACGTCGCCGGAGTCGATCCGGATCGCGCCCAGCTCCGGCCCGGCGACGCGGACGGCGGTTTCGATGCCCTTGGTGATGTCGTAGGTGTCGACCAGCAGCGTCGTGTCCGCGCCCATCTTGCCGACCTGCGCGCGGAACGCCGCTTCCTCGCTGTCGTGCAGCAGCATGAAGGCGTGCGCGACGGTGCCGCGGGTCGGGATGCCGTAGCGGCGCCCGGCTTCGAGGTTGGACGTCGTCGCGAAGCCCGCCAGGTAGGCGGCGCGCGCGGCGGCGACGGCGGCGTACTCGTGCGTGCGGCGCCCGCCCATCTCGATGATCGGGCGGCCGTGCGCGGCGCCGGACATCCGGGCGGCCGCGGACGCGACGGCGCTGTCGTGGTTGAGGATCGACAGCACCAGCGTCTCCAGCAGCACGCACTCGCCGAACGAGCCGCTGACCGTGAGGATCGGCGAGCCGGGGAAGTACAGCTCGCCCTCCGGGTAGCCGTCGATGTCCCCGGAGAACTCGTAGTCCGCGAGCCAGGACAGCGTCGCGTCGTCGACCACCGCGGTCGCTTCCAGCTGCGCCAGCTCGGCGTCGGTGAAGCGGAAGTCCGCGATCGCGTCGAGCACCCGGGCCGTGCCCGCGACGACGCCGTAGCGCCGCCCGTCCGGCAGTCTCCTGGCGAAGACTTCGAACACGCAGGGCCGCTCAGCCGTCCCGTCGGCGAGCGCGCTGCCCAGCATGGTCAGCTCGTAGTGGTCGGTGAGCAGCGCAGTGCTGGCCGTGGCCTGCTCCGGTGAACCCATGGGGTAAGCCTATTCACCCACATGGCCGGACCTGGCGCGGCGTACCCCGTCACCTCCGTGACACCATGGGGTGCATGTCCACGCCTGTCGCATCCGAACAGACGCAGGTCGATCCGATCGGGGCCGAGGTCGCCGACTCGGACACCCCGTGGCGGACCGTGGTCTGGAACGACCCGGTCAACCTCATGTCGTACGTGACGTACGTCTTCCAGAAGCTGTTCGGCTACAGCCGCGACCACGCCACGAAGCTGATGCTCGACGTGCACCACAAGGGCAAGGCGATCGTGTCGTCCGGCAGCAAGGAGAAGGTGGAGACGGACGTGGCGAAACTCCACGCGGCGGGCCTGTGGGCCACCATGGAGCAGCCCTCGTGAACGGTTGGCGGCGCAAGGGCGCGGTGATCCACGCGGGGTTCGAGCAGCAGGAAGCGGCGGTGCTGCGTGGCCTGGTCAGCCAGCTCGAGGACATGCTCACCGCGCGCGCCGAGGAGGCGCCGCAGGACGAGCTGGCCGAGCTGACCGGCATCCGCACCGGGCCCACCGAGTCGCCCGACGACCCGGTGCTCTCGCGGCTGCTCCCGGACTTCCACAAGCTCGACCCGGACAACCCCTCGCGCGAGGACATCGACTCGGCCGCGGCGATGCGCTCGCTGCACGAGCCGGAGCTGCTGGACATCAAGGTCGGCGTGGCGAAGATCGTGCTCGACACGCTGCCCCGCGACGGCGGCCACGTCCGGCTGACCGAGGAGCAGGCCGACGCCTGGCTGGGCGCGCTCAACGACGTCCGGCTGGCGCTGGGCACCGCACTCGACGTCACCGAGGACATGCCCGACGAGCTGCCCGAGGACGACCCGCGGGCGCCGCACCTCGGCGTCTACCACTGGCTGACCTGGGTGCAGGAGACGCTGATCCAGGCGCTGACCGGATGATCACCGACGTCCCCGGCGTCCTGGTCGGGCACCACGAGCGGGTCGGCGACGGGTGGGCCACCGGCACGACCGTGGTCCTGGTGCCCGAAGGCGCGGTCGGCGCGGTCGACCAGCGCGGCGGCGCGCCCGGGACGCGCGAGACGAACCTCCTCGAACCGGAGAACCTCGTGCAGCGGGTCAACGCCGTCTGCCTCTCCGGCGGCAGCGCGTACGGCCTGGCCGCGGCCGACGGCGTGATGCGCTGGCTCGCCGAACGCAACCAGGGCTTTCCCGTCGGGACCGAGCCGCACGAAGTCGTCCCGATCGTGCCCGCGGCCGTGCTGTTCGACCTGCCGCGCAGCGACTGGGGCAACCGGCCCGACGCGTCCTTCGGCTACGCGGCCTGCGAAGCGGCTTCGGGCTCCTTCGCCCAGGGGACGGTCGGCGCCGGCGCGGGTGCCGCTGTGGGGTCCCTGAAAGGCGGGATCGGCTCGGCGAGCGAGGTCGTCGGCGAGTTCACCGTCGGCGCGCTGGCCGCGGTCAACGCGGCAGGCGAAGCCGTGGACCTCGCGACCGGCCGGGCGTACGCGGCCGACCACGGCGACTTCGGCGTGACGTGGCCCTCACGGCCCGCCGACCTGCCGTCCCGCCGGACGGACCTCAACACGACGATCGGCGTGGTCGCGGTCGACGCGGCCCTGTCGAAGGCCGAAGCGCGGCGGCTCGCCGTCGCGGCGCAGGACGGGCTCGCGCGGGCGGTACGGCCCGCGCACACGATGTTCGACGGCGACACGGTGTTCGCGCTGGCCACGGGAGCGCGTGAGCTGCCGGACGCGAGCGGCCCGTTCGGCGCGGCGGCCCGCCCGGCGGCGCTGGACGCGCTGTGCTCGGCGGCGGCACGGGTGTTCGCGCGGGCGATGGTGCACGGCCTGCTGGCGGCGACCACGGCCGGCGGGGTGCCGGCCTACCGGGACGTGTGGCCCGAGGCGTTCGACTAAACGCGCTGGTGAGGCCTATGTCTCAGCATCTGGACCGGCTTTGTCCACCACCTAAGATGTCGGTGTGCTCCGGATCCGCCGTGAACTCGTCGACGAGATCGTCGCCCACGCCCGCCGTGACCACCCCGACGAGGCGTGCGGGGTGATCGCCGGGCCCGAGGGCTCCGATTCGCCCGAGCGGTTCATCCCCATGCTGAACGCCGCCCGCTCGCCGACGTTCTACGAATTCGACTCGGGTGACCTGCTGAAGCTCTACCGCGAACTGGACGCGAACGGCGAGGTGCCGGTGGTCATCTACCACTCGCACACCGCGACCGAGGCCTACCCGTCGCGGACCGACGCGTCCATCGCCGCCGAGCCCGACGCGCACTACGTGCTCGTCTCCACCCGCGACCCCGAGGTGCACGAGTTCCGGTCGTACCGGATCGTGGACGCCGTGATCACCGAGGAGCCGGTCGAGATCATCGACTGACCGGCTCGGAATAAACCGCCGCGCCACCGGCGTCTGCGAGTAAGAACCCACCGGAGGTAAGAACCCATGGCCGTGACCGTCTCCATCCCGACGATCCTGCGCACCCACACCGGCGGCGAGAAGTCCGTCGAGGCGAAGGGCACGACCGTGCTCGAGGTCATCGACGACGTCGAGTCCCGGCACGCCGGCATCAAGGCGCGCCTGGTCAAGGAGGAGAAGCTGCACCGCTTCATCAACGTCTACGTCAACGACGAGGACGTGCGCTTCGCCGGCGGGCTTGAGGCCGAGGTCAAGGACGGCGACACCCTGACCATCCTCCCCGCCGTGGCCGGTGGCTGATCGATGGCTCGCTTCGAGTCCCTGCTCGACGCGCTCGGCGGCACCCCGCTGGTCGGGCTGCCCCGGCTCTCGCCGACGCACGACGTGCGCCTGTGGGCGAAGCTGGAGGACCGCAACCCGACCGGCTCGGTCAAGGACCGGCCCGCGCTGGCCATGATCGAAGCCGCCGAGCGCGAAGGCAAGCTGCGGCGCGGCTCCACGATCCTGGAGCCGACGTCGGGCAACACCGGGATCTCGCTGGCCATGGCCGCCAAGCTCAAGGGCTACGGGCTGGTCTGCGTGATGCCGGAGAACACCTCCACCGAGCGCAAGCAGCTGCTGCAGGCCTACGGCGCGCGGATCGTCTTCTCCCCGGCCGCGGGCGGCTCGAACGAGGCCGTCCGGCGGGCGAAGGAGCTGGCCGAGGCGAACCCGGACTGGGTGATGCTCTACCAGTACGGCAACCCGGCCAACGCCGACGCGCACTACCGCGGCACCGGCCCCGAGCTGCTCAAGGACCTGCCGACGCTGACGCACTTCGTCGGCGGCCTCGGCACGACCGGCACGCTGGTCGGCGTCGGCCGGTACCTGCACGAGGCGAAGCCGGACGTCCAGGTCATCGCGGCCGAGCCGCGCTACGGCGAGCTGGTCTACGGCCTGCGCAACCTCGACGAAGGCTTCGTGCCGGAGCTGTACGACGCTTCGGTGCTCAACGGGCGTTACTCGGTGGGCGCGTACGACGCTTTGCGGCGCACCCGTGAGCTGCTGGAGCACGAAGGCATCTTCGCGGGCATCTCGACGGGCGCGGTGCTGCACGCCGCACTGGCGGTGGCCGAGAAGGCCGCTGCCCGCGGCGAACCGGCCGACGTCGCCTTCGTCGTCGCGGACGCCGGGTGGAAGTACCTGTCCACGGGCGCCTACTCGGGCTCGCTGGACGAGGCGGCCGAACGGCTCGACGGGCAGCTCTGGGCGTAGGCATCCTGGTGACATGAAGGTCATCGGACTGCTGGGGGGTATGAGCTGGGAGTCGTCCATCGAGTACTACCGGCTCGTCAACGAACGCGTGCGGACCGTCCTCGGCGGGTACCACTCCGCGCACACGGTGCTCTACTCCGTCGACTTCGCCGCCATCGAGCGCATGCAGGCCGGCGGCCGCTGGGACGACGCCGGTGCCGAGCTGAACCGCGCCGCCAAGGCGCTCGAAGCGGCCGGTGCCGACTTCGTCGTGCTCTGCACCAACACCATGCACAAGGTCGCCGACCGGCTCGAAGCCGGCCTCGGCATCCCGCTGCTGCACCTGGGCGACACGACCGCCGCGGCCGTCAAGGCCGCCGGGGTCCACCGGATCGGCCTGCTCGGGACCGGGTTCACCATGGGGCAGCCGTTCTACCGCGACCGCCTCGCCGCGCACGGGCTCGACGTGCTCGTGCCGGACGCCGGCGACCGCGACCTCGTGCACCGGATCATCTACGACGAGCTGGTGCACGGCGTGGTGAAGCCCGAATCCCGCGAGGCCTACCGCGGCGTGATCGCGCGTCTGGTCGAAGCGGGCGCCGAGGGGGTCATCTACGGCTGCACGGAGATCGAGCTGCTCGTCGGGGCAGAGGACTCACCGGTGCCGACGTTCCCCACGACCCGCCTGCACGCCGAAGCGGCGGTGGACTACGCGCTGGGCACCACCTCGCTCCCCTTCTCGCCGACGTGAGCCTCGTGCTGGGCGACGCACTGGCGCCACAGCCGCTCGCGTTCCTCCTCCGTGAACTGCGCTGCCGGGATGCCGAACACGTCACCCGCCGCCGCCCACCAGTCGCCGGGTGACTCGATCAGCTCCTTGACGCCGTGCCGGTCCAGGGTGAGCGCGCGCAGGCAGTCCACGCCGTTCGCGTCCCGCCGTTGGATCACGCACACCCGCACGAACCCCGACTCCGGGGACGTCGACAGCCACTCGTGCTTCGCCGCGAAGCCGGCCAGCTGCGTGGCGCCGGGCGCGAAGTCCATGCCGGTGAAGCTGCCGGAGGGGTCGTGCTCGAACCGCCAGCCGCCCGGCGCGACCTCCGACGGCCGGAGCCGGTAGGTGTGCGGCCCCTGCACGTAGGTGCCTTCCCGGAGGGGGAGCGGCTCGTGCGGGCCGTCGCCGAGCCCGGCGTCCACCAGCCACGCCTCCGCGGAGTCGGGCAGCCCGGTGACGGTCAGCGCCAGGTGGTTGCCGTCGACGTTCGGCGCGTCCGCAGCACTGCCCTGCACGCCGCCCACGTGCCGGGTGACCTGGTAGCCGAGTGCCGCCAGCAACGCCGAGAACGCCCCGTTCAGGTGGTAGCAGTACCCGCCGCGGCCCCGCAGGATCCGCGCCAGCGAGGCGGACGGCTCGAGCGGGGTCGGCCGCCCGAGCTGGATCTCCAGTGCTTCGTACGGCACGCGTTCGACGTGCGCCGCGTGCAGCCGCCGCAGCGCCTCCAGTCCCGGCGGCTCGGGATCCAGGCCGAGCCGCGCGAGGTAACCGTTGACGTCCATGCCCGGCACGTTAGCGGCGACCCCCGACAAAACCCGCGGATCAGGGATTTCACCCGAGGCGGGCCGCCCGGTGCCCGACGTAGCCTCGAATCGTGAGCACACCGATCCCCGCCCCGGAAACCGACGCCGCCAAGCGCGTGCTGCCCCCGAAACCGAAGGCGGCCGCCCTCGTCTCGCTGTCGTTCACGCTGCTGCTCTACCTGGTCGAGCTGGTGGACGTGATCCTGCCCGGCGACCTCGACCAGGGCGGCATCCACTCCCGCGCCCTCTCCGGGCTGGACGGCGTGCTGTTCGCGCCGGTGCTGCACGCCGGCTGGTCGCACCTGTTCGCGAACACGGTGCCGGTGCTGGTGTTCTCCTTCCTCGCGATGGCCGCGGGGATCGGCCGGTTCGCCCTGGTCACGGCCATCATCTGGGTGGTTTCCGGGCTCGGCGTGTGGCTGATCGGGCCGGCGAACGGTGTCACCGTCGGCGCGTCCGGGCTGGCCTTCGGCTGGCTGGCCTACCTGCTGGTCCGCGGCATCTTCAACCGCGCGGCCGGGCAGATCCTGCTCGCCGTCGTCCTGCTGGGCGTGTGGAGCGGCATGCTGGCCGGCCTGCTGCCGGGCAACCCCGGTGTCTCGTGGCAGGGGCACGTCTTCGGTGCGCTGGCCGGCGTCCTCGCGGCGTGGCTGACCAGCCGCACGGGCAAGTCCCGCAAAGCCGTCCCCGCCGCGCCGGGTAACCTCGGGGTGTGACGTCTCCGCCCGCTGATGCCCCGATCGGCGTGTTCGATTCCGGCGTCGGCGGGCTGACGGTCGCGCGGGCGATCCTCGAGCAGCTGCCCGCCGAGCAGCTCCGCTACGTCGGCGACACGGCGCACAACCCGTACGGTCCGCTGCCGATCGCCACCGCCCGCAGCTACGCGCTCGCGGCGCTCGACGAGATCGTGGAAAGCGGCGTGAAGGCGCTGGTCATCGCCTGCAACACGGCGTCCGCGGCCTGCCTGCGCGACGCCCGCGAGCGCTACGACGTCCCGGTGATCGAGGTCGTCCTGCCCGCCGCGCGGCGCGCCGTCGTCGCCACGCACACCGGCCGCGTCGGCGTGATCGGCACCGAGGGCACCGTGCGGTCGCGGGCCTACGAAGACGCCTTCGCCGCGGCGCCGGACATCACGCTCACCAGCGTCGCCTGCCCGCGGTTCGTGGACTTCGTCGAACGCGGCATCACCTCCGGGCGCCAGGTGCTCGGGCTCGCGCAGGGCTACCTCCAGCCGCTGCTGGACGCCCAGGTCGACACGCTCGTGCTCGGCTGCACCCACTACCCCCTGCTGCAGGGGGTGCTGCAGATCGTCATGGGCCAGGAGGTGACCCTGGTGAGCAGCGCGGAGGAGACCGCGAAGGACGTCGTGCGCGTGCTCACCGAGCGGGATCTGCTGACCACCAGGGACACGCCGCCGCGGCACGAGTTCCTCGCCACCGGCTCGGCCGAGCCGTTCACCCGGCTCGCGCAGCGGTTCATGGGCTTCGCCCCGGGTGTCCTCGCTCCCACCACTGCGTGATCGGCGCCGCGTGCGCTTAGGGTGTCGTCGTGCGACTGACCATCCTCGGATGCTCCGGCAGCATCCCCGGGCCGAACGCCGCGGCGTCCGGTTACCTGGTCGAGGCCGAGGGCTTCCTGCTCGGCCTCGAGCTCGGCAACGGCACCCTGGCGCAGCTGCAGGCCGTGACCGACCCGTTCGACCTGGACGCGCTCGTGCTCACGCACCTGCATCCCGACCACTGCGCCGACGTCAGCGCGCTCACCGTCCTGCGGCGCTACCATCCGGCGCCGCCGTACCCCGCGCGGCCGCGGCTGCTGCCGCTGTACGCGCCCCATGACGCGCCGGTCCGGCTGGCGAACGCGTACGCGCCCAACGAGACCGAGCGGGCCATGACGGACCTCACGGACGTCTACGAGTTCCACCCGCTGCGGGCCGAGGCGTTCCGGATCGGGCCGTTCGACATCGTCGCGGCCGAGGTCTACCACCCGACCCCGGCGTACGGCCTGCGCATCTCCTACGGCGGCCGGATCCTGGCCTTCACCGGCGACAGCGCGCCGTGCCCGGCGCTCAACGAGCTGGCCGACGGCGTCGACCTGCTGCTGGCCGAGGCGTCCTGGACGGACTCGGCGGAGCGGCCCGCCGGGGTGCACCTGTCCGGGAAGCAGGCGGGCGAGCTGGCGCGCGACGCCGGTGTCGGGCGGCTGCTGCTCACGCACATCGCGCCGTGGACGGACGCGGGCGCGGTCCTCGCCGAGGCCTCGGCGGCTTTCCCCGGGGCCGAGGTCGTCAAGCAGGGCGCCGTCTACGACGTCTGAGCGGCGCAGCACCAGCCAGCTGACCAGGCCGAGCGGCAGGATCAGCCAGCAGGACAGCAGCCGGTAGGCGAGCACGGCGGCCGCGGCGGCCGGGTGCGCGGCGCCCGCCGAGACCAGCCCGGCCAGCAGGCTCGCCTCGATCACGCCGATCCCGCCCGGAGTGAGCGGGATCTGGCGGATGACCTGGACGGTCAGGTAGACGCCGGCGAGCTGGGCGAGGCTCAGCGGCAGGCCGAACCCGCGGGCCGCGGCGGCCAGGCAGAGCAGGTCGGTGAGCCAGTTCGCGGCGGCCGCGGCGAGGGCGAGCGTCCAGTGCCGCGGGGCGACGTCGCGTGCGGTGGCGAGAGCGTCGAACAGCGGCGCCAGGCGTCCCTTGTGGACCTTCCGCGGGCGCGGCGGGCGGCGGCTCAGTACCCAGGCCCCCGCGGCGGCCGCGAGCAGCACGGCGGCCGCCGGGGCCACGCCGAGGCGCAGCAGGCCGCCGGTGACGTACAGCAGGGCCAGCCCGGCGAAGGACAGCAGGCCGGAGAGCACCATGACCGACGTCGCGGCCGCGCGGTCGGCGCCGCCCGCGCGGAACTGCCGGAAGGCGTAGGCGGCCGACACCGCCGACCCGGCGGGCAGGCTGATCGAGATCGCGGAGCGGCTGTAGGAGAGCGCGAGCGCGCGGTGGCGGGGCAGCCGCACGCCGAAGGCGATGAGCAGGCGGCGCTGCTGGCGGGCGAACATGGCCATCGAGGCGAACTCGGCGAGCGCGCCGGCCAGCAGCCAGCCGGTGTCGCCGCCGCGTAGCGCGGTGAGGACGTCGGACGGCGCCGGCAGCTTGTCGCGCAGGGTCAGGACGGCGAGCACGCCCACTGCCGCGACACCCAGGACCTTCAGGACCCGCTTGACCATCGTCCCCACCTCAATTCATCGTGTGATGAATTCTGCACCCGGGGTCGAGCTAAGTCAACGTGCGCTGAATTACTGTGGGTGTGACGCGGTGGCGGCGGTCCGGGTGGCCGGTCCTAGAGTGCTCCCGTGGCTCGAAAAGATGGCAGGAACGACGACCAGCTCCGTGACATCAAGATCACCCGGGGGTTCCAGCAGTGGCCGGCGGGCTCGGTGCTGATCGAATTCGGCAACACGCGGGTGCTGTGCGCGGCGAGCGTCACCGAAGGGGTGCCGCGCTGGCGGGCCGGCTCGGGCCTCGGCTGGGTGACGGCCGAGTACGCGATGCTGCCGTCGGCGACCAACACCCGCAGTGACCGCGAGTCGGTCAAGGGCCGGATCGGCGGCCGCACGCACGAGATCTCGCGGCTGATCGGCCGGTCGCTGCGGGCCTGCATCGACCTGGCGGCGCTGGGCGAGAACACGATCGTCATCGACTGCGACGTCATCCAGGCCGACGGCGGCACCCGCACGGCGGCGGTGACCGGCGGCTACGTGGCGCTGGCGGACGCGATCACGTGGCTGGGCGCGGCGAACCGGCTCAACGACCCGCAGCCGCTGTCGTCGTCGGTGGCCGCGGTGAGCGTCGGCGTGGTGGACGGCCGCGTGCGGCTGGACCTGCCGTACGAAGAGGACTCGCGCGCCGAGGTCGACATGAACGTGGTGGCCACCGACGCGGGCACGCTGATCGAGGTCCAGGGCACCGGCGAGGGTGCGACGTTCGCCCGGTCCACTTTGGACACGATGCTGGACATGGCACTGGCGGGCTGCGCGGAACTGACCCGGCTGCAGAACGAGGCGCTGGCGCTGCCGTACCCCGGCGAGCTGCCGGAACCGCGTCCGGACAAGAAGAAGGGCTCGAAGTGACGAAGCTGCTCCTGGCGACGCGCAACGCGAAGAAGCTGGACGAGCTGCGGCGGATCGTTGCGGCGGAAGGCCTTTCCGGCATCGAGGTGCTGGGTCTGGCGGACGTGCCGCCGTTCCCGGAGGCACCCGAGACGGCCCCGGACTTCGAAGGCAACGCGGTGGCGAAGGCCCGCGACGCGGTCGCGGCAACGGGCCTGCCCGCCATCGCGGACGACTCGGGAATCGCGGTCGACGCACTGAACGGGATGCCGGGAGTGCTGTCGGCCCGCTGGTCGGGCCGCCACGGCGACGACGAAGCCAACCTGGACCTGGTACTGGGCCAGCTGCGCGACGTCCCGGACGAGCGCCGCGGTGCGCAGTTCGTCTGCGCGGCGGCGCTGGTGCTGCCGTCGGGCGAGGAGACCGTGGTCCGCGGTGAGTGGCGCGGGACCCTGGTGCGCTCGCGCCGGGGGACGAACGGGTTCGGGTACGACCCGATCTTCCAGCCGGACGGGGAGACCAGGACGTCGGCGGAGATGGAGCCGGCGGAGAAGGACGCGGTGTCGCACCGCGGACGGGCGCTGCGCGCCCTGCTCCCGGCTCTGCGGGAACTGGCCTAGAGCCTGGTCTGTCGCGGCGAGATCAGCTTCCGGTGGGCTGAAAGGCGCCTTCGTCTCATCCGGTGCAGCGAACGGGCCTTTCGTCTCGTCAGATGCGAGGAAAGCGCCTTTCAGCCCACGCCATCGCGTCCACCGACGACGGATTTCGGCCTGCGTTGTCCGGCGCCGACGCGCATCGCCCAGCCACTGTCAACGAACCTCAGACGCGGGACGCTAGAGGCCGGGGACGTCCGGCGTGACGGCGTGCGGCGGCCCGGCGTCGACCTGGGTGGCGACGTCCCGGGTCCAGAGTTCGACGACGTGGCCGTCCGGATCGGTGAGGTAGGCACTGCGCTGCCCGGGCGCGGCCGGATCGTCGCCGAAGTAGACCTCGTCGACGTGCGCGCCTTCCGCACGCGCCCGTGCGACAGCGGCGTCGTAGTCCTCCTCGGCGACCGTCATCGCGAAGTGGACGTGGGCTCCCGGCCGGGCGTTCGCGATGCCCGTCGTGGGCTTCCAGAGGCCGATGCGCGTCCGGTCGCCGGACTGGACCCAGACGGCTTCGCGGTGTTTCCAGGCCGGGCCCTCCCAGCGGAGGACCACCGGGAGGCCGAGGACCTGGGTGTAGAAGCGTTCGGAGGCTTGCAGGTCGCGGGCTTCGAGGACCAGCTCGGTCACGCCCTGGGTGAGATCAGCCATGACCCCATGCTCTGATCTCCACCAAGGTCGAGGTCAAGAAGCCAGGCCGAGGTCGCGGATCAGCTTCGCCACGTGGCCGGTCGCCCGGACGTTGTACCAGGCGTGCGCGATCTTGCCCTCCGGGTCGACCACGAACGTCGACCGGATCACGCCCAGGTAGGTCTTCCCGTAGTTCTTCTTCTCCCCATACGCGCCCCACGCCGAGATCACCGTCTTGTCCGGGTCGCCCAGGAGGGGGAACGTCAGGCCTTCGTTCGAGACGAACTTGGCCAGCTTCGCCTGCGTGTCCGGGGAAATCCCGACGACCTGGTAGCCCGCGTCGTTCAGCTCCGCCAGGTTGTCGCGGAAGTCGCAGGCCTGCTTCGTGCAGCCCGGGGTGCTCGCCGCCGGGTAGAAGTACACCACCACCGACTGGCCGCGGAAGTCGCTCAGGGACACCTCCTTGCCCTCGCTGTCGGGCAGGGTGAAGTCCGGGGCAGGGTCACCGGGGGAAAGGCGCTCGGTCATGGCCCGAGCCTAACCGCGGCGGCTCAGGCGGGACCGCAGTAGGTGACCACCGTGGCGTCGTTCGCGCTCGGGCGGATCTGCAGCCGGAGCTGCGTCTGCTCCTTCGGCACCGCGAACGCCAGCGTCAGGTGGACCGAGCGGCCTGGCAGCACGTCCTTGCCCGCGTCGGTGATGCCGGTGAAGCCCTGCGCCGTGTCCACCACCTGCTGGACCGGGTTCCCGCCGGAGGTGGCGGTGACCGCCAGGCCCGACAGCTTGTACGTCGTCGAACCGTCGTTGGTCAGCTGGACGTCGAAGGCCGCGCCGCGGGGGCTCTGCGGGTACGCCGCCGGGCTGGGACGGAACGACGTGGGGGCGCCGACCGAGATCGTCAGGCCCGTGGCGAACCGGTGGTCGGCGCCGAACTCCAGGTCGTTGCCCGCCGGTGCGGCCGTCGCTCCGGCGCCCGCGGGCGAGCCCGCCGCGCCGAGTGCCGCCGTGCCGTCGTGTGCCGCGGGGACCCCGCACGCCACCGCCAGGGAAAGCAGTCCTGTGGTGAACATGATCTTGCACGTGCGCGCGAGCGCCATCGCGGGTACTCCAGTCGGCGGGTCGGGTGCCGTCGGCAACGGGGGATTGCCGGGCGAACCCGCTCCACTCTGGCCGTGATCGCGCGCGGTTACGAGGCGCGACCGCGGGTTGTCGCGGACCTGGTGCCACCCCGTGGCCAATCCGTGACCGGAACGGCACGGCTGGTGACAATCACTGCCGACATGCCACTTAAACCGCGAGCGCGAACAACAGGATGAAGATCGCCACCCCGGCCACCCACGCGGCCATCAACCAGCCGAAATCGCGGACCGGGTCGACCGCGCGGCTCTCTTCCCCCGGCACGTACACGCCGCGTTCCTCGAACCAGTCGGCCCAGCGGGCGACCCAGCGCAACGGGTTGCGCGACGACATGCTTCACCTCCGGGAACCGGCTTCCTCCGTCACAGTACGGGTTCGGCCGGGGCCGCCGGAAGCCGCGTGACGGCCGGGGGAAGCCGTCCGCCGGGTTCGGCCGTTCGGCGGCAGCGGGACACCGGTGCGTCCTCACCCGAAGCAACGTCGATACCCCACGGTCGAGTGAACCTCGGTATCTCCCGTGTAGAGCTTCAGGCGAGGCCGTGGCGCTGCAGGATCGCCACCGCACGGACCGTGGCGTAGCCCCGCCAGTCGAGGGCCGCGGCGGGGGAGAAGCTCGCGAAATCCACCCGCCAGCCCCCGTCGTCCTGCTGCCCGTCCGCGAGCCGGCGCAGTTCGGCGTCGATCACGCTGCCGGTGAACAACGCGCGCGCCGGACGGTCCGGCAGCGGCGCGAAGTCCAGGGCGCGCAGCGTTTCGCCGTCCGAACCGCCCTCGACCGGGACCAGGCCGTCGGCCGGGACAAAGGCGGCCAGGTGGTCCAGCAGCGCGGGCGCTTCCGCGTGGAAGTCGCAGGCCGCGTCGGCGAACCGCACCGCGAACGACAGCGCGATCGCGTGCGGTGCCGAGGAAAGCTCGCGGATGGCACGGAAGCAGTACTGCGTCGCGGCCGCCGTCCACGGGTGTTCGCGGACCGCCCGGTCGTGCCGCGCGACGCGCAGCGCCACGCTCGTGGCGAACGCGGTGCTCTGCAGCGTGGCCGCCGCGGGATCGGCCTGCACCCAGAAGGGCGCGCAGCCGGCGGAATCCGCCACGGGCAGTGCGAAGGGCAGGCCACCGTCCGATGTGGACACCGACGCCAGCCAGTCGCACAGGCGGCCCGCGTGCGGGCTCGTCTCCGGCGCGATCTCCTCGAACACCTCGAAGGCGTGGAGGGCACCACCGGGCTGGCTTTCCGGCGCCCGCAGGTCCGGTTCGAGGCCCCAGCCGTAGCCGCCGTCGGGATTGCGGTATCCGTCGACGGCGGCGAGTACCGCACTGACGTCGGTTTCGCCGCGAAGCAGCTCGAAGCGGCGACGGTCGAGAAGGCGGGCGTGGGTCGCCATGAAGGACGCCGCCGCGGAAAGGTGCACAGCCATGCGGCCAGCGTGGCAGCCCGCCCGGCCGCCGGTCTTGAACGGATCGGAACTACCGGCCGCGGAAGGTGCGGCGGTAGGTGTCCGGCGGGACGCCGACCGCGCGGCTGAAGTGGCGCCGCAACGTCGTCGCGGTGCCCATGCCGACCGAGCCTGCGATGACGTCGATGCCCGCGTCGGTGTTCTCCAGCAGTTCCTGTGCGCGGCGGATGCGCTGGGTCAGCAGCCACTGCAGGGGCGTCGTGCCGGTCACCGCGCGGAAGTGACGGCCAAGGTGGCGGGAGCTCATCTTCGCTTCGCGGGCGAGATCCTCGACCGTCAGCGGCTGGTCGAGCCGTTCGGTGATCCACGGCAGCAGCGCGGCCAGCGGGTGGTCGTCCCGCGCCGGGACCGGGGTGGTGACGAACTGGGCCTGGCCGCCTGCCCGGTGCGGCGGGACGACCAGCCGGCGCGCGGCCGCGTTGGCGACCGACGGGCCGTGGTCGGCGCGGACCAGGTGCAGGCACAGGTCCATCGCGGCCGCCTTGCCCGCGGAGGTCAGCACGCTGCCGTTGTCGACGTAGAGGACGTCCGGGTCGACCGTCACCCGCGGGTAGCGGGCGGCGAGGACGTCGGTGTGCGCCCAGTGGGTGGTCGCGCGCAGGCCGTCCAGCAGGCCCGCGGCGGCCAGGACGAACGCTCCCGTGCAGAGCGACGCCACCCGCGCACCCCGCGCGTGGGCCGTGCGCACCGCGTCGACCAGCTCGGCGGGCGGATCGGCGTCGACGTCGGCCCAGCCCGGCACGAGCACGGTGCCCGCGCTCGCGAGCCGGTCGAGCCCGTGGTCCGGCTCCAGCAGGAACCGGCCGACCCGGACGGCGTGGTCGCCGCACACGGCGAAGTCGTACCGCGGGTTCTCGCCGAAGACCTCGGTGGCGATGGTCAGCTCGAAGGCGAGCATCCCGTCGGTGGCGGCGAGCGCGACAGTGTGCATGTCCGGAAGTGTACGGATCACGTCGTTCCGGACACTGTCGCCGGGGCGGGACGGTCGTCAGGATTGCCGCATGACTTCGGTACTGGTTTACGGCGCTTACGGACACACCGGCCGCTTCGTGGTCGGCGAGCTGCGCGAACGCGGGTTCACCCCGGTCCTTTCCGGCCGCGACGCGGCGAAGCTGCCGGGCGGGCGCCCGGCGCCGGTCGACGACCCGGCGGCACTCGACCGCGCCTTCGACGGCGTGGCGGCGGTGATCAACTGCGCGGGCCCGTTCGCCGCGACGGCCCAACCGGTGATCGAGGCGGCCGTCCGCGCGGGCGTCCCGTACGTGGACGTCGCCGCCGAGCTGGAAGCCAACCTGGACACCTTCGAGCTGACCACCGACACGGTGGTGGTGCCCGCGATGGCGTTCTTCGGCGGCCTGGGCGACCTCCTGGCGACGGCGGCGCTGGACGGCCGGACGTCGGCCGACGAGGTGCACATCGCGTACGGCCTGAGCGGCTGGCGCCCGACGGCGGGCACCCTCGCCTCGGGCGAGGTGTCCCGGGAACGCCGGGGCAGCAAGCGCATCCGCTACGCGGGCGGCCGCCTGGAGTACCGCGACGACGCCCTGCCGACGCTGGACTGGGAGTTCCCGGAGCCGCTGGGCACCCGCGCGGTCTTCGGCGAGTTCTCGATGGCCGACATCATCACGATCCCGCGCCACCTGCAGGTCCGCGACGTGACGACGTACATGACGGTCGACGCGGTCACCGACCTGAGGGCAGGCGGCAAACGGGACGCCGCGGAGACGTTCGTGGTGGACGTCGTGGTCCGCGCGGGCGGCGGGGAACGCCGGATCACCGCCCGCGGCAAGGACATCTACGCGGTGACGGCACCGCTGGCGGTGGAGGCGGTCGAGCGGATCCTGTCCGGACGGACCCTGGTCAAGGGCCTCGCGCCGGCGGGCGAGATGTTCGACGCGGCCGACTTCCTCCGGGCGCTGGCGCCGCACGTCACCGTCGAAACGCACTGAGCGCCGCTCACGGCCGCAGGGTGGCGTGGCGTTCCAGGAACCGGGCGACGTCCGCCGGATCCTCCAGCGGCAGCGGGTAGACCAGGAGGCGGTCCACGCCGAGCTCGGCGTACCGCGCGGCGTCGCGTGGCTGGACCACCACCGGGTCGAGCGGCATGAAGGTGATCTCCAACCTGCCCAGCCGCGGCGGGCGCTCGACCTCGTCCGCGGCCCGCCGGAGCCCGGCGAGGTGGCGGGTCAGGTCCTCGAGGGTGCCGTTGCCGAACCAGCCGTGACCGCGGGCGACCGCGCGGCGGAACGCGGCGGGGCTGTGCCCGCCGACCACGATCCGCGGCCGCGCCGGGCGCGGATGGGCGTCCACGTCGCGGAAGGAGACGAACCGGCCCTGGTAGGCGGGAGCCGGTTCGGTCCACAACGCGGTCATGGCGTCGAGGTATTCGTCGGTGCGCCTGCCCCGGTCGGCCATCGCCACCCCGACCGCGCGCATTTCGGGTTCCAGGTACCCGGCACCCACCCCGAGCAGCAGGCGGCCGCCGCTCAGCACGTCCAGGCTCGCCGCCTGCTTGGCGAGGACGAGGGGGTTGCGCTGCGGCAGGATCACGATCCCGGTTCCGAGTTCCAGCCGCCGCGTGACGGCCGCGACGTAGGACAGGTGCACCAGCGGGTCGAGGATCGGGTCCGCCGGGTCCATCGGCGACTCCGGCACCCGGGGACTTGGGAGCACCACGTGCTCGCCCACCCACCACGACGCATAGCCGAGGTCCTCGGCCAGCCGCGCCAGCCGGACCGTCTCGGCCGGGCCGAGGGTGGCCTTGGCGTTCAGTCCGAATACTCCCAGTTCCATCCCTGGTGCCCTTCGCCGTGACTCGCTGATCGGGTTCATCGTCCGGTGGTCCGGCGGGTGGCGTCCAAGACCTGTGGTCATAGCCTGTGGCTATGGATGTCCATGTCCGGGACCTGCGGTACTTCGTCGCGGTGGCGGAGGAGCTGAGTTTCACCAAGGCGGCCGTCCGCCTGTTCATCGCCCAGCCGTCGCTGAGCAAGCAGATCCGCCGGCTGGAGACGGTGTTGCGGGTCGCGCTCTTCGACCGCGACCATCGCACGGTCGCACTGACGGCCGCGGGCGCGGCGCTGCTGCCGCAGGCCCGGCAGGTCATCGGCCAGTGGGAGGCCGCGCAGCGGGCGCTCGCCGACGCGGCCGCGGCCGAGCGAAGGACCTTGACGGTCGGCTTCCACACCCGGATCGGCCGCGGTCTCCTCCCCCGGGTCACCGCGGCCATGGCGACCGCACTGCCGCAGTGGCGGCTGCTGTTCCGGCAGATCGCGTGGAGCGACCCGACGGTGGGGCTCGACAGCGGCGAGGTCGACGTCGCCGTCGCCTGGCTGCCGGTCCCGGAAGGGTTCCCGCGCAAGGTCGTCGCCACCGAAGACCGGTGGGTCGCGCTGCCCGCCGGTCACCGGCTCGCCACGCGCGAAGCGGTTCCGTTGAGCGAGCTGGCGGGGGAGCCGTTCATCGCGCTGCCGCGCTCGGCCGGGCCGCTTCGCGAGTTCTGGCTGGGAAACGACCGGAGCCCGGCGCCGGCGCGGGTCGTCGCCGAGGCCGAAACCGCCGAGGAATCCCTCGAAGCCGTCGGCTCCGGCCTCGGCGTGGCACTGCTTTCCGCGGGCAACGCGCAGATCTACCAGCGGGACGACATCGTCTGCCGCCCGGTCACCGGCCTGGCACCCGCCGAACTCGCGGTCGTGTGGCGGGCGGGGGAGGAACGTCACGCCGTGCGTGTCTTCGTCGAGGCGTGTGAGCGATGCCTGTGCGACGGCGGCTGAGTGGGCCCGGAGAGACTCGAACTCTCACTGGCATGGACCTAAACCATGTGCCTCTGCCAATTGGGCTACGGGCCCCCAGTACCCGGAAGCCTAGCGTGCGGCGTGGCCCGTGCGGCGGCGGCGGGGCGGTCGACTAAGTTGGGGCCTGCAAGTCCCTTGCCGGCGAGGAGGACACGTGGCCCGCGATCCCGAGACGATCGAGCGTGAGATCGAGCAGGCCAGGACGGCCCTGGCGGCGACGCTCGACCAGCTGACCGTCAAGGCCGACCCGAAGAAGCTTGCGGACGCGGCGAAGGACGGCGTGCGCGCCAAGCTGGACAACCCCAAGGTCAAGTACCCGCTGATCGGCGCGGGCGTGCTCGTGTTCGTCCTGCTGGTGCGCAAGCTCCTCAAGTAGCGCTCAGGCCTGCTTGGCCGGCGCCTTGCTCTCCGCGGCGGGCGCCGGCTCGGCCGGGGCCTTGCGGTCCTCGACCTCCTTGGGGAGCTGCTTGCTCGGCGGCAGCTGCGGCTTCTTCTCCGCCGTGGCCGGGGTCTGCTGCTTCGGCACGCTGCCGGGCGGCGGGACCTCGAGCGGCGGGAGCTTCGGCAGCGTCAGCCGGGCACTCATGTATGCGCTGGTGAAGTCCAGCGCACTGCCGTTGAGCAGGTGCACCACCGTCGTCTTCGCGCCGTCGGCGAGTTGCTCGACCAGCTGGTCGGCCCGGTCGCGCGCCGCGATGATGCCGGGTGCCCGGGCGGTCAGCTCCTTGCCACGGCCGCTGACCGTGATCGCCCAGTCGGCGTCTTCCTGGACGTACGTCGCCGTGATCGTTTCCACCATCTGCCTCACGCCCCTCTCCCTCACCAGCATCCTTACACAACCGTGACTCGGCCACCGCGTTTTCGTGACGTGGTTCCCGCGCCCCTCCTCCGGTCGCGAAAGTCCAGCACACTTTCTACCGTGTCCTCGATACCGTAGAGCAACTCTGTGTCACAAGACACGACAGCGCTGAGTAACGACCGAATGGCCTAATGCGTCCGTGCGCGGGCACGCAGGCCGCTCCACAGCACGTCCATCGCGTACTCGGTGGCTGTCTCGGGGCTCACTTCCTCGTGCCGCTCGCACCAGATTGCGAGGCGTTCGCACGCGCCGACCACGAATTCCGCAGCGGCTTCGGCCCGCAGGTCGTCCTCGCTGTCGAAGTGGCCGCTCATCAGCGCGGCGATCAGGTCGGTCTGCTGGCGGCGGGTCTCCTCGACCTCGTCGGCGGCGGGCGTGCCGATCAGCGCCATCTCGTGCCGCAGCAGCGACCACGCCTGGCGCCGCTCCCGGATGAAGACGAAGAAGGCCAGCAGGCCGCGCCGCAGCGCGTCCTCGGCGTCTGCCGCCCCGACCGTCGCCTGCTCGGTGACCTCGCGCAGCACCGCCCGCGACTGCCGGATGCAGGCCAGGAGCAGGCCTTCCTTCGAGTTGAAGTACTCGTAGAGCATCGGCTTCGAGACGCCCACCAGCTCGGCGATCTCGTCCATGGACGCCGCCGCGTAGCCGCGTGCCGAAAACACCTGCTCGGCGACCTCGATCATCTGCCGTTCCCGCTCGGCCCGGGGCATGCGCTTGCGCTTGGCGGTGGTCACGGGCAACACTCTACCGGTAGTAACCTACTCTGAGTAAGCTGGACGACGAGTAACAGGAACCGGGAGGCGTCATGGGCGAGGAGACCGGCGTCGTCATCGTCGGGACCGGGTTCTCCGGTCTCGGGATGGCGATCCAGCTGCGCAAGGAGGGCCGGGACGACTTCGTCATCCTCGAGAAGGCGCACGACGTCGGCGGCACCTGGCGGGACAACACCTACCCCGGGTGCGCCTGCGACATCCCGTCGCACATGTACTCGTTCTCCTTCGAGCAGAACCCGGGCTGGTCGCGGGCCTATTCGCCGCAGCCGGAGATCTGGCGCTACCTGCGCGAAGTCGCCGACAAGCACGACCTGCGCCGGTTCATCCGGTTCGGCCAGGAGATGACCGGCGCCCGCTGGGACGCCGAGGAGAACCGCTGGCACGTCGCCACGAGGGGCGGCGACGAGTTCGTGGCGGACGCGCTGGTCGCCGGGGTCGGCGCCCTGCACCTGCCGCTGATCCCGGACCTGCCCGGGATCGAGGACTTCCGCGGCCCGGCGTTCCACTCGGCACGCTGGCGCCACGACGTCGACCTCACCGGCAAGAAGGTCGCGGTGATCGGCACCGGCGCCAGCGCGATCCAGTTCGTGCCCGAGATCGTCACGGACGTCGAGCGGCTGACGCTGTTCCAGCGGACGCCGCCGTGGGTCATGCCCAAGGCCGACCACGAGATGTCCGGGCGGACCCGCACGCTGTTCCGGGCGTTCCCGCCGGCCCAGCGCGCCTACCGGTCACTGCTGTACTGGCTGCTCGAAGCCCGCGCGATCGGCTTCAACGGGCAGCCGTGGGTGATGAAGCTCGGCCAGCGGCTGGCCCGGCGCACCATCGACCGCGCGATCAAGGACCCGCAGCTGCGGCGCAAGGTCACCCCGGACTACACCATGGGCTGCAAGCGCGTGCTCATCTCCAACGACTACTACCCGGCGCTGGCGCGGGACAACGTCGACGTCGTGACCGGCGGCGTGCGGGAGGTCCGCGAACACGGCGTCGTCGACGCCGCCGGGGTCGAGCACCCGGCGGACGTGATCATCTACGGCACCGGCTTCCACGTCACCGACGCCTTCGACGACCTGGAGATCGTCGGCCGCGACGGGCGCAACCTCGGCAAGGAGTGGGCGACCGAGGGCATGCGGACGCACCTCGGGATCACCGTCGCCGGCTTCCCGAACCTGTTCTTCCTGCTCGGCCCGAACACCGGCCTCGGGCACAACTCCGTCGTGTTCATGATCGAGGCGCAGATCTCCTACATCGCCGAGGCGCTGCGGCTGGCCCGCGGGCGGGCCATCGAGCCGAAGCCCGAGGTGCAGGAGCGGTTCAACGAACGGATCCAGCGCAAGCTGGCGCGGGGCATCTGGACCCGCGGCGGCTGCAAGAGCTGGTACCTGGACGCCAAGGGCGTCAACCGCACGATCTGGCCCGGCTTCACCTGGCGGTACTGGCTGGAGACGCGGAAGGTGCGGCGCGAGGACTTTCTGGTCGGCTGACCCGGGCCGGGGCGGGCCCTCACCGGTGGCGGGAGCCGGTGAGGGCCCGCGGTCAGCGGGAAACGTAGCGGCGCAGGCGCGCGATCAGGTCGACGGTCGGCAGCCCGCACAGCTCGGCCATGCGTTCCAGCGCGGGCAGGTCGAGGGCGATCTCGGCGGCCTCGTGCTCGCCGGCCTGCCGGAGCCGGTCCTCGGCCCAGCGGCGCAGCGGGAGGAGGTCGGCGGGGGCGTCGGCCACGATCTTGCGCAGGTCGACGCGGACGCGGCCGGGCTCGTCGACGAACACGCGGCGGTGCACCTTCGCCAGCAGGTCCTGGGGGAGCTCGTCCATCGCCACGCAGAGCTCGACCAGGCGCACCACGGAACACTGCCGGGTGCCCAGTTCGTAGGTGGCCAGCGTCTGGAGCGAGATCTCGCTCTGCAGGTGCTGGTTCAGCTCCTTGCGCGTCCATCCTCGGCTGCGCCGGAGCTTGCGGAGCTCGTCTCCGAGGATCCGCTGGTACTCCTCAGCGTCGATCAGCACATCAATGTCCCCTGCCGTGCGCTCCCGCGGCCCCCGCACGGGCGTGATAATTCCCGTGCAGGTGCACCCTCACGTGTATGTAAGTGCGCTGGGGCCCGGCCCTTACGCGATTTCGGGCATGTCTTTGATACCTATTGCGCGAGTTAGGCCGAACGGGTTAACGGCAGGTGGCCGACCGGCTCAGTTGACGCAGGGCACGCCCTCGGCGGTGATGGGCTTGTCCTCTTCGGTGTCCGGCGGCGGCGCGGCGGCCTGCGACGTCGGACCCGTGGCCGCGCCGGCACCACTGGCGTTCGAGCTGGGCCCCTGGTAGTCGGCGCCGAGGAACACCGTCACGTGCCCGGACTGGACGCTCTTGTCCTCCTGGATCGTCGGCGAGCCGCCGAGCGCGTCCGCGACGGCCTGGCCGGCGTCCTTGCCGCCCTTGGGCACCCAGATCACCGTCGTCTTGCGCGAGGTCGCGTTCGACGTCTCGCCGGAGGTGAAGCCCTTGCCTTCGAGGGTCTTGGCGACGCTCGCCGCGAGGCCCGTGCGGCCGGAGGCGTTGCGGACGTCGACCGTGGTCGCCTTGTTGGCGTTCGTGTCGGCCTGCTGCGCCGTCGGCGACTGCTGGCCCGGCGGCGGCCCTGCCAGTCCCTGCACGAACTGCTTCACCTCGGCCGGGTCGACCTGGATGGCGACCCCGTCCTCGGGCGTCTTGTACTCGACGTTCTTCACCGGGATGGTGCGGAACTCGAGCTGGCCGCCGGTCAGGCCCTTCATCTGCTGGGCGAACCCGAAGATGTCCCAGTTCTGGTTGAGCACGACCGACTTCTTGATCGCCTCGATGAGGTCGTTGAGCTTCGACGGGTTGGTCAGCGTGCCTGCCGAGAGCACCTTGCGGGCCATGCCCGCCATGAACACCTGCTGCCGGACCACGCGGTCGAGGTCGCCGCGCGGCAGGCCGTGGCGCTGGCGGACGAACTCGAGCGCCTCGACGCCGGAGATCGTGTGCTGGCCCTTGGTGAAGTTCGCGCCGGAGTACTCGTCCTTGACGTTGTTGTTCAGGCAGACGTCGACGCCGCCGATGGCCTTGGTGATGTCGCTGAAGCCGAGCAGGTTCACCGCGGCATAGTTGTCGATGGTCGAGCCGGTGAGCTTCTCGACAGTCTGGATCAGCTCCTTCGCCCCGGCCTGGTTGGCCTTGACGTCGAGCTCCTTCGGGTCGGTGACGCCCTGTTTCTGCAGGTCCTTGCGGGCCTGCAGCATCGCCCTCGCGTACGCGGAGTTGATCTTGTGCTTGCCGAAGCCGCCGGGGATGTCGACGTAGGTGTCGCGCGGCAGCGAGATCGCGACGGCCTTGCTGCCGTCGTTCGGGATGTGCACGAAGATCAGGGAGTCGGTGTTGAGCTCGCCGTCGGAGTCCCCGGCGCGCAGCTCGTCGAGCACTTCGCGCGGCAGCGGGTTGCCCTGGGCGTCGGTGCGGCTGTCGAGGCCGACCAGCAGGATGTCGCGGGCGCCGTCGGCGGGCTTGTCGCCACCGGCGTCGTCGCTGATCACGTTCGCGTAGTTCAGCCCGTTCACCAGGCCCTGCATGGCCGCCCACGCGTACCCGGTCAGGCCCATCACCAGCAGCGACACCACGGTGACCGCGACCTTCGCGCCGCGGAAGGAGTTGCGGCGGGCCCGCGGCGCCGGGCGCGGCTGGGGACGGCGGTCCGGCGCGGCACGGCGGACGTCCACCGGGTCACGGCGGGGCGCGGGGCGGCGGGGCGGTGGGGTGCGCCGGCCTGGCTCTTCCTGCCAGGGCCGGGCGGGGCGGCGGCCGCCTTGCCCGTTCCGAGGCGGGTGATCCACGCGGGCGACTCCTCACTGCTTCGATCGGTGGTACTGGGGTTGGGACGCATGGTGCCGTCCCCGGGTTGCCGTAGCGTTACACATCCCCCTGTGAATGTGTCGTGCACCACCCAGTTTCCCGCATCCGCGGCAATCGTGCCTGGTCACGACGTCAGGTTCGCCGGCCGCCTGGCGGGCAGCAGGGTCCCGGCGGCGGCGAGCAGCGCGAACCCGGCCGTCACCGCGTGCAGGGTGACGCCCAGCAGGCCGGGCGTGACGTCGTCGGCGGCGAACAGCAGCGAGGGTGCGCAGGCGAGCGCGGTGGCCAGCCAGGTGCCGGTCGCCGCGCCGGCGCCGATCCGGATCGTGTGCAGCAGGAAGACCCCGAGCAGCAGGTGCACCAGGCTCTGGATGGGGTCGAGCCGCAGGCCCAGCAGGTCGGCGTCGGCGGCCACCCCGCCGAAGCGGGTGAGCGCGAAGCCGAAGACGCCGAGCGTCGCGTAGCCGATGCCGAGCCCGGCCGCGGCCCGGGTGAGCACCGCCGTCCGGCGGCCGGGGTGCTCGGCCGCGCGGGGCGCGCGGTCACCGTGGGCGTGCCGCTCGAACCACCAGAACACGCAGGTCGCGGGCACCGCGAGCAGCCCGATCGCGACCAGCGTCCGCGGCCGGACCAGCCAGCTCAGGCCGTCGGCGATCCGCCCGGGGAGGTGGACGACGGCGACCAGCAGCAGCATCGCGGCGAGGAACAGCAGGTAGAGGCTCATCGGCGCGCGCAGCACGAACCGGCACGCGCCGTCGACGGCGGGCCGGGCACCGAGCCTGCCGAGCGGCCGGGCGAGCAGCCCCAGCACGCCCAGCTGGACCAGGCCGAGCAGCAGCACGCCCCACACCGGCGCCGAGAGCGCCGCGGGAGCGCCCGGGCTGCCGAGCAGGACGGGTGGCCCGCCGCGCAGGACACTCATCCCGGCCAGGCCCGCGACACCGGCCGCGGCGGCGAAGCCGAGCAGACGCCGGGAAGGCCGTACGCCGTCGGCGTGCGCGAAGGCGAGCTGCTGGGCGAGGAGCGCGAGGGCGAACGTCGCCGCGTAGCGCGGCAACGGCGACCCGGACCAGCTCGCCGTCACCTCACCGGCACCCACCAGCGCGAGCAGCCCGACGGCGGCGGTGACCGGCGCCCGGCGGTGCAGGGCCAGCAGCGGGGGAGCGCAGACGATGGTCAGCAGGTACACCCCGAGCAGCCACAGCGGGTGCAGCGCGATCCGCATCACCGTCGCCGTCGTCCCCGCCGGGATGCCGAGGAGTTCGAGGGCCAGCGGCGTCAGCAGCGCGACGACCGCGAAGATCAACGCGGGCCGCAGCAGCGGGCTGGCGCGTTCGGCCAGGTAGTGGCGGTAGCCGCCGCCCGCGTCCTGCTCGGCGCGCCAGCCGGCCGCGTTGAGGTGGCCGCCGGCGAAGAAGATCAGCGGGACGAGCTGGGCGAGCCAGGTCAGCGGCCACAACGCCGGTTCGGGCGCCCCGGCCCAGTGCGCGAGCGCCGTCACCGATTCGCCGAGCAGCAGGAGCACGACCCCGCCGGCGCCGAGCAGCGCCCACTGCCCGACCGACGCCGGCGCGGCGGGGACCGGGGCGGGGGTGCGGCGGCGGGCGTGGAACCAGCCGCGCAGCCGGAAGACCAGCAGGCAGCCGATCACCAGCACGCCGGCGACCATCGGGCCGATCGGGTCGCCGACCGGCGGGCCCCAGCGCTGGTGCCAGGAGTTGACCACGAGCCCGGCCGAGTAGAGGGACGCGACGACGCGGCAGGTGAGCGCCGAGTTCATCGGGTTGAGGTCGCAGGTGTGGTGCATGTCGGCCGAGAGCCTGCTGTCCAGTGCCGCGCGGATTTCGGGGCCGAGCGGGTGACCCTTGCGGTCGGCGTAGCGCAGGAGGTCGTAGCCGAGGTCGTGGGCTTTGCACGGGACGGCGTAGTCCCACTTCGTGTTGTCGTCGCCCCAGGGCGTCGAGCAGCCGCCGTCGGTGTGCACGGCGCGGACGGTGCCGTCGCGGGCTGTCAGCATGCCCGGCGTGACGCCGCTGAGCGCGGTGAAGTCCTTCGGCAGCAGGGCGAGCGCGTCCGGACGCGGGCCGGGGTGGACGAGTGCCTCGATGGCGTTCTGCGCGGCGAGGACGTCCCCGGTGGGCGGACCCTGGTCCGGTGGCGCCGGCGGGCGTGACGCGATCAGCCCGAACGCGAACACGACGAGCAGGACCAGCAGCAGCCAGCCGGACGTCGACCAGGGTCGGCGGAGAGGGGGCGGTTCGGGCATGGTTTCCAGGGTGCCAGCCGGGTCGTGCGGGGGACATGGGGATAACCGCAGGGTTCGGGTGCGGCTTTCCGTAAGCTGCCCGATCGGGTGACGGCCGGTCCCGCAGGGCTGCCCGTTCTTCCGTTCCGGCGCCGGCCGGACCGGGCCACACTGGTAAGTGGGGGCGCGGCGACCAGGAGGGCGTGCAGTGGGCTCGACCGATCCCGGCGGGGTGCCCGTGGAGAACACGGTGCGGGCCCTGCGCAGGCTGGCCCCCGGGGCGGCGTTGCGTGAACCGCGGACGCCGGAGCTGCGTGAGCTGGCGGGAGCCCTGCGTGGTTGTGCCCCGGCGGAGCTGGCGGTGCGGTACCCGCGGACGGTGGCACGCGTGGTGCTGGCTGACCAGGTGAGCGACCTGGGCCGGGCGATGACGGGCCTGTTCGGGCCGAGCGAGCGGACGGCGGAGGCAGCCCGGCTGGTCCGCGCGGCCCACCGGCACGGCGAACGCAGGCCGCGGCCGCTGCCGGAGCGGATGAGAACCGAGCCGGGCCTGCGCGCGGCGGCGTTGGGCTGGGCGGAGGCGACCGGACGGCGGGTGCTGGCTGCCGAGCTGCGCGGTGTGCCGCCGGCGGTGGACGGCGAGGACGGGCGGCGGGCTGCCGAGCTGGTGGTTGCTGCGGTGGTGCCGGAAGTGGATCGGGCGGACTGCGGGCGGGAAGTGCTGGTCCTGGAGGGTAGCGACGGGCGGACTGCGGCCGGGGGCGATGCCGGGAGCGGTGGTGCGTGCGGCTGCGCTGGGGATCGGGCTGGTGAGTGTGGGGCGTGCGGTTGCGCCGCGGATCCGGCCGGTGGGCGTGGTGCGTGCGGCTGCGCTGGGAATCGGCCCGGTGAGTGTGGGGCGTGCGGGTGCGCCGCGGATGCGGCCGGTGGCTGTGGTACGGGTGGCTGCGCTGCGGATCGGGCCGGTGAGGGTGGGGCGTGCGGTTGCGCCGCGGATCGGGCTGGCGGATGTGGTGGGTGCGACTGCGCCGCGGATCCTGCCGGTGGGCGTCGCGCGGGCGATTGCGCTGCGGATCCGGCCGGTGGGTGTGGGGCGGGTGGCTGCGCTGCGGATCGGACTGGCGGGTGTGGTGCGTGCGGCTGCGATGACCCGGTCGGCCAGCGCGGCGGTGGGGTCGGCTCGGAAGACTCGGCTGGCCAGCGTGGTGCTGGGCACGGTGGGAGCGCCTCAGCCGGGCGGTGTCGTGGTGAGTCCGGCCGCCCCTTCCTCAGCGTGCGCTCCCTGTACCTCGGCCCCCAGGGGTTCCGCGTCGATGTCCGGGCCGATCCGCCCGTCGACCTCGTCGTCGACCGCCACGGCCCCACCCTGCGGGCGCTCTGGTGGAACGGCCTCGGCCGCGTCGCCGACGACCTCGGCCATGAATACCTCCTCCTCGCCCGGGACCCCACCGGGACCGGGATCGTGCGGCACTGGTGCCATCCCCGGCCCGCACCCGGCGCCCGCTTCCTGCGGCTGGAGTCCGCCGGCTACCGCGGGGAACGGCTGCGGCTCGCGCCTGCCGCCGCCGGGACTTCCGCCGAGGTGGTCGTCAAGGCCGAACTCACGGTCCGGCTGGCCGTGTGACGCCGTCCGGGGCGAAACACACCTGGTCGCGGCCGTTCTCCTTGGCCAGGTAGACCGCCGCGTCCGCTGACTGGAGGAGGCGCTCCAGGGTGTCGCCGTGCCTCGGGTGGCGGGCTACGCCGATCGAGGCCGTTCGGTCGGTGATCGTTGCCGGGTCGCCGCGTTTGTCCGTTGTCACTATCTGCAGCTTGGCGATTGCCGTGCGGATGCGCTCGGCGGCTTCCCAGGTGGCCTCTTCGTCGATGTCCGGCAGCAGAATGAGGAATTCCTCGCCGCCGAAACGGCCGGTCAAGTCGCTCGGTCTCGTCACTTCGCGGAGAGTTTGCGCAACTGTGCGGAGCACGTCGTCGCCCGCCGGATGTCCATAGGTGTCGTTAATCCACTTGAAGTGGTCGAGATCGACCATCAGGAGCGCCAGTTGATCACCTGATCGTGTGGTTCGTTCCAGTGCGCGCTCGGCCGACTCCGACCAGCCGCGCATGTTGAGAATGCCCGTTTTCGGGTCCGTCCGGACGTCGTTCTGGAGCTGGTCGAGTTCGGCAAGGCGATTGAAGACGACCGTGACCACGGCCATCACCGCCACCATCGGCGGCACGGCCGCGAGCAGGATCGCGGTCACCGCGCCGAGGCCGATGGTGATCGCTTCGAGCATGTTGTCGGCCGGGCTGCCGAGGACGTTACGAACCGTGCGCCCGGCGGGGGAACCGAGCAGCAGCACCCCGCCCACGTACGCGATCTGGATCGCCTCGTAGATGGCGCCGGTCAGCACGATCGTGCCGAATTCGCGCAGGAATCCGGCCCAGTCCGCGCCCAGCACGTGCGGCCCGAGCGCGGTGTAGGTGAGGTGCGCCAGCACCCCTGCGAGGCCGTGTGTGATCGACGAGAAAATGAAGTTGTGGGCGGGCCTGCGCGCGATGAACCAGTGTTGCAGGCGGATCACGCCGATGACGAAAAGCGTCAGCGGTACCGGCAGGATCATCGCGGCGGAAAACGTCCACACGGCGGTGAGGTCGATCAGGACGGTTTTGGTCCTGTTCCGCCGCCGTTCCTCCTGCCGCTGGGTCAGCTGAATGTGCACCGTCGCACCGGCTGCGAGTATCGCGAAATTGAGCCAGTCGTTTCCGGACGGAATCGGCGAGCGTGCGAACGCGACGACCAGAATCGCGACCGCGACGGCTTCGGCCACCAGCATGAAGGCGACCTGCACCGGGCGGCGGCGCCACAGCGCCCAGTTGCGCGGCCAGTACGCGTGGTGAACCCGGGCGGTCGCCGTCGCGCCACTGGTCGTGGTCGCGGGCTCGCCTGTCGTCACGTCCCGCGGCGGCGGCCCGCCGCCGGCGCCGGGGTCGCCGTCCGGTCCTGGATGCAATTGGTCACCTCCTTTCCAGCCTAGTCCCGCCCTTGAGTAATCTCATCGGTACCTGGCAGAGTGTTCACGCATTCCGCAGCCGGGTACCATCCCACAGCAACGGATCCGCCGCGGCCTCGGGAGTAACTGCCGGGAACGCGGCACAAAAGGTTCTGCGAAGCTCTCCCCGCATGGAGGTGTCCCCATGAGCAACCGCGACTTCTGAACAGCTGCGAATTGTCCCAGTACTGCCCGTGAATGCCATTCATGATCTTGGCCGTGCAGAGAGGTGGCGTCCGATGGCCAACCGTGACTTCTGATCCGTCCCGACCCCTGGACGCCGGTTCCCCGCTCATGACCGCAGCGGTTCCGGCCCCGCCCCGCCGACCCGGCGCCACGCGAGCGCGACCGGGACGGCCAGCAGCAGTCCCACCGCCCCGGCGAGCGCGATCGTCGCGTTCGCCGAACCGAGCGCCTGCGCGGCCAGTCCGCCGAGGCCGACGCCCACACCCTGGGCGACCCGCAGCCCGGTCCGGTACAGGCCGCCGGCGCTGCCCCGGATGTCGTTGGGCACCCACGTGATGAACGTGGCCGACACCGTGATGACGTACGCACCCGTCGCGCCGGCCAGCGCGAGCAGGATCAGCGCGGCCGCGAGGTTCGGTCGCAGCGCGAACGCCGCGAGCGCGGCCAGCGGCAGCGCGGCCAGCACGCCAAGCAGCCGGCGCCGGTGCTCGGTCGAGACGAACCGCGACAGCAGGAACGTCCCGAGCACGAACCCCAGCGGGTCCGCCGCCAGCAGCCAGCCGACCGCCTGGTCGCCCGCGCCCAGCTGGGCGGCGAGCGGCGCCGCGAGGCCCTCCGGGATCACCGCCAGGCCGACGAGCCAGGACAGGTAGAGCAGCACCCGCAGCCGTTCGTCGCCGAAAACCTGCCGGACGGCGCCGAACCACGGGGCACCGCCGTTGCCGGCCGCGGGCCGCCGCAGCACCATCAGCCGCACGGCGACGGTGGACACCAGGAACGTCAACGCGTCGATCGCCAGCGCCCACGACGTGCCGATGGACGTCACCAGCAGGCCGCCCGCGGCCAGGCCTGCCAGCATCGCGGTGTTGTTGGTGATCCCGCGCAGGTCCTGGCTCTGCAGGTAGACGTCGTCGTCGGCGAAGATCTCGCGGCCGAGCGCGTTCTGGGCCGCGTTGCCCGGCGCGTTCGCCAGCCGCGCGCAGACGAACAGGGCGAACAGCCAGCCCATCGGCATCGACGGCAGCGCCATCAGCCCGATCAGCACGGCCTGGGCGAAGGACCCGGTGACCAGCACCGCGCGCCGCGGGAACCGGTCGGCCAGCTGGGCCAGCCCGAGGCCGCCCGCCAGCGCGGGCAGGAACGTCAGGGAGTAGACGACGGCCGACAGCAGCGGCGAGCCGGTCCGGTCGAAGATCAGGATGGCCAGCGCGACGATGGTCAGCTGGTCGCCGAGCATCGACTGCGTCTCGGCGAACCACAGCGCGCGGAATTCGCGGTTGGCCAGGACGGCCCGGAGCCGCGGTGTCGCGCGCGTCGTCACCTCGTAACCACCGTCCCCCGATCGAGTGAATATGGACCGTCGCATTGTGCCTCGCCAGTGACGACCCCGTCCGCGGGAGTCACGGACTGCCTCCGCGAAACACTGACAGTATGCCGTCGGCTACGCGCCGATGTCCCCGGTAGCGACCCGCAGTCACCCCCTCGTGACCGGTTCACGGGTAAGCCCGGCTGATCGAGCCCGGCTCGCTCGGCGCAGGACGGCGGCCGCTCGTCGTCGCGCCGATGCCGCGCCGCCGCCGTTGGGCAAAGACTGGACACAGAGCCGCCGGGGTGGACGGACGCGCCCGCCGGCGTGGCAGATCGGGGAGCAACGATGGACGGGTTGATGCAGGGCAAGGCGGTTGTGGTGACCGGCGCCGGCCGGGGGCTGGGCGAGGCGTTCGCGGTGCACGTCGCGCGCGCGGGCGGCGCGGTGGTCGTCAACGACATCGACGTCGAGCTGGCCGAGCGGACGGCGGAGAACATCCGCGTGCACGGCGGCCGGGCCGTCGCCAGCGGGCACAGCGTGGCCGACGCGGGCGAGGCGCAGGAGATCGTCGACCTGTGCGTCAAGGAGTTCGGCGGCATCGACGGGCTGGTCAACAACGCCGGCCTGAACTACGAGGCGCTGCCCTGGGAGGACGACGCCGAGCAGGCACGCGAGCTCGTGCAGGTCAACGTCATGGGCGTGGTGAACACCGGGCTCGCCGCGATCAAGGCCATGGTCGGCGCGGGCACCGGCGGCTCGATCGTCAACATCTCCTCGGGCGCTTCGCTCGGGCAGCGCAAGCTCGGCGTGTACGCGGCGAGCAAGGGCGCGGTCGCGTCGCTGACCTACTCCTGGGCGCTCGACCTCGAAGACGCCGGCATCCGCGTCAACGCCGTCTGCCCGCTCGCGCACACGCGGATGGTGTGGAAGTCCGAGCGCTCGCTGCGGGCCTGCCCGCCGGACCGGACGCCGTCCCGGATCGCGCCGGTCGTGCTGTTCCTCCTCGGCGACGGCTCGCACGGCATCACCGGCCAGATGATCCGCTGCAACGGCCCGCAGCTGCACGTCATGGGCCAGCCGTTCCTCAAGCAGCCGATCCTCGAACGCCCGGTGTGGGACACCGAGACCGTGCAGAAGGCGTTCGACGAGGTCTTCTCCGCGCATCTGGAGAACTACGGCCTGGAGAAGCGCGTCCCGCCGCGGCTGCGCAAGTGGACGGAGACGACCTCCCCGCGGACCGCCTGAGGCGGCACTTTCACGTGAAAGTGGCGGTTGGGGTCAGGCGCCCGCGGCCGGTTCGGGGTCGCGGACCGCTGCGTACAGCGCTTCGATGTCGGCCGAATACCGGTCGTTGATGACCCGGCGCTTGAGCTTGAGCGTCGGGGTCAGCTCGCCCGACTCGGGCGTCCACGCCTTCGGCAGCACGTGGTAGCGCTTGATCTGCTCGATCCGCGCCAGCCTGCTGTTGGCCGACTCGACCGCGCGCTCCAGCTCCGCGCGGACCGCCGGGTGCGTGGCCAGCTCGTCCGGGGCCGCCTCGATGCCGTTCGCCGCGGCCCAGCCGGGGGCGATCTCGTCGTCGAGGACCAGCAGCGCCGTCACGTACGGGCGGTCGTCGCCGATCGCGACCGCCTGGCCGATCAGCGGGTGCTCCTTGAGCAGGCCCTCGATGCGGGTCGGCGCGATGTTCTTGCCGCTGGAAGTGATGATCAGTTCCTTCTTGCGGTCGGTGATCGTCACGAAGCCGTCTTCGTCGATCGTGCCGATGTCGCCGGTGGCGTACCAGCCGTCGGCGTCGGTCGCGTCCTGGATCGTCCCGTCCTCCTGCAGGTAGCCGAGGAACACGATCGGGCCGCGCACCAGCAGCTCGCCGTCCTCGGCGACCTTCACCTCAACGCCCTCCAGCGGCTTGCCGACCGAGCCCGCGCGGAACGCCTCGTGGGAGTTGGACGTCGCCGCGCCGGTCGTCTCGGACAGGCCCCACACCTCGCAGATCTCGACGCCGAGCCCGGCCAGGAAGTAGATGATCTCCACCGGCAGCGCGGCCGCGCCGCTGGAGGCGACCAGCAGCTGGTCGAGGCCGAGCAACGCCCGGATCGGCGCCAGCACGGTCTCGTCGGTCTGCCGGATCTTCTCGGCGAGGTCCGCGGGCACCGGCTTTCCCGCGCTGCGGAGCTTGTACCCCTGCTGGAGCAGCTCGTTGGCCTGCAGCAACGCCGTGCGCTTGTCCTCGGGCACGCTGCCGAGCATGTTCTTCAGGCCCGCGACCATCTTCTCCCACACCCGCGGCACGCCGAAGAAGCTCTGCGGGTGCACCTGGCCGAGCGCGCCGGCGACCGCGGTCGGGTCGGCGAGGGTGTGGACGTGGCCCGCCCACACGATGGGCAGGTAGATCGACAGCTCCCGCTCGGCGATGTGCGCGAGCGGCAGGTACGCGATGTTGGTCGCGTGCATCGGCGGGTGGTGCAGCTCGGTCACCGCGTACGCCTGGTGGATCGCGTTGCGGTGCGACAGCACGACGCCCTTCGGATCGCCGGTGGTGCCGGAGGTGTAGATCATCGACAGCGGGTCGTCGGGCCGGATCTCCGGCCACGAGCGCTCGAACGCATCGGGGTCGGCGGCAAGCGCTTCCCGCCCGCGCTCCCGTACCGCGGCGAGGGAGACGAACCGGTCGTCACCGGCGGGGACGGCGGTCTCGTCCATGACGACGACGTGCCGCAGTGCCGGGAGGTCGTCGAGCACCGGCCGCCAGCGCGCCAGCTCGTTCTCGCCGCCGAGGACCACGACCGGGGCCGCGCTGTGCCGGGCGACGAACCGGATCTGGTCCGGGCTGAGCGTGGCATAGGCGGTGCAGGGGATCGCGGCCAGGTGCGTCGCGGCGAGGTCGGCGACGAGGTGGTCCGGGCAGCCGGGCGCCATGATCAGCATCCGGTCGCGCCGGCCGAGCCCGAGCCCGGCCAGGCCGCGGGACACCTCGGCGATCGCGGTCCGGAACTGCCGCCAGGTCAGCGTCGGCCGTCCTTCGAGGTCGAGCGAGGTGACCGCGGGCAGGTCGGGGTACTCGGTGGCGTTGCGGTGCAGCAGCCGCGGGATCGTCTGGCCTTCGGTCTGCTCGGCGACGGTGGTCAACGCTGGCCTCCTCGGTCCTGGCGGATGGCCACACTGTAAGGGCATCCCGGCCAGGTGGATAGAGAATCGCGGCCACGTCCGGCCGACTGTCCACAGTGCACACGGGCGCCCGCGCGCGAACCGCGCTTCAATGGAGGGGACGACGCACTCAGGGGGGACGGCGATGACCCGGTCGGCTCGCGAACTGCTCGACAAGATCCAGGCCGAGCTGGCGCCGCGCGACGGCGACAACCGGCTCGTGCCGCTGATCACCGCGGGCCGCGCGCCGCGGGCGGTGTTCGCCGCGCTCGCCGCGGAGGAGAAGCTGATCACCCTCAGCGACTGGCGCAGCTTCCACGCGCTGGCCGCCCGTGCCGACGAACCGAACGCGCGCGCCTTCTTCGGTGGTCTCGCGCCGGGAGAGCAGCAGGCGAACCGGATGCTCGACGCCTTGCTCGCCGCGACTGGTCCGGACCACGGGAAGGACCTGCCGCGCGCGGGCTGCCAGGCGTATCCCGCCTACGTCGCGTGGCTGGCACTGAACGGTGAGCAGGCGGCGACGGCGGCGGGGATCTTCGCCAACTTCGCCGCCTTCGGGCGGTACTGCCGGGACGTCGCCGCGGGCATGCGCGAGCACTACGGCTTCACCGGCAGGGAGTGCGCGTTCTTCGACTTCTTCGCCGCGGACGTCCCGGAAATCGAAGAACAAGCACTCGCGGCGATCCAGGCCGGGCTCGACGCGCACCGGCTCGACGAACGCGAGGCACACCGCTGCGCGCGGCTGTTCCAGAGCTACGAGCTGCTGTTCTGGAACACCCTCGCCGACGAGTTCCCGGGCTGACCGCCGCGGAACCGGTACCGGACGCGACACCGCGGCCACGTATGCGGAATGGCGGGAATTCCGGTGTGTTCTCCGGGGAATCCGTGGCTGTGACAGGGAATCGCGGGAATTTCCGCTTTCCGGATGGCGGTTGTCCCGAACGAAGGGGGCGTACGCGGCGGACAGCCGCAACCGGCGTGATGTTTCTCACCGAACGAATCGGCGCCGCCGTACGTAGCGGGTCCCACGTGGACGGCGCGTGGTCCGCTGCTGGACCCAGCGTGCATCACGTGCGGTGGAACGGAAGTGGCGCTGGGACGAACGTCACGACTTTCGGTGGTGGACTTTCCAAGCGCAGGCAGCAAGTGTGGACGGATCACCGTGCCAAGATCACGTTCTCGCCACGGACTTGACGCGCCCTGAGCGGCTGCATACCGTCGTCGCGGGCGAAGCAGACCACGGTGATGTCGATCCGGCTGGTCGGAATCCGGGTGTAGACCACCTCGGGCGACCCGAAACCATGTACTGCCGGAAGGAAAACGGACCCAGGTGAAGCAGATTTCTCTTCGACGCAACCGGGGATCCTCGATTCGCAAGCGCGTGCTCACGATCGCGCTCATCCCCAGTGTGGCCCTGCTGCTGGTCGGGGTGGCGCTCGCGGGCTACCTCATCTACGACGCGGTCACGGCGCGGGACTACACCAACCGCATCCGCAATTCGGAAGCACCGGCGATCCCGTTCTTCGTCGCGTTGCAGCAGGAGCGGCAGGCGACGCTGAGCCTGCTCGCCGGCCAGGGCAACCAGCGCGCCGTCCTCGCGGCCGTCCGTCCGAAGACGGACGCGACCGCCGCGAAGGAGATCGAGAACCTCAAGGACAACTTCGCCGACTACGACGACACCCCGGCGAGTGTCCAGAAGAACATCGCCACGTTCTTCGCGCTGTTCCAGCAGCTGCCGCAGACCCGCCAGGCGGTCGACAGCGGCCAGATGCAGATCGGCCAGGCGTTCACCTACTACAACAAGCTGTTCGACCAGTTCACCGACGGCGTGGCCGGGCTGGCGCAGAACGCGCGCGGCGCGCAGAACGCGTTCGACCGCCTCACCGCGATCCCGCTGTTCACCGCGGCCGACGCGATGCAGCGCAGTGACGCGCTCGCCGCCGCGGGCCTGGCCGCCGGTGGCCTGACGAACGACGACTTCCGCGCCTACGTCGGCCAGGTCGGTGCCTACCACGCGCAGCTCGACGCGTCGGCGCCGAAGATGATCCCCGAGGTCAAGGCGAAGTACGACCAGCTGCTGGCGAGCCAGCCGTGGCAGACGGTGACCCAGGTCGAGACCGCGTTCCTGCGCGGCGACTTGTCGAAGCTGCCGGTGCCCGCCGACCAGTGGCGCACCGCCGCCCGCCAGGTCGGCGACGCGCTGATGAACATCTTCGTCACGCAGAGCTCGGCCGCGAGCCAGGCCGCGATCGACGACGCCGACTCGACGTTCACCGAGTCGCTGATCGCCGGCGTGGTCGCGGTGCTGTTCGCCGTCTTCGTGGTGTTCGTCGCCGTCCGGCTGTCGAACCGGCTCATCGGCCGCCTGCACCGGCTGCGCGAGGACACCCTCGACGCGGCCGAGGTCCGGCTGCCCGAGCTGGTCGCCCGCGTCCAGGCCGGCGAGCCCGTCGACCTCGAAGAGGGCGGTCACTTCCTCGACCACGGCACCGACGAGATCGGCCAGGTCGCCGACGCGTTCAACAAGGCGCAGCAGACCGCCATCGCGGCCGCCATCGAGGAGGCGAAGACCAAGGAGGGCACCAAGACGGTGTTCCTCAACATCGCCCACCGCAGCCAGGTCATCGTGCACCGCCAGCTCAAGGTGCTCGACCAGGCCGAGCGCAAGCAGGAGGACCCGGACCAGCTGGACACGCTGTTCCAGCTCGACCACCTCTCCACCCGCGCCCGCCGCAACGCCGAGAACCTGATCATCCTCGGCGGCGGCCAGCCGGGTCGTCAGTGGCGCAACCCGGTCGGGCTGACCGAGCTGGTCCGCGGCGCGTCCGCCGAGACCGAGGACTTCGCCAGGGTGAAGACCGCGGTGTTGCCGCAGATCGCCGTCCGCGGCCCGGTCGTCGGCGACCTCGTGCACCTGCTCGCCGAGCTGATCGACAACGCGACGGCGTTCTCGCCGCCGCAGTCGCGGGTGGAGATCCGCGGCAACGTGGTCGGCAAGGGTGTCGTGATCGAGGTCGAGGACCAGGGCCTCGGGCTCGAGCCGGACCAGGCCGAAGAGATCAACCGGATGCTGGCCGACCCGCCGGACTTCGGGATCATGGCGCTGTCGGACGAGCCGCGCCTGGGCCTGTTCGTGGTCGCGCGGCTGGCCGCCCGCCACGGCATCCAGGTGCACCTGCGGGAGTCGGCCTACGGCGGCACCCGCGCCATCGTGCTGGTGCGCACCGACCTGCTGGCGCCGCTGGCGGAGTCCGAGCCGGAGCAGCCGATCACCCCGCCGAAGCCGGAGCTGGTCCCGAACCCGGTCGAGCCGGAGCCGGTGAACGACGAGGTCGCGCCGCTCAAGCGGCAGCCGCGCCGTCCCGCCCGGCACCGCACCGAACCGCCGGCCCCGGCCATGACACCGGCTGCGCCCGGACCCGCGTCGCAGCCGACGGTGGCCCAGCCTGCCGTGGCCCCGCCGGTGACCGTGCCGCCGGACCGGACGCCGTCCACCCCGCCGTCGTCGGCGCCGACGCCGGTCCCGGTCGGGGCCGTCTCGGAGCCGGTGAGCCAGCCGACGCAGGCCCAGCCCGCCGCCCCGGTCCGCCCGCCGGCGCCGCCCGCACGGACCGCGCGCCCGGCGCGGCCTGCCGCGCAGCAGCCGGCCTGGCCGCCGCAGGAACCGCGGCCCGCCGCGGGCGAGGGACGGCCGCAGCAGCCGCGCCGCCCGGAGGCACCCGGCCGCCCGCCGCTGCCGCAACGGCGACGCCAGCAGAACCTCGTTCCGCAGCTGCGGGAAGATAAGCCCGCACAGGAACGGGAAGAGGTGCGGCTGGACTCCCCGGAGGCCGCCCGCAGCAGGCTGGCCGCCTTCCAGCAGGGCACCCGCCGGGCCCGTGACGAAGAGTTTTCCGAGAACGACGACAGGTACGGAGAGCGCGAGTAATGGTCAACTCAGGCGCCCACGAGCTCGACTGGCTGCTGGACGATCTCGTCAAGCGGGTCGCCGGGGCGGACCGGGCGGTGGTCCTGTCCTCGGACGGCCTGCTGATCGGGCGGTCCGGGAACCTTTCCGAGGAGGACGCGGAGCACCTGTCCGCGGTCGCCTCGGCGTTCCAGAGCCTGGCCCGCGGTACCGGACGCCACTTCGGCGGCGGCAACGTCCGCCAGACGATGGTGGAGATGGACCACGCTTTCCTGTTCGTGACCGCGGCCGGGCGGGGCGCCTGCCTCGCCCTGCTGGCCCGCGAGGACGCGGACATGGGGCTGGTCGCGTACGAGATGAACCTGATGGTCAAGCGCGTCGGACAGGTCCTCACGTCGGCCCCGCGGACCGGCGCCGGCGTCCAGCCCACGCCATGAGCCCCCGGCACGAAGCCTGGTTCGACGACGAGGCCGGCCCGCTGGTCCGGTCCTATGCGGTCACGGGCGGCCGCACCCGGTCGGACACCCTCGGGCTCGACCTCATCACGCTCGTCGTCGCGCTGCGCACCGCCCACGAAGCGGGCATGCTCGAACCGGAGTACGCGCGCATCATCGCCTTGTGCCAGCGGCCCGTCTCGGTGGCCGAGGTGGCCGCCAGGGTGGATCTCCCGCTGCCCGTGGTCAAGGTGATGCTGAGCGACCTCATCGAGCAGAACCTGGTGCTGTTCCGTACCGCGGCACCGGTCCAGGAAACCCCCAACCGACACGTATTGCAGGCGGTTCTTGATGGCATCCGGAAACTCTGACCCCCGGCGGAACCTGACCGCGACCGCGGTCAAGGTACTCATCGCCGGCGGGTTCGGGGTCGGCAAGACCACGATGGTCGGTTCGGTGAGCGAAGTGCCGCCACTGCGGACCGAGGAGGTCATCACCACCGCCTCCGAGGGGGTCGACGACCTGTCGGGGATCGAGCAGAAGACGACCACGACGGTCGCGCTCGACTTCGGCCGCATCACGATCAACCCGGACCTGATCCTCTACCTGTTCGGTACGCCGGGGCAGGACCGGTTCTGGTTCATGTGGGACGAGCTGGCCGAGGGCGCGCTCGGCGCCGTCGTGCTGGCCGACACCCGCCGGCTCGACAGCTGCTTCGCCGCGGTGGACTTCTTCGAGCGCCGCAACCTGCCGTTCGTCGTCGGCGTGAACTGCTTCGACGGCGCGTACCGCTACGGCACCGAAGAGGTCCGGCAGGCGCTGGACATCGGCATGGACGTCCCGCTGCTGCTGTGCGACGCACGTGAGCGCGAGTCGACCAAGCAGGTGCTGACCAGCCTGATGGAACACGTGATGGCGCGGTCCGACCTGGCCGCCGCCCAGGGCGGCTACTGAGCCGGACCGCGCTCGCGCTCAGCGGCGGCGCCGCTTGATCAGCGTGTCGAGGGCGAAGCGGCCGGGGCCGATCGCGGCGAACAGCAGGAAGATCCACGAGTAGACCGCGGCGGGCTCGCCCATGTTCTGCAGCGGCAGCAGGCCCATCGGGGCGTGCACGGTGAAGTAGGCGTAGGCCATCACGCCGGACAGCACGAGCGCGGCAGGCCTGCTGGCGAGCCCGAGCAGCAGCAGGACCGCGCCGGTGAGCTCGAGGACGCTGCCCCACCAGCCGGGCCATGAGCCGAACGGGACGCCGCCGCCCTGGCCGTCGATGCCGCCGAAGAAGCCGAAGCCCTGCAGGCCGTGGAAGCCGAACAGGAACGAGATCACGATCCGGCTCGCGCCGGTGACCAGCCCGGCGACCTGGGCCTTGGCCGGAGCGGTGGTCGGGGTTTCGCGGGCGATGGTGGTGGTCATGGCGGGGGTTCCTTCCCTGGGTTCCTGGCCTTCTGCCTACGCGTCGAGCGGGACGGCGCCGGATCGACACCCGCGCGGAAAAATCTTGGGAGACTGTCTCCATGGCGAAACACAGTGCCGGGCTCCTGCTCTACCGCGGCCGCGGCGACGACACCGAGGTGCTGCTCGGGCACATGGGCGGGCCGTTCTGGGCGAAGAAGGACGCGGGCGCGTGGTCGCTGCCGAAGGGCGAGCTGGACCCGGACGAGTCACCGGAGAAGGCGGCCCGGCGCGAGTTCGAGGAGGAGCTGGGCCTGCCCGCGCCCGGCGGCGAGTACGTCGAGCTGGGTGTGGTGAAGCAGGCGGGCGGCAAGGTCGTCACGGCGTGGGCGGTCGAGGCGGAGCTGGACCCGGCGGCGGTGGTGCCCGGGACGTTCACGATGGAGTGGCCGCCGCGGTCGGGCCGTCAGCAGGAGTTCCCCGAGGTCGACCGGGTCGAGTGGTTCCCGCTGGCGGTCGCCCGGGAGAAGCTGGTGAAGGGCCAGCTGCCGTTCCTGGACCGGCTGCTGCCGCTGGTCACCGGCTGAGCAGGGCGTCCAGCGGCTTGGCGGTGAACGACGGCAGCACGACGTCGGCCTGCCCGAAGTCGAGGCTCGCGGTGATCGCGTTCGGCACGGCGACGCAGGTGAGCCCGGCGGCCTTGGCGGCGGTGACGCCGTGCGGGGTGTCCTCGAAGGCGATGGCCTCTTCCGCGGTTGCTCCGAGAGCGTCGAGCGCGGCGAGGTAGAGGTCGGGGTCGGGCTTGGCCCGGTGCCGGTCGCCGGTGAGGACGGCGTCGAAGTAGCGGGCGAGGCCGAGGCCGTCGAGGTGCGAGTTCACCCAGCCCCCGGACGAGCTGGACGCGACGGCGAGCTTCAGGCCGTGGTCCTTCGCGGTCTCGAGGTAGTCCAGGACGCCTTCGCGCGGGCCGAGGCTTTCGAGAAGGGCGTGGACGCGGGCTTTCGTGACCGGTTGCAGTGCCTTGGGGTCGATGCCGGGAACGTGCTCGGCGAGCAGGGCGAACATCGCGGGGGTGGTGTGCTGGGTGCCGATGACGGCGTACCAGGCCTCCAGCGGCAGCTCGGTGCCGTGCGCCCGGAAGGTCTCCTGCCACGACTGCAGCACGGCGGACTCGGTGTCGGCGAGCGTGCCGTCGAAGTCGAAGACCAGGGCGCGGGTGGGCACGCCTGCACCCTGCCCGGCCGGTGATCGTTCAGGCAAGGCAGTTGTGACGAAACGCCTGCAGGGCGGCTTCGCCGCGCAGCGCGAAGACGACCTCCTCGATCGGCCCGGGTTCGGCTTCGGCGACCGTGGTGAGCGCGATCTTCGCGGCCGAGTCCAGCGGCCAGCGGTAGATGCCGGTGGAGATCGCGGGGAAGGCGACGGTCCGGGCCCCGAGTTCCCGTGCGACGGCCAGGGCGTTGCGGTGGCAATCGGCCAGGAGCTCCGAACGGTCTTCGCTCGCCGACCACACGGGACCGACGGTGTGCACCACCCACTTCGCGGGCAGCCGCCCGGCGGTCGTCGCGACGGCCTGCCCGGTCTTCAGGCCCTTGCCGTAGTGACCGGCCCGCAGCTTCCGGCACTCGGCGAGGATCTCGGGACCACCCTTGCGGTGGATGGCCCCGTCGACCCCGCCCCCGCCGAGCAGGGAGGAGTTGGCGGCGTTGACGACGACGTCGACTTCGAGCGTGGTGATGTCGGCGTCGACGAGCCGGACGGGAATGCTCATGCCGCCATTCTCCGCCTGCCCGGTACCTGCGGGCCGGTCGCCGGGCACCCCCCGCCGGTGCCCGGCGACCGGACGGTGGTCAGCAGGCGTTGAGCCGCCAGGAGTCGGCCTTGTCGTTGGCGCCCGGGACGTCGGCCAGGTTCGGGAAGTCGTGGTACGGGCCGACCTTGAGGATCAGCTTGTCGCCGAGGATGCCGCGGTGGTTGTACAGGCAGATGGTGCGGTTGCCGTTGTTGATCACCGACGACAGCTGGCTGCGCTTGTCCCCGCTGGACGACGGCGGGTTGTTGAAGCTGCCCGACGGGGTGGTGTTGTAGTTGAGGTGCCAGCCCCGGTAGTTGGCGTGCTCGTAGAAGCAGTAGTAGTTCGCCGGGCAGGGCGCGGTCGCGGCGGACGCCGGGGTCGCGGCGAGCACGGTGGCGGTCGCGGCACCGGCGACGGCGGCCGCCAGCGCGGCCGCGGAACGGATCTTCGGCATGGCTTTCTTCTCCCCTTGAGTGATCGTTCGGCGGTCCCCCTCGGTGCGGGTGACCGGCTGGGTCCAGACCGTGCCGGACGCCGTCCTCGTCTCGTCATCGCGCCGTCCTCGCCCAGGTCAGCCTGGGTATGCTCGGGCACCAGGGAGGAGTGTGGATGGATTTCTGCGTGCTGGGGCCGCTGGAGGTCTGGACGGCACGGGGGCGGCTGCCGCTGCCCGGAACCCGCCACCAGCGCGTGCTCGCGACGCTGCTGCTGACCCCGAACGCCGTCGTCCCGATGGCGCGGCTCGTCGAGTCGACCTGGGACGGCGAGCCGCCCGCCACGGCCACCAAGCAGGTGCAGAACTGCGTGTCGGCGCTGCGGGAGCGGCTGGGCGACGCCGGGCCGCGGCTCATCGTCACCGACGGTCCCGGCTACCGGATCACGGTCACCGAAGAGCAGCTCGACCTGCTGCGCTTCACCAAGGGGGTCGCCGAAGCGCGGCGGCTGGCCGAGCGAGGCGCGCTGCGTGACGCCGTGCGCGAGATGCGGGCGGCGCTGAAGCTGTGGCGCGGCCCGGTGCTCGACGGGCTCGACGTTCACGCGCTGGCCGGGCGCACCGCGCGGCTGGCCGAGCAGCGGCTGGACGCGTTCGAGGCGTGCGCCGACTGGCAGCTCGCGCTCGGGCAGCACCGCGAGGTCGTCGACGAGCTGGCCGAGGTCGTCACCGAGCATCCGCTGCGGGAGCGCGCCCACGCGCAGCTGATGCTCGCGCTCGACCGGGCCGGGCGGCAGGCCGACGCACTGCAGGTGTTCGTCCGCCTGCGGGAGAACCTCGCCGAAGAGCTGGGCATCGACCCCGGCCCGGAGGTCCGTGAGCTGCACGAACGCATCCTCCGCGGCGACGACCGGACGGCCGGGGCGCCGCCGCCGGTTCCCGCCGACGAGCTGGACCGCGCGGCCAAGGAACTCGCGGCGGCGATCACGCGGCAGTGGACGGCCGAAGCCGAGCTGCGCGGGCTGAACCGGCCCGAGCCGGTGCCGCTGAAGTGGTCGAGCACCGAACGCGACGTGACCACCGCGGCGTCGCTGGTGCTGAGCGGCGATCTCACCGACGTGGTCGCGAAGTTCCGCGAGGTGCCGACCCGGCAGCTGGTGGTGCTCGGCGAGCCGGGGGCAGGCAAGTCGGTACTGGCCATCCTGCTCACCCTCGGCCTGCTCGCGGACCCGCGGCCGGGCGAGCCGGTCCCGGTGCTGCTGCCGCTCGCCTCGTGGAACCCGCGCCGGGAACACCTGCACGCCTGGCTCGCCCGCAAGCTGGTCGAGGGCTATCCGGGGCTGGCGAACACCGCCGCGTACGGCGAGGACGCGGCGTTGCGCCTGGTGCTCGGCGGCCGGGTCGTCCCGGTGCTCGACGGGCTCGACGAAACACCGCCCGGCCTGCACACGGCCGCGATCGACGCACTCGACCAGGCAGCGGGCGCCGGCCACCCGCTCGTGGTGACCTGCCGCAGTGCCGAATACGAGGTCGCCGTGCGGCAGACGGGCTCGTTCCTGACGCGGGCCGCGGTGGTGGAGCTGGAACCGGTCGAGATCGAGGACGCGGTCGACTTCCTCACCGCGCGAAGCCGTCCGGGCGAGACGCGGTGGGAGCCCGTGGTCCGCCGGCTGCGGCGGGAGCCGTCGGGCGCGCTCGCCCAGGCGCTGCGCACGCCGCTGATGGTGGACCTGGCCAGGACCGCCTACGCGCACCCCGCGACCGATCCCGGCGAACTCTGCGACACCGCGCGGTTCCCCGACCGCGCGGCCGTCGAACGGCAGCTGCTCGACGCGTACCTGCCCGCGGTCTACGCCCGCCGTCCCGTGCCGCCCGCGCAGGCAGGCCGCTCGCGCGACTACGGCCCGGAGCAGGCCGAGCGCTGGCTGAGCTTCCTCGCGCGCCAGCTCGACCGCGACCGCACCCGCGACCTCACCTGGTGGCGGCTGGACCGCGCGGTACCCCGGTTCGTCGTCGGCCTCTACCTCGGGCTGCCGCCCGCGGTGCTGTTCGCCCTCACCGGCTGGCTGGCCGCGGGCCCGGCGATCGGGGCGGTCTACGGCGTCTCCTTCGCGGTCGCCGGATGCGTGACGCACAGCGTCGGACGGCGGCCCGGGCCGCTGCAGGTGGAGGCGCGGTTCAGCGGGACGGCGGGCCGGTTCGCGCGCCGGTTCGGCGTGGGGGCGGTGATCGGCGTCTGCCTCGGGCTCGGCTGGTCGTTGCCGGTGTGGGTGATCAGCCTGCTGGCGGTGGTCTTCGGCCTGGCCATCGGCGTGCACGTCTGGCTGGACACGCCGCTGGACGCGAACCGGGTGGCCAGCCCGGGCACCGTGCTGCGCCACGACCGCGCCGCCACGCTGTCGTTCGCGTTGTCGTTCATGGTCTCGCTGGGCCTGTTCTACGGGCTGGCCTTCGCGCTCACCCCGGACGACCCGACGGCCGAGGTGCTGAGCGGCTACTTCGACGTCGTGCTGGGCCTGGCGGGCGGGGTGGCCGCCGGGCTGCTGGGCCGGTTCCTCGTCCCGAACCCGGGCGGTCTCGCCTACGGGATCGCCGGCGCGGTGATCGGCGGCCAGGTGTTCCTGCCCGCGAGCAGCGCGGAGCAGGCCTGGGCGACGGGCGGGCTGTTCGGCCTGGCGGTCGGGCTCAGCGTGGGACTGGCCCGCGCGTGGGGCGCGTTCGGCGTCACCCGGCTCTGGCTGGCCGCCCGCGGCCGGACCCCGCTGCGGCTGCTGGCCTTCCTCGACGACGCGCACCGGCGCGGCGTCCTGCGGCAGGTCGGCGCGGTGTACCAGTTCCGGCACGCCCGGCTGCAGGAGCGCCTCGCCGACCCCGGTTAGCCGAGGAAGAACTCCGCCAGCACCGGCGCCAGCGCGGGCGCCTTCACGATGTGCGTCTGGTCCGGCAGCGTCCGGTACTCCGCCGAGGGCAGCACCTGTGCCAGCGACGACACGCCGTGGCGCATCCACTCCGGGCTCCGGCCGCCGTCGACGACCAGCGTGGGGACCTTCACCTCGGGCCAGGCCGCCGTCAGGGGACGTCCCGCCTGGTGGTCGGCCACCAGCGCCGTGTCGTACGGGAGGGTGTGGGCCACCTTCTTGAGCCGGGACCAGAACGGCATGATCCGCATCATGGCCACGGTCACGCGGCCGAGGCCGACGCCTTCGGTCATGAACATCTTGACGGCCTTGCCGCGCTTGCCCTCCTTCAGCGCCGCGTCGAGCCGGGCCGGGTAGTCGGCCGGGACGCGGGGACGCGTGCCGTCGACCACGAACGGCGGTTCGTACACCGCCAGCTTCGGCACGGGCAGGCCGTGGTTCACCGCTTCGAGTGCCAGCGCGGCGCCGGAGGAGATGCCGAACAGGAACGCCTCGCCGCCGGCCTCCTTGACGAGCGCGGCGAGGTCCTCGACCTCGCGTCCGGGCGTGGACGGCTTCGTGTCGGTGCTCTCGCCCCGCCCGCGGCGGTCGTAGGTGTACACGGTGAACCGCCCGGCCAGCTCCTTTGCCAGCGCGTCGTTCGGGGACGAGCCGCGGTAGCACATCGCGCCGTCGACCAGGACGAGCGCGGGCCCGGACCCGGTGGCGGTGTAGGCGATCTTCGTGCCGTCGGCGGAAACCGTCGTGCTCATCGGGACTCTCCTCGCGGCATCAGGTGGACGGAGGTGACGGCGAGCCAGGCGAAGGTGATCCCCACGGCCGCCCAGAAGCCGAGGGTCACGACCGGGCTCGTCGAACCGGACGCTACGCCCGCGAAGCCTACGAGGAACAGCAGCCCGCTGATCCGCGAGTACCACGCCCGGGTGGGGCTCAGCTGCGAGCCGATCGCGAAGCAGGCCGCGACCAGCGCGGCGAAGCCGAGGCCACCGCAGGCGAAGTGCAGCATGCCGTGCCAGCTCACGGACGACGGCGGCCCGGCGGGCGTGCCGAGCGGGAAGCCGTCCTGCGGGTCCGCGCGGAAGACGCCGGCGGCCATCAGGCTGACGCCGTAGACGGCCAGCAGCCGCGGTCCCCATCTCCCGGGCAGGACCCGCCGCGTCCCGGCCGCGGCCGCGAGCGTGAGCAGGCCGGTGACCAGGAAGTTCGTGATCTGGATCCAGCCGAGGGTGCCGTTGGCCAGCACGCTCGCGGGATGCCGCGTGAAGTCGAAGCCGGGGCGGGTGAGGCCCTGGAGCAGCCCGGTGCCGACGAAGACGGGTCCGGCCAGGATGCCGCAGGTCAGCAGGGTGGTGGTGGTCGAGGTCCGGGTACGGCCCGGAAGCGCTATGGCGGTCATGTGGACACCGTGCCACCCGAACGCTCAAGTTGTCAAGACAAAAAAAGTTGTCGGAGTGGCCAGAGCGCCCCAAGGTGGCCTTCGGTGCGCTCAACGCACCGAAGGCCGCCTTGGGTGCGTTGAACGCACCCAAGGCCACATTGGGGCGTTCGGGGTCAGGCGGAGCGGAGGGTCAGGAGCGTGATCTCGCTGGGCGCGAAGATCCGGAACGGCGGGCCCCAGAATCCCGTGCCGCGGCTGTTGTACAGCTGGGTGTTCCCGTGGCGGGTCAGGCCGGACAGGGTCGGCTGGTCGAGCCGGACCAGCAGGTGGAACGGCCAGATCTGGCCGCCGTGCGTGTGCCCGGAGATCTGCAGGTCGACGTCCGCCTCGCGGGCCTGGCGGACCTGCTTCGGCTGGTGGGCGAGCAGGACCACCGGGACGTCGGACGGCCGGTCCGCCAGTGCCAGTGCCAGGTCGGGGCCGTGGCCGGGCAGGCCGGACGCGGTGCCCGTCGGGTCGTCGATGCCGGCGAACAGGATCCGGTCGCCGCCGCGTTCGAGGAGCGTCGAGCGGTTGTGCAGGGTGTCCCAGCCGAGGCCTTCCATGTGGTCGAGCCAGCCCTGCGCTTCGCCGAAGTACTCGTGGTTGCCCGTGATGTAGAACCGCCCGAGCCCGGCCTGGACGCCGCCGAGCGGGTCGACCTGCTTGCGGCGCTTGGCCACCGGGCCGTCGGCGAGGTCGCCCGCGTGGCAGACGACGTCCGCGTCCAGCGCGTTAACCGCCGCGACGACCTGCTCGGACCACTTCGTCCGGTCGATCGGCCCGAAGTGGGTGTCGGTCAGCACGGCGACCCGCAGGCCGTCGAGCCCCGGCCCGAGCCGCGGGAGGACGACGTCGACCGCCTTCACCGGCGGCACGCGCATGGCGACGCGGTTGCCGTGGACGAGCAGGCAGGCGGCGATCAGCACGGTCGCGCCCGCGACGATCCGCGACCGCATCGGGTCGTCGACACCGAGCAGCGCGGCCCGTAGCACCAGGCTCAGGACCGACCAGCTGAACAGCACCCAGATCACGGCGAGCAGGGAGTCGCCGAGGCGCGCGGCACCGTCGCGCTGGCGCCGCCCGTGGCCGAAGACCATGCCGGTGGGCATGGCGACCAGGCCGAGGACGAACAGCGCCGTCCCGGCGACCGTGCCCGCGACGCCCCACTCCGGCGCGAGGACGAGCGTCCACCACGGCACGCCGAACAGCAGCAGCATCGCCAGGATGGGCACGACGACGAATTGGCCTCTCATCGAACCAGGTTACCGTCCGGCGGACGCGTGCCCCGGCACCGTGGGTCCCGATTCCGCTACCCTGGGATCTCGGAAGGAAGGGGGACGGCCGCCGTGACCACGTTGCTGCAGACGGCGTTCCCCGTCGTCACCAGCCCCGCCGCGCTGCTCGCCTTCGGCTCACTGGCCGCCGCGAGCCTCCTGGTCGTGCTGCTCGTCGGCAGCACGCAGCGCAGCGAGCTCGCCCTGTGGTCGGCGCCGGTCCGCAGCCGCGCCACCGCGCTGCGCCGCCGCGCGCGCCGCGCCGAGTCGATCCGCCTCCGCGATCCCGGGGCGCCCGGGCGCAGCAGGCCACGAGCACCCGGTTCCCGCAGCACGGCTGCGTAGGAACCCTTCCGGCGCAGCCATTCCGCTCACCACACCCCTTCTCACTCGTGCGGAGTGCTGCCCATGTCCGGCTTTCTCGACGTGCCCGTTGCCGTCGCGTATCACCTGATCCACTGGCTGCTCGCGGCCACCGCGTTCACCGGCCCGCTGTCGGCGGCGCTGGCGATCGTCCTGTTCACCTGCTCGGTGCGGCTGCTGCTGCACCCCCTCGCCCGGTCGGCGGCCCGCGGCGAGCGTGCCCGGGCCGCCCTGCTGCCGGAAATCCGGGCGCTGCGGGAGAAGCACGGCGGCGACCGTGACCGGCTGGCCGCGGAGCTGACGAAGCTGCAGCAGGAGTCCGGGACCTCGCTGTTCTCCGGCTGCCTGCCGCTGCTGCTGCAGCTGCCGTTCTTCACCGTCATGTACCGGCTCTTCACGACCGCGACGATCGGCGGCGAACCCAACTCGCTGCTCGGCGCGACCCTGCTCGGGACGCCGCTGGGCGCGCACGGCCTGGCCGGCAGCCCGCTGGTGTTCGTCGTGGCGGCCGGGCTCGCCGTGGTCGCGTGGTGCTCGGTCCGGTGGCAGGACCCGGCAGGCGGGAAGTGGCTGCGGCTGCTGCCGTTCGGGACCGTGCTCGCGACGCTGGTCCTGCCGCAGGCGGCCGGGATCTACCTGCTCACCACGACGGCGTGGAGCACGGCCGAACGGGCGTTGTTACGACGCGGCTCGTGAGCGCCGCCAGCCGTCGACGGCTTCCTCGACGTCGACCAGCGCCACCGTGAGCGGTGGTCCGGAGTGGTGGTTGAGGTAGGCCTGGCGGATCCGCTCGTTGAGGTCCGCCACGGCCTCCCGCACCGCCGCTTCGGTCCGCTCGGCGGCGAGCTTCCCCGGCAGGTCCTGGACCTCCCGCTTGAGCGCGAGGGCGGGCGGCAGCAGGGCCCTGGTGTCGTGCCCGCCCTTCCTGACCTCGCGCAGCACCCAGTCGGTGACGGCGTCGTGGCCGGTGGGCTTCGGCAACGGCCTGCCGGTGCCGGGCAGGTCGTCGAAGTCGCCGCGCTCGCGGGCTTCGTCGATCTGCCGGTCCACCCACCAGCGGAAGGAGACCTTGGGTGGTTTGCGTCGCGTCATCCGTCACACCCCCTGTGTCCGTGTTCCAGGGTAATCTCCGAGCGAGGAGCGAGGGGTGCGCATGACCGTCGAACGCAGTGGCGCCGAGGACGTCGACCGGACGCTCGCGCTGCTCTGGCGTGCCCGCGGCGGCACCGGGGAACCGGCACGGGGCCGCCGTCCGACGCTGACGATCGAGCGGATCGTCGCGGCGGCGATCGGCATCGCCGACGCCGACGGGCTGGCGGCCGCGTCGATGCACCGCGTCGCGAAGGAACTCGGCGCGGGCACGATGACGCTCTACACGTACGTGCCCGGCAAGGCCGAGCTGGTCGACCTGATGGTCGACGACGTGCTCGTCGGGCGGCGGCTGCCGCGGCCGGGCGAGCCGCGCCCGGAGGACTGGCGCGCGCAGGTGGCGCTCTACGCGGAGCGAACCAGGGAGGCGTACCGGAAACATCCTTGGCTGTGCGAGGTTTCCCGCGTCCGGCCCCCGCTCGGCCCTGGCCGCCTCGCCGGCCAGGAGTACCTGCTGTCCATTATGGACGAACTGGGGCTGCCGCCGAAGCAGGCGGTCGCGGCGGCCAACGGGATCGGCACGTACGTCGACGCGAACGCGGCACTCGAGGCGGAGGACACCCGCCTGGAGCGCAGCACCGGGCAGTCGACCGAGGCGTGGTGGCACCAGCGTTCTTCGTTCTGGGAGAACTACTTCGTCGTCGACGAGCACCCGGCGATGAACCGGATCTGGCTCGGCGGCGGGTTCGAGCAGAACGCCAAGGCCCAGGGGGACGCCGCGTACGAGTTCGGCCTGAACCGCATGCTCGACGGCATCGAGGCTCTACTGGGTTAACGGCGGCTGCGCCACCGCAGGCGGCGCCGCTCCTGCCGTGGTACCGAGGGCGCCGGGTCGCCGCGCAGGACGTCGCGGCACACCGGGTCGAACCGGCCGGGTGCCTCGATCATCGGCGCCGCGAGCACCACGTGCCCGCACACCGCGCGGAACCGTCCCTCGTGCCGCCCCGCCGCGAACTCGTCCTCGGTGACGGCGTGGGTGTAGCCGTCGGTGTCGCAGCGGATGTGCACCAGGAACGGCTCCACCGGGCTCACCCGGCCGAACCGGACGAACCCGCCGAGGTGGACGAGGTCGTCGCGGCCGGGGTGTTGCCCGCGTCGGCCGGGGCGCTGCTCGACGTCGTGGCCGGGGGCGTGCTGGTCTCCGGCGACGTGGTGGGCGTGGTCGGGGTGGTCGTCGGCGTGGTCGGCTTCGTGGTGGGGGTCGTCGGCTTGGTCGTGGGCGTGGTCGGCTTCGTCGTCGGGGTGGTGGAGCCCGGCGTCGAGGTGACCGGCAGCGAGCCCGGCGGCTGGGCGACCGGCGGCACCGGCGGGGCGGGCGGCGCGGGGACGCCGACCGGGGCACCCGCGGCGGCCGCGTCCGGGGCGCTGGGCGTGCCGATCGGCACGTCGCTGTCGGGCAGCTGGGCCACCCCGCCGCGATAGGCCGCGGCCCACGCCATCACGGTGTCCACATAGGACTGCGAGTTGTTGTAGCGGCGCACGGCGATGCGCTGCCCGGCGTCCGTCGAGAGGTCCAGACCGCCCGAGCACAGGTAGCGCGCGGTGGCCAGCGCCTCGTCGTAGATGTTGTTGGGATTGGACACGCCGTCGCCGTTGCCGTCGGAGGCGTAGGCCCGCCACGTCGACGGGATGAACTGCGTCGGGCCGACGGCGCGGTCCCACACCGGGTCGCCGTCGTACTTGCCGCCGTCGGTGTCCGGGATGGCGGCGAACGCGCCGGCGCCGTTGAGCTGCGGCCCGAGGATCGGCTCCAGGGTGTCGCCGTTGGCGTTGACGTACCCGCCGCGCGCGTGGTTCGACTCGATCCGGCCGATGCTGGCGATCAGTGCCCAGTCGAGGTGGCAGTTCGGCTGTTCCTTGGCGAGGATGGCGGCGGCGTTCTTGTACGCCTTGAGCATGCTGCCCGGGATGCCGAGCGGCCCGGAGATGCCCGCGGAGCCCGCCCGCCCGCCGGGCACGACGAGCGGCGTGGGCAGCGGCGGCTGGGGCAGGCTGCCGTCGACGGCGATCGGCGGCATGACGATGCTCGGCTGCTGCAGCGGAGCGGCCTGGTCCGGCAGGGTGCCCCCGTGGTCGTCGGCGGCGGTCGAGACCACCACCGGGGCGGGCAGCCCGGTCGTCAGCGTGGGCAGCACGGCGAGCGCCCCACCCGCGAGCGCGGCCGCGGCCCGCCGGACCGTGCGCGTGCTCCTGCGACGTGGCCGGTGCTTCGGCATGGTCGTCCCCGCTTCCCTCGATCTCGCTGATCGCCTCACCCGATCGGCCCTGCCCCACCGGTACTGCCCGGTAGGAGCAAGCTAGCCGATGTAACCAAACTTTGGCGAATGGCACAGCGAAATCGCGCCGTGGCGCCGAGAGTTCCTCCTGATGGCACAAATCCATCGTCGCGAAACTGTCACATTCACGAGGACTTGACGGCGTGTGGGGGACAGTGCCCGGCGTCGCCTGGGGTCAACTCTGCGTGTACGAGCCTTTACACAACCCGGGACCATTCCTATCATCGTCCGTCCGGACGCACTGCCGCCGTCCGGTCGGCCCAGGTGGAGGGTTTGATGGCTCGAAGGGGTCCACGCCGGGAGCAGGTCACCGTCGCCGAGCTGCTGGTCCGGTCCGCCCACGCCACGACGGCGTTCCCGCGGGCCCGGCACCGGGAGAAACCGCAGGCCCTGCGGTCCCTGACCCGGCTGCGGGTGTTGTCGGTGGTGGCCGGGGCGCTGGCGCTGACCGGCGGGGTGAGCGCGGCGGTGTCGATGCCGGGTGAGCGTTCCCCCGCTCCGGCCTGGCCGCCGGTGGGGCTGGAGCCGCTGCCGGCGGCGCTGCCACCGCGCGTGGTCACCCCGCCCGTTCCGAATTCCGTGGCGCCGCCTCCGAAACCGGCGGTGATCGTCCCGGCTGCGCCTGTCCCGAAGCCGGATTCCGCGGTATCGCCGCGTCGTCGCGGGAAAGCGGTGCAGGCGAAACTGCCGGGGAAACCGAAGGTCAAAGCGCCTGCCGTCGTGCGGCACGTCGTCCCGCAGTTCCCGGTGTGGTGGTGGCAGGGCGGTCCGAAGCTCCAGGACTGGCAGGCGGCCTGGGCGGGCCGCCCCCTCGGCCACGACGGCTGCGGCCGTCACCGGCGTTAGGGGCCGAGCGGAATCTGGTACTGCATGAACCCCTTGTCGAGGGCGACCTGGTCGTAGAGCCGCCGCGCGGTGGTGTTCGACGTCTGGGTGTGCCAGTAGACGCGCACGCAGCCGCGGGCACGGGCCCAGTCGGCGACGGCCTCGATGAGGGCCCGTCCGACGCCCCGGCCGCGGGCCTTGTCGTCGGTGAAGAGGTCCTGCAGGTAGCAGACGTCGGCCGAGGTGGTGCTGGCGTGGGTGAGGAAGTGGACGATGCCGACGAGTTCGCCGTCCAGCCGCGCGCCGAGCGCGTGCATGCGCTCGCCGCTCGCGAACTCCTTCCACGCCCGGTCCATGAGGTCGGGTGCGAGAGTCCGGCCGTAGAAGGTGTTGTAGCCGGCGAACAGGTTTTCCCAGGCCGGGCGGTCGGCTTCGGTGAGGCCCCCAATGCTGATCATGCCGCCGAGGCTAACGCACCGGACAGAACTGGCGGGTAAGGTGACGGACCCGAACGAGATTCATAGAATCGGCACCGCATCCGGCCCGAAATCCCGCGGAGGTTCCCGATGGCGCGCGCGGCGCACCGTGCCAGTGGCAGGCCCGTCACGGTGGGGGAGCTGATGCTCCGGCCGGACGTCCACGGGCGGCGTCGCCCGGAGGACCTGGAGGTCCTGGAGCTGGCCTACCGCATGCGCCGCCGGGTGGGGCCGCAGCCGGTCGTCCCGGTGGTGTCGGTCCGGGCGCGGGCCATGGCCGTGGTGGCCGGGTTCTGGCGGCGTAAGTCCCGGTAGGAGACTTGGGAAGTCTCTTGTGGACGGTCAGGCTGCACCGAGGCGGCCGGTGCCGGCCGCCTCGGTGAGCCGGACGTCAGAAGTCGGTCTTCGAAGGCATTTCCGGGACGGCGATGCGCGACTCCGGCGCATCCGGTTCGACTGCCGGGCAATGGGTTCCCCTGGCGGGGAGCTTGCCCGTGATCAGGTAGTCATCCGTCGCCTTGATCACGCAGTCGCTCTTCTTGAAGTACGCGCCGTGGCCCCAGCCGTCGTAGGTGAGCAGGGTGTTGCCGCTCTGGCGGGCCGCCGCCTGGGACCAGGCGTACGGCGTTGCCGGGTCGTGGCGGGCGCTCAGCAGCAACAGCGGGGGTGCGCCGTGGATCTGCAGCGGGTGCTGCGGGTTGCTCGTCCGGTTCGGCCAGCCGATGCAGCCCGTCACGGCCCGCCAGCCCAGGGAGTTGACCTTGACGTCCGGGGCGAGCGCCGCGGCCGCGCGGCGGTAGGTCTCCAGCTCCGCGAAGTTGTGCACCGGCAGGCGCCAGTCGTCGCAGAACACGCCCTGGAACACGGTGTTGACCGCGGTCTCGTCGCGCAGCCGGACGTTCGCGGTGGTGGTGCCGTCGGCGAACGACTTGAGCGTCTTGGCCAGGCCGTCCCAGGTGGGGCCGTAGAAGTTGCTCTGGAACAGCGATGCCAGGTCCATCGGGGTGACCTGCTCGCCGCTGATCGGGTCCTTCAGCGTGCCCCGCGCCGCCCTGTCCTGCAGGTCCCTGGTCACCTTCGAGACGTTGCGGCCGTGCAGGGCACACCTCGGCGTCCGGTCGCACCAGGCCGCGAACTCGGTGAACTCCGCCTGCACCGACTGGGTTTCGCTGTTGAGGAACTCCCACGCGGTGTACTGCGAGTGGTCCATGTTGCTGTCCAGCACGAGCGCGCGGATCCTGTCCGGGAACAGCTCGGCGTACTGCTGTCCCATGAGCGTGCCGTAGGAAACGCCGTAGTAGGTCAGCTTCGCCTCGCCGAGCGCCACGCGGATGGCGTCCATGTCCCGTGCGACGCTCTTGGTGTCGCCGAACTGGGCCAGCGGGCCGGTGAGCCGGTTGCAGCTCTCGCCGAGCTTGCGGTTGTACTCCGCGAGCTGCTCGAACTCGGCCTGGTTGCGCGGTACCACCGGATGGTCGGCGATCAGCTCGGCCAGCCCGCACTTGATCTGCGTGCTGTCGCCGACGCCGCGCGGGTCGAAGCCCACCGTGTCGAACCGCTTGGTGATCTCCGGGGAGAGCTGCCAGCCTTCCTTGACGGCGCCGGCACCCGGCCCGCCGGGGCCGCCCGGGTCCATCAGGATCGAGCCGATCCGGGCGGCCGGGTCGGTGGCCTTGCGCCGGGCCAGCGCGATGGTCGCGGTGCCCCGCTCCGGGTGGCCCCAGTCGATCGGGACGGTCACCGTGCCGCAGTCGACGTCCGGCGCGTCGGCGCACGGCTTCCAGGCGACGGATTCCGCCGCCGAGGCGGGCGCCGCCGCCAGAATGCTGCCCAGTACCGCCGTTGCCGCCGCGGCCGTCAGCAGCCGCTTCGATATCCCCGCCATGGCCCGCCCTTCCCCTCACCGACCGTGTCTGACCGGCTCCAGCAAATCACCGATCCGGTGAGTGCGCCAGCTTCCCAGGTGAATCACCCCGCGACGTCCACTGTGGACGAACGTTCCGCGCTCCGGAGCCACGCCGTCGCCGCCGTGCCGAGCACGCAGATCACCGTGAGCACGCCGAACGCCCAGCCGAACCCGGTCGCGGGGCTCGTGGCGAGACCGCGCGACAGCACGATGACGCAGAGCGCGCCGCCCACCGCGCCGCCGAGGCGCAGCACGATGTTCACCAGCGCGGTCGCGTGGCCCAGTTCGGCCGGGGCGACCGACGCGTACGCCGCCGTCGACGCCGGGATGATCGAAAGGCCCAGTCCCGCGCCGCGGATGAGCAGCAGTGCCTGGATCAGCCACATCGGTGTGTCCGGGCCGAGCCAGCCGAGCGGCACCGTGCTCGCGAGCACCACCAGTGTCCCGGTGAGCGCGACGGTGCCGCCGCCGTAACGGTCGGTCAACCGGCCCGCCACAAGGAGGAACACCGTCGTGGCAATCCCCATCGGCGCGAGCAGGACCCCGGCCTCGGCGGGCCCGGCGCCGAGCCGGACCTGGAACCACAGCGGCAGCAGCAGGATCGCGCCGAACATCCCGGCGCCGGAGAGCAGCACGGTCGTCAGCGCGGAGCCCATCACCGGCCGCGCGGCCAGCCGCAGCTGCAGCACCGGGTGCGGCGCGCGCAGCGACCACCAGGTGAACAACGCGAGCGCGGCGAAGCCGGCGGCCGCGAGCACGCCGTCGAGTTCGGTGAGCGCGTAGAGCAGCACCGGCAGGCCGAGCGAGATCAGCCCCAGGCCGCGCCAGTCCATCGGCGGCGGCTGTCCCCGGTCGCCGCGCGGCACGTACTTCAGGGCCAGCGCGAAGGCGACCAGCCCGATCGGCAGGTTCAGCCAGAACAGCACCGGCCAGGAGAAGTGCGCGAGGAGGAACCCGCCGGCACTCGGCCCGACGACCGGGGCGAGCCCGACCACCAGCCCCAGCGTGCCCATGGTGCGGCCCAGCCGTTCGGGCCCGACGGCCAGCCCGATCACGGTCTGCCCGGCGGTGACCATCACCCCGCCGGCCATGCCCTGCAGGGCCCGGAAGGCGATCAGCGCGACGGCGTCCGGTGCGAGCGCGCACGCCACCGACGTCAGCAGGAACGCGGCCAGCGACCACAGCCACAGCCGCCCGGCGCCCAGCCGCCGTACCAGCCACGGCGTGAGCGGAAGGGCGGCGGACAGGCCGAGCAGGAAGGCGGTGGCCACCCACTGGATTTCGACGAGGCCGACCCCCAGGTCCAGTCGCATCGATTCCAGCCCGAGCGCGACGATCGAGCCGTCCATGTTGCCGAGGAAGCCGCCGAGCGCCATGACGCCGGACGCGATCCAGACCGTGCGCGGGAGGGGAGGAGCAGTCATGACGCCGACGGTAGAAGCTGAAGCAAGGTGGAGGTCAATGGCGCGGGCCGCGGGTGAACTCGTCGAGGGTTATCCCCAGCAGCTCGCACACCGCGCGCAGCTCCGCACGCCGGTCGCCCGGGACCGCGTGGATGTGGTTGGCGCCGAACCGGGAAAGGAACGTCTCCGCCGTCACGTCGAGGCGGGCGAACGCGTGCGGCCACTCCGGGGTCGACTGTGCCTCCAGTGCCGAAGTCGTTGCCTCGTCGTAGTTCTCGAACTCGCCCAGCATCAGCTGCAGCCGGTACGTGCCGTCCAGGCGGGTCAGCCGGGCCAGGGTCATCTGCCCCGGCGCCGCGATGTGGTGGACCGAGGCGCCGCCCGCCGGGAAGAAGAACACTTCCGGGTGCAGGGTCACGCGGGCCAGGTTCTCCGCCGGGTCGTCGCTGCGGGCGGCGAACCACGTCGCGTGCTGGCCCGAGTTGCACAGGTCCCAGATGTCCCGGTCGGCGTGGTGGTGGCGGACGTCGGCGAACAGGACCGGTGTTCCCGCAAGGTGTTTCATCAGCTGCATCGTGAGCGCACCGTCCATATCGGCCTCGGTCGCGCACACGTGTGTCTCTTTCGGACCGTTCCAGTCGTACGGGTCGTTGAGGAACGCCTCGGCGACGTCCATCGTCGCGAAGTGCTGCGTCAGCTCCGGCTGGCCCTTGATGCCGGTGAAGTCCAGGTGCCACTCCTCGATCAGCGACCGCATCGCCAGGTACGCCCCGATCTGCCGCTCCAGCAGCGACGGGGTCAGCTTGACGCTGTCGTAGCGGACGGTCGCGTATCGCTCCAGCCACTCGCGGGCCCGCCGCTTTTCCGCCGGGTCGGCCGCTTCCGCGCGCCGGACGATCTCCCACTGGTCGATCTCCTCGACGTCCACCCCGAACTGCCGGTGCCACTGGTCGGTGTTGGCGACGGCGGTGTTCATGCCCATCGGCCGTCCGCCGATGCGGCCGAACGTGCTGCCGCGCAGCTTCGCGACGGCGGCGGCCGCCCGCGCCCGCGTCCCGATCGCCGCGGCCAGTTCCGGGTCCGCCGGGTCGCCCCACAGCCGGACGTGCCTGCGTCCGACCTGGTCGAGCGCGCCGCCGGCGGCGAGCATCCCGACCAGGCCCGGCTGCACCGGATCGGTGTTCGCCACCAGCACCAGCGGCCCGCTGAGCGCGTTCGCGGCGAGCATCGTGAAGTGCGGGAACGCCCAGACGCAGTAGTGCAGCACGGTCAGGTCCACATCGGCCGCTTCGATCTCGCGCGCGACCGAGGTGGCCAGCGTATTGGCCGATACCGGCGCCGAGCCGCGGACGACTTCGTGACCCGCTCCGGCGAGCGCCGCGACCAGCCGGTCCTCGGTGCCGCCGAGGAAGCCGGCAATTCCATTGTGGACGTAGTCGCGGCCGTCGGAGAGAGTGATGACGCCGATGCGTGCCATGCGGATCCTTCCCGTGGGTTCAGCGGTTGCCCTTCGCGTAGACCTCGGCGGCGTTCGCCTGCGTGACGAGCTGCGTCGGCAGCAGCTGCGTCTTCGCCGGTTTCGCGCAGTCGACGAGGATGCTCTTCGCGGACGCCACCGCTTCGCGTCCGCCCGTCGGGTAGACGAACGTCGCGGCGAGGCGCCCGGCTTCGACCGCCTTGATCCCGCCGGACGGGATCGGCAGGCCGTCGATGCCGACGAACTTGACCTTCCCGGCCAGCCCGGCGGCCTTGGCGGCGAGGTAGGCGCCTTCGGCCATCGGGTCGTTCTGGGCGTAGACGGCCTGGATTTCCGGGTGTGCCTTGAAGACCGCGTCCGCCTGCTGCTGTCCCTTCTCGCGCAGCCAGTCGGCGTCCACAGTGGACACGATGTCGATACCGCGGCCCTCGATGCCCTTGGCGAAGCCGTCCTGGCGCTCCTTGGCCGGGGTGGACCCGGCGAGCCCGCGGATCTCGGCGATCTTCCCGCCGTGGGGCAGGATCTTCTCGGCCAGGTACTGCCCGGCCTGCCTGCCGATCTCGTAGTTGTCGGCGCCGATCCACTGCGTGTACGCGTCGCCGTCGACCTTGCGGTCCAGCACCAGCACCGGAATGCCCTTGTCGTAGGCCTTCTTCACCACCGCGGTCAGCGGGGCCGCCTCGTTGGGGCTGATGATCAGCAGGTCGATCCGCTGGACCAGGAAGTTCTCGACGTCGGCGACCTGCTTGGCGTTGTCCTGCTGCGCGTCGGCGAAGTGCACCGTGAACTGCGGGACCTCCTTGGCCGCGCGGGCGATGTCGTCGTCCATCTGCTTGCGGTACGGCTCGCTGAGGTTGGCCTGGCTGACGCCGATCGTGTACCGGCCGCCGGCTCCGTGGCACGCCGCCGTCGTGGCGCCCTGGCCGGAGTTCTCGTGCGTCGTGCCGCACGCGGCGGCGGCCAGCAGGAGCGCCAGTGCGGGCAGTATCCTTGGTGTTCCGGACATTTCGGCTTCCCCTCCTCGATGGTCACGGCCCGGGCCGCAGGCGCTGCAGGCCGGCGGCGGCGACGATGACCAGTCCCTTGATCAGCAGCTGCACGTTGGCTTCGACGTTGTCGAGCGTCAGGATGTTGTTGAGCACGCTCAGCAGCAGTGCGCCGGCGACCGTGCCGGAAACCGAGCCGCGGCCGCCCGAGAGCGCGGTGCCGCCGATCACGACGGCGGCGATGGCGTCGAGCTCGTAACCGGCGCCGTCGTTGGGACTGCCCTGGTTCAGCTGGCCGGCGTGGATGATCCCGGCGAGCGCGGCCAGCAGCCCGCTCAGCCCGTAGACGAGCACCTTGACCCGGGTGACGGCGACACCGGAGAGCCGCGCGGCCTTCTCGTTGCCGCCGATCGCGTACACGTGCCGGGCGAACGCGCTGGTCCGCAGGAACACGATCGCCGCGACCGCGACCACCGCGAAGATCACCGCAGGCACCGGCACGAGACCGCCGAACGTGCGCTCGCCGAGCAGCGAGAACGCGACCGGTGCCTCGCCGGGCCCGTCGCCGTACGCGATCGCGACGCCCTGTCCGCCCGACCAGATCCGGGCCAGCCCGCGCGCGACCTGCAGGCCGGCGAGGGTAACGATGAACGCCTGGATCCCGAACACCGCCGAGGCGAGGCCCTGCAGCAGGCCGAACGCGAGCCCGGCGGCGAGCACCAGCAGCACGGCGGGCACGAGGCCGAAGCCGTCCTGCACCAGCAGCACGGCCGAGCCGACGGCGGCGAGCCCGAGCATCGCGCCGACCGACAGGTCGATCCCGCCGGCGAGGATCACGAACGTCATGCCGATGGCGATGATGCCGATCTCGGCCGTCGCGCGGACGACGTTGAAGAGGTTCTCGCCGGTGAGGAAGTCCGGGAAGCCGTCGTGGGACGGCGAAAACACGATTGCCGCGACGAGCACGAGGACCAGGCCGAACAGGCTCTGGAAGCGGAACAGCGTGGCCGCGACCGCCGCGCCGCGCCCGGGCAGGAACTCGGTCGTGGTCATCGGATTTCCCCCATCGCGGCCGCGAGCAGCTCGGCCTCACCGGCGTCGTGCGTGTCCAGTTCCCGTTCGCTGCGGCCGTCACGCAGCACGACGACGCGGTCGCACACCCCGACCAGCTCGGCGGGCTCGGACGACGCGAGCAGCACCCCGATGCCGCGCGCGGCCGCGTCGGCCAGCAGCCGGTAGATCTCCGCCTTCGCGCCGACGTCGACGCCGCGGGTCGGTTCGTCGAGCAGCAGCAGGTCCGGCTCGGTGAGCAGCGCCCGTGCGAGCACCACCTTCTGCTGATTTCCGCCGGAGAGCGTGCCGGCCGGATCGGCGAGCGCGCCTGACACACCCAGCTCGCCGAGGACCTCCCCGGCGGTGGCGTTTTCCCTGCGGCGGCGCAGGAAACCCGCCGTCGCCAGTCTGTCCACAACGGACAGTACGGTGTTCGCGCGGACGGAGTGGTCCAGGGCCAGCCCCGCGATCCGGCGGTCCTCCGGCACCAGCGCGAGCCCGAGCCGGACGGCGTGACGCGGGGAGCGTGGCCGGACTTCCCGGCCGTCCAGCCACATCCGGCCCTGCCACCGGCCGGGCGTTCCGGCGCCGAAGAGCGTCTCCAGCAGTTCGGTGCGCCCGGAGCCGAGCAGCCCGCCGAGGCCGACGATCTCACCGCGGCGGACGGTGAGCGTGATCCCGGCGGGTTCGCGGCGGCCGGGCCGGTACCGCCGCGGGCGCAGCGCGAAGTTCTCGAGCCGCAGCAGCTCGCCGGTGGATCCGGTATGTCGGACGCGGAACAGCGCCTGGACCGGGCGGCCGAGCATGGCCTCGGTGACCTGCTCGGCGGACAGGTCGCGGGCGGCGAACTCGCCCGTGACGCGGCCGTTGCGCAGGACGGTGGCGCGGTCGGCGATCCGGCCGATTTCCCCGAGCCGGTGGGAGATGTAGACGATCCCGGCGCCGGCGTCGCGGAGTTCGCCGATCACCTCGGCCAGCCGTTCGGCCTCGGTACCGGTCAGCGCGGACGTCGGCTCGTCCATGACCAGCACGCGGGCGTCGAGGGCGAGCGCCTTGGCGATGGCGACCAGCTGCTGCTCGCCGGTGCGCAGCTCGCCGACGGGCCGCTTCGGGTCGAGGGCGATCCCGATGCGGGCCAGCAGTTCCCGCGTCTCGCGGTGCATTCGTTTCCGGTCGGCCGTGCCCGCCTTCGTGTGCGGCTCGCGGCCGAGAAAGATGTTGGCGGCGACGGAAAGTCCCGGCACGAGATCGAGTTCCTGCGGAATCATGGCGATTCCGCGGCGCCGGGCGTCCAGCGGCGAGCCGAAGGTGACGGTCTGGCCGTCGACCTCGACGGTGCCGTGGTATCCGGTGACGTCCCCGGAGAGAATCCGCACGAGCGTCGACTTCCCGGCACCGTTTTCCCCGAGCAGCGCATGCACCTCCCCGCGGCGCACGGTGAAGCCGACGTGGTCGCAGGCGAGCGTTCCGCCGTAGGCCTTGCTCACGCCGGTCATCGCGACCAGCGGGGTACCCGGCTCTTCCATGACACCCCTCGCGTCGGCGGAAGATGGGAGTAATCGATTACTCCGACGCTAGGGCGGGTGCGGAAGTGTGTCAAGCGTCACTTCGGGCAGTTCGGAGTGCGGGGTCGGCTGCCCGGGCGGGCTACCGCGCTCGCCGAGCCGAGCCGAGCCGAGCCTAGCCGAGCCGAGCCGAGCTGGGCCGAGCCGGGCCGAGTCGAGCCGGGCCGAGTCGAGCCGGGCCGAGTCGAGCCGGGCCGAGTCGAGCCGGGCCGAGTCGAGTCGAGCCAAGCCGGGCCTGCTTGCCCGGCCGGGCTGCCGTGCTCACCAAGTCGCGCCCGCTGTCAGGCCGAGTTACCGGGTCGAGCTGCCACGCACCACGAGCCGCGCCGCGAGGGTCGTCGTGGCTGCCGGTCGCTCGCCGCGGTCGCCGATGCGGGCCAGGAGCAGGCGGGCCGCCAGCTGGCCCATGGCATGCGCCGGCTGGGCGACGACCGTCAGTGCCGGCGAGATCAGCGTCGCCCACGGTGCTTCGTCGAACGACACGATCCCCACGTCGCGGCCCGAACGCAGGCCCAGCTCCGCCATCGCCTGCAGCACGCCCACCGCCATCGTGCTGCTGGACACCAGGAGCGCGTCCGGCCGGTCGGGCCCGGCCAGCAGCTGTGCCGCGGCTTCGCGCCCGCCTGCCTCGCGGAATTCGCAGCGGCGCACCAGTTTCGCCGCGTATCGACGCCCCGCCGCGCGGAGTCCGTCGCGGTAACCGTCGAGGCGCTCGTCCGCCGTGGTGATGCCGGGCGGGCCCGCGATGCAGCCGATCCGCCGGTATCCCTGTGCCGCCAGGTGCTCCACGGCTTCCCGGGCCGCGGCGCGGGAGTCGACGAGCACCGCGTCGCAGTCCGCCGAGCCGAGCCGGCGGTCGATCGTCACGATCGGCGTCCGGTGTGCCAGCAGTGGCCGGACGTCGCTGTCGCCGGTGGTGGGCGACATGATCACGCCCGCCAGCCGTTCCTGGGCCGCGACCTCGACGTACCGGCGTTCCTTGGCGGTGTTCTCGTCGGAGTTGCACAGCATCACCGAGTACCCGGCGGCCTGCGCGGTGTCCTCGACGCCGCGCGCGATCGCCGTGAAGAACGGGTTCTCCACGTCGGAGATGATCAGCGCCAGCACCGCGGTCTCCCGGCGGCGCAGGCTGCGGGCCAGGCCGTTCGGGGTGTAGCCGAGCTGCTCGACCGCCCTCGCCACCCGTTCGGCCAGCACGGGGTCCACAGTGGACTTCCCGTTGAGTGCCCGCGACACGGTCGCGGTCGAAACCCCGGCCAGCGCCGCCACGTCGGAGATCGTCGCCACCCGTGTCCTCGCCCGTTGTCGTCGGCAGTGTTCCGCACACCATAGCGTGCCGGTAATCGATTTCCTGCATACCGACGCGGGTTGTGCTATGCATGAGTAATGCATGAATCGCGGCTGGCGAACCTGCTGGGCGCGGCCGTGCTGACGCTGTCCGACCGGATGACGGCCGCCGCCGCGGCGGCCACCGGGGTCAGTCTCAGCGGGACGGCCGCGCTGGTCGTCCTCGCCGGGTTCCCCGGGCTCGGCGGCACCGAGCTGGGCCGCCACCTCGGACTCAGCCAGCCTGCCTGCGCCCGGATGCTCGACCAGCTGGAGGCCCGCGGCCTGGTGAAGCGGCAGGCCAGGCGGGGCCGTGCGGTCGCCGTCGACCTCACGACCGCCGGGCAGGCCGCCGCGGGACGGGCACTCGAAGCCCGGGAAGCCGTCCTGGCCGACGCCCTGCGCGCGGTGCCGGACGCGGCCGCGCTCGAACCGCTCCTGGAGTCGCTGCTGCGCGGCCTGCACGCCGAGGTCGGCTCGGGCGATCTGATGTGCCGGCTCTGCGACCGCCCGGGCTGCGTCGCGCAGCAGCGGAGCTGCCCGGTGGGGGAGGCCGAAAGGAGGTCCTGATGGGGAACGTCCTCGCGCTCGTCTCGGCCCTGTGCTTCGGGGTCACGCACTTCGTCAGCGGGCTGGTGTCCCGGCGCGCGCCGGGCATGACCGTGTCGCTGTACACCCAGGTCGCGGGCACTGTGGTGACCATCCCGCTCGCCGCGTTCTCCGGTACGCCCTCCGCGGCCGCGCTCGGCTGGGGTGCGCTGTCCGGCGCGGGCACCGGCGTCGGCGTCGCGTTCCTCTACCGCGCGATGGGCAAGGGCGCGATGAGCCTCGTCGTGCCCGCGAGCGACGTCGCCGCCGTCGTCCTTCCGGTCCTGTTCGGACTGCTCCTGCTGGGCCAGCCGCTTTCGCCGCTCGCGGTCGCGGGGGTCTGCTGCGCGATCCCCGCGTTGTGGCTGGTCTCGCGCGGAAGCGGCGAAAAGCGCACGGCCGCCGGTATCCCGGACGCCTTCGTCGCCGGCCTCGGCTTCGCGGTCCAGTTCGTCGCGCTCTCGCGGATTCCGGCCGAGGCGGGGTTCTGGCCGGTGGCGCTCAGCCGCGCGGTGTCGGTCGCCGCCATCGCGGGACTGGTCGCGGCAACACACACGCCGTGGCGCCTGCCGTCCCGGCTGCTCTGGCCCGCCGCGTTCGCCGGGGCCTGTGGCAGCGCGGCGATCGTGCTCTACCTCTTCGCCGCGCAGCAGCAGCTGCTCGCGATCGCGACCGTGCTGGCCGCGCTCTACCCCGCTGTCCCGGTGCTGCTGGCCCTGGTCTTCCTGCGGGAACGGCTCAGCCGCGCCCAGGTCGCCGGGCTGGCGGGCGCGGGCGCGGCCATCGCGCTGGTGTCCCTAGGCTGAGCGACGGCCGCGGTAGTGCTCCAGCGCCGCGACGGACTCGGTGACCTGCTCGAAACTCGGCAGCGCGCGCACGTTCGCCACGAGTGTCATGTCCTTGCGCGGAATCTCCACGAAGCACACCTCCACTCCGGACCGTTCGGCATGGGCGGCGACCTCGGCCTGCCAGCCGGGCAGGTCGAAGTCGTCGCCGAGCCATTCGTGCAAGTACACGCACCATTTCCCGCGCAGCAGCTCGCCCGCGATGGCTTCCAGGCTCACCAGGTACGGCTCGGTCACCATGACCGTTCACCGGCACACCAAGGCACTGCATCCTCCCGCACCCCGGCGGCGACCCCTACCGCCGGAAAGCGCCGCCAACATACCGGTGAAAATGGTTCACGGCAACCGGTTCCCGCCGGTGCGGAAGTGACGTGCGGATGCACGTGCCGCTTGCCGGTTCACCAGCGCGTGCGCAGGAGATTCGGGGTCCCGCCGAAGTAAGCGCTGTCGGCGACGTAGAGCGTGTCCCCGCGGACGGCGACCGACGTCGGATTGGCCAGCCCGTCCGAAGTGGACAGGATCGTGCGGACGCCGTCGCGGCCGATCGTCACGACGCGGTTGTCCTGGTTGATCGCCGCGACGACGGTGTCGCCGTGGAAGGCGAAGTCGTCGACCGGGCCGAGCCCGGTGGCGACGACGCGGCCGGGGCCGCCGGCCAGCGGGAACCGGACGAGCGTGCCGCGGTCCAGGTTGGACACCCAGAGCGCGCCGTCGTGCACCTTGACGCCGTTCGCGCCGAAGCCGGTCACCGGGGCGAGCAGGTCGCCGGTGGCCCAGTCGGTGACCTGCCCGGTGGACGGCGAGACGCGGCGGACGACCGAGCCGAACGAGTCGGCGACGAAGAGGTCGCCACTGGCCGGATCGCGCGCGACGCCGTTCTGGAAGCCGGACGGCGGCAGCGCGGCCACCTGTACCGGCGGGATTCCCGGGCGCACCCGGTAGAGGCCGGTCGCCGCCGTGCCGGTGGAGACGGCGACGTACAGCTCGCCGCCGGGCGCCCGGACGATGCCGCCGAGGAACAGCTTCCGGTGCAGCACCGGGACGTCGCCGTCCGCGGGGACCGGGATCCGGGCGAGGACATCGACCCGGCCGCCGGGGCCGACCCGGCCGATCTCGCCGGTGTAGGCGAACGTGAGGTCGGCGGAGCCGCCGGGCTCCAGCGCGATGTTCTCCGGCTGCTGCCCGGCGGCGAGGTCGAGCGGGACGATCCGCGGCACCGCCTGCGCGGGCGCGGCCGGGAGGGCGAAGACGGCGGCCGCCGCCAGCGCGGTGCCGATCTGCTTGATACGCAAGGAAAACTCCGTCGTGGTCGGGATTGCCGTGCCGTCGACGGTAGGGCCGGGACGCCGCCGGCCGCCAATAGCTCAGCATGGACGGACCATCGGAAAACCGATCACAGGTCGCGGGCGAAGCAGCGCGAAATCGCCGAGCCGCGGTACGGCCCGTAAAGCTCGATCGGGGTGTAGCCCTCGCGTTCGTAGAAGCGGATCGCGTCGGGCTGCCCGGTGCCGGTCTCCAGCAGGAGCCGGGTGAGGCCGAGGCGTCTCGCGTGGTCTTCGAGCGCGCGCAGCAGGGCGGTCGCGACGCCGGTGCCGCGGACACGCGGCTCGACGTACATGCGCTTGATCTCGCCGGAGCCGGGGTCGAGCAGCCGGAGGCCGCCGCAGCCCACGGCGGCGCCGTCGGCGTCGCGGGCGACGAGGAAGACCGCAATGGTCTCGGCGGTCGGGGCGGCGCCGGGCTCGTGGTTGTCGATGCCGTAGCGCGCGTCGAGTTCGGCGCCCTGGGCGGCGCGCAGGCGGACGGCGTCGGGATCGTCCCAGGTCACTGGGGTGATCGTGAGCGTGGATTCCATGGCTTCCCCTTTTCGTAACAGACGTTACCGTAGCAGCTGTTACGCTTCGCGGGAAGGAGGTTGCCGATGCCGAGGCAGCGTGACGTCCAGGCGCAGCGCGAGCTGCTGTCGAATGCGACGTGGCAGGTGCTCGCCGAGGACGGCCTGCCGGGGCTGACGCTGCGCGCGGTCGCCGAGCGCGCCGGCTGCACGACGGGCCTGGTGATGCACGCGTTCCCGACGAAGCGGGCGCTGCTGCTGCACGCGCGTGACCTGCTCTACGAACGCACGGCCGTGCGCCAGGACGCTGCCGAGGCCGCGAGCGCCGACGCGTTCGATGCGCTGGCGGCGGTCCTCGGCCAGGCGGTCGACCTGCCCCACGGCCACCACGAGGAATCCCGCGTGTGGGTGGGATTCCTGGCGGCGGCACTGGCCGACGAGGCACTGGCCGAGCGCCACCGCGCGGCCAACCGCTCGTTCCTGGCCCGCATCCGGCGGCTGGTGGCGGCCTGCCGTCCGAAGTGGACGGACGAGCAGTGCGAGCTGACGACGAAAAGCCTGGTGGCCCTGGTGGAAGGCCTGAACGTCCTGGCGGCGGCCGACCCGGAAGCCTACCCGGCCCGGCTGCAGCAGGAGGCGCTGGCGAAGGCGCTCACCGAACTGCGGGCGTGATCAGTGGTGCACGTCCCCGTGCATCCGGCCGATCTGGATGGCGGTGCCACCGTGTATGCCGGTGATCACGTTCGTGGTGCCCGCGGCCGGCACTTCGTCGCGGACACCGGCGAGTTTGTCCCGGTATTCGGTGCTGATGCCCTGGCGCAGCAGTTCCCCGCTGGGATTCGGCACGTAGAGATAGACGGTGCCGCGGTATTCTTTCACTTCGACGTCGGCCGGGACGACCCGCGATTCCGGCAGTTCGGCGTATCCTCCGGCGAGCACGTCCTCGAAAATCCGTTGTGACAACACGACGGAAAGAAAGGTCTGGTCGGGATCGGAAAGGGTGAGCACCTCCCGCACGGGCGCGGAATCGAGCAGCCGGTGCGTGGTGATCACCGCCGACCCGACGGCAACCGCCGAGCTGGCAGCGGGATCGGCCGCGCGGATGGGCCCGACGTTGAGGCTGGCCCGCATCCGCATCCGCACGTAACGGCTGGTGGCCCGCAACCGCGCATCCCGTTCCTTGAGGACGGTTTCCAGCTCATCGAACAGTTCCGGAACAACGGCGGGCAGAAACCGCGGCTCGAACCCGACGGCAAAACCGTCCCCGGTTCCGTGCGGAAACAGCGCACCCTCCCAGACCTCCCGCAACCCGGCCCGTTCGAAGGCCTGGGCGAGCACGTCGGGAATCAGCCCGGCGAGCATTTCCTGCGCGGTGCTTGAATTGCTGCCGAACCCCTTGGTGTCGACCACCAGCAGGGCCCGGTAGGGCGGCAGTTCCCTGTCCGTCGTCATGACGTCCTCCCCGTGTCGGTCTCTCCGAGTGTGCCCGACCTTCACGCCGCCGGGCCGAACCGGCGCCGGTACGCGCTCGGGCTGAGCCCGGTGTGCCGACGCAACTGCGCCCGCAGGTTGGCCGCCGTGCCGAAACCGCTTGCCGCGGCCACCCGGTCCAGCCGCAGCTCCCCGCGCTCGATCAGGCGGCAGGCCAGTGTCACCCGCTCTGTCGTCAACCACGCCAGCGGCGTCGTTCCCAGCTCCGCGCGGAACTTCCGGTGCAGCGTTGCCTGGCTCGTTGCCGCCCGGGTGGCCAGGTCGGCCACCGTCAGCGGGGTGTCCAGGCGTTCCAGGGCCCAGGCCAGGACCGGGGCCAGTGACGTGTCCGGGACCGCCGGGACCGGGCGGGCGATGAACTGCTGCTGGCCGCCGTCGCGGTGACCCGTGAACACCAGACGGCGGCTGACCGCGTTGACCACCTCCGCGCCGTGGTCGCGGCGGATCAGGTGCAGGCCGAGGTCCAGCGAGGCCGCGCTGCCCGCCGCCGTCAGGACGTCTCCCTCGTCGACGAACAGCACGTCCGGCTCCCAGCGGACCGCCGGGAAGCGCTCGGCGAACTCCGCCGCCCACTGCCAGTGCGTGGTTGCCCGCCGCCCGTCCAGGACGCCCGCCTCCGCCAGGGCGAACGCGCCCGTGCAGAAGCTCACCAGGCGGGCTCCGCGGTCCGCCGCCCGGCGGATCGCCGCGAGGATCGCCGGGTCCGTCGGCTCGCCCGTGTTCGGGCGGGCCGGGGCGATCAGCGTGTCCGCCGTGTCGGCCGCCTCGAGCCCGGCCACGCCGGACAGCGTGAACATGCCGAGGTTCATCCGCACCCGCGGCGTCGCCGCGCAGAGCGTGAAGTCGTACCAGGGCCGGTCCAGCTCCGGGCGCCGCAGCCCGAACAGCTCCGTCGCGACGCCCACCTCGAACGGGTTCGACTGCTCGGTGACGATGGCGACGACCCGGTGCGAGAATTCTTGCGGCATGTGCGATTCCTAGCACTCGCCCGCCCGGGACGCCAGGCGCACGATCAGGCCCATGAACCCGATCGACCTCACCGAAGTCCTCGCGAGCTTCGACGCCGTCTGGAGCCCGCGGATCGTCACCCGCGTCAACGACTACGACATCCGGCTCGCCCGGTTCGGCGGCGAGCACGTCTGGCACGTCCACGAAAACACCGACGAGTTCTTCCTGGTGCTCGACGGCGAGATCGAGATCGGCCTGCGGGACCCGGACGAACGCGTCGTGACGCTGGCGCGCGGGCAGGTCTTCGTCGTCCCGAAGGGCACCTTCCACAAGCCGTCGTCGAGGACGGGCGCGAGCGTGCTGCTGGTCGAGCCCGCCGGGACGCTCACGGTCGGCGACGCGCACGACGACGTCCCCGGCCACGTCGACGTCACGACCGGCCACCTGGTCTAGTTTCGGGGGCATGCTGACTGTCGTCCCCGTCGACCAGGTGTCCTGGGCGGACCTGGAAGCGATCTTCGGCGATCGCGGCGATCCGGCCCGCTGCCGCTGCCAGTACTTCAAGGACACGCCCGCCGAGTGGCGGTCGGGGACCGCCGAGGAGCGGGCACAGCGGTTCCGCGCGCAGACCGCCGACCACGCCACCGGGCTCGTCGCCTACCTCGACGGCGAGCCCGCCGGCTGGTGCGCGGTCGAGCCGCGCACCGCCTACCGGCGGCTCGCGAACAGCCGCCTGGTCTGGGCCGGCCGTGACGAGGACAAGGCCGACGACGGCGTCTGGGCGGTCACCTGCTTCGTCACGCGCAAGGGCTTCCGGCGCCGGGGCGTCAGCGCGGCCCTGGCCAAGGCCGCGGGCGACTTCGCCCGCGAGCGGGGTGCCCGTGCCGTCGAGGGATACCCGATCGTCGTCGACCCGGGACAGAAGCTCGCGTGGCCCGGCGAGCTGTTCGTCGGCACCGTGGGGATCTTCGCCGACGCGGGGTTCACCGAGGTGAGCCGCCCGACCGCGCGGCGGGTCGTCATGCGCCTGACCTGCTGAGTCTCTCTCCGGAACGGCGTACTCTCGGCCGCATGAAACGGACCTCGTTCGCGCAGTGGCCGTGCTCGATCGCGCGCACCATGGACCTGCTCGGCGACTGGTGGACCCCGCTGGTGCTGCGGGACGCCTTCTACGGCGTGAGCCGCTTCGACGAGTTCCAGCAGGCGCTCGGCATCGCGCGCAACACCCTCGCCGACCGGCTCAAGCGGCTGGTCGACGAGGGACTGCTGGAGAAGGTCCCGTACCAGACCGAGCCGGTGCGTCACGACTACGTGCTCACCGAGAAGGGCCGCGACTTCTACCCGGTGCTGCTCGCGATGACCCGCTGGGGCGACAAGTGGCTGGCCGGGGAGGCGGGCCCGCCGATCACCGTGCACCACCTGGCCTGCGGGCACGACACGCACGCCGAGATCGTCTGTGCGCAGTGCCGCGAGCCGATGACACCGGACGACACGCGGATGCGCCGCGGCCCCGGCTTCCCGCCGCGGCTGGCGCAGCGCCCGGACGTCGAGGAGCGCTTCGCCCGGCAGGAGTGAGCGTTGACAGAGTAAGTCTATCTACGCAACTATCGTGGTCAGGGCGATCCTGAGGAGGGTGACCACGATGGAGTGGACCGGTGCGCGGTACGCCGACCTGCCGACGGCGGAGGTCTCGACGTGGATCGACGCCGCGCCCGAGGACGTCTGGCCGGTCGTCTCGGACATCTCGCTGATGCCCGAGATGAGCGCGGAACTGCAGTCCGTCGAGTGGTCCGAACCCGGTCGCAGCTTCGTCGGCCGCAGCAGGCACGAGGCGTTCGGCGAGTGGGAGACGACCTCCTACGTCGTGGAGTGCGCCGCGCCGCGCGTGTTCGCCTGGGCCGTGCAGGACCCGGACGAGCCCAGCGCCGTCTGGAAGTTCACCCTCGAACCCGACGGCGGCGGCACGCGCCTGAGCCAGTGGATGCGGCTGGGCCCCGGCCGGTCCGGGCTGTCGTTCGCGATCGACCGGATGCCGGAGAAGGAACAGAAGATCGTCTTCGTCCGCCTGCGCGAGTTCGAGACGGCGATGACCGCCACGGTCGCCGCGATCAAGGCCAGGGTCGAAAACCGGTGAGGACCGCGACCACCGTCGAGTTCTCGCGCGACACCCGCACGACGCTGGACTTCGTGCTGGAGGCGGAAAAGCTCGGCCTCGACGGCTGCTGGGTCGCCGAGGCCTGGGGCTCGGACGCGCCGTCCGCGCTCGGCTACCTCGCCGCCCGCACCGAGCGCATCCGGCTCGGCTCCGGCATCATCCAGCTGGGCACGCGCTCGCCGGTCGCGATCGCGCAGGCGGCACTGACGCTGGCCGACCTGTCCGGCGGCCGGTTCGCGCTCGGGCTCGGCCCGTCCGGCCCGCAGGTGATCGAAGGGCTGCACGGCGTCCCGTTCGCGAAACCGCTGACGCGGATGCGGGAGACCGTCGAGATCATCCGCCAGGCCTTCGCGGGGGAGAAGATTTCGTTCTCCGGCCGGGCGTTCGAGATCCCGCTGCCCGGGGAAGCGCGCCCGATGCGGCTGTCCACCGCGCCGAACCCGGACATCCCGATCTACCTCGCCGCGCTGTCGCCGAAGCTGCTGGAACTCACCGGCGAGGTCGCGGACGGCTGGCTGGGCACCAGTTTCGTGCCCGAAGGCGCCGGCGCGTACTTCGCGCCCCTCGACGCGGGGCTGGCGAAGTCGGGCCGCACGCGCGCAGACATCGACGTCTGCCAAGGCGCCGAAGTTGCCTTCGCGGACAACGAAGACGAGCTGCGCGCCCTGGTCGGCAGCCGCAAGAAGGAACTCGCCTTCAGCCTCGGCGGGATGGGCTCGGCCACCACGAACTTCTACAACGACGCCTACAGCCGCCAGGGCTGGGCCGGCGTCGCGGCCGAGGTCCGCGACCGCTGGCAGGCCGGGGACCGCGACGGCGCCGCCGCGCTGGTCACCGACGAGATGGTGCTGGGCACGACGCTGATCGGCACCGAGGAGATGGTGCGGGACCGCCTGCGGGTCTGGCGGGACACCGGCGTCGACACGGTCCGGCTGTACCCGGCAGGCGAGACGCTCGACGCGCGGCTCACCACGCTGGGCCGCGCGCTCGACCTGCTGTGAAGCCCGCGCGGGCGGAGACCGTCGCGAATGGACGGATACCCGAACCGGCTGCGCGACGGCGGGTCTTTGCGTCATAGTGGGACCCGACCCAAGGGGGGCCCATGCGCAAGATCGTTTCGAACCTGTTCATGTCGCTCGACGGCGTGGTCGAAGCACCGGACAAGTGGTCGCTGCGGTACTGGAACGACGAAATCGGCCAGGCGGTCGGCAGCGGGATGGCCGCGGCCGACGCGATGCTGCTGGGCCGCGTCACCTACGAAGGCTTCGCCGAGGCGTGGCCCGGCCGCACGGTCGAGGACGACGAAGGCGCCGAGTTCATGAACAACGTGCGCAAGTACGTGCTGTCCTCGACGCTGTCCGAGGTGACGTGGAACAACTCGGTCCTGCTGACCGGCGACCCGGCCGAGGCGGTCCGGGCGCTGAAGGCCGGGCCCGGCGGCGACATCATGACCAGCGGCAGCACCACGGCGGTGCGCTGGCTGCTGGCGCAGGGCCTGGTCGACGAGCTGAACCTGCTGCTGTACCCGGTCGTCGTCGGCCGCGGGAAGCGGCTGTTCCCCGACGAGGGCCCGGGTTTCCCGCTGGTGCTGCGGAAGTCGGCCGCGTTCGGCAACGGCGTCGTCCAGCTGACCTACGCGCCGGCATGATCACCCCGTTCCGGATCGACGTGCCCGAGGCCGACCTCGAGGACCTGCGTGCCCGCCTGCGCGCGACCCGCTGGCCCGAGGCGGAGCCGGTCGGCGACTGGAGCCAGGGCACGCCGCTGGGCTACCTGCGTTCGCTGTGCGAATACTGGGCTTCCGGCTACGACTGGCGGCGCTGCGAAGCCCGGTTCAACCGGTTTCCGCAGTACCGCACGGAGATCGACGGGCTGGGCATCCACTTCCTGCACGTGCGGTCGCCGGATCCGGACGCGCTCCCGCTGCTGCTCACCCACGGCTGGCCGGGCTCGTTCGTCGAGTTCGGCAAGGTGATCGAGCCGCTCGCGCGCGAGTTCCACCTGGTGATCCCCTCGCTGCCGGGCTACGGCTTCAGCGACAAGCCGTCGGAGCCGGGCTGGGGCATCGAGCGCATCGCGGCGGCGTGGGCTTCGCTGATGGCCCGCCTGGGGTACGCGCGTTACGGCGCCCAGGGCGGCGACTGGGGGACGTCGATCACGACGTCACTGGCCCAGCAGGACGCGGCCCACCTGGCGGGCATCCACCTGAACCCGCCGATCGCCGCGCCCGACCCGGCGACGTTCGGCGACCTGACTCCGGCGGAGCGCGCGGCGCTCGACGCGCTGAAGCACGCCCAGCGCTGGGAGGACGGGTACTCGGTGCTGCAGTCGACGCGCCCGCAGACGCTGGGGTACGGGCTGGCGGACTCCCCGGCGGGCCTGTGCGGCTGGCTGGTGGAGAAGTTCCACGCGTGGTCCGACGGCTTCCCGTTCACCCGCGACGAGCTGCTGGACGACATCACGCTGTACTGGCTGACCGGCACGGCGACCTCGTCGGCCCGGCTGTACTGGGAGAGCATCCGCAAGGTGCAGCGGTGGTTCGCCGAGGCAACGGACGACACGGTGGACGTCCCGGCGGGCTGTTCGATCTTCCCGGCGGAAATGCCCCGGCCGTCCCGTCGCTGGGCGGAGCGGAGGTACACCGACATCCGGCACTGGAACGAGCTGGACCGGGGCGGGCACTTCGCGGCCTACGAGCAGCCCGAGCTGTTCACCGAGGAGGTGCGGACGTTCTTCCGGCTGGTCCGCTAGCGCGGAAGGTGCCCGCACCCCGCCGATGTGGTTCGCTGGAGCACGATGGACTTCGACACGGTGGCCGACGAGCTCTACGGGGGCGACCTCGCGGAGTTCGTCAGCGCGCGCAACGCGGCGGCGAAGGCCGCCAAGGCCGGCGGCGACACCGAGCTGGCGGCCCGGATCCGCGACCTGCGCAAGCCGACCACGGCCGCGGCGATCGTCAACCGCCTCGCCCGGGAGGACGCCACCCAGCTGCGTGAGCTGGCCGAGCTGGGCGAAGAGCTGCGGGACGCCCACGCCCGCCTCGCCGGTGACGAACTGCGTGCCCTGACCCGCCGCCGCGGGGAGCTCGTCCGGCAGATCGTCCACGGGCTGCCGTCGATGAGCGACCCGGTGTCCCGCGAGGTCGAGGCGACCCTCGAAGCGGTCGCCGCCGACCCGGCGACGGCCGCGCTCGCCGTGGCCGGACGGCTGACCTCGGTGGCGCACCAGGACACCGACCAGTGGTTCACCCTCGCCGCGAGCGTCCCGCCCGCCACCGGCAAGCGTCCGCAGAAGCTGGTGGACAAGGCCGAGCCGGCGAAACCCAAGCGCGACCACCGGCGCGAAGAGCAGGAGCGGGCCCGCGCCCGCGCCGAACGTGAGCGTCTGCGCAAGGAAGCCGCCGAGCGAGCCAAGGACCGCGCCGTGGCCGAGCGCGATCTCGTCCGCACCGAACGCGCGGCCGAGCAGGCGAACGCGCGGGTCGAGGACCTGCGCGCCCGCCTGGCCGAGGCCGAGGAACGCGCCGAGCGCGCGACGGCGGAGTTCGAGAAGGCCAAGGAAAACTACGAACAGGCCGACGCGATCGCCAACGAGGCGCAGAAGGCCGCTGACGCCGCCCGCTGAGGCGTGCTAACGTGTGAACGCGCCCCGGATGGGCCTACGCACGGAGGTAGTGGCCACTGAGCCCCCTTTGAGATCGACACGTCGTTGTCGCTCACCCCTTTTCTCTCTTTTCCTTGCACCGGAACCTGGTCTTCCGGCGTCTCAGCGCACCCGAAAGGACTTCGCGAGCTTGATCATGCTCACCACGACCGGCGCCCGCACCGGACGGAAACACCGGGTTCCCTTGGGAGCCTTGGACATCGACGGCAGGCTCGTCGTCGTCGCTTCGGCGATGGGCGCGCCCCGGCATCCCGGCTGGTACCACAACATCCGGCACAATCCCCTCGTCCAGGTGGAAACGGACAGCGAGACGTTCGAAGCAATGGCATCGCTGCCACCCGACCGCGACCCGCTGTTCGCCGAGATCGTCGCGCGGGCCCCGGGTTTCGCGGACTACCAGGCACGCACGACCCGCGTCCTGCCCGTCGTCGAGCTGCACCGGATCGACGACACCCGCCGCATGGGCGACTGGCTCGTCGAGGTGCACGACTGGCTGCGTGCCGAGCTGAAGGAGCTGCGCGCCGAGCTGGACTGCGGCACGCCGCGGCGGCTGAGCACGCGGTGTGCCGGGTTCTGCACGGCGCTCACGCGCCACCACACCGGCGAAGGACAGCACATCTTTCCCATGCTGGCACAGCGTTTTCCGGCCCTGGCCCCGGCACTGGCGAAACTCAATGAAGAGCACCTCGTCGTGGCGCGGCTGCAGGAGGAGATCCAGCGGCTCGTCGGCTCCGAAACCGATCCGGTCCGCCTGCGCGCGGAGTTCGACCGGCTCCGGTCCGAACTGGACAGTCACTTCGAGTACGAGGAACGCACTCTGGTCGCCGCCCTCAACGCCCTGCTGCCCGCCCCGCCCGGCTGATCAGAGCAGCACCTCGGCCAGCCTGCGCTGGTTTTCCTGCTCTGCCTCGGGTGTCGCACCGAGTACCTGCACCGCAACGTGGTCCGCCCCGGCGTCCACATGGGACAGCAGGCCCTTCGCGACCGTCTCCGGCGAGCCGTGGAGGACGAGGTCGTCGATCAGGCGGTCGCTGCCGCCCTCGGCGACGTCGGCTTCCGTATACCCGTGGCGCAGCAGGTTGGTCACGTAGTTCCGCAGGCCCAGATAGGGATCGCGGACGTACGGGCGGCCGATGGCGCGCGCGGCCACCGGGTCTTCTTCGACGACCACCTTGTGCTCCACCGCGAGCAGCTTGCCCGGGCCGAGGATCGACCGGGCGTGCCGCGTGTGCGCGACCGGCACCAGGTACGGGTGCGCGCCCGCGGTGCGCTCGGCGGCCAGCTTCAGCACGCGGTCGCCGAGCGCGGCGAGGATCCGGGCGTCGGCGGGGACGCCGGCCGCGTCGAGGCGGTCGAGGTAGTCGACGATCTTGTCGTAGGGGCTGCGGTATCCGGTGACCGACTCGGGATGTCCCACGCCGATGCCCAGCAGCAAGCGCTTTCCGTAGCGGTCCGCGAGCCGGTGGTAGGACGCGGCCAGGGTTTCCGGTTCGTCGACCCACATGTTGACGATCGCCGTCGCCACGGTGATCCGCTCGGTCGCGGCGAGCACGTCCTCGACGAAGGCGAGGTCGCCGACCGAGGCGCGGCCGGTGCCGAACCAGACCGTCCCGTAGCCGAGCCGGTCGGCCGCGATCGCCTGCGCCCGGCGGGTGGCGTCGTCGCGGTGCGGGGCCAGGAACACGCCGAACTGCTTCACTACATTTGCCATAGTGGTCAATGTAGCAAATGTAGCGACGGCTGTCAGCCGGCAAGCCGGTGCAGCCACTCCCGCATCAGCTGGCGCTCGGTGGTGGTCAGCGCGTCGACGTCGTCCGCGAGCGCGGTCGACAAAGCGACCGCGAGCGCGCTGACGGACGTCTCCGTGGCCGGGCGGCCGGTGAGCAGCCCGGCCAGGACGGCCTCCCTGACCTGCGCGGACATTGCCAGGTCGCGGCTCTCCTCCGGCTGGGCGATGAGGCTGAGGGTGACCCCGCTGTTGGCCGCCGCGAACTGCCGCGCGGCGGCCGCCGCCTCGACGCGCAGCCGTCCGTCGCGCGCGAGCGGCGTGAACAGGTCCAGCAGCATCGCCTCGGCGCTGGAGGTCAGGTTGCACGGCACGCCCGGTTCGATCTGACCGTAAAGAAGCACGTAGAACGCAGGATGGGCCAGGCCGTACTCGACGTGCCGGTCCCAGCCCGCGCGGATCCGGTCCACCGGGTCGCCGTCGTCCGGAAGGTCCTGGACGTACTGCGTGAAGCCGTAGTTCACGACCGCGTCGAGCAGGCCCTGCTTGCTGCCGAAGTGGTGGTACAGCGTGGGGGCCTGGACACCGGCGCGCTCGCAGATCGCCCGCGTCGACACCGGGCCGTCGCCTGCCTCGTGCAGCAGCTGCCCGGCGGCCAGCAGCAGGCGGTCGCGGGTGCTCGTGGCGTTGCTCGATCGTCCGGCCATGTAGCAATTGTAACGAGAGCGCTGTCACCGCAGCCGGAGCTGGACGCGCCGCAGCTCGGCGAAGGCGCCGAGCACCTCCGGGTCGGTCGTGGCCGTGGCCGGGAGCACCGACCGGTAGCCCTCCAGCAGCGCCTCGCGCAGAGCTTCGCGCTGGGGCAGGTGCCCGAGCGCGTCGAGGGCCACGGCGAGGTCGTAGGCGTAGTGCCCGAAGCCGCAGTCGTCGAAGTCGATCACCCCCACCCGGCCGCGGTGCACCAGGTAGTTCTCCTGGCGCAGGTCGCCGTGCACGAGCCCGAAGACGTCGGCGCCGTAGCCCAGCCCGGCCCGCACCGCGCGGGCCCGCGCGACCGCCTCGCGGATCCGTTCGTCGCCGCCGGCCAGTGCGACCGCGCGCTCGACGACCGCCGCGGAGAAGCCGTCCACCTGGGTGCGGCCGAAGCCGGTCAGGTCGTCGACGCGGCCGCGGTCGAGGCCGTTCATCCGAGCGCCGTGCCGGTGCAGCCGCGCGGCGAACTCGCCGACCGCGTACAGCTGCGGCGCGCTGAGCCGCTCCTCGACGAACCGGCCGTCGACCCAGTGGCACAGCACGCACGTGCGAGGCTCGGGCACGGCGGGATCGGCGACCACGGTGACCAGGTCGTTCTCACGCGTCGGCACCGGCCGCGGAACCACGAGCCCGGTGTCGCGGTTCAGCGCCGCGAGCCAGGTCATCTCGGCACGGACCTGCGCGGTGCCGGGCCCGTCGGGGCGTTGCACGCGCAGCACGTACCGGTGGCCGTCGGCGCCGTCGATTCGGAACGCCGTGTTCTGCCCGTGCGCCAACGGGGTCAGCCGCGCGACCGGCACGTCGTAGGCGGTCAGCGCCGCTTCGGCGAGACGCCGCAGCCGCCGCGTGCGGCCGGCGCGGTCGAGCTCGGCGAACGGCCGGGTGTTCGCCTGGAAGTCGGCCATCGCCCAGGTGCTCAGCTGAACGTCCCGGTGGTGGTCATGCCGTTCTCCGTCCGCCGCTTACCGGCCCCCTGCCTTCCCGCCGGGAACACGTGCGGACCGGACGGCCGGTTCAACACCGGTCAGCGCGTAGATCCCGGTGGCGGCGAGCACGGCGGCGGCCAGCGCGGACAGGCCGAGCACCGGAAGCGGCGCGGAAAGCGGGTCGATACCGGTGAAGGATTCGACGCCGATCACGGCCGTGAGCACGGCGTCGGCGGCGACGGCCGTCTTGACGACCCGCATCCGGTGCGGCTCCGGCCACCGGCTGAACCGCAGCAGCCAGGCCAGCGCGGGCAGCACGAGAATCGCGTGCATCGCCACGGCGTGCAGCGGCTTGAGCGATCCCGCCGTCGTGTACGCCAGCTGCGGGTCGCCGCCGCGGGCCGCCACGACACCGCGGCCGATCATCACCGCGCCGGTGGCCAGCGCGACCAGCAGCACGGCCAGGCCCGCCCGGATGGCCAGGCGCAGGCTCGGCGCGGCCGGGCCCGGCTCGACGAGCGCGGCGGCCGTGAACCCGATGACGGTCACGATGATCACCCCGCCGCCCGCGGCGAGCGTCATCGAAACGACGTTGTCGAACGGCGTCTCGAAGTTGAAGTGCGACGGCACGCCGCGCCACGCCTGCATGCTCACCAGCGCGACTTCGGCGACGCTCGCCACGGTGAACGTGCCGAGCAGGACGTTCCGCCACCGCTCGCGGACGGTGAGGAACGACGTCGCCCAGGCGACCGACACGAGCGTCAGCCCGAACGACAGGCCGAACGTGACGGCCTTCCGCAGTGACAGCGGCCCCAGCCAGGAGCCGCCGGTGGCGAGGAGCACGATCGCGTGCACGGTGCCGCTCAGGAAGAGCACCGCGCCGACGGCGTAGGCGATCCGCTCGGCTCGCCTGCCGTCGTGCCAGATCCGGGTCAGTGGGTTCATGGCGCCGAGTGTCACCCGCGCGGCGGTGCCGCCGCGTCGGCCCGGCGTCGGCACGTGGACGTACGCTCCTGGGCGTACGCTGTTCAAAAAGCGAGTGTAAAGAATGTACGCTGTTTCTTGAATTGCGTATTGCCGAAATGGTGTCCGGCGCCACTCAAGAGGCGGATGCGATGCGGTGCCGGCGGTCCTACGATCAAATCATGTACATCGCACTGCTGACCTACACGGCACCCGAAACCGAAGTCGACTACGCGCTCCCGGATCATTTCGACTGGGTACGCAAACAATTCACGAAAGGAGTCTTCCTCGTTTCCGGAAAGGGCGCGGGCACGGCCGACCAGGTGATCCTGACCCGCTCGGTGCTGCGCGGAAAGCTCGACGCCGTGCTCGCCAGCGACCCGCTGGTCGTGCGGCGCCTCGCCCGTTACGACGTCATCGAGTTCACCGCCACGCGCACCGCGCAGGAGCTGCTGGCATTCAACGAGGCCATCGCCTCCTGAGGAGTACCGCCACGGCCGGGTGGCCCGGCGACGATGCCCCGCCACCTGCCGCGAACAAGCACTCGCCTGACGGCTCGCTTATGATCGCGAAGCCCGGACGTCCAGCAGGGAGAGTGCGATGAAAACCCCCGACCTCGTGTTCCGGGGCCGCCGGTTGAGCAGTGACCGCGCGCTGGTGCTGGCCGCGGTGCTCCCGGAGCAGGACGCCGTCCGCCGCGCCGCCGCCGACGGCGCCGACCTCGTGTGTTTCGCCGGAACCGGCGCCGAGTCCCTGGTCGCCTGGACGCGTGAGACCTTCCCCGGCCTGGTCACCGGGATCGACACCGCGGATCCCGCGGTGGCCGCGGCCTGCTGCGAAGCGGGCGCGGACCTCATCCTCGCCCGCGCCGACCTGGCCGCGGTCGCGGCCCGGTTCGGCGCCGGTTACGCCGCGCCGTCGCTGTCCGGCGTGGCAGGCCTGCCCGACGGCGGCGTCGTCCTGGACGCCGGCGTGGTGCGGACGGCGCCGTCGCTGCCGGACGACGTGCCGGTCCTGGTCGAGGCGGCGGACGACGGGACCCCGGCGGGCCTGGCCCTGGCGGCGCTGGCGGCGTCGGCGGGAGCGGCGATCATCCGGACGGCGCACGTGCGCGAAACGCGTCAGGTGGCGGAGATGGCGGCGAGCATCGCGGGCACCCGCCCGCCGGCGAAGGCGGTCCGATGGGAGTGATCCGCCAGGTCTGGCCGCGGGAACGCGACCTGGGCGAGGAGGACCTCGAGCAGCTGTACCGCTATCCGGAAGGTGGACGCTGGCTGGCGGTGAACTTCGTGTCCAGCACGGACGGCGCGATCGAGGTCGAGGGCCGGTCGCGGGCCCTGTCGACCCCGGCCGACCGGATCGTCTACCGGCTGGGCAACGACCTGGCCGACGTCGTCCTGGTGGGCGCGGGGACGGCGATGGCCGAGGGCTTCGAGGGCATGCGCCCGGACGAGCGGACGGCCGACCGCAGGCGCCGGTTCGGCCTGGCCCCGATCGCCCCGGTGGCGGTGGTGACGACGGGCCGTTCCCTGCCCCCGGACGCCCCGGTGATCACGAAGGCGGCGGTCCCGACGCTGGTGTTCACGTGCGCGGCAACGCCCGAGCCGTTGCGCGAGGCGTGGGAGGCCAACGGAGCCAGGGTGTTCGTGACGGGCGAGCAGCAGGTGGCACCGGAGCTGGTGGTGGCAACGCTGGTGACGGAGGGCTTGGGCCGCATCGACTGCGAAGGCGGGCCCCGCCTGTTCGGGTCCCTGATCGAGGCGGGCGTGATCGACGAGTTCAGGTTGACGGTGGCACCGTTCCTGGTGGCGGGAGAAGCCAGCCGGGCGGCGGTGGGCGGAGCGATCGATCCGGCGGAGCTGGCGCTGGCCTCGGTCCTCACGGACGGCGGAAGCGTCCTGCTGAGGTACCTGACCCGCCGAGTTTGAGGTCTGCCGCGGCTTGTCGTGAGTGAGAAACAGTGGGTGGATTCAAGCGGTTGTTGCAACTGGGTCTTGTGTGGACAGTAGCATCGTGAGGCGTTCGGCTGGGGTGTCCCAGTCGAGGGTTTTGCGGGGGCGGCCGTTGAGTTCGGCGGCCACTTTTGCCAGGTCAGCCGGGGTGTGGACCGATAGGTCGGTGCTTTTGGGGAAGTACTGGCGCAGCAGGCCGTTGGTGTTTTCGTTGGTGCCGCGTTGCCAGGGTGAGTGCGGGTCGCAGAAGTAGATGGCCATCTCGGTCGCCATCGTGATGGCGGCATGCTGAGCCATCTCGGTGCCCTGATCCCAGGTCAGCGACCTGCGCAACGCCTCCGGTAACCCGCGGATGACGGTGATCATCGCTTCGGCGACTGCGGCGGCGTCTTTGCCGTGGGGCAGGTGCAGCAGCAGGCAGAACCGGGTGCTGCGTTCGACCAGGGTCCCGATCACCGAACCGCTGTCCTGGCCGACGATCAGGTCGCCTTCCCAGTGCCCGGGCACGGCCCGGTCGGAGATCGGGACCATTCCGGTGATCTTGCCCTGGCGGGTGCGGCGCCCGTCCGGGGTGCGCTGGGGTGTGCGCAGGGCTCGGCCGGTGCGCAGGCATGCGGCCAGTTCGCGGCGTAGTGCGCCGCGGCCTTGGACGTAGATGGCCTGGTAGATCGTTTCGTGGGTCACGTGCATCCTCGGCTGGTCGGGGAAGTCCCGTTTCAGCCTGGCAGCGATCTGCTCGGGTGACCACCGCGCGGTCAGGTCCTGCTGCACCCGCTCGTGCAGGACCTGGTTCTCGGCGAGTTTCGCCGGTTTCGGTCGTGTCGCCCGCTGCTCGGCCGCGTGCTGGGCGGTGCTGGCCCGATACCCGGTCAGGGTGCTGTTGCGGTCCAGCTCCCGCCCGATCGTGGACCGGTGCCGGCCCAGCCGCCGCGCGATCTCCGCATTCGGCAGCTGCTGAGCATGCAACACCATGATCTCTTCGCGTTCGGCCAGCGAGAGATAACGGCCCGAGCAGGCTGTCGGCGCGTTGGTGATCACGCCACCAGCCTGCTCGAACAACCGTCTCCCGCTGGCCCGCGACACGCCCGCGGCCACCGCGGCCCGCTCGACGGGCAGACCCGCCCGCATCTGATCCCAGAACGCCACCCGAACATCCCGCGACAGCCACCGACGCCGCTTCCCGGCCACCACAACACCTCCCACACCAGGTGTTGCAACCACCACTAGAACCCAAGGTGTTCTAACCCTGTTTCTCACTCACGACCATGGACCGGCCCTTCAGTGCATACGGATCGGCAGATCCAGGCCTGACGATGCAGTCCATCCCGGGCACCCCCCGCGGCCTCGGTGTCCGGCCCAGGAAGCCTAGGTCCGGCATGCCGAGACGGGCACTCGTCAACTCCACCCCGATCGAATTTCCCGCTGCCCCCAACGCAAATCCGGCCCACGGCATCCCCGGCGCCCGTTTTTGTCGGTGGTCGCCGGTAGAGTGGAAATCGGGGGCTGCTCAGAACGATTCCCTTGCCCAGCAAGCAAAATCCCGCGATCTTTCACTCGATTCAGCGATGCCGTTCGAACGGACGTTCGGGTACCGTAGTTCACATGACCAGCAACCGAAGACCTCCGCAGCGCCCCGAAATGGCGCTGCCTCAGCAAAAGACCCTATCGATCGAGCAGCCGCCGGAAGTGATCCGGCAGCGGCAGGTCCCGAGCCTGCGCCGGCGTAAGCCACGCGAAGTCGTCGTGCTCCTCGGGATTGAGCACGACCGCACCGAGCCCGTCTTCGTCCACTGTGTACACACACGCGTGGATCCGCATGGCCCGCCCCGCGACGTCCGGCCACGAATCCCGGGCGAGTTCGCCGGTGACGCGCACCCGCAAGCCGGTCTCTTCAGCCACCTCACGTACGGCTGTGGCCTCGAAGGCCTCGCCGGGCTCGACAGTCCCGCCGGGGAGTTCCCACCGGTCGGCGAGGAAGACGCCGGGCCTGCGGCGCAGGAACAGCACCTCGTCACCACGGGCGATCCAGCAGTAGGCCAGGTGCTTGTGCGCGATCTCCGTCATGCGCGCGATTGTGGCCCAGCCGGGCCTCGACGCCGGCAGGTGGGCGCGGTAGCCGCGAAGGGTGGCCGCACTCGAGGTCCCAGCCGCCGTCGTCGTAGGCGTGGAGGCCGATGATCGCGAGGGATCACCTCACGAACGAGTCCAGAGACAGAAGGGATGCCCGGCAGGGTCGAAACACACACGGACGTCGTCCTGTGGCTGGAAGTCCGCGACCACGGCGCCGGCGGCGGTCGCCAGTGCCGTCGCCTCCTCGAGGTCGTCCACTTCGATGTCGAGGTGCAGCTGCATCTGCTGGGTGCCCTCGACCGGCGGCCACACCGGCGGAACGTGCCCGGTCTCCAGCTGGAACGACAGGCCCGCGCTGCCGTCGTCCGGGCGCAGCGTCACCCATTCCGGCTCGTCGGTGCGGATCGGCCAGCCCAGCAGCTTCGAGTAGAACTCGGCGAGCGCGCGGGGTTCCGGCGTGCCGAGCACCGTGGAGGTCAGTTTCATGATCGGGTGATACCCGCTCGGCGCGATCCCTACCGTGCCGGTCCGGACTGCGTGTCGAAGTAGGCGATCGGCGGCCCGACGTGGCGCCACGAAGTCGTGGCGAACACGGCGGCACCCGACAACGCGAGCAGGAGGGTGACGACTCCCAGGGTGGCCCCGATCCGGCCGAAGCCCGGCCGGGTGCGCGCGCCCGCGCAGATGCCGAAGACCAGCGCCAGGACGCTGATCGGCAGCAGCGCGAACCACAGCGCACCGAGGACCAGCACGAACGCCTGGGCGACCCAGGAGTACACCCACGCGGCCAGCAGCGGCGGCCGGACGAGCAGCCATGCGGCCCACGTGGCGAGCGCCAGCGTGACGCCGGCCGCGCCGATCGACAGTGACGCGATCGCCAGGCCGCGGCCGGGCCGGGTGGTCTCGGCGGATTCGGCTTCGGACTCCGGTGCCCCCATGCCGGGAACATCCGCTCCGGGCGGCTGGGCGTTACGCGGAATACCTGGGCGTGGCGGCGGTTGCATCCTGGCGCAGGCGTCAAGATCACTGAGGGAGCCGCCATGTCGTCCGAGCACATCCAGGGGACCGTCGCCGACGGGTTCGAGTCCGTCCGCGAGGAGTTCGCCGCCGTCGCGGCCGCCGAAGGGGGCGACTACGCCGCTCAGCTGGTCGCGCACGTCGGCGGCGAACGCGTCGTCGACCTGTGGACCGGCCCCGCCATGACGGCCGACTCGCTGACCGGCGTGTTCTCCTCGACCAAGGGGGCCGCGCACCTGGTGGTCGCGCTGCTCGTTCAGGACGGCGTGCTGGACGTCGACCAGCGGGTGGCCCACTACTGGCCGGAGTTCGGTGCCGCGGGCAAGGACGCGATCACGCTGCGGGACCTGCTGGCGCACCGCGCCGGCCTCGTCGGCGCCGACGAGGGCTTCACCGCCGAGGAGCTGGCGGACGACCGGGTGATCGCGGAGCGGCTCGCCCCGCAGCGGCCGTACTGGCGGCCCGGCACGGCGTTCGGCTACCACGCGCTGGTGATCGGCGCGCTGACCGGCGAGGTCGTCCGGCGGGTCACCGGCCGCAGCATCCAGGAGCACTTCGAGGAGCGTGTCCGGAAGCCGTTCGGCCTGGACTTCTATCTCGGCCTGCCCGAGGAGCTGGAGCCGCGGTTCCTGACCACGCTGCCGATGCAGCCGACGCCGGAGCAGCAGGCCCAGCTGGAGGCGAACGCGACCGGGCCGGACAGCATCACCGGGATCGCGTTCAACCGGAACAACGCGAAGTCACCGGAGCTGTGGGACCTGCCGAACATCCCGGTCGTCCGCCGCCTGGGCCCGGCCTCGGTCGGCGGCGTGGCCTCGGCCCGCGGCCTGGCGGGCATGTACGCGGCGGCGATCAGCGGCCCGGAGCCGCTCCTGCGCGCGGAGACGGCGGCGGCGTTCGCCCAGATCCACTCGGTCGGAGACGACCTGACCACCCGCAACCGCAACGCGTTCGGCCTCGGCTTCGCGATCGTGTCGGACATCTACCCGACGCTGGGCCAGGGCGCCTTCGGCCACAGCGGCGCGGCGGGCTCCCAGGCCTTCGCCGACCCCCGCAGCGGCCTGACGTACGGCTACAACCGCCGCCGGTTCGCCTTCCCGGGCGGAGCGGCCCCGGAGAACGCCCGCCTGGTCCGCGCCATCCACGCGGCCGCGACGGCGTAGCCATCCACAAAGGACCGTCGCCGCCCCGGCGGTGACGGTCCGTACCGGGAGCAACACGCACCTCCGGCCGGTCCAGGCACCGCCCGCCCGGCCGGAGGAATGCACGTCCGCAGTGGACGCCGTTACAGGGTTCACTCGTTAGGACGTTCCAGGCGGAGCATCACGCCTGCTCATCCGCGTCTGACTGACTTTCCGTAGCGAAAACCCTCCCGATCATTGCTCCGTTGTGAAACTATTGACCCGTTCGCGAGGAGAGGGCCTCGCGATGGGGGACTCACCGTCACGGCCAGCGTCCCCATGCAGATCCCCAGGGGAGAGGAGATCGACCATGTCGACGCCCACGGACACCAAGCCGGAAGAGATCCCGGAGCCGATCGAGAAGGCAGGCCCGGTGGTCCCGGAGCCCGACGAGCACGGCTGGGTGCACATCGGCCACAAGCCCGAGACCACGGTGGTTTCGCCCAACTGTGGCGACCCGTGCTACCAGCGCCAGAACTGAGTTACCAGAGTGTGACCGCCCGCCTGCCGATCTTTCCACGGCGGGCGGGCTTCCTTCTGCTCCCGGCTGTGCTGTCATAGGAGTGTGCCTGTGACAAAGCCCCACACTTCCGAGGTGCTCGAGCGTGTGCGCACGCTGCAGAAGGCGGCTTCGGCCGCATCGTGCCTGGGGCGCTACCACGACGGCGTCCGGCAGCTTCGGCAGGGGATGGCCCTTCTCGACGCGATCCACCCCGTGGCACCGGCCCACCGGTCCGACTGGCTGGTGACCCGGATCCGCCTGGCCAGCACCCTGGCCGCCATTTCGACCGAGATCACCGGCGACGTTCCCGCCGGGCTTGCCGCGCTCGACGACGTCCGCCTGCTGATCGACGCTGTCACCGACCCGGTGCTTCGGGCGGAGCTCAGCGCATCGCTGAACCACAACTACGCCATGAAGCTCATGACGGTGGGCCGGAACGAAGACAGCATCGGCTACTTCGAAGCGTCGCTCGAACACCACGAGTACCGGCTCGAACACGGCTCTGCCCCCGAGGCCCGGATGGGCGCCTACGTCCAGACGTTGTCAGCCCGGGGCTGGTCGCACGCGAAGCTCGGCAACGTCCGTCAGGCGCGCGAAGATCTCACGCGGGCGATCGAGCTGGCGGAGAAGCACGAGCTGCGGGTCGAAGCCGCCGATGTGCGGAGGAGCCTCGGTGTGCTCGCCCATCGCACCGGCGACGTGCCCGAGGCGCTGCGGCTGTACGAGGTCGGCGAGCGCACCTATCGGGCTCTGGGCCTCGACGTACCGCACCAGCTCCGGCTCGAGCAGGCGCAGGCACTGATCTCGGCCGGGCTGGCGGAGGAGGCGGGCGGGCACCTCGACGACGTCCTCGCGACGATGAACGAGCAGCACAACGTCACCCGCAAGCGAGCCAACGCCGAACTGCACCGGGCTTCCGCGGCCCTCATGAACGACGAACTCGAGCTGGCCCGCGCGATGGCCGCTTCGGCCCGGCGCGGGATGCTCCGGGTGGGGTGCCGCACCTGTGTCGCCAACGCGACCCTCATCGGCTTGCAGGCCGATGTGCGCGAAAGCCTCCGGTCCGGAGAGATCCCGGCGGCGTTGCCGGCCCGGGCACTCCGCGTCGCGGCGAAGATGGCCACCCCGCTGCTCACCGACCAGGCCGCCACCGCGCGGATGCTCGCCGTCCGGCTCGACATCCGGCGCGGGAACCTCAAACGCGCCGTCGAAACCCTCCAGAAGGTGCCCCGGCCCGGGCAGCTCACCCCCATCGACTACCGGATGCTGCGCCGTCTCTGCCGGGCCGAACTCGCCGTCGCGCAGGGGAGCCGGGCCAAGGCGCTCACCGAAATCCGGTCCGGGCTCAGTGAGCTCGACGCCGTCCGGGATCGGATGGGTGGGCTCGATCTCGTCTCCGGGACCGCCCTGCACGGGCAGGAGCTCGCCGATCTCGCCGTCAAGCTCGTGCTCGAACGCAGTGATGCGCGGCGGCTGTTCGTCTGGCTCGAACGGACCAGGGCCCAGACCTACCGGTACGAACCGCTCTCCGCCGGGACTGATCCCGAGCTTGCCGCGCGGGTGGCCGAAGTCCGCGGGCTCGGGCAGGCCATCCAGGAAGCCCAGCACGACGGCCATCCCATTGCCGGGCTGCGGGCGAAGTACAACGAACGTCTTCGCGAAGCCCAGCGGCTCGGGTGGCACACCGGGCGGTGGGGACGGCCGCGGCCCGTGGCCGGGCTGCACGAGGTCGTCGAGCGGCTCGGGGAACGGGCCATGGTCAGCTTTGCCGCTTCCGGGGACGAACTCGTCGCCGTCGTCGTGGCCGGGGGTGAGTGCCGGCTCGTTCGGCTCGGGTCCGCCGAAGCCGCCGCCGAGTCGGCGCGCGTCCTGAACGTCGACCTCGATGCCCTGGCGCCCGACAACCTGCCCGAACGGCTGGCCGAGGTCGTCATGGCGTCGGCGCGCAAGCAGGCCGACAAGCTCGACGCGCAGCTCATCCGGCCGCTGGCCGGTCTCGTCGGTGACCGCGAGCTGGTCGTCGTCCCCACCGGGCCGCTCTACGCCGTGCCGTGGGGCGTGCTGCCCGGGCTGCGCGGGCGGCCCACCGTCGTCGCGCCGTCGGCCACCGCCTGGCTTGCCGCCGAGCGGACGCAGTCGCCGCGGGCCCGCAAGATCGTGCTCGTCCGCGGGCCCGGGCTGGCTGGGGCGCGCGGGGAACTCGAGAAGCTGACCACGCACTACCGGAGCGCCACCACGATGACCGGCGCCAAGGCCACCGTGAAGTCCGTGCTGCGTGCGCTGGACGGCGCCAAGCTCGCGCACTTCGCCGCGCACGGCGCGCACGAGCCCGAGAACGCGCTGTTCTCCCGGCTCGAACTAGCCGACGGTGCCCTCTTCGGCCACGAGATGGCGGGACTGCGGCAGCCGCCGCGGCAGGTCGTCTTCGCCGCGTGCGAACTCGCGCTGAACCGGATCCGGCCGGGCGACGAGGCCCTCGGCTTCGCCAGCGCGCTGCTGGCCAGCGGCTCGCGGACGGTCATCGCGCCGCTCTCCCGCGTCGGCGACCTGGCCTCGGCGGCCGCGATGGACGACTACTACCGGGCACTCGCCGTCCGGGAGAGCCCGGCGCTGGCACTGGCCGACGCAATCGCCGTCGACCCGTTCCGCCGTCCGTTCGTCTGCCTCGGGGCGGGCTAGGCAGGCGGCGACCACACCAGCCGCGGGTCGGTCTGCACGAAGCTGCCCAGCAGGTGGTCGATCCGGGTCAGCACGTCGAGGTCGAGCCGGACGCCCGCCGCCTTCGCGTTCTCCGTGACCTGCGCCGGCGTGCTCGCGCCCATGACTGCCGACGCGACGCTCTCGTGCTGCAACGTCCACGCCAGCGCCAGCTGCGCCATCGTCAGGCCCGCGTCGTCCGCGACGCCGCGCAGCAGCTCCACCCGCTCCAGCAGCTCCGGCATCAGCAACGGCCGCGCGTACGCCGGACCGGCCGCGCGCGATCCGGCCGCGATCCGGCCGTCGCGGTACTTGCCCGTCAGCACGCCCTGTGCGAGCGGGACCGCGGCGAACTGCCCGACGCCGATCCGCGCGCCCACCGGCATCACCTGCGCCTCCGCCACCCGCCACAGCATCGAATAGTGCGGCTGGTTGGCGATCAGCGGCACGTCGTAGCGGGACGCCGCCTCATGCGCCTGCATCAGCTGCTCGGCCGTCCACTCCGACGTGCCGACGTACCGGATCTTCCCCTGCCGCACCAGATCCGACAGCGTCAGGAACGTCTCCGCGACCGGTGTCCGGTAGTCGAAGCGCAGCAGCTGGTAGACGTCGACGTAGTCGGTGCGCAGCCGCCGCAGCGAACCCTCCAGCGACGCGATCACGTGCTTGCGGCTCAGTCCCGTGTCGTTCGGGCCGGGACCTTCCGGCCAGAACACGCCGGTGCACAGCACCAGATCGTCGCGGCGGACACCGGAAAACGCCTTGCCGTACGCCGATTCCGCGGCGCCGCCGTCCCAGGCCGCCGCGGTGTGGAACGTCGTGATGCCGGCGTCCAGCGCCGCCTCGACACAGCCCGGCGAGCCGTGCGTCAGCCAGTTGCCGTAGGCGATCTCGCTGACGGCGAGCCCGCTCGCGCCCAGCCTGCGGTACTCCACTTCAGCCTCCCTGGACGGCCATCTCGTCGATCCACGCGTCGAGCGCGCCTGCCTTGCGGGCGAAGGACTCCCGCACCGATTCGTGTGGCAGGATCAGGAACTCCTCCTTGGCGAGCCCGCGCACGACCGCCTCGGCGACGTCCTCGGGTTCGAGCAGCGGCGCCGCCGCGGCGATGGCCAGCGCGGCCGGGTGGCCGGCGGCGATGCCGGGCTCCAGCAGGGCCGTCCGGACGCCGAGCGGGCACAGCGCGCTGACCCGCACCCCGCGCGGCCGGTAGGTGATCGCCAGCCACTCGGCGAGCCCGACGGCCGCGTGCTTGGTGACCGAATACGGCGCGTCGCCGGGGATGCCCAGCAGCCCGGCGCCGGACGCCGTGATCAGCAGGTGGCCCTCGCCGCGGGCGAGCATCGCGGGCAGCACCACCTGCGCGGCGTGGACGTGCTGCATCACGTTGATCTCCCACGACTTCTGCCACTGCTCGTCGGCCGCGTGCACGCCGGTGCCGAACGCCGCGCCCGCGTTGGCGCAGAACAGGTCCACCGGGCCGAACTCCGCGCGCGCCGCCGCGACCAGCGCCTTCAGGTCCTTTTTGGACGTCGCGTCGGCGGTCACCGCGACGGCCCGGCCGCCCGCGGTGGCGATCTCGTCCGCGACGCGGGCCGCGCCCGCGGCGTCGACATCGGACACGACCACCCCCGCCGCGCCCTCCGCGGCGAAGCGGCGGGCCATGGCGGCCCCGATCCCGTGGGCCGCGCCGGTCAGCACGGCCACTCGTCCAGTCAGTTCCACGCGGGCTCCAGTAATTCGGGGTCGGCATTGTCACGTGCGTGCGGGAAATGTATTTCCCGGTTGCGACGCGGGTGATAAAAGTCCTGGTAGAGCCCATGATCGCGCTGGGTTCCACGGTTTCGTACATTAGCACGAGTATTGCGTTTACCGGGCCTGGTGAGCTATTTCTGAAGATCGCACCGCCCCGCGTACAGGAGGTTCGCCGATGGCCGAGCTGGTCCCGCCGTCGCATGCCCGACGGCTGCGGTGCCTGAGCATCGGCGGCCCCGATGCGGTCGCCGCGGCCGCCCGCGGTGGCGGCCTCGGTGTCCTCGACGGCGCCGATCCCGAAGCCCTGCGGCTGGTCGCGGCCCGGGTGCGGGTGCCCTACGCCGTGCGCACCGACGGCCCGCTGCCCGAGGGTGCCGCCTTCGCCGTCCGCACGAAAGCGCCGTGGACGGACGCGATCGCCGAAGTCGCGGACGTCACCACCGCGGCCGAGGCCGTCCGCGGGGGAGCGCGAGGGCTCCTCGCCCGCGGTGGTGACCTGAGTGACTTCATTCTGCTGCAACAGCTTCTGAACACCTTCGACGTCCCGGTGTGGGGCCGGGTGGCCGGGCCGCGCACGGCGGTGGGTGCTCTCGCCGGTGGCGCGGCAGGCGTCGTCCTTGAGTCCGCTGTGGACACCGAGGTGCGCCGGATCGTCGGCGCGGAGGTGCCCGCGGCGACGCTCGGCACGCGGTTGTGCCGGACGCTCGGGAGCGCGCTGCCGGTCGTCCAGGGCCCGATGACGCGGGTGAGCGACCAGCCCGGCTTCGCCGCCGCGGTCGCGGAAGCGGGTGGATTCCCGTTCGTGGCCGTGGCCACGGCGAACGGTGACCGCACGACCGAGCTGCTCACGCGCACCGCCGAACGGCTCGGGGACCGGCCCTGGGGCGCGGGCATCCTCGGGTTCGTGCCGGACGCGCTGCGCGTCGAACAGCTGGCCGCGATCCGGGCCGCGCGCCCGCGGTGCGTCCTGGTCGCGGGCGGGAAACCCGGGCAGGCCAAGGCGCTGGAGGCCGACGGGATCGTGACGTTCCTGCACGTGCCGTCGCCGATCCTGCTTGCCCAGTACCTCGACGCCGGGGTCCGCCGGTTCGTCTTCGAAGGCGCCGAGTGCGGCGGGCACGTCGGCCCGCGGACCAGTTTCGAGCTGTGGGAAGAGCAACTGGCCGTGCTCGGCGCGGCGAAGGACGTCGAGGTGCTCTTCGCGGGTGGCATCCACGACGCGCGCTCGGCCGCGATGGTCGCGGCGATGGCCGCGCCGCTCGACGCCGTCGGTGTCCTGATGGGCACGGCTTACCTGTTCACCGAGGAGGCCGTGACGCACGGCGCGATCACCGGGCTGTTCCAGGAGCGCGCGATCGCCGCCGACGCCACCGTGACCCTGGAGACCGCGCCCGGCCACCGCACGCGGTGCCTGCCGAGCCCGTACACCGAGGAGTTCGAGCAGGTCAAGGCCGGTCTGCGGGATGTACCGGCACAGGAGGCGTGGCAGCGGCTGGAGGAGCTGAACACCGGACGGCTGCGCGTCGCGAGCAAGGGCATCCGCCACGGCGGCGAGCGCGTCGACGAGGAAACCCAGCTGGCCGAAGGGATGTACATGGCCGGGCAGGTCGCCGTGCTGCGCGACCGCCGGACGACGATCGCCGAGCTGCACCGCGAAGTCACTTCTGGGAAGAGCTTCGCCCGTCAGGAAGAACCGGTGCCGACTGAGTCCACAAGAGACATTGCGATCATCGGCATGGCCTGCACGTTCCCCGGTGCGCCCGACCTCGAAGCCTTCTGGTCGGCCGTCCTCCGCGGCGACGACGCCGTCACCGAAGTGCCGCCGGAACGCTGGGACCCGGAAGTCTACTTCGGACAGTCCACATCGAAGTGGGGTGGCTTCCTGCCGCCGCTGGACGTCGACCCGCTGGACTACGGCATCCCGCCGTCGGCGATGGCGAGCATCGACCCGGCCCAGCTGGTGTCGCTGGAGACCGCGCGCCGCGCGCTGGCCGACGCCGGATACGCCGACCGGGACTTCGACCGCGAGCACACGAGTGTCGTCTTCGGCGCGGAAGCGGGCGGCGACCTCGCCAACGCGGGCACGCTGCGGTCCCTGCTCGACGGCTACCTCGACGAGGTGCCGCCCGAGCTGCTGGCCCAGCTGCCCGAACCGACCGAGGACACGTTCCCCGGCACGCTGGCCAACGTCATCTCCGGCCGGATCGCCAACCGGCTCGACCTCGGCGGCGCGAACTACACTGTGGACGCCGCGTGCGGTTCGTCGCTGGCCGCGCTGGACCTGGCGGCGAAGGAACTGCGGGCCGGGACGAGTTCGCTGGTGCTGTGCGGCGCGGTCGACCTGCACAACGGCATCCACGACTACCTGATGTTCACGTCGGCGGGCGCGCTGTCGCCGACCGGCCGCTGCCGCCCGTTCGACGCGGCCGCCGACGGCATCGCGCTCGGCGAGGGCGTGGCCTGCCTGGTGCTGAAGCGCCTGCCGGACGCCGAACGCGACGGCGACCGGATCTACGCGGTGGTCAAGGGCGTCGGCGCGGCCAGCGACGGCAAGGCACTCGGCCTGACGGCACCGCGCCCGGAAGGGCAGCACCGCGCGCTGGAGCGGGCCTACCGCGACGCCGGAGTGTCCCCTGTGGACGTCGGACTGGTCGAAGCACACGGCACCGGAACGGTGGTCGGCGACGCGACCGAACTCCGGACGCTGACGGGGTTCTTCACCGACGCGGGCGCGGCGCCGGGCAGCTGCGCGCTGGGCTCGGTGAAGAGCCAGATCGGCCACACGAAGTGCGCGGCGGGCCTGGCAGGCTTGATCAAGGCGGCGCTCGCGCTGTGGCACGAGGTGCTGCCCCCGACCCTGCACCTGACCAAGCCGAACGCGGCATGGGACGCGGCGAGGAGCCCGTTCACGTTCACCACAGCGGCGCGACCGTGGCCCAACCCGGCGCGGCTGGCTGGGGTGAGTGCATTCGGGTTCGGGGGCACGAACTTCCACGCGGTGCTCGGCGCGGGCCCGGTGGCCCCGGACCGGAGTCATGGACTGCGCGACTGGTCCCCGGAGGCCGAGCAGGCGCTGCGGGAGATCCGGGGTGGGGCGGCTGGGGCGCCGGAGCCTGCCGCCGGTTCGGGCGGGCAGCCTTCGCCCGCCTCCGGCCGCAATGCCACCGACCCCGGCAAGATTGCCTTCCTCTTCCCCGGCCAGGGCAGCCAGCGCCCCGGGATGCTCGCCGAACTCTTCGTCCACTTTCCCGAACTGGCCGATCTTCTCCGGCTCGCGCCCGACGTCGCCGCGAAGGCCTTCCCGCCTCGGGCCTTCGACCCCGATGCCGTCGCGGCGCAGGAAGCCGCCCTCACCGACACCCGCGTTGCGCAGCCCGCACTCGGGCTTGTCGAAACCGCCGTCGTGCGGCTCCTCGAACAGGTCGGCGTCCGGCCGGACTTCCTCGCCGGGCACAGCTATGGGGAACTGGTCGCCCTCTCGGTCGCCGGTGCCTTCGACACCAGCACCCTGCTGCGCCTGAGCCGGGCCCGGGCGCAGGCCATCGCCGACGTCGCCGCGCCCGGCACGATGGCTGCCGTCAAGGCCTCGCGGGATCTGCTCACCCCGACCCTGATCGGCCCCGACGTCGTCGTCGCCAACCACAACGCTCCCGGGCAGGTCGTCCTCTCCGGCTCGGTTGCCGCGGTCGAACGTGCTGTCCGGCGGCTGAGGGAAACCGGCATCAGCGCGCAGCGGATTCCCGTCGCGTGTGCGTTCCACAGCCCGCTGGTCGCCGGCGCCGGTGCCGTCTTCGCGGAGGCACTCGCGCGCGAGTCCATAATGGATCCGAAGCTGCCGGTCTGGGCCAACCGCACCGCACAGCCGTACGGCGACGACGTCCGCGCCGAACTCGCCGCGCAGATCGGCTCGCCCGTCCGGTTCGTCGACCAGATCGAAGCGATGTACGCGGCCGGCGCGCGGACGTTCGTCGAGGCCGGGCCGGGCCGCGTGCTTTCCCGGCTGGTGGGGGAGATCCTCGGCGACCGGCCGCACACCGTTGTCGCTTGTGGACCCGACCTCACCGGCTTCCTGACCGCGTTGTCCCGGCTCGCCGCCGCCGGGGTCACCGTCCACACCGGACGCCTTACTCGGCCGGAGCGCCCACAGCCGTCCGCCACCGCCTGGGCCGTCGACGGGCGGTCCGTCCGCGCGCCCGGTGCCGAGGCACCCGCCCTGCCCCCGGCCCGCAGAATCCGGAGTACCGCCATGACCCAGCCCGCGCCCGGCCGCGACCAGGCGATCGTCGACTTCCTGCGCACCACCCGCGAACTCGTCGCGGCGCAGCGGGAAGTCATGCTCGGCTACCTCGGGAACGCCCCGGCGCCCGTGGTGATCGAGGAACCCGTGGTGATCCCCGAGCCGCAGCCGATTGCGACGCCCGAGCCGGTCGAAGCCGACGTCCGGAGCACCGTGATCGCCGTCATCAGCGAGCGCACCGGCTACCCGGCCGAGATGATCGACGGCGACCTCGACCTCGAAGCCGACCTGTCGATCGACTCGATCAAGCGCACCGAGATCGCCGGGACACTGCTGAGCAAGCTCGGCTTGCCCGCCGACGACCGCACCGACCAGCTCTCCCGTGACCGGACCGCCGACGCGCTGACCGCGCACCTGGAAAGCTGGCTGACTCCCGCGGCCGCCGCCCCGGTCCGGTACCGGCTGGAAAAGGTGCCGGTGCCGCTCGACCCCGATCCCGCCCGGCTGCGCGGGAAGTCGGTGGCGGTGCTGGGTGACGACGAGACCGTGCGTGCCGCCTTCGCCCGCGCCGGGGCGGAGATCGTCGACGCGGACGCCGACGTCACCGTGGTGCCGGCCGCCGGCCGCCGCGTGCCGGAGGTGTTCTCGCTGCTCAAGGCGGCAACCGGCACCGTGCTGGTGGCGGCCGAGCCGGGTACGGCCGGGCTCCGCGGCCTGGTCCGCTCCGCCGCGCTCGAACGCCAGGGCGTCACACGGCTCGTCGAGGTCGCCGACGACATCGCGAAGGTGCTGGTCGACGAGGCCCTCAGCGACGGCCCCTCGGTCGTCGGCCACGACGACGGCGGCCGTTTCACGATCGAGCCGCGGCCCGCCGACCTGCCCTCGATCGCCTATTCCGGCGCCGGTCCGGGCGGTGGCGAGCTGGCCGCGCTGGGCCTCGGCCCGGACTCGGTGGTGCTGCTGATCGGGGGCGCCCGCGGGATCACCGCCCGCGCGGCGGTCGCCTTCGCCGCCTCCGGCTGCCGCATCGAGCTGGCCGGCCGCACGCCGTGGCCCGGCGAGCCCGACGACCTGCCCGCCGACCCCGCCGCGATGCGTGCGGTGCTGGCCGGGCGCGGCGGGGCGGTGGCCGACATCGAACGCCGGGTGCGGACCGTGCTCGCCCAGCGTGAGATCGGCCGGACGCTGGAGGAAATCCGTGCGGCCGGGGGCGTCCCGGCCTACCGGGCGCTCGACGTCCGGGACGCGGACGCCGTGCATCGCCTGGTGAAGGAGCTGGACGGGCGGATCGACGGCGTCGTCTTCGCCGCCGGGGTGATCGACGACAAGCTTATGGCGGACAAGGACGAGACGTCGTTCCGGGACGTCTTCGAGACCAAAGTGGACGGCGCTCGCGCGATGCTGGCTTCGCTGACGGAGTTCGGGGCCGAACCCGGCTTCGTTGCGTTCTTCGGCAGCATTGCCGCTGTCCTGGGCAACCGCGGGCAGACCGACTACGCCGCGGCGAACGACGCGCTGGAGGCCCTGGGCCGCACCTGGCCGGGCCGCGCGGTGACCGTCCACTGGGGACCGTGGGCGCCGGGCCACGACCACGGCGGCATGGTCTCCCCAGAGCTGGCGCGCGAGTACGAGCGGCGGGACATCGCCCTGCTCGACCCGGACGAGGGCACGGCGGCCCTGCTGCGCGAACTGGCCTACGGGACCGACCGCGCGGTGCTCTACACGGCGTCGCTGTGGTGAGCCAGGAGCCGGTGGCGATCGTCGGCATGGGCGTGTTCCTGCCCGGCGCGTCCACAGTGGACCAGTACTGGCGGAACCTCGTGGACGGCGCCGACGCCGTCACCGAGATCCCGCCGCACCGCCGCGACCCGGCGTTCCACGGCCGCGACGGCGCCGCCCCGGACCGCACGCACGGCCGCCGCGGCGGCTTCACCCCGGAGTTCCTCGACTTCGACCCGGCCGCGCACGGCGTGCCGCCGACGTCCGTCGACGGCACCGAACCGGACCAGCTGACCGCGCTCGCCGTCGCCGTGTCCGCGGTCGACGACGCGGGCGGCCTCGGCAGGCTCGGCGACCCGGAACGCATCGGTGTCGTGCTCGGCCGTGGCGGCTACCTTTCGCCCGGCCTGCAGGGCTTCGACCAGCGCGTACGCACTGTCCGCCAGGTGACCCGCACGGTCGGCGAGCTGCTGCCGTCGGCCGGGCCGGACGTCCTCGACCGGCTGCGGACGGCGTTGCTCGAACCCCTCGGCGAGTTCCGGCCGGAGACTGCCGCCGGGCTGGTCCCGAACCTCGCCGCTGCGCGCGTCGCCAACCGGCTCGACCTCGGCGGGCCCGCGTACACAGTGGACGCTGCCTGTGCGTCTTCGCTGGTCGCGGTGGACCAGGCAATCGGGGAGCTGACCCGGCGGCGCTGCGACGTCGTGCTGGCCGGTGGGGTGCACCAGACGCAGGATGACACGCTGTGGTCGCTGTTCACCCAGCTCGGCGCGCTGTCGCCGAGCCAGCGGATCAGCCCGCTCTCGCGTGCCGCCGACGGCATGCTCATCGGCGAGGGCACCGCGATGGTCGTGCTCAAGCGGCTGGCCGACGCCCGGCGCGACGGCGACCGCGTCTACGCCGTGATCCGCGGCAGCGGGACGTCGAGTGACGGCCGGGGCGCGAGCCTGCTCAGCCCGTCGGTCGCCGGGCAGACTCTGGCTCTGCGGCGGGCCTGGGACGGGCGGGATCCCACGGAAATCGGCCTGCTGGAAGCACACGGCACCGCCACGCCCGCCGGGGACGCCGCCGAGCTGACCACCGTCGCCGACGTCTTCGGCCCGGCAGGCGGGCCGCGGGCGGTGATCGGCTCGGTCAAGTCGATGCTCGGGCACACGCTGGCGACCGCGGGGATCGCCGGGCTGGTCAAGGTCGCCCTCGCGCTGCACCACGAGGTGCTGCCGCCGACGCTCAACTGCGCCGACCCGAACCCGTTGCTGGACAAGACCCGCTTCCGGGTGCTGGCCGAAGCCGAGCCGTGGGGTGCGCTGCCGCGGGTCGCCGCGGTCAACGCGTTCGGCTTCGGCGGGGTCAACGCGCACGTCGTCCTGGAGGCCGGGGACCCGGCGCCGAAGCGGCGGGTGCGTGTCGACGAGCCGGAACGCGTGCTGCGGCTGGCCGCGCGCACGCCGGAGGAACTGCTGGACCGGCTCGACCGGCCCGAGGCGGGCGAGGGCCCGTGCCGGATCGGCATCGTCGGCCCGGACGACCGCAAGCTCGCCACGGCCCGCCGGGTCATCGCCAAGGTGGCCGCGGACGGCCGGTCGTGGCACGGCGCGGGAGACGTCTGGTGCAGCGTCGATCCGCTGCTGCCGTCCGGGAAGACGGTGTTCGTCCACCCGGGACTGGAAGACGGCACCGAACCGCGGCTGGACGACGTCGCCCGGCAGTTCGGCCTGGACCGTCCACAGTGGTCGACGGCCAGCGTGCTCGACCGCGCGGCGAGCGTGTCGGCGGCCGGGCTGATGCTCGACGAGGCACTGCGGCGGCTGGCGATCCGGCCGGACGCGCTCGCCGGGCACAGCGTCGGCGAGTGGACCGCGATGCAGGCCGCCGCGATGTACCGGGCGGCGCCGGACGCCGTGGCGCGGTACTGGCCCGGCGGATTCGAGCTGCCCGAGGCCGACTACCTGGTGCTGGGCTGCCCGGCGGCCCGCGTGGCCGGGCTGCTGCCCGAGAATCTCGTTGTCTCGCACGAGAACGCGGCGCAGCAGACGATCGTGTGCGGCCCGCCGGACGCCGTCGCGGAGTTCGCCACGATCTGCCGCGGGCAGGGGATCGTGGCCAGGACACTGCCGTTCCGGTCCGGCTTCCACACCCCGCTGATGCGGCCGTACCTCGCGCCGTTCGCCCGGCTCGTCGCCGATCTGGACCTGCGCGAACCCGCGCTGCCGGTCTGGTCGGCGACGACCGCGCGGCCCTACCCGGCGGCGCCGGACGAGGTCCGCGCGCTGTACCTGGACCACCTGCTGCGCCCGGTCCGGTTCCGGCAGCTGACCGAGGCACTGCACGACGCCGGGTTCCGCGCGTTCGTGCAGGTCGGCGCCGGGCAGATCGGTTCGTACGTCACCGACACGCTCGGCGAGCGGCGGCACCTGGTCGTCGCCGCCGCGTCCGGCACGCGGTCCGGGCTCGCGCAGCTGCGGCGGGCCGCGACGGCACTGTGGACCGAAGGCGGGACCCCGGACTTCGCGGCGCTGGAACCCCGGCGGATCCGGCTCAACACCGGGAATTCCCTGCTGTCGCTGGGAGAATCGGCACGGGGACTGCTGGACGGCGAGACGCTGCCCGCCGGGGTGCCGGACGCGATCGTCGCCGAGTTCACCGCGCTGCTCACCGAAACCCGCCGGACCGCGGCGGAGGTCGTCGCCGCGGCCGCACGGCGGCGTGTCGAATCCACTGTGGACGTCTCGCTGACGGCGATGCCGTACCTGCGTGACCACCGGTTCTTCCGGCAGCGCGACGACTGGCCCGACGAGTCCGACTTCCGGCCGGTGGTGCCCGCGACGACGCTGGTGGACCTGGCCTGCCGGGCCGTCGAGCGTACCTGGCCGGGCACGACGGCGGTCGCGGTGCGGGACGCGGTGTTCTCGCGCTGGCTGATCGCGTCGCCTGCCCAGCGGGTGCCGCTGTCCCTGAGCCGCGAGGGCGGCTGCGTCACTGTCGAAATAGGACCGTACGCGCTGATGACCGTCGAACTGGGCACGTACGCGCCACCGCCGTCACGCACCGGCGCGCCCGGCCCGGAGACCACGCCGCCGCTGAGCGCGGCCGAAATCTACGCGCGGCGCGAGATGTTCCACGGCCCGGCCTACCAGGGCCTTGCCCGGCTGACCGGGCTCGGCGAGCAGCACATCCGCGGCGAACTGGTGGTGCCGTCCGCGCCCGGCGGGCTGCTCGACAACGTCGGGCAGCTGCTCGGCTGCTGGCTGATGGCGACGCGGTCGGACGACCTGCTCGCGTTCCCGCGGTCGATCGGCCGGCTCACCTGGCACGGCCCGGAACCCGCGCCCGGCACCCGGCTGGAGTGCCTGGCGCGGATCCGGCTGCCGCGGCCGGACGTGCTGGAAATGGATGCCGAGCTGGTCCTCGACGGGCGGGTGCTGGCGACCGTCGCGGGCTGGCGGGACGTCCGGTTCCCGTGCGACCGCGCGGCCCACCGCGTCTATGCCTTCCCTGACCGGCACCTGCTGGCCGAACGGCACGACGACGGCCGGGTGACGGTCACCGACCGCTGGCCGACCGTCGCCGCCCGGGACATCTACGCCGGGATCTACCTCAGCGCGTCCGAACGCGCCGAGTTCGCCGCGGTGCCGCCGTTGCAGCAACGCGGCTGGCTGCTGCGGCGCATCGCGGCCAAGGACGCCGTCCGCGCCCGGCTCGCCGAACCCGTCTACCCCGCGGAAATCCGCGTGCACGACGACGGCACGGTGTCCGGGCGGCACCGGGACCTCCCTCGCCTCGCCGTCTCGGTCGAGCTGACCGGCGGCACCGCCACCGCACAATCCAGGAGCACGTCATGACCATCGACCACGCGTCCGCCACGTTCGACGTCGTCGCCGGGCTGCTCGCCGAACTCGTCGGCGACGCCGAGGTGCTCGGCATCGAGATCACCCCGGACACGACGTTCCACGAGGACCTGCAGCTGGAGAGCATCGACCTCGTGACGTTCGCGAGCATCCTCGCCGAGCACTTCGGTGCCGAGGTCAACCTCGCCGAGCACCTGGCGGAGAAGGACCTCGACGACGTCATCGGGCTGACGGTCGGCGACATCGCGCGGTTCGTCGAGGAGCGCACGTGCCGACGATGACCGTGAACGGGCTGCGCACGAACGTGCAGCTCGTGCCCGCCGGCGGCACCGAGACGGTGGTGTTCCTGCACGGCATGGGCACCGACAGCCTGGCGAGCTTCTACCTGACGCTGGCGCCGCCGGTCGCGGCCGCGGGCATCGACGTGATCAGTTACGACCTGCGCGGGCACGGCAAGACCGAGCGCCCGGAACGCGGCTACACGCTGGCGGACTTCGTCGCCGACCTCGACGACCTGCTGCGTCAGCTCGCGGTTTCGCGGCCGGTTCACCTGGTGGGCAACAGTTTCGGCGGCACGCTCGCCTACAGCTACGCCGCGGCCTACCCGGACCGCGTGCGCAGCATCGTGTGCATCGAGTCCGAGCCCGCGACCGACGTCTGGGCCGAGAAGATGAGCGCGATCCTCGCGCACACCGTGCGGTTCCTGCAGGTGGAGGAGAGCTTCGAGTGGATCGAAGCGAACTTCAGCGCGCACCACCGCCGTCTCGCGCGGATGGCGGCCGAGCGGATCACGTCGACGAAGATGGCCGAGGAGGTCCCGCTCGGGCCGTTGCTCACCTGGGAACAGGTGGCGGCGATCGGCTGCCCTGTCCTGTCCATTTTGGGCAGTCACGGCTACCAGGCGGACGATCTCGAAGCGCTGACGTCGATGCTGCCGCGGGGCGAGCTGCACGTGTTCGAGGGGCAGGGGCATTCGGTGCTGGTGGAGCAGCACCGGGAGGTGCGCGAGCTGGTGCTGCGCTGGATCGAGCGGCACGCGGCGTGAGGTTCCTGCTGGTCGTGCCGCCGCTGGCCGGGCACGTGGCGCCGTTGCGTGGGGTGGCTTCGGTCCTCGCCGCGCGGGGACACTCCGTGTCCTGGTGCGGTCCTGTACCGGAACTGTCCACTTTGGTCTCCGGCCGGGTGTTCCCCGCCGGGGACTCCAGGCCGTTCGCGGTGGCCTTGCGGCCGCCGGGGCTGCGCGGGTTCGCCGCGCTGAAGTACCTGTGGGAGTCGTACCTAGTGCCGCTGGCCGACGCGATGGTGCCGGGCGTCGCGTCGGCGGTTGCCTCGTTCGAGCCGGACGTTGTCGTCGTGGATCAGCAGGCGATGGCGGGGGCGCTGGTGGCGGAGCGGTGCGGGCTGCCGTGGGCGACGTCGGCGTCGACGTCCACCGAGCTGGCCGACCCGCTCTCGGCGTTGCCGAAGATCGCGTCCTGGGTCGGTGACCTCCAGGCGGGACTGCGGGCCCGGCACGGCGTCCTGCTCGGTGACCTGCGGTTCTCCCCGCATCTCGTGCTGGCGTTCACGACCCGGGCGCTGGCCGGTCCGTCCCGGTTGGACGTTCCGGTGTCCTATGTGGGCCCGGTCCTGAGTGCTGAGCCGGGCGAGTGGTCCGGTTCGGACGGACGTCCGCTGGTGGTGGTGACACTGGGGACGTCGAACGCCTCGGCGGGGACGCGGTTCCTGGCCGAGAGCGTCGACGCGCTGGCCGGGATGCCGTCGGTCCAGGGCCTGGTGGTGGATCCGTCGGGGACCCTGGTGAGCGAGGGTGTCCGGCTGGCCCGGCGGATCCCGCAGGTGGCGGTCTTCGCGCAGGCCTCGGTGGTGGTCTGCCACGGCGGGCACAACACGGTGTGCGAGGCTCTCGCGGCCGGGGTACCTCTGGTGGTCGCCCCGATCCGCGACGACCAGTCGATGCTGGCCCAGCAGGTCGTCACGGCCGCGGCCGGAGTCCGCGTCCGCTTCGACCGCGCGAAGGCGGCGGACATCCGCGCGGCCATCGAGTCAGCGGGCCAGTACCGCGAAGGCGCGTCCCGGATCCGCGAGTCCTTCGAAGCAGCCGGAGGCGCCGAGGAAGCCGCAACCCGCCTCGAATCCCTGGCGAGCCCGTGATCGAAGGGTCGACACGCGTGATTGAAGGGTCGACACGGCGCAGGGCGGGGCCGGAGGCGTGTCGACCCTCCAATCACGCGAGTTGACCCTTCAATCACGCGAGTTGGCGTTCTGATCACGCGAGTTGGCGTTCTGATCACGCGAGTCACGGGTTTCTGCGGAAGGTGCGGGAGGCCAGGGTTGCGCCGACCACCGCGGCGACGGCGGCGATGGCCAGGGCTGTGGCGAGGGACCAGCCGAGGGGGCGGGCCAGTGCCAGGGCGCGGGTTGCGTCTATTGCGTACGTCAGGGGGTTGATCGCCGAGACTGCGCGGACCCAGGTGGGCATCGTGTCCAGGGGCATGTACGCGCTCGAGGAGAACATCAGCGGGAACATCACCACGAACGACGCCGCCTGCAGGGTCTCCGCCTTGCGCAGCCACGTCGTGATCGCCACGAACACCCAGCTCAGGCACCAGCCCACCACCAGCGTCAGCAGCAACGCCAGCCCCAGGCCGAGTACCCCGCCCGCCGGGCGGAAGCCCAGGAAGACCACGCTCGCCAGTGCCGTCACCGCGAGCTGGACCGCGAGCCGGGCCGAGTCGGCCAGCGTGCGGGCCACCAGGACCGAGAACAGCGAGATCGGCAGGCAGCGCAGGCGTCCGGTGAAGCCGCCGTAGATCTCCGCCAGCAGGCCCGCGCCCGAACTCATCGCCGTCGTCATCGCGATGTTCACCAGCGTCGCCGGCACCAGGAAGTTGACGTAACCCTGGTACGCCGCCACCCCCGGCAGCGCCCCGACGCCGCTGAACACCTGGCTGAACAACACCAGCAGCACCACCGGCTGCACCAGCCCGAAGAAGACCAGCCGCCGGTCGCCGAACGCCGTCCGCAGCGAGCGGGCCGCCAGGACGCGGACGTGCGTCCAGAACCCGGACTCCGGCCAGGCCGACGGGTCGCCGAGGGCGGCGACGGCCGCGCGGTGCCGGGCCTGCGTCACGACGCCGCCCGGTGCAGGGACAGGTAGACGTCGTCGAGCGTCGGCTCGGTCACCGTCAGGTCCCGCAGTGGCGCGCCCGCCGCGTCGAGTGCGCGCACCAGCACCGGGATGTCGCCGGGGCCGGACAGCGGCACGGTCAGCACCAGCCCGCCGCGGCCCGCCGCGAGACCCAGGCGGGACAACGCGTCGACCGCGCGCCGCAACGCCAGCTCGGTGCCGAACGCCAGCGTCGCCGTCCGGTTGCCCAGGCGCGCCTTCAGCTGCGCCGGCGTCCCGGACACCGTGATGTGCCCGAGGCCGAGGACGACGACGTGGTCGGCCAGCCGGTCGGCCTCCTCGAGGTACTGGGTGGTGAGCACGACCGTGGTGCCGCGCGCCGCGAGGTCCTCGACGATCGCCCACAGCCCGGCGCGGCTCACCGGGTCGAGGCCGGTCGTCGGCTCGTCGAGGAACAGCACCTGCGGCGCGCCGACCAGGCCCGCGGCCAGGTCCAGCCGCCGCCGCATCCCGCCCGAGTACGTCGCCGCCGGGCGGTCGGCCGCGTCCTCCAGCCCGAACGCCGCGATCAGCTCGGCGGCCCGCGCCTGCGCCTGCCGGGGTTTCGCGCCCAGCAGCCGGGCGATCAGCACCAGGTTCCCGCGGCCGGACAGCGCGTCGTCGACCGCGGCGAACTGCCCGGTCACCCCGATCCGCCGCCGGACCGCCCGTCCGCGCTGCACGACGTCGAAGCCGCAGACGCGGGCGGTGCCCGCACTCGGCCGGACGCGGGTGCTGAGGATGTCGATCAGCGTCGTCTTCCCGGCGCCGTTGTGGCCGAGGACCGCCAGTACCGCCCCGCGGGCGACGTTCAGGCTGATCCCGGCGAGCGCGGTGACTTCGCCGTACTGTTTCGCGAGGTCCGTCACGGCGATGACCGGCTGGTTCATGGCCGCTCCTTTCCGCTGCCCCGGAAAAGGTATCCGGACGCGGCAGCGGCAGGCAAGGCGGAAACACGGGCATGACAATTTTCGCGGCCGCGGATCGTCCGCGCGTGACAAGGGTTGACCTGCGTGACCCTTCCCGGCGGTGGTGATCCCCTGCGCGTGACAAAGAATCGGCGGCCGCTTGTTGCGCCGGAATTACGGAGGTATTTTCCAGGGAAATTACCCCCATTCCCCGAGGTGACGAGCCGTGAAGTTTCCGTGGAAGTCGAGAAAGCCCGCGTACGGCCTGGCCGTCGCGACCGCCGCGAGTGTCGCGGCCACCGTCGCGCTCGTCGGCGCCGGGCCCACCGAGGCCGCGCCGGTGACCCTGACACTGAACTACAACTGCCCGTTCCCCCTCATCGGCGACCAGGTGCTGTCGGTGAAGATCGACACGAACCTGCCCGACAACGCCGTCGCGGGCGCGGCGTCGACCCCGATCACCTTCGACGTCGACGTCACCGTGCCGGAGACCGCCACCGAGGGCCTCGCCCTGGTCGGCGCCACCTCGCTGGACGGCTCGGCGAAGGCCGCGGCCGTGCTCAAGTACCCGGTCGACCGGACGCTGAACCTGAACCTGCCGCTGACCATCCCGTCGACGCCGGTGCCGCCGTCGGGCTCGTTCCACGTCAAGAGCAGCGGCAAGGCGCCGGCGGTGACGTTCCCCAGCCCCGGCACCGCGTCGGTGACGGTCGGGAACTTCAGCACCACGATGACCCCGCGCACCGCGAACGGCCAGCCGACCGACCTGGGCACGTTCACCTCGGACTGCGTGGCCGTCCCCGGCCAGAACCAGCAGCTGGGGACGTTCGAGATCAAGCCGGCGGGCGGCACCACGACGCCGACCACCCCGACGACCCCCACCACGCCGACGACGCCGACCACGCCCAGCACCGAGCCGACGACGCCCACGACCCCGACAACGCCGACGACCCCGACAACGGTCCCGACCACGCCGACGACTCCCACCACTGAGCCGACGACGCCGACGACGGAACCGACGACTCCGACGACCGAGCCGACCACTCCGACGACGGAACCGACGACTCCGACGACCGAGCCGACCACTCCGACGACCGAGCCGACGACCCCGACGACGGAACCGACGACCCCGACCACCCAGCCGACCACGCCGTCGACCGAGCCCACGACCCCGACCACGGAGCCGACGACTCCCACGACCGAGCCGACGACCCCGACCACGCCGACGACCGAGCCCACGACCCCGACGACGGAACCGACCACCCCGACGACCCAGCCGACCACGCCGCCGAACGGCGTCGAGGTCAAGTACTCGGTGCAGGGCAAGTCGGTCCTCAAGCAGCTGCACGCCACGCTGCCGCTCGGCCCGGGCACCCTGGACGCCAAGCTCGACGTCGCGTCCGGCAAGTTCGGCGCCCAGCTGGCGCTGCCGAAGTCCCATGTGGACTTCCGGGTCTTCGGCTTCCTGCCGGCGTCGGCGACCGTCAAGCTCGACCAGGCCGGTCCCATCGCGGGCACGATCGCCGCGGGCGTGGTCAAGGCGAACGCGCCGGTCGACATCCACCTGACCAGCGTCCGGCTGTTCGGCCTGCCGATCCTCTGCTCGACGGCGTGCCACACGACCAAGCCCGCCGACATCCCGCTCGTCTCGGCGCCCGGCTTCGACCCGCTCAAGGGCGGCAAGCTGACCGCGACCTACACCATCCCGCAGTTCACCGGCTGCGGCTTCCTGACCGGCCTGATCAGTGCCATCACCTCCGGTCCCGGCAACAAGCTGGAGGTGACCCTCACCAGGAAGTGACCTGGCGGGCGGGAAACGCAGACGCGCGTGACAAGAATACGAAAACCCTTGTCCCGCAACGAGAATCGTCAGTAATTTCGACAACGTGAGGATGCCCGTGCTGACCCGGTTCTCGCTCCCGCTCGTGCTGGTGCTGGCCGCGTTTTCGCTGGGGGCGGCGCAAGCCGCGCCCGGCGAAAACGCGCCACAGCAGGCCGCGGTCACGCAGCTCCCGTTCGGCTTCCTGCTCGGCGACGCCAAGCAGCCGACGACGAGCCACGTGGCCAAGCTCGGCTCCGACATCGTCTTCCCGCAGGGGCACTTCGACGGCTTCCTCGGCGGCCTCACGAACACGGTCCCGATCTCCGGGAAGCTCTCGATCCCCGCCACGGACGGCTATTTCGTCGCCTTCCGGTTCATGCCCGCCACTAGCCGCGTCGAGATCGTCCCGGACGGCGACGCCACCGGCACCGCGACCGTCAGGAACGGCAAGGACACCGGCTGCAAGGCGGTCGGCACCGCGATCTGCGCCGACACCGACGTGACGGCCAAGGTCTTCATCAAGCTCTCGGAGGCCAAAGTGGACGGTAAGGTCCTCGACGTCGGCGCGAACTGCCGGACCGCCCAGTCTGCCTCGGTGAACATCAAGGCGCTGGTGCCGATCTCCTTCCCGGCCCCGCCCGCCAAGGTGACCAGCACGTTCACCACGCCGCCGTTCGCCGGTTGCGTCGGCCACGAGGACGTGAGCCGCCTGCTCACCGGCCTGGTCGCCGGGCCCGGCAACACCCTCGTCACCAACCTCGTCCTGCGCTGCTTCGGCACGGCGGGCCCGAACAAGTGCGGTGCCGCATGACGACGCTGCTGAGCCAGGCCCCGCAGAAGGCGGCCAACGGCCTGCGCGAGTTCGGCCGCATGTGCGCCATGGGTCTGGACATCCTGCTCGCGATGACCCGCCGCCCGTACCAGGTCCGGGAGTTCGTCCAGCAGTTCTGGTTCATCGCCAGCGTGTCCATCACGCCGGCGATCCTCGTCTCCATCCCGTTCGGCGCGGTCATCTCGCTGCAGCTGGGCTCGCTCACCAGCCAGATCGGCGCCCAGCAGTTCAACGGTGCGGCCAGCGTCCTTGCCGTCGTGCAGCAGGCGAGCCCGATCGTGACGACGCTGATCATCGCCGGCGCGGGCGGCAGCGCGATCTGCGCCGACCTCGGCGCGCGCAGCATCCGCGAGGAGATCGACGCGATGGAGGTGCTCGGCGTCTCGCCGATCCAGCGCCTGATCGTGCCGCGGGTGCAGGCCGCGGTCTGCGCATCCGTGCTGCTCAACGGCCTGGTCAGCGTGGTCGGCGTGCTCGGCGGCTACTTCTTCAACGTCATCGTCCAGGGCGGCACGCCCGGCGCGTACCTGGCCAGCTTCAACGCCCTCGCGCAGCTGCCGGACCTGGTCGTCAGCTCGGTCAAGGCGGTGATCTTCGGCTACCTCGCCGGGGTCGTCGCCTCCTACCGCGGGCTGAACCCGAAGGGCGGCCCCAAGGGCGTCGGCGACGTCGTCAACCAGTCCGTCGTCATCACGTTCCTGCTGCTGTTCTTCGTCAACACCGTGCTCACCGCGCTGTACCTGCAGCTCGTGCCGGCGAAGGGAACCTGAGTGACGCTCCTCGGCAAACCCGGCGACCGGCTGTTCGACCTCGGCGACCAGCTGCTGTTCTACGTCCGCGCCATCGCGGCCGTCCCGCTCGCGGTGACCCGCTACTTCCGCGAAGTGGTGCGGCTGCTGGCGGAAGTGACGTTCGGCAGCGGCGCGCTCGCGGTCATCGGCGGCACGATCGGCGTGATGGTCGGGCTGTGCGTGTTCACCGGCGTCACCGTCGGTCTCCAGGGTTTCAGCGCACTGAACCAGATCAACATCTCGGCCATGACCGGGTTCCTCACCGCGTACTTCAACACCCGCGAGATCGCGCCGCTGGTGGCCGGGCTCGCGCTGTCGTCCACTGTGGGCAGTGGGTTCACCGCGCAGCTGGGCGCGATGCGCATCTCCGAGGAGATCGACGCGCTGGAGGTGATGGCCGTGCGGAGCATGCCGTACCTGGTCACCACCCGGATCGTCGCCGGGTTCGTCGCGATCATCCCGCTGTACGTCATCGGCCTGCTCATCTCCTACCTCGGTTCGCGGCTGACCACGGTTGTCTTCTTCGGACAGTCCGGCGGCACCTACGACCACTACTTCACGCTGTTCCTGCCACCCGGCGACGTCCTGTGGTCGTTCGGCAAGGTGCTGGTCTTCAGCGTCGGCGTGATCCTGACGCACTGCTTCTACGGCTACCGCGCTTCCGGTGGCCCGGCCGGGGTCGGCGTCGCCGTCGGCCGTGCGGTGCGGACGTCGATCGTGCTGATCAGCGTGCTCGACCTGTTCCTGTCCCTGGCCATCTGGGGCGCGACGACGACGGTGAAGGTGTCGGGATGAGCCGGTTCGGCACGCAGCTCGCCGGGGTCGCCTTCCTCGGCGTGCTGGTCCTGCTCGGCTGGTTCGCGGTGGCGGTCTACGACAAGGACTTCGACGACGCCGAGCTGGTGACGCTGCAGGCGGACCGGGTCGGCAACCAGCTCGCCCCGACCGCCGAGGTCAAGGTCAAGGGCGTCCCGTTCGGCGAAGTCCGGGCCGTGCGCAGCACCCGCACGGGCGCCGAAATCGACCTCGCGCTCGATCCGGCGAAGATCGGCCAGCTGCCGCGCAACGTCTCCGCGCGGCTGCTGCCGAAGACGGTGTTCGGCGAGCGGTATGTCAACCTCGTGCTGCCGGCGAGTCCACAGGGGACACTGCGCTCCGGCGACGTCATCGCGCAGGACCACTCGGCCAACGCGATCGAGCTGGAACGCGTCCTCGGCGACCTGCTGCCGCTGCTGCGCGCGGTCCAGCCGCAGAAGCTGAACACCTCCCTCGGCGCGATCTCCCAGGCCCTCGACCACCGCGGCAAGCCGATCGGCGACAGCATCGGGCAGCTGCAGGACCTGCTGAACCAGGTGAACCCGCTGATGCCGCAGTTCAAGGCGGACGTCACCGGGCTGGCGAACGCGGCCGACGTCTACACCACCGCCGCGCCCGACATCCTGCAGGCGCTGACCGACCTGGCGACCACCGCGAAGACCATTGTGGACACCCGCGCCGACCTCGACAACCTCTACTCCAGTGTCACCGCCGCCACTGGGCACCTGGACGAGTTCCTGCGGAAGAACAAGGACAACATCATCGGCGTGTCCGCGCAGAGCCGTCCGACACTGGAGCTGCTGTCACGCTACTCGCCCGAGTTCCCGTGCCTGTTCGACGCGGTGAACCGCCTCAAGCCCGTGATGGAGAAGGCACTCGGCAAGGGCACGAACGAGCCGGGCCTGCACGTGACGCTCACCGTGCAGGACCCGCGCGAGAAGTACGTCCCCGGCCGCGACACCCCGCGGTTCGACGCCACCGGCGGCCCGAAGTGCTACGGCGGCGGCGCCGCGGCTCCCGGTGTCACCGACGGCGACCTCGGTCCGGCGAACTCGCCGGGCGAACGGCGGCTGGTCGCCGAGCTGCTGCGGCCGGTCCTGGGTGACGTGCCGGACTGGAGCAGTGTCCTGATCGGACCCGCGCTGCGGGGGACGGAGGTGACTGTCCGATGAGGAGTGTGGTCGGCCCCGCGGTCAAGGGCCTGATCTTCTTCCTGGTCACCGCGGCCGCGACCGGCGTGCTCGCGATCACCATCGCCAACTCCGGGGTCGGCGCGACCATCGGCTACACCGCCCGGTTCACCGACGCGACGTCGGTCAACCCGGGCGACGAGGTCCGCATGGCAGGCGTCCGGATCGGTCAGGTCGACTCGGTACAGGTCGTCGAGCACCGCCTCGCCGACGTCGGGTTCTCCGTCGACCGCACCCACCGGCTCACCGCGGCGGCCTCGGTCACCATCCGCTACCGCAACCTGGTCGGGCAGCGGTACCTCGCGGTCGACCCCGGCGCCGCCGACACCGCGCCGACACTGGCCGAAGACGCGCAGATCCCGCTGGAGCGGACCAAGCCCGCACTCGACCTCACCGCGTTGTTCAACGGCTTCAAGCCGCTGTTCCAGGCGCTTTCACCGAACGACGTCAACCAGCTGTCGTTCGAGATCATCCAGGTCCTGCAGGGGGAGGGCAGCACGATCGAAAGCCTGCTGCAGCACACCGCGTCGCTGACCTCGACGCTGGCCGGCAAGGACGCCGTCATCGGCCAGGTGGTCGGCAACCTCAACACCGTCCTGGACACCCTCAACGCCCAGGGCGACCAGTTCGACACGCTGGTCGACACGACCGCGCAGCTGGTCAGCGGCCTCGCCGCGGACGCCAAGCCGATCGGGCAGGCCATCGGCGGGCTCGGCGAGCTGACCACCGCCACCGCCGGGCTGCTCGACCAGGGCCGTCAGCCGCTCAAGGACAGCATCACCGCGCTCGGCGACCTGTCGAAGAACCTGGCCGACAACACCCCGGTGTTCCAGCAGTTCGTCGACAACCTGCCGAAGAAGCTCGACCGGATCGGCACGCTGTTCTCCTACGGCTCGTGGGCGAACTTCTACCTGTGCTCGGTCCGGACGGACGCGAAACCGGCCCCGGGCGGCCCGCCGCCGGGCATTCCCGTGACCGCTGCGAGGTGCCGGTGAAACCCCCGCGGATCAAGCCTTTCCGGTCCCGTAACCCGATCGCCGTCGGCGCGGTGACCGCGCTGGTCATGGCCCTGATCGGCAGCGCGACGTTCTTCTCCGACGACCTGCCGGTCATCGGCGGCGGCACCACGTACAAGGCCGAATTCCGTGAAGCCGCGGGAATCAAGCCGAACGACGAGGTCCGCGTCGCCGGGGTGAAGGTCGGCGAGGTCACCGACGTGCGGCTGGCCGGCGACCACGTCGAGGTGCTCTTCCGTGTCAAGGACACCTGGGTCGGCAACCGCACCACCGCGGCGATCAAGATCAAGACGTTGCTGGGCCAGAAGAACCTCGTGCTCGACCCGGTCGGCAACGGCGAGCTGGACCCCGCGCAGCCGATCCCGCTCGACCGTACCAGCTCGCCCTACGACGTCACCGCCGTCTTCAACGACCTGGCTGGCACGGTCGGCGCGATCGACACCGGCCAGCTCGCGCAGGCGTTCCGCACGCTGTCCGACACGCTCGGCGCGTCGGCGCCGCAGGACGTCCGAGCGGCCTTCGATGGCGTCGCCGCGCTGTCGAAGACGCTGGCCTCCCGCGACGAAGAGCTGGTCAAGCTGTTCCAGAACACCAACCAGGTCTCGAAGACGCTCGGCGGCCGCGCCGAGCAGATCCAGGCGCTCATCCGCGACGGCAACACGCTGCTCACCGAGCTGAACGCCCGCAAGGACGCCATCGCGAAACTCTTCAGCGGCGTCCGGAACCTGGCGATCCAGCTGCGCGGGCTGGTCGCGGAGAACCAGAAGACGCTCGGCCCGGCGCTCGACCAGCTCGACCGCGTCGCGACCGTGCTGCAGCGCAACCAGGGGAAGCTGGAGGACAGCCTGCGCCTGGCCGGCCCGTTCTACCGGCTGCTCGGCAACGCCGTCGGCAACGGCCGGTGGATCGACACCTACATCTGCGGGCTCATCCCCACCGGGGACACCCCGGGCAGCTGCCTGCCGCCGAAGAACGGGGGACGCTGATGGCCCACCAGCTCGTCGACCTCGGAGCGCAGGCGAAACGGCGCACGCGGCTGCGCGCGCTCACCCTCGGCGTGGTGCTTGCGCTGCTGGTCAGCGCGGCGTGGCCGATCGCGACCGCGCCGGGCGACCGCACCCTGACCGCGTACTTCACCGCCGCCGTCGGCATCTATCCCAACTCCGACGTCCGCGTGCTCGGCGTCGCGATCGGGTCGGTGTCCAAAGTGGAACCGGACGGCACCGACGTCAAGGTCACCATGACGCTGAAGCCCGGCGTGCAGCTGCCCGCGGACGCCGGGGCCGTCGTCATCACGCCGAGCCTGGTCGCCGACCGGTACGTGCAGCTTACGCCCGTCTACACCGGCGGCCCCACGCTGGCCGACGGGGCGTCCATCCCGCGTGAACGCACCGCGACCCCTGTCGAGGTCGACGAGCTGCTGACCAGCCTCAACCAGCTGATGGCTGCGCTGGGGCCGCAGGGGGCCAACAAGGACGGCGCGGTCAGCGACGTGCTGACCAAGTCGGCGGAGTACCTGAACGGCAACGGGCGGACCATCGGCGAGGCGATCAAGAACCTCGGCGAGTTCGTCCGCACCGCCAGTGACTCCAAGGACGACTTCTTCTCGACCATCGACAACGTCAGCAAGTTCACCGCGATGCTCGCCGCCAACGACACCCAGGTGAAGCAGGCGATCTCGCAGATCGCGTCGCTGAGCCGGGTGCTGGCCGACCAGCGCGACCAGTTCTCCGGCGCGCTGACCGAGCTGACCCAGGCGCTGAGCGTCGTGCAGGGGTTCATCAAGGACAACCGCGGCAAGGTGCAGTCCAACGTGGACAAACTGACCGACGTCACGAAGATCCTGGTGAACCAGAAGGATTCGCTCGCCGAAGCCCTCACCGCGGCCCCCAACGCCCTGACGAACCTCCTGGGTGCCTACGACAAGGCGAACGGGACCATCGACGGCCGCGGCAACCTTCTCGAGTACTCGGAGCCGAAATGAAGGGACTGGTCAAGGTCGCCGCGGTGGCGGCGCTCGCACTCGTCACCACCGGCTGCGGCCGCGGGGTCAGCGTCTACGACATCCCGCTGCCCGGGGGCGCCGCGCTCGGCGACCACCCGATCCACGTCACCGCGAGCTTCACCAACGTCCTCGACCTCGTGCCGCAGTCCGGCGTCAAGGTCAACGACGTCCCGGTCGGCCAGGTCGTCAAGGTCGAGCTGGCCCCCGGCGGGCACAGCGCGGTCGTCAGCCTGCTGGTCAACGGCGACGTCGACCTGCCGGGCAACGCCGTCGCGCGGCTGCGGCAGGCCAGCATCCTCGGCGAGAAGTTCGTCGAACTGGCCCCGCCGGACGACGCGACGCCGTCGGGCCGGCTGCTCGACGGCGCGACCATCCCGCTCGACCGGTCCACGCTGACGCCGGAGATCGAGGAGGTCTTCGGTGCCCTTTCCCTGCTGCTCAACGGCGGTGGGGTGGCGCAGGTGCAGAACATCAGCCACGAACTCAACGACGCCCTCGGCGGCAAGGAAACCGCGGCACGCAACCTTCTGTCCAATCTGGACACGTTCGTCAAGGGACTCGACGAGCACCGCGCCGAGATCACGCGGGCCATCGAGAGTGTCAACAAGCTCGCCGCGACCCTCAACGCCCACACCGGCCAGATCACCACGACGCTGAACGGGCTCACGCCCGGCATCGGCGTCCTCAACCAGCAGCGGGAGGCGCTGGTCGGGATGCTCAAGTCGCTCGACGGCCTGACCGCGGTCGCCGTCGACACCGTGAACCGCAGCAAGGACGACCTGGTCGCCGACCTGCGGGCGCTGGAACCGCTGCTGCGGCGGCTGGCCGACTCCGGCGACAAGCTGCCGAAGGCCATGGAGATGATCTTCACCTTCCCGTTCCCGGACGCCGCGCTCGACGCCATCCGCGGCGACTATCTCAACGGCTTCCTCAAGGCAGGCCACTGATGCTGACCCGGTTCGTGCGCGTGCAGGTGACGGCCTTCGTCGTCATCGCGGTCGTCGGCGTCGCCTACGTCGGGGCCACCTACGCCGGTCTGGACAAGGTGTTCTTCGACCGCGGCTACACCGTCCGTGCCCAGTTCCCCAGTGGCGGCGGCATCTTCACGAACGCGGAGGTCACCTACCGCGGCGTCGCGATCGGCCGCGTCGGCGAGCTGCGGCTGACCCCGGCCGGGATGGAGGCCGACCTCCAGATCGACTCCGGGACGGCGCCGGTCCCGGCCGACACCGAAGCCGTCGTCGCCAACCGGTCGGCCGTCGGCGAGCAGTACGTCGACCTGCGGCCGCGGACCGACGGCGGGCCGAAGCTGCACGACGGCTCGGTGATCACCCAGGCGGACACGAAGATCCCGCTGCCGGTCGACGTCGTGCTGTCCACTGTGGATTCGTTCGCCGCGTCGGTGCCCAAGCCGGCGTTGCGCACCGTCGTCGACGAGCTGTACAACGCGACGTCCGACGCCGGCCCGGCACTGGACCAGCTCGTCGGCCGCGGCATCGAGTTCGTGCAGGCGGCGAGCGCGCACGTCGCGCCGCTGACCCGGTTCGTCACCGACGCGCACGTCGTCCTCGACACGCAGGTGCAGCAGGCGGACGCGATCCGCAGCTTCGGCGCCAACGCGAAGCTGCTGGCGGCAACCCTGAAACAGTCCGACGGCGACCTGCGCACGCTGATCCCGGCGGTGCCCGCCGCGGCGAACGAGGTCGGCGCGCTGATCCGCGACTCCGGGCCGGGTCTCGGCGTGCTGCTGGCGAACCTGCTGACCACCGCGGACGTCCTGGAGACCCGCCGGGACGGCATCCGGCAGCTGCTGATCACCGCGCCCGAAGCGGTCGCGGCGGGCAGCGCGGTCGTGCGCCCGGACGGCGCGCACATCGGGCTGTCGCTGACGTTCTTCGACCCGCCGCCGTGCACCACCGGGTACACGACGCCGTATCGCAACGGCCTCGACACGTCGGCCCGCCCGCTGAACACCGCGGCGCGCTGCGCCCTGCCCCCTGGCGACGGGACGAACGTGCGGGGCTCGCAGAACGCACCGGGAGGACGGCCGTGAGGATCTTGGCGTGGCTGCCCCCGGTGGCGGCGGTGCTCGCCACCGCGGCCGCCGGGTGGTCGGGGTTCACCTGGTGGCAGGTGGCGCACGACGACGGCGTCGCGCGCGCGGCCGTCCGGGAAGAAGCGTTGCAGGCGGGCCGGACCGCGGTCGCCGGACTGACCACTTTGGACTACCGGCAGGCGGGCCCCGGCTACCAGCACTGGCTGGACCTCTCCGGCGGTGCGCTGCACGACGAGCTGGCAGCCGACCGCCAGGGCAGCCTCGACCGCATCGCGCAGGCCAAGACCGTCACCACCGGCAAGGTGACCGACGCGGCTGTGACCGAAGTGGACACCGGCGCGGGCACGGCGAAGCTGCTCGCGTCGGTCGAGCTGGTCGTCACGCCGGAGGGCGGGGACGCCGTGACCAAGCGCAACCGTTTCCAGGCCGACCTGACCCGCGGCCCGGACGGCTGGCGCGTCACCGGCCTCGGCCAGGTTCCCGTGGGGGAGGCACCGTGAAGAAGGTTTGGCCCGGGGCGTTCGCCCTCGTCATGGCCGGGCTCGCCGTGTGGTTCGCGCTCGAAGCGCGGGCCACCGGCGAAGTCGTCGCGCACAACAGCGCGCTCGCCGACGTCGCGGCCACCGCGGATGCCGGCAAGCAGGTCGGCGCCGCGCTCGGCACGGTCTTTTCCTACCGCTACGACGATCCGGCCAAGAGCGAGCAGGCGGCGAAGGACGTCCTCACCGGACCCGCCCTCGGCCAGTACGAACAGCTCTTCGGCCAGGTACGCAGGCTCGCTGCCGAGCAGAAGCTGGTGGTCACCTCGATCGCGGTCGCCTCCGGCGTGAAGCTGCTGGACGGCGACCGCGCGGCACTGCTGGTGTTCCTCGACCAGACCGGCACGAGAGGCGACGGGCAGCGCAGCACCGGCGCCGCCCAGCTGAGTGTCACGGCCGAGCGCGTCGCCGGGAAGTGGCGCGTCACCGGGATGTCCGCCGCCTGAGAGGAAACCATGTTCACGACCCTCTCGAAGCTGCTGGCCTACCGGGCCGCGGTGGCGGGCGAGGAGACGGCGCTGACCTGGACCGGCACCCGGGTGACCTGGGCCGCGCTGGACCGCCGGGTCACCGCCGTCGCCGCGGCCCTGCGCCGGGTCACCGAGCCGGGACAGCGCGCGGCGATCCTCGTCCCGCCCTCGCCCGACTACGTCGTCGCGTTCCTCGGCGTGTTGCGCGCCGGGCTGGTCGCGATTCCGGTGGGCCCGGACCGCCGGGCCGGTGTGCTCGCCGACGCCGAGCCGTCGATCGTGCTGGCGACCGCGGAGACCGTGGCCCCGGTCCGGCGCTTTCTGTCCACTTTGGAGACCTGCGGGCACCGGGTGCTCGCGGTGGACGCCGTCCCGGACGCCGCCGCCGTCCCCGATGCCCCGGTGCTCGCCGACGACGTCGCCTACCTGCAGTACCCGGGCGGGGTGATGGTCACGCACGCGAACGTGCTGGCCAACGCTCGGCAGGCGGCGCAGGTGCTGGGGGACGACGCCGTCGTGACGTGGCTGCCGCCGAGCGATCCGCTGGGCCTGCTGCTCGGGGTGGCCGTGCCGGTCGTCACGGGCGTGCCCGCGGTCGTGCACGACCGGAGGCACCTGCTCGCCGATCCGCCGTCCGGCTTCGCGGTCGCCCTGGCCGACGCAGCCGACCCGGATCTGGACCGGCTCCGGGAAGTGTTCGCGCTGCGGGTGTGTTACGTCCGGGCCGAGGCCACGGCTCTGGTCGCATGTGGACACCCGGCCGGGCAGCTGGTCGCGATCGTGGACCCGGACGGGCGGCGGGTCCCGCCGGGCGAGACCGGCGAGATCTGGGTGAGCGGGCCGAACGTCGCGCGCGGCTACCGGAACCGGCCCGAGCAGTCCGCCCGCGTCTTCTGCGCGCTGCTCGCCGGCGACGCCGAGCCGCGGTGGTGGCTGCGGACCGGCGACCTCGGCGTCCTGGACGAGTCCGGCAGGCTGTCGGTCACCGGCCGCGACCTCGTCGCCGGCCTCGACCCCCAGGACGTGGAGGCGACGGCCGGGCAGGCGCATCCGGCGATCCGGCCGTCCGGCGTGGCCGCGTTCGCCGTCCCCGGGGAGCATCCGGTGGTCGTCCTGGCGCTGGCCGACGGGGTCGTGCCGCCCCGCGGCGAGGTCGAGCGGGCGGTGCGGCACGCGGTGGTGACCCGGCACGGGCTCACGCTGCGCCGGGTCGTCGTGCTGCCCGCGGGCGAGCCACCGCGCAGCCGCGCGCAGTGCCGGGACCGCTACCTCGACGGCCTGCTCACCGCGGACGGCCTGCGGTGACCGGGCCGGTGGAGGACGAGCGCGCGCTGTCGCCGGGCGTCCCGTTCGCCACCGCGGCGTTCGACGTGACGTGGCCGGAGGTGCCGCTGCCGCCGGTCCCGCCGCTGCCGCCGGGGGCGTGGCTGCTGCTCACCGACGAGCACCCGGCCGCGCTCGGCCGGGCCGTCGCACTGGCGCTGGCGCTGGCCGAAACCGGGAACGAGGCGCTGTCCCTGCCGCAGGACGACCTCGACGAGCTGCCCGGAATCCTGGCCGGGCGGCCGGTGCGCGGCGTCGTCTTCCTCACCGGGGCACCGCACGCCTACCACGAGCCGGAGGACGCGCAGGAGCTGCTGCTCACGGTGCTTTCGGTCATCGCACGGCTCGACCCCGGCATCCGGTTCCACCTGGTCACGCAGGCGGGCGGCGAGCCGGGGCTGCTGTTCCTGCGCGGACTGGTGCGGGTGCTCGCGTGCGAGCGGCCGGACCTGCGGGCGAGCCTGGTCGACGTCGACGTCCGGTCCGATGTGGACGTTCTGGTGCGCGAGCTGCGCTCGGACGCGCCGGACGACGAAGTGAGCTGGCGCCACGACGTCCGGTACGCGGCGCGGCTCACCCGCGTCCCGCGGTTCGGCGGGGTGCCGTCGGGGCCGGGCGCGTACGTCGTCACCGGCACGTTCGGGCTGGTGGCCGCCCGCTGGCTGGCGGACACCGGCGCCACCCGGATCGTGCTGTGCGGCTGCGACGCCCCCGAACTGTCCTCAGTGGACCTCGTGGTGGTCGACGGCGACCTCGCCGAGCCGGGCGTCGCGGACCGGCTGATCGCGGCGGCGACGGCGGGCGGCCTGCCGCTGCGGGGAATGGTGCACGCGGCAGGCGTCCTCGCGGACGACGTCGAGGCGGGCTGGCGCACCCGGGTCCTCGGCGCCCGCCGGCTCCACGAAGCCACGGCGGAAACCCCGCCGGAGTGGTGGCTGCTGTGTTCGTCGGCAACGGCGTTGTTCGGCGCCCCGGGCCCCATGACCGCGGCAACGGCGGACGCCTGGCTGGAGGCGTTCGCGGCCTGGCGCCGCTCCCGCGGCCTCCCCGCGGCCACGCTCCGCATCGGCACGGGCCAGGTCCCGGAACTGCCCCGCCCCTACTTCTCGGCCCTCGGCCTCTGACCCGCGTCGTCCCTCCAATCACACGTGATGCCCTCCCAATCACACGTGATGCCTCTCTGATCACGCGGGATTCCCCTTGCCGCACAGGCTCGTCGTGCGGGAAGGGACGACACGCGTGATCAGAGGGACGACACTCGTGATTGGGGGGTCGACACGGTCAGGTGAGGGTGGCGCGGAGGGCGAGGATCATCTCGAAGCGGTCGTCCGGATTGCGGAGCTGGTCGGCGAACAACGTCTCCAGTTCCTGGGCGCGGGCGCGGACCGTCTGGGGGTGGATCGCCAGGCGGTCGGCGACCTCGCGGACGTTGCCGCACGTCTCCAGCCAGGCCAGCAACGTCCCGGCCAGGCGGTTGTACTGCTTCGGGGTCAACGCCGTCAGCGGGGCCAGGCGCCGCCGGGCCACTTCCGTGGCGAGGAACGGCTCTTTCCGCAGCCACAGCGTCGCGAGGTGGTCCTCGCACCAGGTCAACGGCTCGTCCGGGAGGACGTTGCCGGCCAGCCGCAGTGCTTCCTGGGCCGTGGCCAGTGACCGGCCCGCCTGGCGTGGCGGCACCGGCGGTCCCACCGCCGCCCGGTGGCCGGACAATGCCGCCGTCAGTGCCGCGCGGTCCGCGGGTGCCGGGAGCAGGAGCCGCGGGGTGCCGTCCTCGAAGTCCTCCAGAGCGGCCAGCCCGGTGACGTCGGCGGGGCCGTCCAGCGCCACCGCGACCAGCCGGTGCGGCAACGGCCAGTCCGCCGCCGTCGCGGCTTCCTGGACCGTCCGGGACGGCGACGGCGGGTCAGCCAGCAGCAGGTCCAGCAGCCGCCGGCGACGGCGTTCCAGCGCGCCCGCCGCCCGTGCCTGCGCGGCCGCGTGTCCCTCGATCGACAACGCCGACAGCTCGTCGATGTAGGCGAAGATCGCCTCGGCCAGCAGGCACAGCGTGGCCGACGGCACGCCCGCCCGCGTCCCCACCTCCGCCATCCGCCGCCACGTCACCCGCGCGCCGACCCGGTAGGCCGCCTGCAGGACGTCGAGGTTGCGGCCCTGCGCCAGCTCGTGCACGCCCAGGCTGACGAACAGCTTCCGGCGGTCGTCCGGCAGCGGGCCGGACGCGGCGATCCGGTCGATGAACTGCAGGATCGCCGCCTGGACACCGGCCCGCAGCGCCTTGCCGAACGCGCCGTCGAGCGGCCGCGCGTAGTCCGGGATGGTCCGCTGGATCTCGCGCAGCACCTCGTCGGCGACGTCCAGCATCCGCGGCCGGAACACCGCGGCCAGCTCGCGGGGGAGCATGGCCCACAGCTGTCCCGGCCTGCCGTCGCCGCCCAGCATCGGCCCGTAGGCCGTTTCGACGGGAGATCCCGCCATCACCCACCCCATTGTGGAGAGAACGTCAGGAACCGAGGAGTGCCTCCGCGCGCAGGGCGATCTCCATGTCGAGCCGGTCGTCGGCGTTGTTGAGCCGGTCGCCGAACAGGTCGATGAGCTGGTGCATCCGGTAGCGCACGGTCTGCGGGTGCACCTTGAGCTTCTTCGCGATCTCGGGCGCGCTGCCGCGGGACTGCAGCCAGATCAGCAACGTCTCGCCGAGCCGCGCGCGCTGCTTCGGGGTCAGGTCCTTGAACGGCGCCAGGCTGCGCGCGCACAGCTCGCGGACGAGGAACTCGTCGGAGAGCAGCCACAGCGTCGACAGGTGGTCGGTGCAGCGCGTCACCGGCACGTCCGGCAGCACGCCCCGCTGGAGGAGTTTCAACGTCCGGCGCGCCCACAGCAGCGACCGCGGCGCGTCGGTGAGCCGCACGGACGGGCCGATCACCGCGCGCCAGCCCGGCATCCGCTCGGCGAGGTTCCGCAGGTGCTTGTCCGGTGCCCCGGTGACCAGGCACGGCTCGGCGCCTTCGAGGTCGACGAGGACGTCGGAGTGCAGGTCCGGTGCCGCGAGACTGTGCTGGTCGGCGCGGGGTTCCAGGGCCACGACGGTGACTTCGGCAGGCAGCGCCCACTGGGCGGTGGCGGCCTGCGCGGCGATGGTCTGCGGCGCGGACGGCGGGTCGGCGAGCAGCAGCTCCAGCAACCGCCGCCGTCGCCGCGCGCGGGTGCCCGCGGCCCGGGTCTGCGCGGCCGTGTACCCCTCGATCGACAACGCCGAAATCTCGTCCACGTAGGCGAAAATGGCTTCCGCGCTCGTGCACAGCGTGTCCGCGGAGACGCCCGCGGCCTGCCCGAACTCGGAGATGTGCCGCCACGCGACCCGCCCGCCGACGCGGTAGGCGGTCTGCAGGCAGTCGAGGCTGCGGCCCTCGTTGAACTCGATCTTGCCGAGGTTGCGGAAGACGGTCGTCCACGTCTCGAGCGGCACGGCACCGGGGGTGCCGACACTGTCGAGGCACTGGATGATCGCCTGCCGGACACCCTGCGTGATGATGTGCCCGAACGCGCCCTCCAGCGGCTGGCGGTACTCGGGCACCGCCCGCTGCACCTCCTGCAGGATGGCGCGGGCGAGCGGATCGACCCGCGGCTTGAAGCGGATCGCCAGCTCGCGCGGCAGCGACGCCCACAGCCCGATCGCGCCGGAAGCGCGGGCGGGCCGGGGTTCCGCCGGCGTTCGCGGGGCGGGCGGATAGACGGTCCGGGGCCGGTCGGCCGACACGGACTGCTGCCGGTAGGCCGGTCCGGAAGAGCGCTGGCCGGGATGTGGCCGCTCGGCCCGCAGTGCGGGGACGGCGAACCCGGTGTCCACGTCGGTCATGTTTTATCCTTGCTGGCAACAAAATCGGCCTCTTCGTCGTCGAAGCCGATCCAGATTTTGTGGCTCAGGCAACATAATTTCGCGCGAACGGCACTGTCAACGGGTTCTCCGCTGACTTTGCGGTAACCCTTCCGGACTACACCCGAACGGGTGGAGCGGCGCGAGGGGAGGTGACACTTCCGCCGACGGGGGATGGTGCGCGGGTGACAACTTTTCTAGAGGGGCGTGCGCCGGACGTTCGCGGTCATGAGCCGCTCGACGACGTCGTCGAGCGTCAGCCGCGCGGGCGTGGTCCCCGTGACGAACTCGTTCAGCAGCAGGCAGAACCCGTCGGGGTCGGCCACATGTGGAAAGTGTTTCACGTTTTCCAGCACGGTCAAGCGGCTGTCCGGCAGCAGCCCGGCCGTGCGCCGCCCGTGTGTCACCGGGATGAGCGGGTCACGCGCACCCCAGACCAGCAGGATCGGCACGGTTTCGGCCAGGTAGAGCCGGTCCAGCGCGCTCGCCCGCTGGCCGCGCAGGTCGATCAGGCTGCGCGCGATGAACAGGAACGCCCGCCGCCGCGCCGGATCGGCCAGCGAGCCGAAATGCCGGGCCAGTTCCCGGGTTTCGGGTTTCAGCGAGCCGCCGAGCCGCCGTCCCAGCCGCGCGACGGCCCGCGCGATCGCGAGTGTCACGCGGTTGACCGCCAGTGCCAGGGTGACCGGTGCGCCCGGCAGGGCGGCGGCCCGCAGCACCGGGCTCACCTCCGGGCCGAGCCCGGCGCTGCCCACCAGCACCAGCCGGTCGCACATTTCCGGGAACTGGTAGGCGAACTGCAGGGCGATGCCGCCGCCGAGCGAATGGCCGACGACGGTCGCGTGCCGCACGCCCGACACCGCCAGCACGTCCCGCACGACGCTCGCCAGCGCGCCGAGGCCGTAATCCGTGCGCGGTGCCTCGGATTCGCCGTGGCCGGGCAGATCCAGCGCCAGTACGCGCCGGTTCCACGCGGCACACCGGGCCAGCACCGGCGCCCACGTTTCGGCGCTGCCCGCGATCCCGTGCAGCAGCACGATCGCTTCGTCGCCGCCGCCGTCGGGAGGCACGTGCTCGTGCAGGCGGATACGGCGGCCGTGCAGGGTGAGGGCGTACGTCTCGAGTGTCATCGGCGGCCTTTCTCGTGGCCCCGAAAATAGGCCAGTCCGGCCCGCGAACCCGATGTGGCGAACACCACCACGGAAGAATCGGCGACGGGCGTGACAAGAACGGCCGTCCGCACCCGGTCCTTCGTGCGGGTTTTCCCGGTATCACTCCGAATGCGTATCGACATTCCCCGGGGATGGCAGGTATTTCTTCGGACCATGGTCGCAATGACGCACCGGACGCGCTGATGTCCTGCCGCGCGAGTTTCCATTTCCCCGCGCCGGGGCAGGCCCTGCCGCGGCGGCGGCCGGGACTGCGTCCGTGGCGGCGGCTGCTGACCGTGCCGATGACCGGGCGGCCCCGGTGCGAAGAGCGGACGGTGCCCTCCGGGGCGTCGACCGGCACCGACGAGGCGGTCGAACCGCGGGACGGCGGCCGGTCCCGCTACCACGGCAAGGGCGTGGTCAGCGTTCCCCGTCCGGCGGCCGGTGCGCGCGCATGAGCCGCTGGGCCCGCAGCGCCAGCTGCATGCCGAGCCGGTCGTCGGCGTCCTTGAGGCGGTCGCCGAACAGCTCGTCCAGCTGCCGCAGCCGGTTGCGGACGGTCTGCGGGTGGACGCCGAGGCGCTGCGCGATCTCCGGTGCCCCACCGCGGGTCTCCAGCCAGGCCAGCAGGGTTTCGCTGAGCCGCTCACGCTGCTTCTCGCCGAGTGACTCGAACGGGTCGAGGCTCTGCCGGGCCAGCTCGGCGGCCAGGAAGTCTTCGGCGAGCAGCCAGAGCGTGGCCAGGTGGTCGCGGCACCAGATGATCGGGCCGGGGATGTCCGGCCCGGACAGCTGCAGGGCCCGCCGCGCGGTGCGCAGCGCGGCAGGGGCGTCGGCCAGCGGCACGGTCGGCGACACCGCCGCCCGCCAGCCGTCGAGCTTGGCCGCCAGCGGCGCCAGCTCGGCGTCCGGATCGCGGGTCAGCAGGTGCGGCTCGGGGTCGTCGAGGTTGGCCAGAACGCCGTCGCCGAGCAGGTCGGCGGGGAAGTCCGCGGCGTCGGGGCCGCGTTCGAGCGCGACCATCGCGGCGGTCTCCGGCAGCGGCCAGCCCGCCCCGCCCGCCAGGCCGGCGATGCTGCTCGCGGCGCCCTCCGGGGCCTCGACGATCAGCTCCAGCAGGCGCCGCCGCCGGACCGGGACGGTGCCTTCGGCCTCGGCCTGCGCCTGCTGGTAGCCCTCGATCGCGGTCGCGCACAGCTCGTCTACGTAGGCGAAGATGGCCTCCGCGGCGACCGAGATGACGGCGGGCTGGACGCCGGCGGCGACGACCGCGGGGTGCATCGCCCGCCAGGCCACCCTGGCCCCGATCGTGGCGGTGTCCTGCAGGGCGTCGAGGTTGCGGCCCTCGGTGAACTCCATCCGGCCGCGGTCGCGGTAGAACTCGATCCAGTGCTCGTGGGACAGGTCCGGCGCGCCCATGGAGTCGATGCAGTGCTGCACCGCGAACTCGACGCTCTTCACCAGTACCTTGCCGAAGATGCCCTTGAGCGGCTGGGCGTAGGCCGGGACCGTGCGCTGGACCTCCTGGATCATCGCGGCCGCGGCGTACCCGATGTGCGGGCGCAGCCCGGCGCCCAGCGCGCGCGGCAGCGAGGCCAGCAGGCGGAAGCTGCGGTACTCGACCACGAAAATCCCCCTTGGAGTCCGGTGTGGGCAGAGCCTATACCCGGGTGTGTCACTGAAAAATCAACGACTGCGCCCTGAAAGGGTGACGCACGCCCGGACTTTTGACACGGACGGGTGGGCGTCCTACGCTCCGTGTCAGATGGCGCAGGGGGTTTCCCGGAGACTATTTCCGCAGCGCCGATTCCCGAGTGGAGGATTGAATTCCCCATGCGCGGTCCCGTTGCCCCGGACGCTTCGGTGTGGTCCCGCCTGCCGTCCGAGCTGGGCGACGCGGTGCGGCCGCGGATCGCGGAGATCGCCCGTGCCTGCATCGACGCGATCGCCGCCGAGATTCCGGAATATTCCGCGAGGTTCGGCGGCGGCGCGGGGCGGGAGGCGGCGATCGAGCGTGCCCGGCGCGGCATCGAGCGTGACATCGACCGCGTCGGCACGCCCGCGATGTGGCAGGCCGACCGGCTGGCGGAGTTCCGCGGCCACGGGCGCGAGGCGTTCCACAGTGGCGTGAGCCGCGAAGCCGTGCAGGCGGCGGTGCGCGTGTCGAGCCGGGTGACGTGGCGGTGGATCGCCGACATCGCGCGGGAAGCGGGCTTGTCGAGTGACGTCCTGTACGGCGCGGCGGAGGGAATGTTCGCCGACGTGGAGACGTCGATGGCGGCGGTCGCGGAGGGCTACAGCGCGGCCGAGGCGGCGGTGTCCGGAACGGGCGAGCGCCACCGCCGTCTGCTGCGCGCGCTGATCGGCGGCCGGACACCGGCCGAAGTGGACGGTCTGGTGGCGGCCTCCGGCCTCCCGGTGCCGTCACGCGTGGCCGCGGTGGCATTCCGTGCCCTGCCGGGAGCCCCGGAGTTCCCGCCGGACCTGCTGCCGGAACACGTCCCGGCGGACCCGTCGGGCGACCCGCCGGCAGCGCTCACCCCGGCCCCGGACACGGACCTGGCAGGCCTGCGGGCCCTCCCGCCGGGCTGGACGGCGGCGGTCGGCCCGCTGGTGGCCCCGGCCGAGGCCCCGGAGTCGTTCCGCATCGCCCGCCGCGCGATCGACCTGGCGGCCCGCGGCCTGCTCGACGTCCCGGGCCCGGTGATCTGGTGCCGCGACCACATGACGACGCTGCTGTTGCTGGCGGACGAGTTCCTGGTGGCCCAGCTGGCGTCGACGACGCTGGCGCCGCTGGCGGAGGTGACGGGGAAGCGGCGCGAGCAGCTGGCGGAGACGTTGCTGGCCCTGGTCCGCACCCGCGGAAGCGCCCCGGAGCTGGGACGGCAGCTGGACCTGCACCCGCAGACGATCCGCGCCCGGCTGAAGAAGCTTGGCGAGCTGTTCGGCGAGCGCCTCGACGACCCGGGCGAGCGCCTGCGGCTGGAGCTGGCACTGCTGGCGGAGCGGGTGTTGCCCGGGGAGGAGTGACCGGCCGCGGCCCCCGCCCTTCCCTTGGGGGGCGTCCCCTGGACCAGTCTACCGGCGGGGACCGACAAAACCCGCGGATTGCCCGGCCGGCTGCCGGGTTGTCCACATTCCGCGCGGGCTGTGGACAATCCGGTGACGCTCGCGGCAGGAGTGCGGGACGGGTGTCTTGAATGACTCATTCAGGTCTTCGGAGGTCCTGAATGAGTCATTCAAGACGCTGGGGTGAGCCTCTCCCCGGCCGCGCCGGGCCTGCGCTGTGCCCGTCGGGCGGTAGGCCATCCAATGCCCGTTCGCCTTGGGTTGGATGCCCCGAAGGCCGCCTTGGGTGCTCCGCCCATGCCCCCACCGCCGCCCTCAACCGAGGCGCTTCGCGCCGCTGTGTTCACCAGCGCACCGAAGGCCGCCTTGGGGCGCGGGGTCGCGGCCGGAAGCCGCGCCATCGCGCCGAAGTGGCCTGGTCGCCGACGTCCGGATTGGCACTGGGAACCGGGCCAATCCGGCCCTAGGCTGCCCGGCATGACCGGTTTGCTCGCCGAGCGTCTGCACCAGGCATCCGACAACGCCATCGCCATGTGGTCCGCCGTGGCCCGTTCGCGCGGGGATGTCGTCCACGAACACGCTTCCTTCACCGCCGTCGACGGGCGGCGGTTCCGGATCATGGTGCGGCATCCCGGGGTGGACGTCGAGGAGCTCACCGCGCTGGCCCGGGCGCGGCGGGCCGACGGCCGGACCGTGGTCGTCGAGGATCCCTTCCAGGTGCTCGACCTGGCCGCTCTCGGCATGAAAGCCGCCCAGCTGCCGGTCATGGTCAGGGAACCGGCGCCGGCGCCGGGGCCCACCGAGACCGAGCTGGTCCGGACCGCCGCCGACCTGCGGAAAGCCGAAGACATCATCGTCAACGGCTTCGAGCTGGAGGAGTACCAGCCGTACGAACCCGGCGTCACCTTCCCGCCCGCTCTGCTGGAATCGGCGGACCTGTTCCTCCGGAGAGACCACGCCGGCGCGTGCCTCACCATGACCCACGGCGGCGTCGGCGGTGTCTACTGGGTGACCACCCTGCCCGAGCACCGCTCGAAGGGCGTCGGCCGCGAGATCATGCACGCCGTCCTACGGCACTTCCAGGACCTGCCCGTCACGCTGACCGCCTCCCGGGCCGGACGGCCGCTGTACGAGAAGCTCGGCTTCGTCACCCTCGGCGACTCCGACTGGTGGCGCTGACCGGCGCGGGAACACCCACCTGCGGTACCCCCACCAGCGGAACGCCGTCCCCAGGAGCGTGCCCAGCACCATCCCGGCGACGAAGTCCGCGATCTCCTGCGCCAGGTAACCCACATGGGGAACGGACAGCAGCAGCACGTACCGCGACACCAGCGGCGGCACCAGGTTCACCGCGACCGCGCCCGCGTTGACCGCGAAGAACGCCGTCGCTTCCCGCAGCCGTCCGTGGCCGCCGCGCGCGGCGAACGACCAGCGGCGGGAGAGCACGTACGCGAACGCCGTCGAGACGACCGTCGCGAACAAAAGGGCGGTCACCGGCTTCTCACGGAACACGGTGAGCTTCAGGCTGTAGTCGCCCAGTAGTGTGACCCCGTACGCGGCCAAGCCGACGACGGCGAAGCGGAGCAGCTCTCGCGGCTCGGGCATGGTTCCTCCAGGTGACACTCGACGGGGTGGAGGTCTAGGGATGGCACGCACAGGCGGTGACGAGGAGCTCCCCTCGGTCGCCGAGCTGGTCAACCTCTCCGAGACGAAGCCGCTGGTCATCCGCGGCGAACTCGACGCCAAGCTCGCCGAAGAACCGGAGCCCAAGCTCGACCCGCTGGCGATCCTCGACGCCGAACTGGCCGCCGAAGAGCCGGAGGAGCGCCCGCAGGAGGCCCCGCCGGCCGACGGGTCCCGCCGCGCGAAGCCGTACGTCCTCGCCGCGGGTGCCCTCGCCGCGCTCGGGCTGGCCGCGGTGGTGCTGGTCCAGCCGCACCAGGTGGCCGGAACGGCCGTGCCGCCACCGGGGGCGCCCACCGCCGCCCCGGCCCCGCCGCCGACCTCGAGCGACGCGGTGGAGACGATGAGCGCGACCCAGGCACCACCCCCGCTCACCGCCCAGGTACGCCACTCCGCCGAGCCGACGACCAGCGCCCCGGCCGCCGCGGGCCGCAAGCCGGCGGGTCCCGACGCGACGACTTCGCAGCCGGAGTCCCCTGAGGACCAGTGGCGCGACTACGTCAGCTCGGTGATCAGCTCGTGGCAGCAGCGGCCGGGCCATGGTGGCGGCTGGAACCGCTGAGCGGCGGAGCCGGGGACAGCGGGACCGGCTGCCTGGGTGCTTGGCTCCGGGCGGCAGCGTTCCGGCCACGGCGCCGGAACCGGGGACCCGCGTCTGGTTGGCGCGGGGACGCAAGCTGCCTGGCTCCGGGCAGCGGTGCCCCGGTGACGGCGGCCGGATCCGGGGGCCAGCGCCCGGTTGGGCGGGCACGCAAGCCACTTCCCGGCCACGGCGACCGGATCCGGCGACCAGCGCCCGGCGCCCGGTTGCCGCCGGGCCGCAAGCTGCCCGGCTGCTCGGCTCCGGACAGCGGCGCCCCGGCCACGGCGCCGGACCCGGGACCAGCGCCCGCGGGCGACGCAAGCCACGGCGGCCCGAACCCACCGATCAGCAGTTCGACGTAGCCGGTTTCCCGGCGATCCGGTCCTTCACGAACGCCAGGACGTCCGCATTACCCGTGTAGACCAGCGTGATGTGGTCGGTGTCGTAGGTCTTCCACGTCTGCTTCACCCCGGCCGCGCAGTACGTCTTGTGCAGCGTGTCGGCCTGTGCGAACTGGACCAGCTGGTCGCCCGTCGCGTGGTACAGGAACAGCGGGACCTTCGGCGGGCTGCCGCCGAGCTTGTTCTCGTTCAGGCGCGCCACCCACGCGGGCTTGATGTAGCCCGGGCCGGCCGTGTAGTCCGCGATCTTCTGGTTCGCGTACGTCGTGAGCAGCTCGAACGTGCACGCGCTCTGCTTCATCTCCGCCAGCTTCGCCCGCCCGTTGTCGCTGAGGAACGCATCGAGCTGCAGCTCGGGGTACGCCTGGTCGAGGCCGAGCAGTGCGTAGGCGAACACGCCGAAGCCGAACTTGCCGTCGAGCTGCAGCGTCACCTGGATCAGGTCCGACGGCACGCCGCCGGCCGCGATGCCCACCAGGTTCAGCTCCGGCGCATACGCAGGCTGCAGCTCGCCCGCCCACGCCGCCGCGCCGCCGCCCTGGGAATAACCGCGGAAGACGACCTTCGACGTCGAAGACAGCCCCGCCGCGGTGAGCCGCTGGGCCGCGCGGACCCCGTCGATCACCGCCGGGCCTTCGGAACGGCCCACGACGTACGTCGTCTTCGGCGCCGGCTGGTAGCCCTCGTAGTCCGGGACCGTGACGGCGTAGCCCGCGTCGAGCAGGTCGTCGAGGCCGGGCTGCTCGTAGAAGGCGCCGATGTCGATCATCTTCGACGGTGTGCAGTCGAAGGCGGGCCCGTGCGTGCCGGGGTCGAACGACACGATCGGCGCCGTCGCGCGGTCGGCGTTCTTGGGCACCAGCACGGTTCCGGTGACCGCGTCGGGCTGCCCGAGTGCGTTGGTGGACAGGTACATCACCTGCCACGCGTCCACCGATGCCTTGCGCGGACCCGCGTTCGACGTCCGCCACCGGATCACGTCACCCGGCTTGCCCGCGGGCAGCGGCGACGGCGGTGTGTAGAACGAGTCGTCGAACGGGCCGGTGCCGCCTCCCGGAGCCGCAAAAGCCGGGACGGGCGGCAGGCAGAGCACCAGCGCCGCCAGCGCGGCGAGCACGCGACGCGCTGTCACGACGGGGTCCCGTAGACGCGCTTGCAGGTCGCGGACTCGCTGAAGGCCAGGTTCAGCTCGGGATTCGCCTTGAGGTCCTTGATCGGGCCCTCCGGGTCGGCGAGCTTGCCCATCGTCGCGTCGGCGTCGGCGATGACCCGGCGCAGGCTGGCCTGGTCGGTCACCTTCGCCTGCGCCATCTTCGCCTTCGTCTCGGCCAGCTTGCTCTTCGTCTCGCCGAGATTGCCGGTCGCCTTGTCCACAGCGGACTGTCCATCCGGGACCGGCGGGACGCCCGCGGTGCGGATGCCGCCCGCCATGTCGTCGAGAGCGGCGCCGAGCCGGTCCAGGAAACCGACCATCGCGTCCCGGGTCTTCACCGGGTCGGCGTCGTCGACGGCGGGCGGCTGGGACAGCTTCGCCGAGCCCGCGGCCACCCCCGTGCACACCTTGTCCACCCAGGCCAGCGCCGCGGGATCGGCGTGGCGGCCGGGGTCGGCCGGGGCGTCCGAAGCGCAGGCGGCGCACGACAGAAGCGCGGCCGCCGACAACACCAGCACCGCGCTGTGCATTCTTTTCATGGGTTTCGAGGCTACGCAGCACGGTTGTTCCCGAGCAAGCGGAGAATGGCCGGTTGGCACGCTCGTCAACATTGCGCCGCCGGTGTTTGTTACGCACGTCAGCGATTCGCCGACCGCGCTGTGCTGGGGAAATCCACCCGGTCCTGCTAGGAACCCGTCCGCTGTGACGTGCCGGTGTGACAATTTGCCGCGGCGCCGCGTGCTTTTCCGGGAAAGGACTTGATCGGCACCGGCGGCGCTCGTTAGCTTACTGTTCGGTAGCGATTTCCGGGGAAAACGCATGCCGTTTCGTATCACTGTTGATACACGGAAGGACCCATCGTGAGGCAGCCAAGAGGCAAGAAGAAGACGGTCGCGGCCGCCGCGGCCGCGGGCGCGGTGGGGCTGGTCGCCACCGCACTGGTCGCCGGGGCGCAGACCAGTGCCGCCGACCCGATCTCGCTGACGCTCAACTACCACTGCACCTTCCCGCTGGTGGGCTCGCAGTCGCTGAAGGTGGTGATCAACACCGACCTGCCGCCGACGGTGAACACCGGCCAGCCGACGGGCGCGTTCGACATCAAGGCCGTGTCCACGATCAACGCGGACACCGTCAGCGGCCTCAGCCTGATCGGCGCCACGACGCTGGAAGGCACGGCCGCCGCCAAGGCGAACGTCGCCGCGCCGGGCCTCAACCTGCCGGTCACCGTCCCGATCACGCTGGACAAGACGAACATCCCGCCCTCGGGCGAGATGACCATCAACGCGGCGGGCAAGACGCCGTCGCTGACGTTCACCCAGGCGGGCCAGGCGAAGATCACCGTCGGCGACCTGAACCTCAAGGTCACCCCGCGCAAGGCCGACGGCTCGGTCACCGGCATCACCCCCGACGGCACGATCGACGCGCCGTGCACGCAGGACCCCGGCCAGGACAACACCCTCGCCACGATCACCATCGCCGGCGGTGGTGGCGGGACGACGACCCCGCCGCCGCCCACCAGCACGACGCCGCCCCCGCCCACGAGCACGACCCCGCCGCCGCCCACCACGACGACCCCGCCGCCCGGTGGCGGCCTCAAGTACTCCTTCGGCATCACCGGGCAGACCGCGCTGAAGTCGCTCGGCAGCACCGCGCCGATCAAGGGCGCGTTCGACGCCGACGTGAACCTGTCGGCCAAGACGTTCACCGGCGACCTGCAGCTGGAACCGACGCACACCGACTTCAAGCTGTTCGGGTTCCTGCAGGGCAGCTCGGACGTCAAGGTCGTGCAGCACGGCCCGCAGACCGGTGAGCTGGTCGGCACCGGGTTCAAGGCGCACATCAAGTTCGACGTCTTCCTCACCACGGTCAACCTGTTCGGCATCCCGATCAGCACCGACCCGAAGTGCGGCACGGTCAGCCCGTCGACCAGCGAGATGACCACCGGCGACGGCTTCGACCTGCTCAAGGGCGGCAAGCTGTCGGGCACCTACGCGCTGTCCGCGCTGCAGAACTGCGGCCCGTTCAACGACTACATCAGCGCGTTCGCCAAGAGCACCGGCAACACGCTGGACCTGAACCTCGTCAAGAAGTAACCCGATCTGCCGGCCCCCGTCGCGCCGCGGCGGGGGCCGGTGCCATGCCCCGGAAGGGAAAGCCCGTGCCGAAAGCCCGGTCGTTGCTCGCGGCGGGCCTCGCCTGCCTCACGCTGCCGCTCGTCGCCGCGCCGGCCGCGCAGGCGTCGACGCCGGTCGACAGGAAGCTCGCCTTCACCTGCCCGTTCCCGCTGATCGGCAAGCAGCGGCTGGACGTGCGGATCACGGCGTCGTTCGACGTGCCTGCCGCGCCCGGGGGCACGCTGACGACCTCGGACCTCGCGGTCTCGGTGACCGTGCCGGACAAGGCGGCCCGCGGCCTGGCCCTGGTCGGCGCGGCGAGCATCGAAGGGACGGCGTCCGCAGGGGTGACGCTGGCCAACGGTCCGCTGACGCTGCCGATCAGCCTGCCGATGACGGTGGCGAAGACGCCGGTGCCGCCGTCGGGGGCGTTCACGACTCCGGCGTCCGGCTCGGTCCCGCCGGTCCGGCTGCCGAACGCGGGGAAGACGACGCTGACGATCGGCGGGTTCAGCACCCGCCTCACGCCGAAGAAGGCCGACGGGTCGTTCACCGGGCTGGGCTCGTTCACCTCGGACTGCACGCTCGACCCCGGCCAGGACCCGGTGCTGCTGAGCTTCGACGTGGGCGGCACGCAGGCCCCGGTGACGTACGGCGTCACGGGAACGACGACGCTGAAGACCCTCGGCGCGTCGGCACCGGTGACCGGCTCGTTCACCGTGGGCCGCGACTTCACCCCGGCGTTCGACCGGACGCGGGCGGCGTTCAAGGTGTTCGGGTTCGTGCCGGGCACGGCGGACCTGCAGTTCACCACGGACGGCCCGCAGCCGGGCGAACCCGGGTTCGTCGCGCACGCGACGTTCGCGCTGAGCCTGCCGCAGGTGACGCTCTTCGGCCTCCCGGTCGCCGACGCGGGCTGCCGCGCGAGCGCGCCGATCCTCACCGACCTTCGCACCGGCAGTGGTTTCACGCCGGAATCGGGCGGACCGGTGACCGGAACGTACGCGATCCCGCCGCTCACCGGCTGCGGCACGTTCACGACATACCTGAGTTCCCTGGTCCAGGGTGAGGGCAACACGTTCGCGCTGACGCTGACCCCGCGCTAACCCCGCTTGGCGAAGTAGGGGACCGCGCCGTCCTTGAACATCAACACGAAACCGGTGATCGACAGGACCAGGGTCCCCAGGAAGAACAGCAGATGCGCGAGGTCGCCGGCGGTCATCCCGTTCGCGCCGGCGACCGCGATCAGCTGCAGCACCACGTTGAGGATCCCCAGCACGCCCAGGATCGCCAGCAGGATGCGGGCCCACCTCGCGCCGCGGTACATCCCGTACACCAGCAGCGCCCACAGTGCTCCCAGCACCAGGAACGTGACCACCGCGATCCCGGTCGGCAGCGGGCCTTCCGTCGCGCTGGTCACCACCGTGCCGTCGCCGGTGCGGACCGAGCGGAACGTCGTGAACCGCAGGACGTTCCCGCCCAGCACCTGGCTGGACAGCGACCCGAGGAACCAGCACGCGACCGCGGCCCACCAGGCGAACGCCGCCCTCCGGACCTCCCGCGGCCGCTCGGGGCGGGCGTTCTGGCCCGCGTACGGCGGCGGTGCGGGCGGAAACCCGCCGTACGGCTGCGGCGGTCCCGGCGGAAATCCCTCGGACATGCGCGCAGGGTAGGGCCGGAATGTGCCGTGACGGCACGGTCGTGCGCCGAACCGTTACCGACCCGGTGCCGCTCCGGAGTGCTATAAAGCGCTATCCCGGTGCGCCACCGGTGCCGCTAGGGTTGATCGTCTGGATGTGCTGGCTCACGAGCAGCCGAACGGGAGACGCCGGTGACCGCCGACCCATCGTGGGATCCCGGCACCCGCCTGCGGGTGCTGCTGATCGAGGACGACGACGGCGACGCGCTGCTGGTCGAGGAGATGCTGGCGGACACGGCCGAGCCGTTCTCGCTCGAACGCGTCGAGACCCTCGCCGCCGCGCTGGCCGGCCCGCTCACCGCCGACTGCGTCGTGCTCGACCTGCAGCTGCCCGACGCCTTCGGCCTCACCGGCCTGACCCGGCTCGGCCAGCACGCGCCCGGCGTCGCGGTGGTCGTCCTGACCGGGCAGCACGACCAGGCCACCGGCGTCGCCGCGGTGGCCGCCGGCGCGCAGGACTACCTCGTCAAGGACCAGGTCGACGGGCCGCTGCTGGTGAAGGCACTGCGCTTCGCCCGCGAGCGCAAGCGCGCCGAGCAGGTCGAGCAGCAGTTCCTGCAGCAGCAGCTGCTCGCGCGGGAGAACGCGCGGCTCGAACGCGGCCTGCTGCCCAGCCCGCTGCTGCGCGATCCGCACCTCGACCTCGCCGCGCGCTACCGGCCCGGCCGCAACGGTTCCCTGCTCGGCGGCGACTTCTACGACGCCATCGAGCTCGCCGACGGCACCGTCCAGATGATGATCGGCGACGTCTGCGGCCACGGCCCGGACGAGGCCGCGCTCGGCGTCGCGCTGCGCATTGCGTGGCGCTCGCTGGTGATGGCGGGCCTGCCGATGCCGGACGTGCTGGCCATGGTCGAGCAGGTCCTGGTGCACGAGCGGATCGAGCCGCTGTTCGCCACCGTCTGCATGGTCGTCGTCGCGCCGGACCGAAGATCCCTGCGCCTGTCGCTCGCCGGGCACCTCCCGCCGCTGCTGCTCACCCCGGGCGACGGGCACCTGCTCTCCGGCAAGCGCCTCGGCGTCCCGCTCGGCATCGTCGACGGCGCCAAGTGGGACGCCCTCGACGTGCCGCTGGAGCCGGGCTGGTCCCTGCTGCTGTACACCGACGGCGTGTTCGAGGGCCGCGTCGGCGCCGGGTCCGAACGGCTGGGCCACGAACGGATGGCCGAGCTGGTGCTCGACATCAAGCGGGAGACCGGGCTCGGCGGCCGGGCCCTGCTCGACGAGCTGATCGCGCGCGCCGAACGGCTCAACTCCGGCCCGCTCGACGACGACGTCGCCCTCGCCCTGCTCAGCCACGACCCGGCCGGGACGCCCGATGAAGACTGACGCACGCCGCTGGCCGATCGGCCGCTGGCTGGGCCTGCTGGCCGCCATCGAGCTGGTGCTGCTGCTCGCCGTGCTCGCCGGCGGCGGGATCGCGCTGAACAACCTCACCGAAGCCCGCGACCGCCTGCTCTACGTCGTCGGGCCGCAGCGGGTGAGCGCCGTCCAGCTGTCCGCGGCGCTGGCGAACCAGGAAAGCGGCGTCCGCGGCTACCAGCTCGGCCGCCGCCCGGAGTTCCTCACCCCGTACACCGACGGCGTCCGCGCGCAGGCCGACGCGGCCGCGCAGCTGCGGCAGCTGGGCGCGGTCCCGGGCACGCAGGCCGGCGACGACCTCGACGCCGTGCTGCGCGCGGCCGCCGCCTGGCAGGCCGTGGCCGCGCCCACCATCGCCCCCGGCGCCCCGCCGGTCACCGCGGCCGAGGTCGAGCACGGGCGGACGGCGTTCGGCGCGGTGCGGACGGCCGTCGACGCCCAGCTCGCCCACCTCACCTCGGTCCGCAACGCCGGCCGCGCCGACCTCGACGCCGCCGAGAGCTTCCTCAACGCGATGCTCGCCGCCGTCGGCGTGCTGGTCGTCCTGCTGTTCGTGGTGCTGTTCTTCGGCCTGCGGCAGGTCATCACCCGGCCGATCCTGCGGCTGGCCGGTGAGGTCCGGCAGGTCGCCGACGCCGACGTCCACCACCCGGTGCACGGGACCGGGCCGCGCGAGATCGCCCAGCTCGGCGCCGACGTCGAAGCCATGCGGCAGCGCATCCTCGACGAGGTCGCCGAGCTGGAGCGGGCGCACGCACTGCTCGACCGGCGGACACGCGAGCTGGAGCGGTCCAACGCCGACCTGGAGCAGTTCGCCTACGTCGCTTCGCACGACCTGCAGGAGCCGCTGCGGAAGGTGGCCAGCTTCTGCCAGCTGCTCCAGCGGCGGTACCAGGGCCTGCTCGACGAGCGCGGCGAGCAGTACATCGAGTACGCCGTCGACGGCGCGAAGCGGATGCAGGTGCTCATCAACGACCTGCTGGCGTTCTCCCGCGTCGGGCGCAAGCCGGGCGAGCACGTCGTGACCGACGCGGGCACGCTGGTCGACGACGCGCTCGCGAACCTGGAGGTCGCGCTGTCGCTCAGCGGCGGCAAGGTCACCCGCGGCGACCTGCCGGAGGTGCGGGTCGAGCCGGCGCTGATGACCGCGGTGTTCCAGAACCTCATCGGCAACGCGCTGAAGTTCAAGGGCGACGCGCCGCCGGAGGTGCGGATCGCCGCCGAGCGCGACGGCGACGACTGGGTGTTTTCCGTGTCGGACAACGGAATCGGCATCGACCCCGAGTACGCGGAACGGGTGTTCGCGCTGTTCCAGCGGCTGCACACGCGCACCGCCTACCCGGGCACCGGCATCGGGCTGGCGCTGTGCCGCCGGATCGTCGAGTACCACGGCGGCCGGATCTGGCTCGACACCGAGGCCGCCGACACGACGTTCCGCTTCACCCTGCCGGCCCGCAAGGACAAGGGGGACGCATGACGCAGGCGCCCGCCCCGATCGACATCCTGCTCGTCGAGGACGACCCCGGCGACGTGCTGATGATCCGGGAAGCGTTCGAGCACCACAAGATCCGCAACGCGCTGCACGTCGCGACCGACGGCGTCGAGGCACTCGAGTTCCTCAACCGCCGCGGGCGGTTCCGCGACGCGCCGCGGCCGGGGCTGATCCTGCTCGACCTCAACCTGCCCCGCAAGGACGGCCGGGAAGTGCTCGGCGAGATCAAGCGGGATCCGGCACTGTGCACGATTCCGGTGGTCGTGCTGACCACGTCCGAGGCGGAGGAGGACATCGTGCGCAGCTACGAGCTGCACGCGAACGCCTACGTCGCCAAGCCGGTCGACTTCGAGAAGTTCACCGAGGTGGTCCGCAAGATCGACGACTTCTGGGTCACCGTCGTGCGGCTGCCGCCCCGGTAGCCCTTTGGCGGGGAGTGCGGCACGATGAGGGACCGTGACGTCTTCCTCAGCGGACCTGCCCGCCACCGAGCTGTCGGTCACGCTCGACCGGCGGGGCCGGGCCGCGGTGCTGGCCGTGGCGGGCGAGATCGACCTGCTCAGCGCGCCGGAGTTCGCCGACGTCGTCGACGCGGTGCTCGCCGGGGAACCGGAAATCCTGGTGGTCGACCTGCGTGCGGTGACGTTCTTCTGCTCGGCGGGCCTGCAGGTGCTGGCGGCGGCCCACCGCAGGCTGGCCGAGGGCGCGCTGCGCGTGGTGAGCGATTCGGCGGTGACGTCGGGGCCGCTGAAGACGACGGGACTGGACACGTGGATCACGATCCACCCGACGGTCGGCGAAGCACTCCGATGACGGCGGATCCGTTCCGCCGTCACGGCGTGCAGGCGGTGCCGGAGGCGCTGCGGCGGCTGCGGCACGACCTGACGGCGTGGGTGCTGGCGGCGGGCGTCGACGAGGACCGGGCAGGCGACATCGTGCTGGCGAGCTACGAGGCACTGGCGAACGTGGCCGACCACGCCTACGACGGCGAGGGCACGGGCGTGGTGGACCTCGACGCGGCGGCGTTCGCCGACCGCATCGAGGTGGTGATCGCCGACCACGGCCAGTGGCGCACCCCGGTCCCGGACCACCGCCCGGTTTCCCTGCGGGGCCGCGGATTGCTGCTGCTACGGGCGAGCGCGGACCACGCCGACATCTCCTCCGGCGACACCGGAACCGTGGTCACCCTGACCTGGGACCTGACCCCGGCCCGCCCCTGACCCCATTTCTCTGAAGGCCACCATCACAGCGTCCAGTGCTGTGATGGTGGCCTTCAGAGGCTTTTGGGTCAGCTGTGGACCACGGCGCCGGTCTTCGGGTCCAGGGGCAGCTTCTTCGCCTGGGGCCACCAGAAGTCGAACATCCCGGCCAGCGAGCCGGCGCGGGTGTCGAACGACGAGTCGCCGATCCGGCCGGTGCACCAGTTGTCCTCGATGAACTTCAGGATCGAGGTCTGGTCGGTCAGCGTGTGGTCGACGTGGTTCACCTTGCTGTACGGCGAAATCACCAGCAGCGGCAGCCGCGGGCCGTAGCCGCAGCGGTCCGCGTACGTGCCCACCTTCGTCGGCTTCGCCGTGCAGATCGCCTGGTCCTGCGAAGCGTCGTGGGAGCCGTTGACGATCGGGGACTTCTGGTGGTCGTACCAGCCGTCGGAGTCGTCGTAGGCCAGCACGACCGCCGTCGACTTCCACTCGGGGGACTGCTGGATCTTGTTGATCTCGCCGACCACGAACTGCTGTTCGTCCAGCGGGTCCGAGTAGCCCGCGTGCCCGTCCTGGTACTCCGGGGCCTTGAGGAAGCTCACCGCCGGCATCGAGCCCGCCTGCAGCGCGGCGTCGAAGTCGGTGATGTCGTACTGGTGGTTCGCGCGGTCGGTCTGGCCGATCGCGTGCACCGACGACGGCGGCAGGTGCTTCGGGTTCGCCGTCTGCGGGTAGTACTGGAACGGCTCGTGGTGCGGGCTGTAGTCGACGACCGCGTTGCCGCCCACGTTCGTGTGCTTCTGGCCGCAGACCGCGTAACCGTTCGCCGTGCCGGTGGGCCGGAAGCCGCCCTGGAACCAGCCCCACGTCACGTGGCGCTCGTTGAGCAGGTCACCGATGTTGCGGCCGTGCATCGTGGCCAGGTTGTCCTTGCTCGTGTGGTTCTTGCCCGAGCAGTCGTCCCACGCCGGGTCCGGGTCGTTGATCATCGTGCCGATGCCGTTCGCGTCCGGCGACTGGACGGCGTAGGCGTCGCTGACCGGCTCGTGCGTCACCGGGTCGACCGCCTGGACGCCGTGGGTGTTGCCCGAGATCAGGTTGATCGCGCCCGGGCTCGACGGGCCGAACACCGTGTTGAACGAGTTGTCGCTCAGCGCGTAGTGCTGGGCGTAGTTCCACATGCCCGTCACGGTGTTGCCGTCGTAGTAGTCCATCACCAGGCCGGGTTCGCCGAACAAAATCGGCTGCCCGGTGCACTTGTCCGACTCGGTCTTCTCGACGAACTTGTCCATCTTGCCGCCGTTGAAGGCGGCCTGCTCCGCACCGTATTCGTGGTTCTGGTCGCAGGTCATCGCCTGCGACGGCCCCAGCCGCTTCGGGTTGTACGCGTTCGGGTTGTCGGTCAGCAGCTTGTGGTCGAGCCCGTTGACCTTCGGGGTGCCGTGCGCGGCGGTGAACGGGGTGCCGTCGGTGTTCGCCGCGTTCGGGTACGTGCCGAAGTAGTGGTCGAACGAGATGTTCTCGCCGAAGATGACGACGACGTGCTTGATCGGCGTCGTCGTCGGGATCCACTGCGCCGGGAACGGGTGCAGCGGCTGGGCGTCCGCGGTGCTCGCCGCGGATCCGGTGGCGACGGCCAGCACGGCCACCGAGGCGAGCGCGCCGGCGCCGAGCAGTCCGCGCCGACGGCGGCGGGGTCTGGTGTCCACTGTGGTGGTTCCTTTCGTGGTGGGTGGGGTCAGGTGAGCAGGGAACGCCCGAAGTGGTCGTCCGGGCCGGTGACGCCCGGCAGCGCGAAGAAGTAGCCGCCGCCGAACGGGGAGATGTAGTCGGTCAGTGGTTCGTCGGCCAGCCGCGTCTGGACCGCCTCGAACTGCCGCTCGAGATCCTGCTGGTAGCAGACGAAGAGCAGGCCCATGTCGAGGTTGCCGTTGCTGTCGATGCCGCGGTCGTAGTTCACCGCGCGGCGCAGGATGCGGCTGCAGTCGGTCTCCGGGGTGCGCGGGTTCGCCTTCCGGATGTGGCTGGTCAGCGGGATGACCGTGCCGACCGGATCGTCGGCGTAGCGCGGGACGTCGGTTTCCGCGGTGCCGTCGAGCGGCGCGCCGGTGTCGCGGCGGCGGCCGAACATGTTCTCCTGCTCGGCAAGTGAAACGCGGTCCCAGAACTCCACCAGCATCCGGATCAGCCGGATCACCTGGTAGCTGCCGCCGGTGGTCCAGGCGGGCTCGCCGCCGCCGTTCGTCCACACCAGACTGTCCACTTCGGACCCGGTGGGGTTCGCGGTGCCGTCCTTGAAGCCCATCAGGTTCCGCGGCGTGCCGTCCGGCCGCGGTGGCGAGACGAAGCCGTTGAGCTTCCAGCGCAGCTGCATGCCGCCGCGGGTCGCGCGGGCGACGTCGCGCAGGGCGTGCAGCACGGTGTCGGTGTCGTTCGCGGACAGGATCAGGCTGAGGTCGCCGTGGCACTGGGCGGGGTCGAGGGCGTCGTTCGGGAACGTCGTCATCGGCTTCAGCTTGGCGGGCTTGAGTTTCGCGAGCCCGTACCGCTCGTCGAACAGGCTCGCCCCGACCCCGAGGATGACGCCGAGGTCGCCGCCGGGCACGACCGGCCCGAGCACCCCGGAGTCGGCGGGCGGCGCGGTGATGCCGAGCGACGCGGGCGCCCCGCCGACGGTGAGGAACCGCGCCCGGTCGGTGATCGCGCGGAAGAGCTCGGTCAGTTCCGCCTTGTTTTCGGCGACGACGTCGAACGACGCGACGATCGTCTGCGTGGGCGGTTTCCGCAGGATGGCGGCCTGGTGCGGCCCGTGGAACGGCACGGGCGACGTGCTCTCGGTGACGGCGGAGGAGGCACCGAGCCCGGCCCCGGCGGCGACGGTGAGACCGGCGCCCATGGCGGCGCGGCGCAGGAAGGAGCGGCGGGGGAGGCCGGTCACGAGACCCTCCTCGGCTCGGCGATGGCGGCGATCGGGGCCAGCAGCTCGGTCAGCTCGCTCACGTCGGCGTTCAGCTTCTGCCGCTGCTTGGCGTCCAGCTGCGCCAGCGGTGTCCAGCTGCCGTCCGGACGGCGCGTGGCGTCCAAAGCGGACTGGGTGCGGGCCAGCCAGCTGTCCACCTTGGACAGACCGGGGTAGCGGGGTGCCAGCAGCGGCCGCAGGACGTCCAGGACCGCGCGGGTGCCGTCGAGGTTGGCCCGCGCCGTGGCCAGGTTGGTGCCGCTGCCGTAGTCGGTGCGGCCGGTGAGTTCGAACTGCAGCGTGTTCTCCATGATCTCGTGCGCGCGCAGGCCGAGGTCGTTCCCGTCGACCTGGCTGTCGGCGAAGGACGTCTGCAACGCGCGCGCGTCGGTGTCCAGCCGGTCGGCGACGGCCGTGAGCGCGCCCAGGTCTTCGCCGTGCCAGAGGCCCTGCTCCAGCCGGTGGAAGCCGGTGAATCCCGCGTCCGCCGGGCCGCCCGGCAGGCCGTCGGCCGTGCCGTTGAGCGCGCCGTCGGAGTCGCCGAACGCGTCGTAGGCCGCGCCCAGCCGCTCGTAGGTCAGGTGCGCGGTCAGCCAGGCGGCCTGGCTCGCGGCGCGGTCGCCGCCGTGGACGGCGTTCTTCAGCGCGCCGGTGTTCGCGACCAGCTCGCCGAGCCCGGCCGTGACGTGCTGCTGGTAGGCCTTGAGCGGACCGAGCAGCTCGTCGTGCGTCACCGGCGCGACGCCCGGGCCGCTCCGCTCGGCGCCGCCGGTGATCCGCACAGCGGGCCCGACGATCGCGCCCGCGTCTTCGGGCAGGCAGCGGAAGGCGTAACTGCCGTTGCCGAGGTTGACCTGCAGCGGCCGGGTCGTCGCGGGGCCGAGGCCCTCGACCTCGCCGTAGATGACACCGGTCGCGGGGTCGATCAGGTCGACCTCGGCCGTCACGGATCCGGTGTTGTGCAGGCGGAACGTCTGCGGCCCCGGCTTCGGGTCGGACCAGCCGGTACCGCACGCCGAGCGCGAGACGGCGATCTCGGGATCGCTCGCGACGGCGTCATCGGGCCAGAACACCACGACGGCACCCGCCACCACGGCGAGCACGACCGCCGCCACGATCCAGCGGACGCGGACTGACCCCGGCACGCACGTTCTCCTGTCACTCGATCGGACTATCACCGGTCACGGATTATGCGAGCCTAACGCCCGCAAAACCGCATCGGATGGCGTCGAGAGAAGGAAGTTCACCGGGATTTCGGCGTCCGTAACACGAAAGGGGGAGAAATCAGACGTTTCCCTGTGCCAGGTCCGTCCCGTTCGGGCCGAACGACCGATTGGCCGGGATCACGGAAGGGGGACGCCGGTCTCCAGCAGCGTCTTCAGGCTGGACAGCAGGGCGGGCCAGCCCTGGCTGCACATCGTGAGCGCTGTGCTGCCGGGGTCGAAGCCGTCGTGCAGGACCGTCAGCTTCACCGAATCCCCGTGTGGTTCGAGAGTGAAAGTGACTTTGGTGCGGCTTTCGCCCTGCAGTTTCGCGAGCGTTTCCTCGTCGATGTCGTTCGCTTTCGCCCATTCCGCGGTGAAAGTGTGCCAGGTGTAGGACAGCCGCCGATACGGATCCGCTTCGAGGACGATTTGTTCCGGATCGCTGGTTGTCGCGTCCCGCTCGGTCCACGTCATCGGCGAACCCGTTTTCCAGTCGGTTTCGAAGGACACGCCCCAGTACTGCCGCGTGAAAGCGGGATCGGTAAGCGCTTGCCAGAGTTTTTCCGGCGTCGTGTTGATGTAGGTCGTGTAGGCGAAGTCGTTCATCGGTGCGGACTCCAGTGCTCGTTTCAGGTCGGCCAGCGCGCCGGCCCGCCTGCGGTCGTAGCGGGTCATCCAGCGTTCGGCGATCGCGTTGATCGGCGCCGCGTCGAGGTAGTGCAGCTTCTCCCGGCCGCGCCAGGTCGTCGTGACCAGGCCGGCGGCTTCGAGCACGGCCAGGTGCTTGCTCACCGACTGGCGGGCCATGTCCAGTCCCGCGCACAGTTCGCGCAGGGTCTGGCCGTTGCGCTCGTTGAGCACGTCGAGCAGCTGACGGCGGCTGGGATCGGCCAGCGCCTTGAAGACCTCGTCCATCGCGCCTCTCGGTTGACATGCAGCCGTTTGGCTGCCTTTTGACGATAGGCAGCCGACTGGCTGCATGTCAACCGGGACTCAGCGGAAACGGATCACCGTGATCCCCGCGAGAACGAAGAAGACCAGGACGGCCAGCGTGCCGGTCTGCCCTCCGGAGGAGCGGGTCACCACCTGGTCGACGGCGCCGGTCAGCCGCACGCCGCACTCGGCGATCACGGTGTGGCGCCCGGCCTCGATGCGGGTGAACTCGACCGGCGCGGTGAAGGCTCCGACGCTGTCGGTGTAGGCGGACCCGACCTCGACGCCGTCCGACGTCAGCGTCACCAGCCGGCTCGGCGCGCAGCCCTTGCCCGACGCCGACAGCCGGTCGCCGGGCTGGATGCTCGGGTGGTCGAGCACCAGCTCGCCGGGCTTCGGCGGGGTGCTCGACGTCGGCGGCGGGACGCTCGGCGTGGTCGTCGGCGGCGGGGTCGTGGTGGTCGTGGGCGGGGTTGTGGTGGTGGTCGGCCTGCTCGGCCTGGTCGGTGGCGTCGTCACGGGCGGCGGCGGGGTGGTGGTCACCGGAGGTGGCGGCGTGGTCGTGGGTGTCCCGGTCACGGTGAACCGGCTGCCCGCGCTGAGCGGCAGGCCGGTCCGGGCGTTGGTGCACGTGCCGGTGACCGGGTAGGTGCCGGGCTGGGCGCCGGCGGGCACCTTGGCCGCGACGGTGCCGCTGGTGTTGTCGAGGGTGGCGTCGGCCGACCACATCGGCGTCCCGTTCCAGGAAAAGGTGACCGGTCCTTTGCAGGGATAGAAATTCCAGGAAATGGTGAAGGAACTCCCGGCCGCGCCGCTCGACGGTTTCAAACCAACCGACGAGGTGTATTGTGCGTGGGCGGTACCCGCAACGGCGAGAAGAAGCAACGTTCCGGCCACGGTGCCGGAAAACAGCCGAACCACGAATCGCATTGGGACGTCCCTCCCCGGTGTGCTCGCTGTAGCATTCCGGACCAGTCGGAGAACGCAAGTAGGGGATGCCCAATGGGACGTGTCATCGCGGCGGGGGTTGCGTTGGGCCTGTGTGCGGTGCTGCTCGGCGCGCCGCCCGCGGTGGCCGATTCCGGCTCGCTGGGCCTGCAGGTGTCGATCGACCGGCGGCCGGTCGAGGACGCCACGGTGCCCATCGACCCCGCGAACCAGGTCGAGCTGCAGGTGGTGGCCACCAACTCCGGCACCGCACCGGTGAAGGTCCGCAGCGTGCGCCTGTCCGGCGTCGCGCTCGCGCTGACGTTCTTCGCCTACGACACGACGGCCCCCTTCGAAGTCCCGGCCCACGGCACGGTCACCCGGACGTTCGTCCTGGATCTGGCCGACCTGAGCGGGCAGGCGACCGGGCTGCTGCCGGCGTCGGTCGAGCTGCTCGACGCGCAGCGTGTCACGCTCGGTGAAGTGACGACGGTCGCCGACGTCCAAGGGTCCTTCTGGTCGGTGTACGGCGTCTTCGGGCTGGCGATGCTCGTGCTCACGGTGCTGGCCTGGGTGACGGCGCTGCTGGCGCTCGCCCGCCACCGGCTGGCGCCGAACCGCTGGCGCCGTGGCCTGCGGTTCCTGCCAGCCGGGTTCGGCACCGGGCTGGTCGCGGTGATCAGCCTGTCGGTGCTGCGGCTGGTCCCGCCCGAGCCGGCGATCGAGCTCCCGGTGGTGCTCGGCGCGGCGGCGATCGCGTTCCTGCTCGGCTACCTGACCCCGAACCCGGTCGTCACCGGCAGTGACACCACGGTCCGGCTGGAATTCACCCGATGAGCGCACCGGCCGAGCTGGTCGCCGCCCTGCCGCAGTACGAGATCGGCGAGTCGATCGGCGAAGGCGGCATGGGCGTGGTGTTCGCGGGGGTGCACCGGACGCTGGGCCGCAGCGTCGCGATCAAGCAGCTGCCGTGGGACGTGCTCAACCACGCGGCGAGCAGCGAGCTGTTCGACCGTGAGGCGCGGGTGCTGGCCAGCCTGGACCACCCGCACATCGTGCCGGTGTACGACTACGTGCGCACGGGCCGCGAGCACCTGCTGGTGATGGAACGGCTCGACGGCGGAACGGTCCACAGCCGCTTCCACGGCGGAGGGGTCAGCGGCGAGCAGGCGTGCGCGATCGGGCTGGCGACGCTGGCCGGGCTGCACGCGGCGCACCGGGCGGGGGTGCTGCACCTCGACGTCAAGCCGCGGAACCTGCTGTTCACCACCCAGGGCGTGATGAAGGTGGCCGACTTCGGCATAGCCCGGGTGATCAGCGAGGGCGCAACACTGGTGACACACGGTGGCGAGATCCTCGGAACCCCGGCGTACATCGCCCCGGAGCAGGCAATGGGCAACGCCCTGAGCCCGGCGGCGGACGTGTACGCGGCGGGAACGGTGCTGTACGAGCTGCTGTCGGGAGAGCTCCCGTTCGACAACACCCGCGGCGCGATCAGCATGATGCGCCAGCACATGTTCACGGACCCGAAGCCGATAGCGGGCGTCCCGGCCCCGATCGCGGCGGTGGTGATGCGAAGCCTGGCACGGGAGCTGGAATCGAGGTACCGAGAGGCGGAGTCGTTCGCGGCCGACTTGGCGGCAGCGGCGACGGCGGTGTTCGGGCCGGGCTGGCTGGAGCGGGCGGAGGTCCCGGTCCTGCATTTGACACCCCGGGTGATCGCTGGGCTGAACGCGGCGACGGTGCCATCGGTTCCGGGGGAGGCCCGGACGCGACCGGTGTCGCGGCCGGGAGCGACGCTGGTGGATCCGGGTGCTGCGGGGTGGGTTGGTTCGGGTGGTTCCGCGGCGGGTGTTGAGGCCGGTTCTGGGTGGCCGGGCGGTCCGGGTGGGTCCGCGCCGGGCGCTGAGGTTGGATCCGGCGGCCCGGCCGGTTCGGCGGCGGGCGCTGAAGCGGGGTCCGGCGGTCCGGGCAGCTCCTCCCAAGCCGTCGTCCTGTGGCTGCGGCTGGCCGCGGGTGCTGCCGCCGTCGTACTGATCGTGCTGGCCCTGCTCAACCCCGCGCGGCTGCCGCATCCCGTGGCGACCGGCCTCGATCTCGGGGGTGCGCCCGTGGCCGCGCCGGTCGAGGTTGATCTCAGCAAGCCGCTCACGCTCAGCGGGCCCGGGAATCCCGGGCGGGTCGTGCTCGATCTCTCCGCCGCCGGGATTCCGCTCGGCTCCGCCGTCGCCGACGCGAAACCCGGCGGCAACGGCTTCACCGCGCAGCTCACCCTGCCGGGGATTGCGCGGTGGATCGTCGGCGGTGCCGTCACCGCCGAGGTGCGGACCGGCGCCTCCACTCACACCTTCACGCTGCTCACCAGCCAGCACCCGCTCGCCAGCGCCATGGGCGCGGGCAGCCTCATCCTGGCGCTGTTCGCCCTCGCCTACCTGGAATCCGGGCTGCGCACCCTCCGCAACGGCCACCGCTGGCGTGGCGCGACCGTCGGCGGGCCGGTGCTGGGACTGCTGTTCGGCGCCGCGCTGTGGCTGTGCGTTTCCGTCCTGCGCGTGCACGAACCGTCGCCGGGGTTCGGCGCCGGGTGTGCTGTCGCGGGCGCCGTCGCGGCCGGGCTGGTCGTCGCGGCGGCGCGGTGGCGAGCGTCCACAGTGGTCAGTCGATCATCCGGACGGTGACGTGCGGGCTGTAGCTCTTGCGCCGGCTCCACCCGTGCTCGGCGCACAGGCTCAGCTGGATCGCCCGGTCGGCCGGCGCCCAGTAACCGGTGCGGACGAAGTAGCCCTCCATTGTGTTCAGCGCGCCGAGTGTCTTGCGGGCCGAGCACATCTCCCAGCCCCACTGCCGCCCGCTCTTCTCGACGCCGTTGCGGCGCACGGAGATCCGCGGATTGCCGACCGCGCGGATGTCTTCGTCACCCTCCGTGACGTAGACGACGCCGTCGATCTTGTAGAACCGGTTGTTGTCGAGCAGGGACACCTGCCCGGAGAGGGTGACCCCGACCCGGGCGCCTTCGTCGCCCGTGAGCGTCCAATCGAGACAGAATTCCTGGACCGGGAGTTCCAGCGACTGGGTCATGACGAGTTCCCCTGTTCTAGCCGAGCGTCCCTTTCAGAAGATAGGGATTTTCCGGGCGCCGGGAAGGCCTGCGGCCGATCTTCACCCGAAGCGGTTTCCGGCGTCGAATGCCTTGCCGCGCATGGGTTTTCAGGCCAGTGGGTGACGCGTGGCACGCCGCGTGACGACAGTGCGTCCGGCCGGGTGGTATCCGATGCCCGGGTGGCTCATCGCGAACGCCGGTCACTGTGCGTGAAGTGAAGGTAAAGGAACCATTACTTTTGCTGGGGCGTTGGGCGGACATGAGCGAGCCTGCCGTCCTCGAACTCGGGCCACGCGACATGCTGGTCGTGGCGGGCCTGCCCGGAGCGGGCAAGACGACGATGCTCCGCCACGCGGCGCCCGGGCTGCCGGTCCTGGACTCCGACGAGGTCCGCGCCCGGCTCGGCGCGGTGGTGCCGTCGGTGCCGTATCGCTGGTACCGGCCGCTGGTGCACGCGTGCCACCGGCTCCGCATAGCCGGCCGGGCGTTCGCGGCGGACGGGCCGATCGTCGTCCACGAGCCCTCGACGCGAGCCTCGACCCGAGCCCTGCTGGCCCTGATCGGCGCGGCAACCGGCAGATCGGTGCGGCTGTTGTTCCTGGACGTGACGGCAGAGCAGGCCCTGGCAGGGCAGCACAGCCGCGGAAGGCTGGTGCGGCCGCGGTCGTTCGCGCGGCATGTGCGGCGGGTGGGGAAGTGGCGGGAGGAACTGCTCGCCGGGCGGGTGCCGCCGGGGTGGCGGGAAGTACGGGTGATCGATCGCCACCAGGCGGAACGAACGCGGCTGGTGGCCGGGGAGTTGAGCGGTTCGCGGCGGGATTAGGCGGCGGCCCGGCTGGGGGCGACCGCGGGCTGCAGCGGGTTCGACTGGCGGCCCGGGCTGAGGTGGCCGCGGGTTGTGGTGGGTTTGGCGGGCAGTCCGGGTTGGCGACGTGATGCGGGCTGGCGGCGGCGGGCTGCGGTGGGTTTGGCGGACGGGCCGGGTTGGCGACGGAATGCGGGCTGACGGCGGCGGGCTGTGGCGGGTTTGGCGGACGGGCCGGGGTGTGTGGACTGGGGACGACCGCGGGCTGCAGCGGGCTTGGGTGGCGGCCCGGGCTGGGGTGGCGGGCTGTGGTGGGTTTGGCGGGCGGTTTGGCTTGCGACGGGATGCGGGCTGGGGGGGCGAGCGCGGGCCGCGGCGGGTCTGAGTGGCGGCCTGGGGCTGGGGGCGGCTGCGGGCTGCGGCGGCCTCGGCTGGGGACGGGCGCGGGCTGTGGGGTCGGCGGACGGCCCGGGCTGGCAACGGCGTGCGGGCTGCTTGCTGCCGGTCCGCAGTCGTGAGTGAGAAACAGGGTTAGAACACTGTTTCTCACTCACGACAAGCCGCGGCAGACCGCCCAAGCCCGGTGTCGCCCGAGTTGGTCTGGACATTTCCCAAATTGGTCCAGACAATACAGGGGAACTCCCCGACTGGAGGACCCCATGAGGCGTTCCCGACTGTCCGTAACCCTCGCCGCCTGCCTGCTCGCCCTCGCCGGGCTGTCGCCGAGAGCCGAAGCTGCCAACCTTCTCGACAATCCCGGCTTCGAGGCCGGCTCGCTCTCCGGCTGGACGTGCTCCAGCCCGGGCGCCTCCGTCGTCACCAGTCCCGTTCACTCCGGCGGGTATGCCCTCGCCGCCTCCGATTACGGTCAGTGCTCGCAGACCGTCTCCGTTCAGCCCAACACCACCTACACCGTCTCCGCCTGGGTGCGCGGCAACCCCGTCTACCTCGGCATCACCGGCGGCGCCTCCACCTGGTCGGGCAACCAGAGCGCCTACAACCAGCTCACCCTCACCTTCACCACCGCCAACCAGACCTCCGCCCAGCTCTACCTCCACGGCTGGTACGGCGCGGGCACCTACTACGCCGACGACGTCGTCCTCGACGGCCCCGGCGGCGGCACCCCCGGCACACCAAGCACTCCCGGCGCCCCTCGGACCACCGCCGTCAGCTACTCCTCCGTCGGACTCAGCTGGGGTGCGAGCACCGGTACCGTCGCCGGGTACCGCGTCTACGAAGGCAACGCCGTCGTCGCCACCGTCACCGGAACGAGTGCCACCGTCAGCGGGCTGGCCGCCTGCTCTACGCACAGTTACGTCGTCGCCTCCTACAACAGCGCCGGGGAGTCTCCGCGCAGCTCGGCCGTCAGTGCCACCACCACCGGCTGTGTCGACACCGGGCTGCCGAAGCACGCGCTCGTCGGCTACCTGCACGCCAGCTTCGCCAACGGCTCCGGCTACGTCCGGATGGCCGACGTCCCCGCCGCCTGGGACATCGTCGATCTCGCCTTCGGGGAGCCGACCTCCGTCACCTCCGGCGACATCCGCTTCACCCGGTGTCCCGTCACCGAGTGCCCGAACGTCGAGAGCGACGCCGACTTCGTTGCCGCGATCAAGGCGAAACAGGCTCAGGGCAAGAAGGTCCTCATCTCCATCGGCGGGCAGAACGGCCAGGTCCAGCTGACCACCACCGCCGCGCGGGACAAGTTCGTCAGTTCCGTCTCCGCCATCATCGACAAGTACGGCCTCAACGGCCTCGACATCGACTTCGAAGGTCACTCACTGTCACTGAACCCCGGCGACACCGACTTCCGCAACCCGACCACACCGGTGATCGTCAACCTGATCTCCGCGCTGAAGACGCTCAAGGCCAAGTACGGCACCGGTTTCGTCCTCACGATGGCGCCGGAGACGTTCTTCGTGCAGGTCGGCTACCAGTTCTACGGCGGCTCGGGCGCCGGCGACGCACGTACCGGCGCCTACCTGCCGGTCATCCACGCCCTGCGCGACTCGCTCACCGTGCTGCACGTCCAGGACTACAACTCCGGCCCGGTCATGGGCCTGGACAACCAGTACCACACCATGGGCGGCCCGGAGTTCCACATCGCCATGACCGACATGCTCAAGGCCGGCTTCACCGTGGCGAACACCGGCCAGTTCTTCCCCGGCCTGCGCCCGGACCAGATCGCGATCGGCCTGCCCGCCGCGGTCAGCGCAGGCAACGGCTACACCTCGCCCGCCGACGTCCAGACCGCGGTGAACTGCCTGGTCAAGGGCACCGGCTGCGGCTCGTACACGCTGCGTGGCGGCACCTCGCCCGCCCTGCGCGGCCTGATGACCTGGTCGATCAACTGGGACCGGTACTACAACTGGGAGTTCCAGAACAGCCACGAACCCTTCCTCAACGGCCTCCCGTGACACACTGCTGACGTGGTGAAGCCGGCGCAGGGCGAGTCGGTGCTCTCGCGCGTCGTCCGCATCTTCGAGACGTTCGGCCCGGACACGCCCGCGCTGCGCGTCACCGACATCGCGCGGCGGGCCGGGCTGCACGTCGCGACCGCGTCGCGGCTGATCGACGAGCTGGTCGGGCACGGCTGGCTGAAGCGCGACCCCGACCGGCGCGTGCGCGTCGGCGTCCGGCTGTGGGAACTCGCCTCGCGCGCGTCGCCGACGCTCGGGCTGCGCGAAGCCGCCATGCCGTTCATGGAGGACCTGCACGCCGTCGTCGGGCACCACACCCAGCTCGCGGTGCTGGAGGACCGCGAGGTGCTGTTCGTCGAGCGGCTTTCGGCGCCCGGCGCGACGCTCAACGTGACGCGCGTGGCCGGGCGGCTGCCGCTGCACGCGTCGTCGTCCGGGCTCGTGCTGCTCGCCCACGCGCCCGCCGACCTGCAGGAACAGGTGCTGGCCGGCCCACTCGGCGCCTTCCGCCGCACCACGCTGACCGAGCCGGCGCGGCTGCGGCGGTTCCTCGCCGACGTCCGGCGGAACGGCTACGCGTTCTGCGCGGGCTTCATCGACGAGGAGACCACCGGCATCGCCGTCCCGCTGCGAGGGGCGGGCGGCGACGTCGTCGCGGCGCTGTCGGTGATCGTCCCCAACGACCGGAACGCGCGGGCGCAGATCCCCGCGTTGCAGGCGGCGGCCCGCGGCATCTCCCGCGCGATGGGGAATTCCTCTCACTGAATGAGAATGGCCTGGAGCGCGTCGCACCGGGCGTTCCATGCTCGGGGCTCCCCGCGTGAAAGGACGTTCGGCGTGCGTACCCAGGTCGTCATCGTCGGCGCCGGCCCGGCCGGCCTGCTGCTGTCCCACCTGCTCGGCCGCGAAGGCATCGACTCCGTGCTGCTCGAACGGCAGACCGCCGAGTACGTCCAGTCCCGCATCCGCGCGGGCATCCTGGAGGCAGGCACGGTCCGGCTGCTGCGCGAGGCCGGGCTCGGCGACCGGCTCGCCGTCGAGGGCATGGAACACCGCGGGATCTACCTGCAGTGGCCGGAAAACCGGCACCACGTGGACTTCGTCGACCTCGTCGGACGGTCGGTGACCGTCTACGGGCAGACGGAAGTCACGAAGGACCTCATGGCGGCACGGGAGAAAGCGGGCCGCCCGGCGTACTACTCGGCGTCGGACGTCACGCTGCACGACGTCACCGGCAGCCCGTATGTGACCTTTGTGGACAGTGACGGCGCGGCCCGGCGGATCGACGCCGACGTGGTTGTCGGCTGCGACGGGTTCCACGGGCCCAGCCGCGCCGCGATCCCCGCGCCGCAGGTCTGGGAACGGACGTACCCGTTCGCGTGGCTGGGCGTGCTGGCCGACGTCGCGCCGTCGGCGGATGAGCTGATCTACGCCTGGCACCCGGACGGCTTCGCGCTGCACAGCATGCGGTCGCCGCGGGTGAGCCGGTTCTACCTGCAGGTCGCGCCGGACGAGGACGTCGCGCGGTGGAGCGACGACCGGATCTGGACGGCGCTGGCGGAGCGGCTGGGCGTGGCGGGCTGGACGCTGCGGACCGGGCCGATCACGGAGAAGAGCGTGCTGCCGATGCGCAGCTTCGTCGCGACGCCGATGCGGTACGGCAACCTCTACCTGGCCGGGGACGCCGCCCACATCGTGCCGCCGACCGGCGCGAAGGGGCTGAACCTGGCGGTGGCCGACGTCGCGCTGCTGGCGACCGCGCTGACCGCGTCGCTCAAGCACGGGCAGGACGAGCTTGCCGCGCAGTATTCGGAGACGGCGTTGCGGCGGGTCTGGCGGTGCACGCACTTCTCGTGGTGGATGACGTCGATGCTGCACCGCCACGGCGACGACTTCGACGCCCGGCTCCAGCTGGCCCAGCTGCACCGGACGGTGACCTCGGAAGCCGCGGCGAAGGAGCTGGCCGACAACTACGCCGGATTGCCGTTGTAGCGCACCGGAAGCCGGACGGTGAACGTCGATCCGGCGTCTACTTCGGACTCCGCGGTCACCGTGCCGCCGTGTGCCTGCACGAGGTGCCGGACGATCGCCAGGCCCAGCCCGCTGCCGCCGGTCTGGCGGCTGCGTGACTTCTCCGCGCGCCAGAACCGCTCGAACACGTGCGGCAGGTCCTCGGCGGCGATGCCGCTGCCGGTGTCGGCCACCGCGAGCGTCACCTCGTCCACAGTGGACGACACGTGCACCGTCACCCGGCCGCCGGGCGGGGTGTGGCGGATCGCGTTCGTCACCAGGTTGCCCACGACCTGGCGCAGCCGCACCGGATCCGCCGTCAGTGCCGCCTCGCCGGACGCCTCGACGGTCAGCGTGACGCCCGCCGCGGCGGCGCGGTCGGCGTGCGCCGTCACGACGTGGCCGGCCAGCTCGGCCGCGTCCAGCAGCTCCGGGTGCAGGCGCAGCTGCCCGGCGTCGGCCGCGGCGAGGTCCTGCAGGTCGTCGACGATGTGCTGGAGCAGCACCGTCTCCTCCAGCAGCGACGCGGTCAGCGCCCGGTCGAACGGCAGGTGCCCGTCCTCGGCCGCCTCCAGCCTGCCGCGGATGACGTTGAGCGGGTTGCGCAGCTCGTGGGCGATGTCGCTGACCATCGCCTTGCGCTGCTCCTCGATGCGTTCCCGCCGCGCGGTGAGGTCGTTGAACGCGGCGGCGAGGTAACCCACCTCGTCGCGGGACTTCACCGGCGCCGGGCGGTCCAGCTTCGCGGCCTCGGTCAGCGCCCGCAGCGGACGGGACAGACGGCGCGCCACCAGCACGGTCAGCGCGACGGCCAGCAGCAGCACACCGCCGGTGACCGCGAGGATGCGCGTCAGATTCTCCTTCGACAGCGTGAACGTCGGCAGCTGCGACCCGCCCGGGCCGAGGGTGAACAGCAGCGCGGGCGGCGCGACATATGGGGCGAGCTGCGCGCGGCGTGCGGAGTCGACGCACCCCTGCGTCGGCTGCTGGTCGGTGGCGCCGAGGACCTGCAGGTCGAGCCCCAGTTTCACCTGCTCGGCACCCTGCTTCTCCAGGCACTTGTTCACCGCTTCGTTCAGGCTGGTCAGCGCGGCCTGCTCGGTCGGCGTCGGGGTGGCCAGCTCGTACAGCCCGCACTTGCCCGCGAGGTAGCGGGCGGCGAGCGGGTCGAGCCCGGTGAGCTGCGCGCGCCCGCTCGGCGAGTCCCGCACCTGGCTGGGGAGGCCGAACGCCGTCAGGCAGGCGGCGGCCCGCTTGGCCAGCGCGTCGACCTCGGCGCGCTCGGCGGGCGGCAGCCGGAACGGGCCCACCGCCCGCGGGTCGATGCCGCTGGTCCCGGCCTGCGGCAGCAGCACCGGGTCGACGTGCAGCGGGTCGACCGACGCGGTCGCCTTGACCGGCAGCGTGACCGGCGCGCCGCCGGAGTCGGCCAGGACGCGGCGGTCCAGCGTGGTCAGCACGATCCGGCGGCCGGTCTGCTCCGACAGCGTCTTCAGCCGGGGCCCGGCCTGGTCCCAGGTGTGGTTGACCGCGGCGTATCCAAGCAGCTCGGTGTAGATCGTGGCGTCGCCGGACAGTGCCTGCCCCTGCTCCTGCTGGATGGCCCGCGTGGTCGTCTGCACGGCGAGCCACGCGGTCGCCGCGATCGAGGCGAGCGCGATGAGCAGCGAGACGGCGGTGAGCCGGACGACCAGGCTGCGCCGGCGCGGGAAGCTACGCACCGTCCGCCGCGGTCAGCTTGTAGCCGACGCCGAACACCGTCCGCAGGTAGACGGGGTGCTGCGGGTCCGCTTCGAGCTTCTTGCGCAGGTTGAGCACGTGGACGTCGATGATCCGGGTGCTGACGAACCGGTCGTCCCCGCGCGTGAGCTCCAGCAGCTGCCGCCGGGTGAACACCCGGCCGGGCTGCCGGATCAGCACCTCCAGCAGCTGGAACTCACCCGGCGTGGTGTCCACCGGGCGGCCGTCGACCGACACCTCGTGCCGCACCGGATCCAGCCGCAGCCCGCCGGCCCGCAAGGCGGTGTCCGGCGGTTCCCGCCGGGCCGCGGTCCGCCGCAGCAGCGTCCGGACCCGCGCCATCAGCTCCCGCGGGCTGTACGGCTTGGTGAGGTAGTCGTCCGCGCCGAGGTCGAGGCCGAGCAGCAGATCGTCTTCGGTGGCCCGCGCGGTGAGCATCAGCACGGCGACATCGGACTCGGCCCGCAGGATCCGGCAGACGTCCAGGCCGTCGACCTGCGGCATCATCACGTCGAGAACCAGCAGGTCAGGCGGGGTACGCCGGGCCTCGTCGAGCGCCGCCCGGCCATCCGGGGCGAGCACCACGGAGTGGCCTTCGCTTTCGAGGTAGAGCCGGAGGACTTCGGCCTGCTTCTCGTCGTCCTCGGCGACCAGCACACGTGCGCACACGGCGTCGAGGTTAGGCGCCCTGACACCGTCGCGACCGGATCCTGACCGGATCTTCATACGTTGGGGGTGGCAGGGCCGCGTGTGTCTGACCCGGACGGGCTGAGGCACCGATCCACCCACGCGCGCACGACCTCGTCCAGCACCTTCATCGGCAGCTGCCCACCGCCGAGCACGACGCCGTGGAACTCCTTGATGTCGAACGACTCGCCCAGCTTCTCCTCCGCGAACCGGCGCAGGCGCAGGATTTCCAGCCGTCCGGTCATGTATGCCAGTGCCTGGCCGGGGCACTCGATGTACCGGTCCGTTTCGGACTGCACCTCGACCTCGCTCAGCACCGTGTGCGAACGCAGGAACTCGACGCACTGCTGCCGCGTCCACCGCAGCGCGTGCAAGCCCGTGTCGACCACCAGGCGTGCCGCGCGGACCGAGTCCTCGGCCACCATGCCCAGGCGCATCAGGTCATCGGAGAACAGGCTCATCTCGTCGGCGAGCCGTTCGGTGTAGAGCGCCCAGCCCTCGCCGTAGGCGGTGATCATCGCGATCCGGCGCAGCTGCGGCAGATTGGTCAGCTCCAGCGCCAGCGACTCCGCGAAGTGGTGGCCCGGCACCGCTTCGTGGAACGCCACCGTCTCGGCGATGAACCGGTCCCGCGTCTGCACCTCGTACGTGTTGGTGTAGTAGACACCCGGCCGTGAGCCGTCGGGGGCGGGTGGCATGTAGTACGCCGCCGCGGCGACCGGCGCCTCCGCTTCCGGGACCGCCCGGACGACGCACTCGGCCGACGGCATCCGGGGGAACCAGTCCGGTGCGGCCGCGGTCGCGCGGGCGACGGCGGCGCGTGCGGTCTCGAGCATCTCCTCGGCGTCGCGCCAGCGGAGGCTTTCGTCGCTGCGCAGCCGCCTGCGGACCTCCGCCGGATCGGTCAGCCCGAAGATGCGGCCGCCGATCTCGGCGTACTCGGCTTCGAGCCCCGCGAGGACGTCGAGACCCAGCTGGTGCAGCTCCTGCGGCGTGCGATCGGTCGTCGTGTGAAGGCGGGCCAGGGCTGCGTAGTGCGCTTCGCCGTCTTCGAGCCAGCAGAGGCCCGGCCGGTCGTCGGGACGGCCGTGCCCGGCGACTTCGGTCGCGAGGAACTCCCGGTAGCGCTCGAGGGCAGGCCGGACGACCTCGGTCACCAGCCGCTCGCCGCGGTCCCCGGTGAGCAGCTGGGGAAACGGCGTTTCCTGCGCCAGGAACCGGTCGGCGAACGCGATCGCGTTGTGCGCCGCGCGGTCCACCGGTGTCCGTCCGGCGCGCAGGCCGTTGCGTTGGCGCTGCGCCAGCGCTTCGTAGAACGCGGGGAGCGCGGCCAGCCGCGTCAGGAAGTCCTCCTCGGCCTGCACGACCTGGGGCAGGAAGGCGAGATGGGACATCCCGATGGCGGACAGGGGATCGGCGAGGGTGAACTCGACGTCTTTCGCGTCGAGCCGGATGAGGACGGCTTCGGCCTGCTGCTCGACGACGCCGAGCGTGACGCGGTCGGGATCGCCGGAAGCCCGGGCACGGCCCAGGATGTCGGCAGCCCGCGCGCGCAACTCCGCGTGGGCGGCTTCACTCGGATCGGGCAGCTCGGCGTCGTGGCCGGGAATGCCTGCGAAGGTCGCTTCGAGCGGTGTCCAGGAGCCCAGGACGTCGAGGAGTTCGTCGGCGAGTGCGCGCGCTTCGGCGGTCATCTCCCCATCGTGGCCGAAAACCGGACCGGGCCGGGAGCGAACTGCGCTCCCGGCCCGGTCGCCGTCAGGTCAAGCTCGAACAGGGTCTCGCGTCGGGATCCTTCGCCCCCTGCGGGACCCACCGCACGTTCGCGAACGAAGCCTGGAACGTGCCGTCGGTGTAGACCAGGAACGGGGTGTTGATGTGCTCGAAGTCGAGCCCGTTGTCGAAGCAGGACACCGGGATCTTCACCGTCGTCTTCGGGCCGCCCGCCAGGTCGGTGAACAGCTTTGTCGCGTTGACCTCGGAGAAGCACGGGTACACGCAGTGCATGCTGATCACCGTCCGGTTGGCCGGTGCCTGGTGGACGATCGTGTCGAACTCCAGCGCCGCGTCCGCGTTGAGGTAGCCGCGCAGGTCGTTCGTGCCCGCCGTGTTCTGCATGTACAGCTGGCCCGGTCCGGCTCCCGTCCAGGTCGTCTTCAGTCCGTCGCCCTGCACGTTGACGTCCGTGGGGACCACGTTGATCTCGGTGTGCGCCGCCGTGCCGTCGGGGCCGATCACCGTGCCGCCCCAGTTCTCCGCCGAGCCGATCTGGCTCGTGTACGGCGGGACGTCGGTGCGGTCGAAGATCGCCAGGTCCTCGGTCGCCGTCCCGCCGCCGCCGGTCGCGGTGCACGATGCCGGCCCGGGCGTCTCGTCGAGCTTGCCGACCGTGGCCTGCTGGCCGGTCTTGAGGCCGTAGCCCAGCTTGAACAGCGGGTCGTAGTCCGGCGACCACGGGTTCAGCGGCGTCTGGCACGCGCTCTTCGGCCACGAGTACGACAGCGTGCCCCGGTAACCCGTGCCGTCCTTGCCCCGCACCATCATGTCCGCGACGCCGCCGCCCTCGGTGCCGGGCAGCCAGGCCGCCACGAACGCGTCGGAGCGGTTGATCTCCTTGTTCATGTACAGCGGACGGCCGCCGACGTACACGGTGACGACCGGGGTGCCCTTGCCGCTGACCTTGTCCAGCACGGCCAGGTCCTCGGGGTAGAGGCGCGCCGCTTCGAGGCTCTTGCGGGTCAGGTCGCCGACGCCTTCCGCGTACGGCGTCTCGCCGATGACGGCGATGACCGCGTCGAAGCCCTTCGGGTCCACGGTGCCGGTGGGGTCGAAGGTGACGTTCGCGGCGCCGAGATCCTCCTTGAGGCCGCCCAGGATCGAGGTGGCGTTGGGGAAGTCGGCGTTGGTGTTGCCGGTGCCCTGCCAGCTGAGCGTCCAGCCGCCGGTCTGGTTCTGGATGCTGTCGGCGCTCTTGCCGACGACCAGGACCTTCGACGACGGCTTGAGCGGCAGCACGTTGCCGTTGTTCTTCAGCAGCGTCTGCGACTCGCGGACCGCGTCCCGCGCCAGCCAGTTGTCCTTCAGCGCCTCGTCGGAGTTGGCGTAGGAGCGGTCGGACGGCTTCTGCGACTCGAACAGGCCGTCGCGCAGCTTGACACGCAGGATGCGGGTGACGGCGTCGTCGATGCGGGACATCGGGATCTGGCCGTTCTGGACCTGCGCGACGGTGTTGGTGATGAACGCCTTCCAGTCGTTCGGCACCATCACGATGTCGATGCCGGCGTTGATCGCCTGCGGGCACGAGGAGTTCGTGCAGCCGGTGACCTGGCCGATGCCGTTCCAGTCGGACACGACCAGGCCGTCGAAGCCGATCTTGCCCTTGAGGATCTGGTTGAGCGCCTTGTCGCTGCCGTGCAGCTTGCCCTCGTTGATCCCGAGGTCGGCGTTGGTCCAGCTGTTGAACGACACCATCACGGTCTGCGAGCCCGCGGCGAGCGCGCCGTAGTAGCCCTGGCCGTGGATGTTGATCATGGCCGCTTCGGACGACGGGTTGACGCCCTGGTCCTGGCCGTTGAGGGTGCCGCCGTCGCCGATGAAGTGCTTGGCGGTGGCGATGACGCCGTTGTAGCCGATGCGCTTGGTGGCGCCGTCCTGGAGGCCGTTGATGGCTTCGAAGCCGTACGCGCGGGTGATGCGCGGGTCCTCGGAGAAGCCTTCGTAGGTGCGGCCCCAGCGGTCGTCCTGCACGACGGCGAGGGTGGGCGAGAAGGCCCAGTCCTGCCCGGTGGCGCGGATCTGCCGCGCGGTGGCGCCGGCGACGTCGCGGACCAGGCAGGGGTCGTGTGCGGCGCCGAGGCCGATGTTGTGCGGGAAGACGGTGGTGCCGTAGACGTTGTTGTTGCCGTGCACGGCGTCGATGCCCCAGATGACGGGGATCTTCGTGCGGCTGGTCTTCGAGGCGTTCCAGTAGGCGTCGGCGAGGTTCAGCCAGTCCTGCTGGGTGGCGTGCTTCTTCCCGCCGGGCCAGGAGCCGCCGCCGTTGAGGACCGAGCCGATGGCGTACTGGCGGACCTCGTCGGGGGTGATGGCGGCGATCTCGGGCTGCGTCATCTGCCCGACCTTCTCCTCGAGGGTCATGCCCTTGAGGATTTCGGCGATCCGCTGCTCGTCACCGGCCTTCCCCTTGAACCGGCTGTCGACCTTGGGCCAGTCCGCGAGGGTCGGCAGGCTCTTTTCGATCCGGGCGCAGCCGTCCTTGTCTTTGGCGGGCTGCCCGATGACGGGCTGAGCGGGGGCGTCGGCTTGGGCCGGGGTGGCGTGTGCCGCGGCACCCAGCAGGCTCAGGCTCATCAGCGTGACGAGCGAACTTCGGCGCGCACGAGCCCACGCGCGTGATCTTCCGGCCATGGTCTGGTCCATTCTGCGTCGAACGGCGGACCGGCCGATCCTCACCGGGCGGAGGCCATGGCGTCAATAGTTATTTTTCGACATAAACTAAGAGTCCTGATGATGCTGAGTCACTTCTTAACCCGCAGGTCGCGCGGGGTCAAGGGGACTGCCGGGCAAGGGGTTTGCCCGTTCGGTCATGGATGCCGCAGCAGTTCGGCGACGGCCTGGACGCGGACGAGCGTGATGCCCTCGCGCTGCTCGACGGCGAGGGGGTGTCCGGTGGGCTCGACCTCGACGAGGGGCCGTTCGCCGGGTGGCCGGGTGTGCAGGTTGGTCTTGAGGTTCAGGGTGGCGGGCTCGTAGCCGGGCAGCTCGGTCGCCAGCCAGCCGAAATACGGCGGCTCGGACACGCGGGCCGGGTCGTCCCAGAGTTCCTCGGCGCGGAGGAAGTTTTCCCGGCTGACCGACACCCAGACGCCCCATTCGAAGTCGTCGCCGGCGTCGAGAACCGGCAGCACAAGGCGGCCGCGGAGGAAGAAGTGCGTGCCGCCGAGGACGCAGCGTTCGGGTTCGAGGACGTTGCCCGGCGTTCCGGCCAGGCTGTCGTTCCAGAAGGCGGGTGCGGGAGCGCCGTAGGCGAAGGGGAGTTCGTCGTGTCTCTCGCCGCAGCAGGTGCAGGTGTACCCCAGGTCGGTCGTCATCCGGCGAGCCTAGGGTGTCGGCCGACCGGGCGAATCTCGGGGACGCGCCGGAAAAACTGCGATCCTGGGATGATGGCGGAGGGGCACGGGGGCAATCGGCTGCTGTCGAACCGCACGATCCTGGTGGCCGCGGTCGTCCTGATCCTGGTTGCCGCGGGGGCGTGCTGGGTGCTGCTCGCGCTCTACGGCCGCGGAACCGACGCCGACAAAGCACGGCTGGAGAGCGTCCGCACGGTCGGCACCATCGTGCTCGGCGCGGGTGGTTTCATCGCGTTGCTGCTGGCGGCCCGCCGCCAGCAGACGGCCGAGCACGACCTGGCGACGAAACGCCGGGACGTCCTCCTGCGCGAGCAGGCGAACGACGACGCCCGCCACGACGCCGCCGAGCGGCGGATCAGCGACCTGTACCTCAAGGCCGTCGAGCAGCTCGGCGCGGAGAAGGCGCCGGTCCGGCTGGCCGGGCTCTACGCCCTGGAGCGGCTGGCGCAGGACAACCGCGCGCACCGGCAGACGATCGTCAACGTGATCAGCGCGTACCTGCGGATGCCGTACGACCCGCCGGGCGAGGGCACGCCGAAGCCGGAGCACCGCGCCTGCCTGGAGGAACGCGAGGTGCGGATGACCGCGCAGCAGATCCTCACCGGGCATCTCGCGCCGGCCGGTGCCGACCGCGGCCGCTTCTGGGCGGACCTCGATCTGGATCTCGGCGGCGCTGTGCTGATCGACCTGAAGCTGCACGACTGCTCCCTGCGGAACGCGAACTTCGCGCGAGCCAGGTTCGTCGGGCAGGCGTCGCTGCTGGGCATCAAGTTCCGCGGAAGCACGCGGTTCGACGATGCGGTCTTCGAAGGGGAAGCCTGGTTCGCGGAGGCGGAGTTCTCGGACAGCACCCGGTTCGACGGGGTCACCTTCCACGGCGACGCGAGGTTCGACGAAGCGACCTTCCGCGGGGCGACGGTGTTCCGCGGCGCGCGGTTCCACGGTCCGGCGCGGTTCGAGAAGGCGGAGTTCGCCGGGAAGGTCATCTTCAGCAGGTCCGCGTTCAGTGGCGGCGCCGACTTCTCCCGGGCCACCTTTGCCGACGAGGCTTACCTGCCCGGGGTCGACTTCGGCCGGGACGCCCGGTTCGTGGAGGTGACCTTCGCGCGGGACGGCTGGTTCATCGACGTCGAGTTCGGCGGCCAGGTCGACTTCAAGAACGTCAGGTTCAGCGAGGCCGTCCGGTTCGTGGGCTGTGCGCTGGACGGCGTTCCGTACGTGCCGCCCGAGTGGAAGCCGCGGCCGCCGGACGACGACCTCGACTGACCCCCGTCAGCCCAGGATCGAGCCCGGCAGTTCCTCAAAGATCAGCCAGGTCCGCGTCGACCGCACGCCCTCCAGGGCCTGCAGCCGCTCCAGGACCACGTCGCGCAGCGTCTGGTTGTCCGGCGTCCGGACCAGCAGCAGGATGTCGAAGTCGCCGCCGACCAGGGCTACGTGGTCGACGTACGGGATTGCGTGCAGCTCCGTTGCCATTGTGCGCCACGACGTCTGCTCCACCGTCACCATGATGTACGCCGAGGTGCCCAGGCCCGCCCGGCGTGGGTCGATGCGGGCGCCGAAGCCCGTGATCACTCCCTCCGCCATCAGGCGCTCCAGCCGCGCGTACGCGTTCGTGCGCGAAATGTGCAGCCTTTCCGCCAAGGCGCGGACCGCGAGACGTCCGTCCGCCGCCAGCTCGGCCAGCATCGCGCGGTCGATGTCGTCGAGGGCCGGGGCCGTTCGTCCCGTGAGCCCGGCCACGGCCAGCGGCGACGCGGACGTTTGGTCGGCCGCAGCCGCTTCGGGAGGCCGTTTGTCGCTCATTTCGCCGGGACCTTGAACAGACGACCAGCAGGAACCACCATCTCAGCATCATATGTCTGCCGAGAGGTGGTGTGCGTTTTGCCGCAGGAAACGATGCTGCCGTCGGCGTCGCCGGTGCGGTTCGTCGCCGAGGACGGGACTCGCGCCGACCGGCACGGCGCCTACGCCGAACCCGCGAGCGACCGGCTCAGGGAGGCCTACCGGCTGATGGTCCTCGGCCGCCGGTTCGACGTCCAGGCCACCGCGCTCACCAAGCAGGGCCGCCTCGCCGTCTACCCCTCCAGCGCCGGACAGGAGGCCTGCCAGGTCGCCGCCGCGCTGGTCCTCGAAGACCGCGACTGGCTATTCCCGACCTACCGCGACTCCGTCGCCCTCGTCGCCCGCGGCCTGAAGCCCGGCGAAGTGCTGACGCTGCTTCGCGGCGACGCGCACTGCGGCTACAACCCCGTCGAGACGAGCGTTGCGCCCCAGTGCACTCCGCTCGCGACGCAGACGTTGCACGCCGCCGGTCTCGCGCACGCTATGCAGCGACGCGGCGAAGACGCCGTCGCGCTCGCGCTCATCGGGGACGGCGCCACCAGCGAAGGCGACTTCCACGAGGCGCTCAACTTCGCGGCCGTCTTCAAGGCACCCGCAGTGTTCTTCGTGCAGAACAACCGCTACGCGATCTCGGTGCCCTTCGAGAAGCAGAGCGCCGCGGCCGCGCTCGCGTACAAGGGCATCGGCTACGGCATGCGCTCGGAGCAGGTCGACGGCAACGACGCCGTCGCCGTCCTGGCCGTCCTCGGCGACGCCGTGCAGCACGCCCGCGCAGGCCGCGGGCCGGTCCTCGTCGAGGCCCACACCTACCGCATCGACGCCCACACCAACGCCGACGACGCGACCCGCTACCGCGACGCGAGCGAAGTCGCGAAGTGGCGTGAAGCGGATCCGCTCAAGCGGCTCGAGACCTACCTCAAGAGCCGGGACCTGCTTCAGGAGCAGGAGATCGAGCAGTTCAAGGCCGACGCCGAGACGTTCGCCCAGACCGTCCGCGACACCCTGAACGCCGAACCCGAGCTGGACCCGCTGTCGCTGTTCGACCACGTCTACGCCGAGCCGACCCGCCACCTCGAAGCCCAGCGGGCCGCACTCCGAGCCGAGCTGGAGGCCTGATGACGACCACGATGGCGCAGGCACTCAACGCCGCCCTGCGCGACGCCCTCAAGGACGACGACCGGGTGCTCGTGTTCGGCGAGGACGTCGGCGCGCTCGGCGGCGTCTTCCGGGTCACCGACGGCATCACCGCCGACTTCGGCGAGGACCGCTGCTTCGACACCCCGCTGGCCGAGTCCGGCATCGTCGGCTTCGCCGTCGGGATGGCGATGGGCGGGTTCCGCCCGGTCGTCGAAATGCAGTTCGACGCCTTCGCCTATCCGGCGTTCGAGCAGATCACCTCGCACGTGGCGAAGCTGCGCAACCGCACCCGCGGCGCGCTGTCGCTGCCCATGGTGATCCGCATTCCCTACGCCGGCGGCATCGGCGGCGTCGAGCACCACTGCGACTCCAGCGAGGCCTACTACGCGCACACGCCCGGCCTGCGCGTCGTCACGCCCGGCACCGCGCAGGACGCCTACGACCTGCTGCGCGACGCCATCGACTCACCGGATCCGGTGATCTTCCTCGAACCGAAGGCCCGCTACTGGTCCGGCGAAGAGGTGAGCTTCACCCGGACGGGCCCGGCCATGGACAAGGCGGTCGTGCGCCGGGCAGGCAAGGACGTCACGCTCATCGCGTACGGCCCGATGGTCGCCACCGCGCTGGAAACCGCCGAGGCGGCGACGGCCGAGGGCTGGGACGTCGAGGTCGTCGACCTGCGGTCGCTGTCGCCGTTCGACGACGAGACCGTGACGGCGTCCGTGCGCCGCACCGGCCGGGCGGTGGTCGTGCACGAAGCCGCGGGCTTCGGCGGCTACGGCGCCGAAGTCGTCGCCCGCGTCACCGAGCAGTGCTTCCACCAGCTGCACGCGCCCGTGCTGCGCGTCACCGGGCTCGACATCCCCTATCCGGCGCCGAAACTGGAGCGCCACCACCTGCCGGACGTCGACCGGATCCTCGACGCCGTCGCGCGCCTGCAGTGGGACGACACCCTGGTGGTGGCCGGTGCCTGACTTCCTGCTGCCGGACCTCGGCGAGGGCCTGACCGAGGCGGCGATCGTGGACTGGCGCGTGAAGGTCGGCGACACGGTCGAGGTCGACCAGGTCGTCGTCGAGGTCGAGACGGCGAAGGCGGCGGTCGAGGTGCCGGTGCCGTTCGCCGGCGTGGTGGCCGCGCTGCACGGCGAGCCGGGCCAGCTGCTGCCGGTCGGCGCGCCGCTCCTGACCGTCGGCGGGTTCGCCGAGCCCGGTGTCACGACGTCGTCCGGCAGCGGCAACGTCCTCATCGGCTACGGCACCGCGCCTGCGACCCGGCGTAAGCGTGTCCGGCGCCCCGCGCCGTCCCGGCCGAAGCAGGCACCCGGCGTGATTTCGCCGTTCGTGCGGAAACTGGCCGCCGACAACGGGATCGACCTGGCGAAGGTCACCGGCACCGGCCCGGACGGGATCATCCGCCGCGCCGACGTCGAAGCCCTTCTCGCGCGGCCGAAGACGCCGGGCCGCCGGATTCCGCTGACGGGGGTGCGCAAGGCCGTCGCGGACAAGCTCACGGCGTCGCGGCGCGAGATCCCCGAGGCGACGGTCTGGGTGGACGTCGACGCGACCGAGCTGGTCGCCGCGCGGGCCGCGCTGAACGCCAAGTCCGACCGGCCGGTCAGCCTGCTCGGCCTGATCGCGCGGTTCGCCGTCGCGGGGCTGCGCAAGTTCCCGGAGCTGAACTCGCGCGTCGAGGGCGACGAGATCGTCCTGCTCGACGAGATCCACCTCGGGTTCGCGGCGCAGACCGACCGCGGGCTGGTCGTGCCGGTCGTGCGGAACGCGGGGGAGCTGTCCACCCGGGACCTGTCGGCGGCGATCGGCGACCGCGCCCGCACCGCCCGCGAGGGCAAGCTGGCGCCCGCCGAACTGACCGGCGGCACCTTCACCGTGAACAACTACGGCGTCTTCGGCGTCGACGGCTCGGCCGCGATCATCAACCACCCCGAGGCGGCGATCCTCGGCATCGGCCGGATCATCGACCGGCCGTGGGTCGTCGGCGGCGCACTGGTCGCGCGGAAGATCTGCGAGCTGACGCTGGCCTTCGACCACCGCGTCTGCGACGGCGGCACGGCGGGCGGGTTCCTGCGGTTCGTCGCCGACTGCGTCGAGTCACCCGTCACCGCCCTCGGTGATTTGTAGACGCACCGGCCGCATTGGCCGGTGGTGACGGCCGCGGCACTTAAAGTGGCGGCGTGACGACTCCAGCCCAGCACGACCGGGACCAGGCGAAAGCCCGCGTGACCCGGCTCAAGCAGGACCTGCGGGACGGGCTGGCGCACCCGCCCGGGGACGTCGGGACGATGGACCGGCTCGTGGCGACCGCCCACCGCCTGCTCGACGCCGAGCAGGCGTTCGACGAGGCCAAGCACCGGCTCGCGAACGCCGAGCTGGAGGCGCGGCACGCGGCGACGCAGCGCGCGGTCGTCTGGTTCGCGGCCGCGCCCGCGCTGGTGCCGCTGGTCGCCGGGGCACTCGTGCTGTTCGACGTGCTGTCGCCGATGTGGCTGTTCGCGCTGGTGCCGTTGTTCGCGGCGGGCCTGTGGATCGGCTTCGCGCCGGTCCGCCGCGTGGCCGAGGTGATCCGCGAACGGACGTGGGCGGCCTGGGCGGGCAGCGCCACGGCCGTGCTGCTGGTCCTGGCGCTGCTGCCGTGGCCGGCGGCCGTCGTCTGCACGATCCTGACGGCGCTGGGCGTCGCGGGCACGATCGCCCTGCTGTGGCGGGAAAGCCGGATCCCGTGAGCCACGGCTACGCGACCTACGGCGACGACCCGGAGTTCGAGGAGCAGTACGTCGAGCCCGTCGACACGACCCGGCGCGACCTCGACGAGCTGTTCGCGGCGGTCGACGGGCTGCGCGCGGCGGTCGAGGAGACCGACGACCGCCTGCGCCAGGACGTCGCCGACCTGACCGAACGGCTCGAAACCGGCGGTGCGGGCGCCCAGGAGGACCGGCTCGACCTGCTCGGACGACGGCTGGACCGGCTGCAGCAGCAGGTGCAGGCCCTGGAGCGCGCGGTGCGCGTGTCCGACGGGGTCCCGCAGGCCGACCTCGACGACGTCGGGCCGGAGACCCGGGCACTCGCGGCGGAGGCGGCGCGCTGGGACGACCTGCACAAGGAGCTGGTGACGAAGGAGCAGCGCGCGCGGCACGAGCAGGAGATCGCCCGGCTGGAGGTGGTACGCGCGGCGCACGCGCAGTGCGACCTGGACCTGCTGGACGTCATCGAGGTCCTGGCGTCGACGGACCGCGGGTCCCGCGCCCGCGGCGACGCGGAGTCCCGCCTGCGGGCATTGACGACCCGCCGCCGCACGCTGCTGGACGAGGAGATCCCGGCGGCGACGGAGGCGGCGGAGACGGCGCGGCTGGCGTTGCGCGAGGCGGACGCGGTCGAGGCGCGGGTGGTCCCGCAGCTGGAGCGCGCCGAACGCGCGTGGCACGACCTGCAGGTCCGGCTGCGGACCCGGATCACCGACGCGCTGGGATCGAACGCGCTGCTCCCGACGTGGTTCGGCCACGCTTTGGGCGTGGCCCCGCCTGCCGGTACCTCCGGGGACGCATGGATCCGGACGGCCGCGTCGGTGCTGGCGTACCGGGTGACGTTCGGGGTCACCGACCAGGCGTTGCCGCTGGGCCCACCGGCCCCGGACGGCGCGGACAAGACCGAACGCCGCTGGACCTGGCGGGCCAGGCTGGAATCCGAACTCGACGACCTCGCCCTCTAGCCCGGCTCTCGCGTGATCCGGCGGGCATCTCGCGTGATTGAGCGGGCATCACGTGTGATCCGGCGGGCATCGGGGTGATGCCCCTTCAATCACGGGTGATGCCTCTCCAGTCACGCGTGATGCCCGTTGAGACCTTCAGACCGTGGCCGGACGGCGCAGTGCCTGCCGTCGCAGGCGGTTGAACAGCTTCGCGTTGTTCAACGCGAACACTCCCACCGTCTCCTCGTTCCGCGAGAACGTCGCCACGAACGACGAGTCCGCCGCCGAACCTTCGACGAAGGACAGCGTGTCGTCCGGACGCGGGTGGCCCGCCAGCTGCAACGTCCCCGCGTACTGGTCAGACCAGACGTACCCGCTCGGCTCGTACGTCCGCACCGTCCGCCCGGCCAGCAGGTTCGCCACCGCGACCGGGGCCTGCTCCGACGCGTTCGTCCAGTGCTCGTGCCGCCGTCCGGCATACCGGGCGACGTCCCCGATCGCCACCACCTGCGGCAGGTCGGTCACCAGGCCCGCGTCCGTGTGGACGCCGTTGCCGACCTTCAAACCCGAGCCGGCCAGCCATTCCGTCGCGGGGGTCATGCCGACGCCGACCACGACCACGTCGGCCGGGACGAGGGAACCGTCGGCCAGGTGGACGCCGGCCGCGTCCATGCCCGTCGCCGACACCCCGCAGCGCAGGTCGGTGCCGTGCTCGGCATGCAGCCGGGCGCACACCGCCGCCAGCTCCGGGCCCAGGACCGGCGCCAGCGGCGCGGGCAGCGCCTCGAGGACGACCACGTCGAGCCCCAGCGCCCGGCAGGTCGAAGCCACCTCGGCGCCGATGAACCCGGCGCCGACGACGACCACGCGCACCCCCGGGACCAGGGCCGCCCGCAGCGCCAAAGCGTCGTCGACCGTCCGCAGCGTGTGGGCACCTTCGAAGCCCGGCAACGTGCGCGGGCGGCCGCCGGTGGCGATGACGACGCCGTCGGCGTGCACCGAGCCGCCGTCCGACAGCAGGATCCGGCGGTTCGCCGGGTCCAGTGCCGTCGCGTGGACGCCGAGCCGGAAGTCCAGCGCCAGCGACGCGAGGTCCCCGGCGTCGAGCAGGTCCAGCGACTCGCGTGCGGCCGTCCCGGCCAGGAACGCCTTCGACAGCGGTGGCCGGTCGTACGGCAGGTGTTTCTCCGCGCCGATCAGCACGATGCCGCCGTCGTAGCCCTGTGCGCGCAGCTCCTGCGCGGCCCGGACCCCGGCGAGCGAGGCACCGACGATCGCGACGCGCTTCACGCGGCGTCTTCGTTCGCCGGGTCCTGGACGTAGATGACGCCGTCCTCGACCACGACCGCGTACGTGCGCACGGGGTCCTTCGCCGGCAGGCAGGTTGGCATGCCGGTGCGCAGGTCGAACAGCGCCGCGTGCAGCGGGCACTCGACGAAGCAGCCTTCGAGCCAGCCGTCGGCGAGGGAGGCGTCCTGGTGGGTGCACGTGTCGTCGATGGCGTACAGCTGCCCGTCCTCGGTGTGGAACACCGCGATGGCCGGGGTGCCGGCAATCCGGACGGACTCGCCAGGGGGCAGCTCGTCCACCGTGCACGCGCGAATCATGACGCCTCCGGGAGAATTGTTGCGCATTGGGGAACTTTCACTGCGATACGCAACTCAAGTCTGAGTCCGCCGGGAGGCCGCGTCAAGGGGGTACGCCCGGGTAGTTTCCGTTACCGGGTAACGGAGATCGCGAACATGCCGGAGCGCCCGTACCGGGGATGGCGGCACGGGCGCTCCGGAGCCGGGCCGGTGCCACTTTCACGTGAAAGTGGCACCGGGCGGCTACTTCGCGGCGGGCTCGCCGTGCCGGTAGAACGGCAGCTTGATCGGGGCGAGCGGGGTGTTGCCGAGGATCAGGTCGGCGGCCTTCTCGGCGGTCATCATCACCGGCGCGTAGATGTTGCCGTTGGTGATGTAGGGCATGACCGACGCGTCGACGACGCGCAGGCCTTCGGTGCCGTGCACGCGCATGCTCTCCGGGTCGACGACGGACTTCTCGTCAACGCCCATCTTCGCGGTGCACGACGGGTGCAGCGCGGTCTCGGCGTCCTTGGCGACCCAGTCGAGGATCTCCTCGTCGGTCTCCACCGACGGCCCCGGCGAGATCTCCCCGCCGTTGTAGGGGTCGAGCGCGGGCTGGTTGAGGATCTTCCGCGCCACCCGCACGGCCTCGACCCATTCGCGCCGGTCGTTCTCGGTCGACAGGTAGTTGAACCGGATCGCCGGGTGCTCCCGCGGGTCGGTCGACTTGATCTTCACCGAGCCCCGGGTGTCGGCGTACATCGGGCCGACGTGCACCTGGTAGCCGTGGCCTTCCGTGGGCGCCGACCCGTCGTAGCGGATCGCCACCGGCAGGAAGTGGAACATCAGGTTCGGGTACTTCACCTCGTCGTTGGACCGGACGAACCCGCCGCCCTCGAAGTGGTTGGTGGCGGCGGGCCCGGACCGCAGGAACAGCCACTGCGCCCCGATGTAGGGCCGCTTCCACTTCGCCAGCGACGGCTGCATCGACACCGGCTGCTTGCAGGCGTACTGGATGTACACCTCCAGGTGGTCCTGCAGGTTTTCGCCGACGCCCGGCAGGTCCTTGACGACGTCGATGCCGAGCTTCTCCAGCTCGGCGGCGTTGCCGACGCCCGAAAGCTGCAGCAGCTGCGGCGTGTTGATCGCGCCGCCGCAGAGGATGATCTCCTTGCCGTACACCTCGCCCGGCACGCCCCGGCCCTGCGCGTACTCGACGCCGACCGCGCGCGTGCCGTCGAAGAGGATCTGCGACACGAACGCGTGCGTCTTCACCGTGAGGTTGGGCCGGTGCATCACCGGGTGGAGGTACGCGCCCGAAGCCGACAGCCGACGTCCTTTTCGGACGTTCCGGTCGAACGCCGCGAAGCCCTCCTGCCGGTAGCCGTTGACGTCGTCGGTGCGCGGGTAGCCCGCCTGCTCGGCGGCGTCGAAGAAGGCCTGGAACAACGGGTTCGTCGCCGGGCCGCGTTCCAGCTCCAGCGGTCCACTGTGGCCTCGCCACTGCCCGTCCGGCGGGTCGGCGAGGCAGTTCTCCATGCGCTGGAAGTACGGCAGGCAGTGCGCGTAGTCCCAAGTGGACATCCCGGGGTCGCTCGCCCAGCGCTCGTAGTCCATCGGGTTGCCGCGCTGGAAGATCATCCCGTTGATGCTGGACGACCCGCCGAGCACCTTGCCGCGCGCGTGGTAGATGCGACGGCGGTTCATGTACGGCTCGGGTTCGCTGCGGTAGCCCCAGTCGTAGAACTTCGACCCGATCGGGAAGGTCAGCGCGGCAGGCATGTGGATGAAGACGTCCCACTTCCAGTCCGAGCGGCCCGCCTCCAGGACGAGGACCTTGTTCGACGGGTCGGCGGAGAGCCGGTTGGCCAGCGCGCAGCCCGCCGAGCCGCCGCCGACGATGACGAAGTCGTAGGTTTCGGTACTCATGGAGCCTCCTCAGCCGGGCAGGGAATCCGGTGCCGTGTCGGGCAGGTGCTCGGGGCTGGTGTGCGCGGAACCCCAGGTGCGGCGCCGGACGTAGAGCATTATCGCGCCGATGATCACGATCAGCGCGGTGACGATCACCGCGCCCCACTGGAAGTACCAGTGGTCGTCGCCGTAGACCTCGGCGCGCGGCCAGATCAGGTTGACCGTCATGGCGGCGCCGTAGAGCACCGCGACCAGGTTCACCAGCGTGCCCCAGCGGCCCAGCTTGAAGTACGGGCCGTGCTCCGGGCGCGGCCAGTGCCCGCGCAGGCGGCGCACCAGCATCGGGCCGGTGACCATCAGGTAGGGGATGTAGAACAGGATGATCGCCGTCGAGGTCAGGATGAAGAACGCCCGCTGGTTGCCGAGGTTGATCAGCAGCACGACGACGGTCAGGCCGCCGGTGAGCAGCGCGGGCAGCACCGGCGTCTTGGAGCGGGGGGACACTTTGGACATCGCCCTGCTGAACGGCAGGCGGCCGTCGCGGGCCATCGCCCACGTCATCCGGATGGCCGCGGTCTGCACGGCCAGGCAGCACACGGTGATCGCGATCGCCGAGCAGATCAGGAAGGCGTCGCCGAGCCCCTCGCCGAGCGTGCTCTTCAGCAGGTACGGCATGCCGGACGTGGTCAGCTCTTCGGCGTTCAGGTTGCCGACGGCCATCATGCCGAACAGCATCATCAGCCCGCCGACGATGAACGCGGCGGTGATGGCGCGCAGGATCGCGCGCGGGGCGTGGCGCCGCGGCTGGGTCGTCTCCTCGGCCAGCGAACCCGCGGTGTCGAAGCCGTAGAAGACGTACGCGCTCATCAGCGACGCCACCAGGAACGCCCCGAGATACCCGAACGAGTGACCCTCGCCGGTGCCGTGGGTGTCGAAGACGAGGCCGGGACCGCGCTTGATGTGGACGGCCAGCGCGATCACCAGCAGGATGCTCGCGCCGAGTTCCACGGCGACGCCGAAGTTGTTGATCTTGGCCATCAGCTTGACGCCGATGATGTTGACGATCGTGGCGAACACCACCAGCACCAGTGCCAGGATGATGGCGTTCTGCGCGCCGCCCGGCGTCGACGTCAGCCCGGCGTCGGAGTCGCTGCCGACGATCTGGAACGCGGTCGACACCTGCGGCAGGATGATCTGGTAGGCGACCGCGACGGCCGCCGCCGTCACGATCGCGCCGATGATCATGATCCAGCCTGCCAGCCACGACGTCGCGGGCTTGGCGATCTGCTTGGCCCACTGGTAGACCGAGCCGGCGAGCGGGAACTGCCCGGCCAGCTCGGCGAAGCACAGCGCGACGGCGAACTGTCCGATGAAGACCAGCGGCCACGTCCAGATGAAGGCCGGTCCCCCCGAACCGAAGCCGAAGAAGAAGAGCTGGAACACGCCGGTCAGGATGGAGATGTAGCTGAAGCCGGCGGCGAAACTGGAGAACGACCCGAGCGAGCGCTCGAGTTCCTGGCGGTAGCCGAACTTTTCGAGTTCCGACGAGTCGTCGGCAGCAGGCCCCCCGCCCGCCGGTATTTCCTGTGTGGTCATCGTCGTGTCCTCACGTGGTGGGGGACGGGGAATCAGCCCTTGAACCAGTGCTGCGGAACGGGATCGATGTTCTGGTAGATGTGCTTGCTCTCCTGGTACTCGGCCAGCCCGGACGGCCCCAGTTCGCGGCCGATGCCGGACTTGCCGAAACCGCCCCATTCCGCCTGCGGCAGGTAGGGGTGGTAGTCGTTGATCCACACGGTGCCGTGGCGCAGGGCCCCGGCGACCCGCTGGGCGCGGGACGCGTCCGACGTCCACACGGCACCGGCGAGCCCGTACTCGGTGTCGTTGGCCAGCGCGATCGCTTCGGCCTCTTCGGTGAACCGTTCCACGGTGACGACCGGGCCGAAGACCTCGTCCCGGACGATCGCCATGTCCCGGGTGCAGCCGGAGAACACGGTGGGGCGCAGGAAGAACCCGTTTTCGTACTCCGGGCCCTCGGGACGGTTGCCGCCCGCCTCCAGTTTCGCGCCCTCGGTGAGAGCGCTTTCGATGTAGGCCTCGACCTTCGCGCGGTGCTGTGCCGAAACGAGCGGGCCCGTTTCGGTGTCCGGGTCCATGCCGTTGCCGACGCGGATCCGGTCGGCGCGCGCGGCGAGGTCCGCGACGAACCGGTCATGGATTCCATCTTGGACGATGAGCCGCGCGCCCGCCGAACAGACTTGTCCGGAATGGACAAACGCGGCCATCAGGGCGTAGTCCAGCGCGGTTTCGTAGTCGGCGTCGGCGAAGATCACATTGGGGTTCTTGCCGCCGAGTTCCAGCGCGACACGGCGGACGCCCTTCGCCGCCGCGGTCATGATCTTCTCGCCGGTCGCGTAGCCGCCGGTGAAGGAGACGAGGTCCACGGCCGGGTGCTCGACCATGGCCGCGCCGACGTGACCCGGGCCGAGCAGGAGATTGACCACACCCGGCGGTGCCCCGGCCTCTTCGAGCAGGGCGACGAGCTTGATCGTCGTCAGTGGCGTGACCTCGCTGGGCTTGAGCACCACGGTGTTGCCCGCGGCGAGGGCGGGCGCGACCTTCCACGACATCTGCAGCAGCGGGTAGTTCCACGGCGCGATCAGCGCGCAGACGCCGACGGGCTCGTGCACGATCCGGCTGACGACACTCGCGCTGCCCGCGTCGACCAGGCGCCCGGCGTCCTTGTCGGCGAGGTCGGCGTAGTAGCGGAAGACGTTCGTCACATCGTCGATGTCGATGCGGCCTTCGCCCAGCGTCTTGCCGGTGTCGAGGCTTTCGGTGCGGGCGAGGTCCTCGCGGTCGCGGACCAGCAGGTCGGCGGTCCGGCGCAGGAGTTCGCCGCGCTCGGCCGCGGTGGTGCGGCGCCACGGGCCCTCGTCGAAGGCCCGCCTCGCGGCTCTGACGGCGGCCTCGACCTCCTCGCGGCCCGCTTCGGCGACGGTCTCGATGACCTCGCCGGTGGCGGGATTCAGCACGTCGAAGTGGGCTTCGGCGGAGGCGTCCGTCCAGATTCCGTCGATGTAGAGGTCCTTCATGCGGCCCTTCCCGGATCGGTAGTGGCTGCTCGGTGCCTTGAGTGCGTACATTTGTACGCGAAGTGTGTACAGATGTCCAACAAGGGGGTTCGGCACCGATGGCGAACAAGGAAGCCGCGGCGACCCGCCGCCGCGGCCCCAACGACCCGGAGCGGCGTTCGCGGATCGCCCGTGCGGCGATCGAAGTCGTCGCCGAGAGGGGCATCGACGGGCTCACCCACCGCGCGGTCGCGGCCGCCGCCGGCGTCCCGCTCGGCTCGACGACCTACCACTTCGCCACCCTCGACGACCTGCTGGAAGTCGCGCTGGCCGAGGCGGCCGAGAAGAACGTCCACGCGCTGAAGGAGTGGGAGTCGGCGCTCCCGCCGGACGCCGACTTCGCCGCGGCGCTCGCCGACCTGGTGATGGGCTACATCAACGAGCAGTACCGCGCAACGGTCGTCGAGTACGACCTGTACGTCGCGGCCCTGCACCGTCCCCGGCTCCGCAAGGCGAGCGCGGCCTGGGACGACGCCCTGATCGCGTTCTTCGGCTCCCGCACCGACCCGCTCACCGGCCGTCTCCTGGCCGGCCTGTTCTGCGGCCTCCTGATGCAGGCGGCCCTGGCCGACCCCCGCCCGTCCCGCGAAGAGATCGAAACCCTCTTCCGCCGAGCCATCCACGGCCCCGCCATGTGACGGAAGGGGCATCACGCGTGATTGGAGAGGCATCACGTGTGATTGGAGGGGCATGACTCGTGATTGGAGGGGCATCGCGCTGATGCCCGCTGGATCACGCGTGATGCCCTTCCAGTCACGCGTGATGCCCGCTCAGTCACGCGTGATGCCCCGAATGGCGCAGGAATGCTTGGCGGGGTTGAAAAATCTTGGGTTGACAGGGGCGTGTGGGGGCAGTCACTCTGGTGCGGAGTGAGCAACAAGACGCGTTCTGCGCAACTACTCCCGTCCTGATCCGCGGAGAGGACCACGCCGGTGACCACTACCGATCTGCCGCCGAGCCTGCTCGCCACGCTGCCCGGCACCTTCTACACCGATCCGGCGATCTTCGCGCTGGAGCAGGCGAAGATCTTCGAGGCGGACTGGTTCTGCGCCGTGCGCAGCGCGGACCTGCCGGACGCCGGCTCGTTCGAGACCGTTCAGATCGGCAAGGAAAGCGTGCTCGTCGCGCGGAGGCGGGACGGGAAGCTCAACGCCTTCCTCAACGTCTGCCGCCATCGCGGCGCGCGGCTGTGCACGTCCGAAAGCGGCAGCGTCAAGCGTGCCTTCCAGTGTCCCTACCACGCCTGGACCTACGGCCTCGACGGGAAGCTCGTCGCCGCGCCGAACCTCACCGGGATGCCGGACGTCGACCGCACCGAATTCGGCCTGACGAAACTCCACCTGCGGGAGTGGCTCGGGTACGCCTGGGTCTGCCTGGCCGACGAACCGCCGTCGTTCGAAGACACCGTGATCGGCGCCGTCACCGAACGGCTGGGCGGGCCCACCGAGATCGACGCCTACGGCATCGACGGCCTGGCGCTGGGCAAGCGCATCGAGTACGACGTGAAGGCGAACTGGAAACAGATCATCGAAAACTTCATGGAGTGCTACCACTGCGCGACGATCCACCCGGAGCTGACCGAGGTCCTCCCGGAGTTCGCCGGCGGGTACGCCGCGCAGTACTACGTCGGCCACGGCGCCGAGTTCGGCGGCGACATCAAGGGCTTCACCGTCGACGGCAGCGAGGGCGTCGACCGCCTCCCCGGCGTCACCGAGGCACAGGACCGCAGGTACTACGCCATCACGATCAAGCCGCAGGTCTTCGTCAACCTCGTCCCGGACCACGTCATCCTGCACCGGATGATCCCCCTCGCGCCGGACCGGACGCTGGTCCGCTGCGACTGGCTCTACCTGCCCGAAGTCGTCGAATCCGGCACGGACCTTTCCCGCTCGGTCGAGCTGTTCCACCGCGTCAACCTGCAGGACTTCGAAGCGTGCGAACGCTGCCAGCTGGCAATGGACTCCCGCTCGTACGCCAACGGCGGCGTGCTCGTGCCCAGCGAGCACCACATCGGCGCCTTCCACGACTGGGTCAGGACGCGGCTGGAGCTCTAGATCAGCGCCCGGATGGCCGCCTCGAACCCGGTGACGTGCTCCAGCGTCAACGCGGCGGCCTTCTCGGCGTCGCCCTCGATGATCGCGGTGAGGAGCGGGACGTGCTCGTCGACGTGACCGGCCATCCCGGACAGCCGGGGCACGAACACGCACCAGATCCGGGTGGCCAGGTTGTCGTACCGGATCAGCGTGTCTTCGAGGAACGGGTTGTGCACGCACCGGTAGATCGCCCGGTGCAGGGCGAGGTCGGTGCGCAGCAGCTCGGCGTTGTCCCCGCTGGGGACGCCCGCGTCGAGCTGCGCGCGCAGCTCGGTCAGCGTGGCCCGGTCGGCGTCGGTGGCGCGGGCGGCCGCGGCGGCCGTCGCCATCGGCTCCAGCGTGCGCCGCACCTCGGAGATGTGCGCGAGGTCGGAGATGTTGACGTCGGTGGCGAACGTCCCGCGTCGCGGGTAGGCGACGACCAGGCGTTCGGACTCCAGCCGCTTCAACGCCTCGCGGATCGGCGTCCGGCCCATGCCGAGTGCCGTGCCGAGTTCCTCTTCGTTGATGGGGGAGCCCGGCGGGATGTCGAGCATGACCAGGCGGTCGCGGACGAAGAGGTACGCCTGCTCCGCCAGTGAGGGGGCATTGACCTGCGGGTACATGACGCCTAGCCTACATCGACGATTGATATATCAGAAGTCGACCACGGAAGGACTGCGATGCTCAACCGCTCCTTGGCCGAATACGACCCCGTGGTCGCCGAAGCGATCGGCGCGGAGCTGCGCCGCCAGCGGACGACGCTGGAGATGATCGCGTCGGAGAACTTCGCGCCGCTGAGTGTCCTGCAGGCCCAGGGCTCGGTGCTGACCAACAAGTACGCCGAGGGCTACCCCGGACGTCGCTACTACGGCGGCTGCGAGCACGTCGACGTCCTCGAACAGCTCGCCATCGACCGCGTCAAGGCGCTGTTCGGCGCCGGGTTCGCCAACGTCCAGCCGCACTCGGGCGCGCAGGCCAACGCCGCCGCCATGGCCGCGCTCATCAAGCCCGGCGACAAGATCCTCGGCCTCTCGCTCGCCCACGGCGGCCACCTGACACACGGCATGCGGATCAACTTCTCCGGCCTGCTCTACGACGTCGCCGCGTACGAAGTGTCCGAAAAGGACTACCGCGTCGACATGGCCGAAGTCGAACGGCTGGCGAAGGAGCACCGGCCGAAGCTGATCATCGCCGGCTGGTCGGCCTATCCGCGGCACCTCGACTTCGCGCGGTTCCGGGAAATCGCCGACGAAGTGGGCGCGTACCTCCTGGTCGACATGGCCCACTTCGCCGGGCTGGTCGCGGCGGGCCTGCATCCGTCGCCGGTCCCGCACGCCCACGTCACGACGACCACCACGCACAAGACCCTCGGCGGCCCGCGCGGCGGTGTCGTCCTCACCGACGACCCCGCGCTGGCCAAGAAGGTCAACTCCGCGGTGTTCCCCGGCCAGCAGGGCGGCCCGCTGGAGCACGTCGTCGCCGCCAAGGCCGTCGCGTTCAAGATGGCGGGCGAGCCGGCGTTCGCCGAACGCCAGCAGCGCACCCTGCGCGGCGCGAAGATCCTCGCCGAGCGGCTGCTGGAGGAAGGCATCGACGTCCTGACCGGCGGCACCGACGTCCACCTGGTGCTGGTGGACCTTCGCCGGTCCGATTTGGACGGAAAGCAGGCCGAGGACCGGCTGCACGAAGTCGGCATCACGGTCAACCGCAACGCCGTCCCGTTCGACCCGCGGCCGCCGATGGTGACCTCCGGCCTGCGGATCGGGACCCCGGCACTGGCGACCCGCGGCTTCGGCGACGCCGAGTTCCGCGAGGCCGCCGACGTCATCGCCGAGACGCTCAAACCGGGCTACGACGCCGAAAAGCTCAGGGCCCGCGTCGCCGCACTGGCCGCGCAGTTCCCGCTGTACCCGGAGGAGACCCGATGACCGACCTGCCGGAGCACCCGGACTTCCTCTGGCGCGATCCGGAACCCAAGAAGGCCTACGACGTCATCGTCGTCGGCGGTGGCGGGCACGGCCTGGCCACCGCGTACTACCTGGCCAAGCAGGGCATCACGAACGTCGCCGTGCTGGAGAAGGGCTGGCTCGCGGGCGGCAACATGGCCCGCAACACCACGATCATCCGCTCCAACTACCTCTGGGACGAAAGCTCCGGCATCTACGAGCACTCCCTCAAGCTGTGGGAAGGCCTCGAAGAGGACCTCGGCTACCCGATCCTGTTCAGCCAGCGCGGGGTGCTCAACCTGGCGCACAGCCTGCAGGACGTCCGCGACAGCGTCCGCCGCGTCGAAGCCAACAAGCTCAACGGGATCGACGCCGAGTGGGTGGACGCCGACGGCGTCAAGGAGATCTGCCCGATCGTCAACACCTCCCCGGACGTCCGCTATCCCGTGCTCGGCGCGACCTTCCAGCCCCGCGCGGGCATCGCGAAACACGACTACGTGGCCTGGGGTTTCGCGCGCGCCGCCCACGCGATGGGCGTGGACCTCGTCCAGAACTGCGAGGTCACCGGAATATCCACAGTGGACGACCGGGTGACCGGCGTCGAGACGTCCCGTGGCCGGATCGCCGCGGGCAAGGTCGCGTTGTGTGCGGCCGGGCACACGTCGGTCCTCGCGAAGATGGTGAGCCTGGACCTGCCCCTGGTGTCGCACCCGTTGCAGGCGCTGGTGTCCGAGCTGCTGGAGCCGGTCCACCCGACGGTCGTCATGTCGAACGCCGTGCACGTCTACGTTTCCCAGGCACACAAGGGGGAACTGGTGATGGGCGCCGGAATCGACAGCTACACCGGCTACGGCCAGCGCGGCTCGTTCCACATCATCGAGCAGCAGATGGCGGCCGCACTGGAGCTGTTCCCCGTGTTCGCGCGGGCGCACCTGCTGCGGACGTGGGCGGGCATCGTCGACGTCAGCCCGGACGCCTCGCCGATCATCGGGCTCACCCCGGTGGAGAACCTGTTCCTCAACTGCGGCTGGGGGACCGGCGGGTTCAAGGCCACCCCCGGCGTCGGCGACGTCTTCGCGCAGACCATCGCGCGCGGCAAGCCACACGAGTACGCCGAACCGTTCACTTTGGACCGGTTCACCACCGGTGCCCTCGTCGACGAGCACGGCGCTGCCGCCGTCGCGCACTAGGAGACTTCGATGCAACTGATCCCTTGCCCGTGGTGCGGGCCCCGTGAGGAAGCCGAGTTCCACTACGGCGGCCAGGCCCACGTCGCTTACCCGGCGGACCCGGCCGCACTGTCCGATGAGGACTGGGCGAAGTTCGTCTTCTTCCGCGAGAACCCGAGCGGCCCGTTCGCCGAGCGGTGGAGCCACTCGGCGGGCTGCCGCCGGTGGTTCAACGCCGTCCGCGACACCCGCACCCACGACCTCCTGGCGGTCTACCGCCTCGACGAGCCCCGGCCGGTGATCCCGTGACCCGGCTGTCCGGCATCCCGCTCAAGTTCACCTTCGACGGCCGGGAGCTGACCGGGTACCTCGGCGACACACTGGCGTCCGCGCTGCTGGCCAACGGCATCCACCGGGTCGCCACCAGCATCAAGTACGGACGGCCGCGCGGCATCGTCGGCGCCGGGGTCGAGGACCCGAACGCCTTGGTGCAGATCGAAAAGCCGTTCCCCGAACCGATGCTGAGCGCCACGACCGTCGAGTTGTACGACGGCCTGGAGGCCCGTGGCCTGCGTGGTCAGGGACGGCTGGCCACCGAACCGGACCCGGCGCGGTACGACGCCAAGCACGCCCACTGCGATGTCCTGGTCGTCGGCGCCGGGCCCGCGGGCCTCGCGGCGGCCCGGGCGGCGGAAGGCCGTGTTCTGCTCGTCGACGACCAGCCCGGCGGCGAAGCTCCGGACGGTGTCCGGTTCCTTTCGCGCACGACGGCGTTCGGCATCTACGACGACGGATTCGTGCTGGCGCTGGAACGCCGGGGCGAACCCGCGGCCCCGGAACGGATTTCGCGGCAGCGGGTGTGGCGGATCCGGGCGAAGCGGATCGTCCTCGCCACCGGTGCCCACGAGCGGCCGATCGTGTTCCCGGACAACGACCGTCCCGGCATCATGCTCGCCTCGGCCGCCCGGACCTACCTGAACCGCTACGGCGTCCTGGCCGGACGCCGGGTGATCGTGTTCACCACCAACGACTCCGCGCTCGACGCCGCCGCCGACCTGGCCCGCGCCGGAGCCGAGATCGTGCGGATCGTCGACGCGCGTGAGGGATACGGCGTCATCGGCACCGACGGCGGCGCCGACGGGCACATCACCGCGGCGCACATCGCGAAACTGGGCGAACTGCAGGGGGAGCGCGTCGAGTGCGACCTGCTGCTCGTGTCCGGCGGCTGGAACCCGGCCGTGCACCTCTACAGCCAGGCCCGCGGCACACTGCGGTACGACGCCGGGCTCGGCGCGTACGTCCCGGACGGCCGCCTGCCGAACGTGACGGTCGTCGGGGCTGCCGCGGGCGAGGGCCTGCCGGAGACCAAGGTGCTCTGGCAGGTGCCCGCCCCGGAGTCCGAAGTGGACACGCGGTTCGTCGACCAGCAGCGCGACGCCACGGTGTCCGACGTCCTGCGCGCGACCGGTGCCGGGCTGACCTCGCTGGAGCACGTCAAGCGCTACACCACCATCGGCACCGCGCACGACCAGGGCCGGACGTCCGGCATGCTCGCCGCGGGCATCACCGCGGAGGCACTGGGTGCCGACCTCGCCGACCGCCGTCCGACGACGTTCCGGCCGCCCTACACGCCGGTGTCGTTCGCCGCGCTGGCCGGGCGGAACCGCGGCGAGCTGCACGATCCCGTGCGGGTCACCACGATCCACCCGTGGCACGTCGAGCACGGTGCGGTGTTCGAGAACGTCGGGCAGTGGAAGCGGCCGTGGTACTACCCGCGTCCCGGCGAGACGATGCACGACGCCGTCCAGCGCGAATGCCGCGCGGCACGCACGGACGTCGCCGTCATGGACGGGTCCACTTTGGGCAAGATCGACGTCCAGGGCCCGGACGCCGGCTGGTTCCTCGACATGCTCTACACGAACCTGATGAGCACCCTCAAGGTCGGCCGGATCCGCTACGGCGTGATGTGCGGGGTGGACGGCATGGTGATCGACGACGGCACGGTCATCCGCGTCGCCGAGAACCGGTTCCTGGTCACCACGACGACCGGCAACGCGGCGAAGATCCTCGACTGGATGGAGGAGTGGCTCCAGACGGAGTGGCCGCACCGGCAGGTCTACGCGACGTCGGTCACCGAGCACTGGGCCACGATCCCGCTGGTCGGGCCGCGCTCGCGGGAGGTACTCGGCCGCCTGGCACCGGGGCTGGACGTGCGCAACGAGGCGTTCGGGTTCATGACCTGGCAGGACGCCGAGGTCGCCGGGATCGCCGCGCGCGTCTGCCGGATCAGCTTCTCCGGTGAGCTGGCCTACGAGATCAACGTCCCGTCGTGGCAGGGGCCCGCGCTCTGGCAGTCCATAGTGGACCAGGGGGCCACGCCGTACGGCACCGAAACCATGCACATCCTGCGGGCCGAGAAGGGCTACCCGATCATCGGCCAGGACACCGACGGCACGGTCACCCCGCACGACCTCGGGATGTCCTGGGTGGTGTCGAAGAAGAAGGCCGACTTCATCGGCAAGCGCTCCTTCGCCCGCGCCGAGAACCGCCGTCCGGACCGCAAGCACTTCGTCGGCCTGCTGCCGCAGGACCCGTCGGTGCTGCTGCCCGAAGGCGCGCAGATCATCGAGTCCGAAGTGGTCCCCGAACCGCCGGTGCGGATGCTCGGCCACGTCACCTCCAGCTACGACAGCGCCGCACTCGGCCGCACGTTCGCCCTCGCCCTGGTGCGCTCCGGCCGCGAGCGGATCGGCGAAACGCTGTACGTGCCCGTCGGCGACCAGGTGGTGCCGGTGACCGTGACCGAATCCGTGCTCTTCGACAAGGAAGGAGCCCGCCGTGACGGTTGAGATGACCGAGGAACCGGTCCGCACCCAGCTCACCGTCCGCCTCCGCGACGGCGGCACGCTGCTCGGCGTCGCCCTGCCGGAACCGTGCACCTACACCAGCGGCAACGGCGTCGACATCCTCTGGATGGGCCCCGACGAGTACCTCGTGCTGGGCCCGCCACTTTCCCGTGAAAGTGGCGACCTGGAGGCGGCACTTTCACGTGAAAGTGACGCTGTCGTGGATGTGTCGGGGCAGCGCGTCGTCGTGCGGCTGGAGGGGAAGCACGCCGCCGACGTGCTGGCGCACGGGTGCTCGATCGACCTGGAAGTGGCGCCGCCGGGGACGTGCGTGCAGACGCTGCTCGCCCGGACCGGGATCGTGCTCATGGTCCGGGAAGAGGGGTTTACCATCCTGGTGCGCCAGTCCTTTTCGGACTACCTCAAGGCCTGGCTGGCCGACGCGAGCCTGGAGTACGCCGCATGACCTTCACCCTGACCCTCAAGTGCCCGGAACGCGCCGGGATCGTGCACGCCGTCACCACGTTCCTGGTGGGACAGGGCTGCGACATCGTCGAGCACCAGCAGTTCGACGACGACGTCCGCGGCTCGCTGTTCCTGCGCACCTCGTTCCGGTGCGCGGAAAAGACCACAGTGGACGATCTGACCCGTTCGTTCGCCCCGGTGGCCGGGGACTTCGCGATGGAGTTCGAGTTCTCCGACGGGACCCCGCCACGGATCCTCGTCATGGTCTCGAAGTTCGGGCACTGCCTCAACGACCTGCTCTTCCGCTGGCGCGCGGGCAGCCTCGGCGCGGACATCGCCGTCGTCGTGTCCAACCACGAGGACCTGCGCCCGATGGCCGAGGCCGCGGGCGTGCCGTTCGTGCACGTCCCGGTCACGCCGGAGACGAAGCCGGAGGCCGAGCAGCGGCTGCTCGACCTCGTCGGGGAGTACGAAGCGGACCTCGTCGTGCTCGCGCGGTACATGCAGGTGCTCTCCGACGCGCTCTGCCGGAAGCTGGAAGGCCGCGCGATCAACATCCACCACTCGTTCCTGCCCGGGTTCAAGGGCGCCAAGCCCTACCACCAGGCCTACGACCGCGGCGTCAAGTACGTCGGCGCCACCGCGCACTACGTCACCCCCGACCTCGACGAGGGCCCGATCATCGAGCAGGAGGTCCAGCGCGTCGACCACACGTACTCGCCGCGCGAGCTGGTGACCGTCGGCCGCGACGCCGAAGCCCTCGCCCTGTCCCGCGCGGTCCGCTGGCACTGCGAACGCCGCGTCCTGCTCAACGGCAACAGCACCGTCGTCTTCCGATAGGAGTTCCGCCATGACCGCACCGAAGGTCGTGATCATCGGCGCCGGCATCGTCGGCGCGAACCTGGCCGACGAGCTGACCGCCCGCGGCTGGACCGACGTCACCGTGCTCGACCAGGGCCCGCTGCCGCGCACCGGCGGGTCCACCTCGCACGCGCCCGGCCTGGTGTTCCAGACCAACGCGTCCAAGGCCATGACGGACTTCGCGCGCTACACCGTCGAGAAACTCCTGTCCCTGGACTGCTTCCAGCAGGTCGGCGGCATGGAGGTCGCGACCACCCCGGCCCGCTGGGAGGACCTCAAGCGCAAGCACGGCTGGGCGACGTCGTGGGGCGTCGAGGGACAGCTGATCGACGCCGGGGAGTGCGTCCGGCGCTGGCCGCTGCTCGACGGCTCGCGGATCTTCGGCGCGCTGTACGTCCCGACCGACGGACTGGCGCGCGCGGCGAAGGCGGTGGAGGTGCTGGCCGCGCGGGCGACCTCGCGCGGCGCCCGGTTCGCCGGCGGCACCCGCGTCACCGGCATCCTGCAGGAACACGGGCGCGTCACCGGTGTCCGGACCGACCAGGGTGACGTCCCGGCCGACGTCGTCGTCTCGTGCGCGGGGTTCTGGGGCCGGTCGATCGGGGCGATGGCCGGCATGGACGTCCCGCTGCTGCCGCTGGCCCACCAGTACGTGAAGACCGGGCAGGTCGCCGAGCTGGTGGGGCGCAACACCGAGGAGGCCGAGGCGAGCCTGCCGATCCTGCGTCACCAGGACCAGGACCTGTACTTCCGCGAGCACGTCGACCGGCTCGGCATCGGGTCCTACGCACACCGGCCGATGCCGGTCGAGGAGTCCACTTTGGATCCCGCGGTGACGGACACGGCCATGCCGTCGATGCTGCCGTTCACCGAGGACGACTTCGCGCCGTCGTGGGAGCAGAGCAAGCTGCTGCTGCCCGCGCTGCGGCAGACCAAAGTGGAGGAGGGCTTCAACGGGATCTTCTCCTTCACCCCGGACGGCCAGTCACTGGTCGGCGAGTCGGCCGACGTCCGCGGGTTCTGGCTCGCCGAAGCGATCTGGGTGACGCACTCCGCGGGTATCGCCAAGGCCGTCGCCGAACTGATCGTCACCGGACATTCCGAAGTGGACACGCACGACATCGACGTTCACCGCTTCGAGGAGGTCCAGCTTGCACCGTCCTATGTGAGCGAGACGGCACAGCAGAACTTCGTCGAGGTCTACGACATCCTGCACCCGTTGCAGCCCAAGCTGTCCCCGCGCGACCTGCGGGTGACGCCGTTCCACGCCCGGCAGCGGGACCTGGGCGCGGTGTTCCTGGAGGCGGGTGGCTGGGAGCGGCCACACTGGTTCGAAGCCAACGCGCCGCTGCTCAAGAAGCTGCCGCACGACTGGCTGCCGCCGGCGCGGGACGCGTGGTCGGCCCAGTTCCACTCACCGATCGCGGCGGCCGAGGCGTGGCACACGCGCAACGGCGTCGCGCTGTACGACATGACCCCGCTGAAGCGGGTGGAGATCAGCGGGCCGGGATCGCTGGAGTTCCTGCAGTCGCTGACGACGAACCAGCTGGACAAGTCGGTGGGTTCGGTGACGTACACCCTGATGCTGGACAACGCCGGCGGCGTCCGCAGCGACGTCACGGTGGCGCGGCTGGAGCCGGAGGTGTTCCAGGTCGGGATCAACGGCGGCATCGACGTCGACCACTTCGTCAAGCACGCGCCGCCCGGGGTGCGGGTCCGGGACGTCACCGGCGGGACGTGCTGCCTTGGCGTGTGGGGGCCGCTGGCGCGGGACCTCGTGCAGCCACTGTCGCATGAGGACTTCTCGAACGCCGGTCTCAAGTACTTCCGGGCACGGAAGGCGCGCATCGCCGGGGTTCCGGTGACCGCGATGCGACTGTCCTATGTGGGCGAACTCGGCTGGGAGATCTACACGAGCGCGGACAACGGCCTGCGGCTGTGGGACGCACTTTGGGCGGCGGGGCAGCCGCTCGGCGTCATCGCGGCCGGGCGGGCGGCGTTCAACAGCCTGCGGCTGGAGAAGGGCTACCGCCTGTGGGGCACCGACATGACGACCGAGCACACGCCGGAGGAGGCCGGTCTCGGGTTCGCGGTGCGCCCGGCCAAGGGACCGTTCCTGGGCCGGGACGCACTGGAGAGCCGTCCGTCGCCGCGGCGGCTGCGCTGCCTGACCATCGACGACGGCCGCACGGTGGTGCTGGGCAAGGAACCGGTGTTCGCCGACGGCGTCGCGGCGGGGTACGTCACGAGCGCGGCCTACGGCTACACGGTCGGCCGCCCGATCGCGTACGCGTGGCTGCCGGCGTCGGTGGGCGTGGGCAGCAGCGTCGAGATCGAGTACTTCGGCCGCCGGGTCGCCGCGACGGTGGCCGCCGAGCCGCTGGTCGACCCGGGCATGGAGCGGATCCGGCGGTGACGGCGGTCAGTCGCTGAAGTCGCCGTTGAGCGACAGGGTCGACGGGCCGTCACCGCTGCCCCGGCTGCTGCCCCACGGCTGCCCGTCGATCGTGGCCGTGGCGCTCACGTCCCCGTTCGTGTACTTGAGGACGACGTCGTAGGTGTGCTTGCCCGTGTGGGGCGGGAACGTGAAGGTGCGGTTCCACGGCAGCTTCACGTTCTTCTCTTCGGTCGCTTTGCCGTCGATGGTGCAGGTCAGCGTGGTGATGACCGCCGTGCCGGTGACGGCGAAGACCAGCCGGTGCGGCTCCCCGGCCGGGGAGCTGGCCGGGGAACTGGCCGACGTCGTCGTCGCCGGGGCGGGCGAGGGCGTCCCGCCGGTCGTCGAGCAACCGGCGGTGAGGAGAGCGGCAGCGAGGAGGACGGTGACGCGGGTCATAACCGGAAACTAACGGGACCCGGTCCACGACGGGTATATCCACCTTCCTCCCCGCCGCCGCCCTCAACGGAGGCGCTTCGCGCCACTGCGACATTCATAGCAACTCCATCGAACCGGACAAGGATTTTCTCAGGAAACAGGAGTTTCCTGGACGTGCCGGACGCACGCCGAGGGTTGGAGCTGTGCATGAGCGAGTACGACCGAGGACCGCAGGGCGGGTACTACGACCAGCCCCGCGACCAGTGGGGTCAGCCGTACCCGCCGCCGCAGTACACCCAGCCGATGTACGGCTACCCCGCGTACGAGCCACCGCCGCCGCCACCCAGGCGGCACCCGCTGCGCGCGCTGACCGTCACCGTCGTCGCCATTGCGCTGGCCGTCGTCGCCGGGCTCGGGATCGGGCACCTCATCTCGGCGTCGAACAGTCCCGTCGCGGGCAACCAGAACTTCGGCTTCTCCGGGCAGCCGCAGACCGCCAGGACGGTCCTCGACGTCGACGCCGTGTCGGCCAAGGTCAACCCGGCCATCGTCAACATCACCTCGCAGCTCGGCCTGCAGGGCGCGGCCGCCGCGGGCACGGGCATCGTGCTGACCGCGGACGGCGAGGTGCTCACCAACAACCACGTCGTCGCCGGGGCGACCAGCATCAAGGCCACCAGCATCGGCACCGGCCGGACCTACCGCGCCGAGGTCGTCGGCTACGACCGCAGCGAGGACGTCGCGGTGCTGCGGCTGGAGGGTGCGTCCGGGCTGCCGACCGCGGTCATCGGCGACTCGTCGGCCGTCCAGGTGGGCGACCAGATCCTCGGCCTCGGCAACGCCGGCGGCCGCGGCGGCGACCCGGTGCCCGCGCCGGGCACGGTCGCCGCGCTGGACCAGTCGATCACCGCGTCGGACGAGTCGACCGGGTCGTCCGAGCAGCTCACCGGCGTGATCCAGGTGCGGGCGGACATCCAGTCGGGCGACTCGGGCGGCCCGCTCGTCAACGCGGACGCGCAGGTGATCGGCGTCAACACCGCCGCGTCCACCGGCTACCAGCTGAACGGCCGCCGCAGCGGCGCGGGCGGCCAGGGCTTCGCGATCCCGATCAACAAGGCCGTCGACATCGCCCACCGGATCGTGGCGGGCACCGCGTCGGACAAGATCCACATCGGCAAGACGGCGTTCATCGGCGTCTCGGTGTCGGACGGCCAGGGCGGCGCCCGGATCCGCCAGGTGGTCCCGCGCGGCCCGGGCCAGCGGGCGGGCCTGGCGGCGGGCGACGTCATCACGGCGATCGACGGCCGGGCGACCGGCTCGGCGACGGCGTTGACCGCGGTGATGGACACCCATCATCCGGGCGACGAGCTGACGCTGACGGTGGTGGACGCCTCGGGTGGGCAGCGGCAGGTTCAGGTCAAGGCCATCGAAGGCCCGGTGGGCTGAGGGTCAGCGCAGGGTTTCGTTGAGCACCTCGCGGTGCGTCTGCTTCGCCGCGAGGTAGCGTTCCCGGCCCGCGTCGGTGATGGTGACGAAGATGCCGCGCCGGTCCATCTCGCACAGGGCCCGCTCGACCAGGCCCTCCTTCTCCAGGCGGGCGACCAGGCGGGACGTCGCGCTCTGGCTGAGGTGGACCGCTTCGGTCAGGTCGGCGGAGCGGCACTTGAAGTCGCAGGTCGCCAGGCGTTCCAGGGCCTCGAACTCGTTCGCGCCGATTCCGTGGCGCTCCTGCAGGCGGCACTCGAGCGTGCTGAACACCGCCGAGTAGCGCGCCAGCAGCTCGCGCCACTCCTGCACCAATGCCTGCTCGGCGACGTCGCTCACGGCGACCAACTTAGCATGCACAGGCATCAGATGCAAGTTCATTAAATGCGTAGACATTAGATGCGCGTGCATGTACTGTCGCCGCCATGAGCTCTTCCGTGTCCTTGTCCACCACTTCAACCCGGTGGGACGCACGTCTCTGGGGTGTCCTGCTCACCGTGTCGATCGTCATCGGTCTCGACGCGCTCGACGTGTCGATGGTCGGGGTCGCGCTGCCCGCCATCCAGGCCGACCTCGGCCTGTCCACCAGCGCACTGCAATGGGTCGTCAGCGGGTACGTGCTGGGCTACGGCGGGCTGCTGCTGCTCGGCGGGCGCACCGCCGACCTGCTCGGCCGCCGCCGCGTCTTCCTCACCGCCGTCGCGGTGTTCGCGCTGGCGTCGCTGCTCGGCGGGCTCGTCGACGACGGTGCCCTGCTCATCGCGAGCCGCTTCGTCAAGGGCCTGGCCGCCGCCTTCACCGCGCCGGCCGCGCTGTCCATCATCACCACGACGTTCCAGGAGGGCCCGGCCCGCAACAAGGCGATCAGCATCTTCGCCGTGTTCGGCGCCAGCGGTTACTCCGCCGGTCTCGTGTTCTCCGGGCTGCTGACCGAGGTCGGCTGGCGCTGGACGTTCCTGCTGCCCGCGCCGATCGCCCTGGTCGCGCTGGTCGCGGCGTGGAAGCTGATCCCGTCCTACCGCGCCGAGCAGACCGGCGGCTACGACTTCCCCGGCGCGATCACCGGTGCGGCGGGCTCGCTGCTGCTGGTGTTCGGCGTGGTCGAGGCCCCGGAGGTGGGCTGGGCGGCGCCGCGCACGCTGATCACGTTCGTCGTGGCGGCCGCGCTGCTGGTGACGTTCGTCCTCATCGAGAAGCGCAGCCGCCACCCGCTGCTGCGGCTGGGCATCTTCCGGTCCGGCCCGCTGGCCCGCGCCAACCTCGGCGGCGCGCTGTTCTTCGGCGCGTACATCGGATTCCAGTTCGTGGTGATGCTGTACCTGCAGCGGGTGCTGGGCTGGTCGGCCCTGCAGACGGCACTCGGCTTCCTGCCGGCGGCGCTGATCGTGGCGTTCGGCTCACCGCGCATCGAGCCGCTGATCGACCGGCTCGGCACGCCGCGCACGATCTTCGCGGGCGTCGTCGCGCACGTCATCGGCTATGCGCTGTTCCTGCGCATCGACGAGCACTCGGGATACGCGGGCAGCGTGCTGCCGAGCATGATCCTGCTCGGCATCGGCTTCACGCTGGCGTTCTCGTCGCTGAACATCCAGGCCACGGCCGGCATCGCGGACGACGAGCAGGGCCTGGCGGGCGGCCTCCTGAACACGTCCCTCCAGGTGGGCGGCGCAATCGGCCTGGCGGTGGTGACGGCGGTCCTGACCGCCAACGGCGGCCGCGAGGCCTCCCCGGCGGCACTGCTGACCGGCCTGACACCGGCGCTGAGCGTGGTCACCGGCATCGCGGTGCTCGGACTGCTCGTGGCGATCAGTGGCCTGGTGGCCCGGAAGCGGACCGCCGAGGAGCCGGTCGCCGAAGGGGACCTGCTGGCCCTCGCCGACTGAACCGGGAGATCCCAAGGTGGCCTTCGGTGCGCTGGATGCACCGAAGGCCACCTTGGGGCGCCGTCTTTTGCGGGCCCACCGCGTCCGGGCGGGTCAGCGGGCGACCCGCTCGTCGGTGCCCGGCACCTTCGCCGTCGCGATGGCGATGCGGTTCCACGTGTTGATCGTGAAGATCAGCGCGAGCAGCTGGGCTAGTTCCTCCTCGCCGAACTCCGCGGCGGCGCGGGCGTAGACGTCGTCGGGGACGCCGCCGGAGATCAGCGTGACCGCTTCGGTCAGGGCCAGCGCCGCCTGCTCCTTCTTGCTGAAGAAGTTCGTGGCCTCGTGCCACACCGCCACCATGTGCAGCCGCTCCTCGCTTTCGCCTGCCTTGCGGGCGTCGGAGGTGTGCATGTGGAGGCAGTACGCGCAGCGGTTGAGCTGGGACGCGCGGATCTGGACCAGTTCGACCAGCGCGGGGTCGAGGCCGGCGCGGGCGGCGGCGTCGAAGCCGATCAGGGCCTTGAAGGCCTTCGGGGCGGTCTTGGCGAAGTTCACTCGGTTCGTCATGACACAAACCTAGGGGCCGGTTGACCCCCGTGTAGGGTGCATTTCCGTGCCGGAATCGTGGGTCAATTCGGGGGAGCGGCTCGGCGCCGACCTGCATCTGGAGCTGGGGGACGGCCGGGGCAGGCGGGCCGCGCTGATCGTCGCGCTGCGGGACGCCGTCCGGGCCGGGCGGCTCGCTCCCGGGACGCGGCTGCCGCCCTACCGCTCGCTGGCCGCCGACCTCGGGCTGGCCCGCAACACCGTGGCCGACGCCTACGCCGAGCTGGTCGCCGAGGGCTGGCTCACCGCCGTGCAGGGCTCCGGCACCCGGGTCGCCGAACGTGCCGAACCGCTCGCGCCCGTGCGGACGCCGAAGAAGGCGCCCGGGTCGCCGCGGCCGGTGCACAACCTCCGGCAGGGCCAGCCCGACGCGACGTCGTTCCCGCGCACCGAATGGCTCGCCGCCGCGCGTCGCGCGCTGAACGTCGCCCCGCACGACGCCTTCGGGCCCGGTGATCCGCGCGGCCGCCGCGAACTGCGGGAAGCGCTGGCGCAGTACCTCGCGCGGGCCCGCGGCGTGCGGACGTCGCCGGAGCGGATCGTCGTGTGCTCCGGGTTCGCGCACGCCCTGCGGCTGCTGTTCCCGGCCGTGCTGCCCGGCCCGCTCGCCGTCGAGTCCTACGGCCTCGCGTTCCACCGCGCGATCTTCGCCGCCGCGAACGTCCGCACTATTCCCCTTGCCCTGGACGAAAACGGCGCACGCGTCGAGGAGCTGGCCGAGCCGCTCGTGCTGCTGACGCCCGCGCACCAGTTCCCGACCGGCGGCCCGCTGCACCACGACCGCCGGGCCGCGGTCGTCGGGCACGTCCGCGCCACCGGTGGCCTGCTCATCGAGGACGACTACGACGGCGAATTCCGCTACGACCGCAAGCCCGTCGGGGCGGTCCAGGGGCTCGACCCCGAGCACGTCGTCTACGTCGGCTCGGTCAGCAAGAGCCTGTCCCCGGCGCTGCGGCTCGGCTGGCTGGTGCTGCCGGAGCGGCTCGTCGACCCCGTGCTGGCGGTGAAGGGCGAGCGCGAGGCGTGGGCGGGTGTGCTCGACCAGCTCACGCTCGCCGAGTTCATCACCGCGGGTGCGTACGACCGTCACCTCCGCCGGATGCGGCAGCGCTACCGCCGCCGGCGCGACCAGCTCGTCGCGACCCTCGCCGAGCGGGCACCGCACGTGACCCCCACCGGCATCGCCGCCGGCCTGCACGCCGTGCTGCGCCTGCCGCCGGGCACGGAACGGGCCGCGCTGAAAGCCGCGGCCTGGCAAGGACTTGCGCTCGACGGCCTCGCCGGTTTCCGCCACCCGGACAGCACGATGTCCACAATGGACGGCCTGGTCGTCGGATATGCGACGCCGCCCGAGCACGCCTATGCCGCGGCGCTCGACGCACTCTGCCGTGCGCTGCCGCCGGCGTGAGCGCTATCCGACGATGTCGATTTCGAAGGGGTCGGTGGAGCTGTAGTTGATGTCCGCCCACACTGCGCCCGGCAGGTCGTAACGCCGGTGTGAGGTCAGTTTGTTGTTGTAGCCAGGAGTTTGCGTGGGGTTGTGGCCGACGCCCTGGTGGTCGCTGCCCCACGCGAAGATGTCCCCGATCCACATCGGCTTCGAAAAGCCGTCACCGCCGAGGCGCGGCCGGATGACGACGGCCGCGCCCGGGCTGCCGGACAAGAACACCCGGACCGCGTTCTGGTCGGCGTTCGGCGGGGTGACGGTGATGCGCTCCATGATCTCCACTCCAGTCGAGGCGGAACCGGCGTCGTCCACGCCCGGCCAGTAGTCGACGACGGACGAGACGTCGTAGCCGGGAGCGACGTTTCCCAGGTACTGCTTGGCGACCGCGCCGTCGGGAATGGCGGGATCGCCGTCGTAGTGCGCGATCCAGTAGTGCGGCTGCGCGACCCCGGCGTAGGAGAACGCCGACCGCACCGACGGCCAGGTCGAGAGGTTGCAGTAGACCGTCGGGTCGGCGCCCGCCGCGCGGCGCATCCGCACCCAGCCGGGCGCCTCGGCCGGCGTCGCGTCGCCCGGCTCGACGTCCAGGACGTGGCCGGCGTCGGTGGACGCCTTCTTGACAATGGTGACCTTGACGGCACGGGGAAACCGCGCCCAGTCCGCCGCCGACCAGGGTTCCAGCTTGATCCGGTCGATGTATCCCGCGACCATTCCGGCATCGGCGGGGATGTTCGCGGCCGTCACCGCGTCGTACATCGTGCGCACGGTTCCTTCTCCGTTCGGTGCCTTCGCGATCCGCCATCGTGCAGTTACCCCCGTGGGATGGCGGTCAAGCGAAAACGGCGGAGAAAGCATTGCCCGTCACCAAAACGGCCCACCGCGCAATTCCTTCACCGCGAATTCATGCACCGGCGGTGACGGCGGGCTCACCCGGCCGGAGTCGTATTCTGCCCGGTGATCGCCGTGACGCGGATTTCGACGCGCATTCCCGGCGCGCCCAGCGCCGCGACGCCGAGCTGGGTCCAGATCGGGGCGCGCTCGCCCATGCGCTTGCGGAACTGCTCGACCATGACGCGGGTGTGGTCGTCGCCGATGGTGTCCCCGGCGGTGGGAACGTGGAACGAATCCACCGCGACGACGTCGGCCCAGCTGGCGCCGGCGGTGGCGAGCGTGCGCTCGACGTTGTCGAAGGCACGGACGATCTCGTCCTCGAGGGCCGCGGGGAAGACGGTGTCGTCGTCCCAGCCGCCCTGTCCCGAGATTTCGACGCGGTCGCCGATCCGGACGGCCTGGGTGTAGTGCAGGGCGTCGAGGTGGCGGGGGCCGTAGCCCGGGGTGACGAAGAACTGCGGCGCGGTCATGGGGATCCCTTCGGTTTACTTCACGCTTGAAGTCAAGGTAGCACGGATTTACTTCAAACGTGAAGTCATGGGTGGTGGGTTATGGTGCCGTCATGAGCACGGGCGGCGGAGCAGGCGTGGAGCAGCCACGCTGGCTCAACGCTGCCGAAAAGGAAGCCTGGACCGGCCTGGTCTCGCTCATCCTGCTGCTGCCGGGACGGCTCGAGGCGCCGCTGCACCGCGAAGCGGGCCTGACGCTCTTCGAGTACCTCACGCTCAGCCACGTCTCCGAGGCGCCCGGGCGCCGCCTGCGGATGAGCGAACTGGCCTACCTGGCCAACGGTTCCCTGTCCCGGCTGTCCAATGTGGTCAAACGCTTCGAGCAGCGTGGCTGGGTGCGGCGCTCACCCGACCCCGAGGACGGCCGCTACACCCTGGTCGCGCTGACCGACGCCGGTTTCGAGAAGGTGGTCGCGGCCGCGCCGGTGCACGTCCGCACGGTGCTGGACGTGCTCGACCCGCTCACCGCGGCCGACCAGCAGGCGCTGGCCCGCATCGCCGCCAAGCTCCGGGTGCGCCCCACCGACCTGGCCTAGCCCAAGTCCGCGGACCCACCGTGTCGTGAGTGGTAATGAGGGTTCTAACCCGAATTACCACTCACGACAAGCCGCGGCAGACCACGCGGGCCGGGTGGTTGTCCACAATGCTCCGTTAGGCCGTTCGGTCCCTGGTGGACGGAAGTGTGCCGAACGTATGCTCCCGGAACTTCCGCTGCGGCGGTGGACGAACTGGGGGGACGACGGTGGGTTCTCGACGGTCCGCACGCAGATTCCGGATGCTCCTCCTGCCGCTGCTGCTGGTTCTCGGCCTCGGCACGCCGGTCGCCCGGCCCGCCGCCGCGGCGGTGCCGGCGACGATGTCGGCGGCCGAGCTCACCACCATGTTCGCCACCTACGGCAACCAGGGCGGGCACTGGACCGGGGCCGACAGCACGACGTCGGTGCCGCTGCCGGACGGGCGGATCGCCTGGCTGTTCTCCGACACCTTCCTCGGCACCGTCAACCCGGACTTCTCCCGGCCGCCGGGCACGCCCATGGTGCACAACACCATCGTCGTGCAGGACGGGACCGCACCGACCCAGACCATTTACGGCGGCACCGCGTCGGCGCCGAAGGCCGTGGTCGAAGCCACCGACCCCGCGGACATGTACTGGGTCGGCGACGGCACGGTCGCGGGCGGCGCGCTCAAGGTGTTCTACAACCGCTACCACCGCACGGGTGACGGCCCGCTCGACTTCACGCTCGCCGGAACCGCCCTGGTCACCTTCGCGCTGCCCGCCCTCACCGTGTCGAGCGTCCAGCCGCTGCCCCTCGGCACCACGATCGGCTGGGGTTCCGCCGTGCTGGACGACGGCGGCTACACCTACGTGTACGGCACCGAGTCCGCCGGCTCGCTGAAGTTCGCCCACCTCGCCCGGACGCCGCTCGGGCTGTCCGGTGCCTGGGAGTTCTGGACCGGCACCGGCTGGTCGTCGAGCGAAAGCGCGTCCACCCGCCTGCTGAGCGGCGTCGGAACGGCGTTCTCCGTCGACAAGATCGGCTCGCAGTACGTGCTGGTCACGCAGGACGCCGACACCCCGTTCTCGCCGTCGATCGTCGCGCACGTCGCGCCCGCGCCCACCGGCCCGTTCGACGCGCCGCGGTACCTGTTCGACGCACCCGAGCCCGGCAACGGCAAGCAGCAGCAGATCTACGACCCGCGTACCCATCCCGAGCTGGCCGCGAACGGCAAGCTGCTGATCTCCTACAACGTCAACTCGCTCGACAACGCCCAGAACTTCGCCGACGCCCGGATCTACCGGGCCCGTTTCACCGAGGTCGCCTGGCCGCCGTCGGCCCCGGGAACGGGACCCGCCGCGCCGACCGGCCTGACGCTGACCGGCACGGGCAGCCCCGTCACCGTGTCCTGGCAGCCGGTGACCGGCGCGACGTCCTACCGCCTCTACCGCCGCGACGTCACGCACGGCCAGACCTACTTCAGCCGGATGCCGGCGAGCTACACCGCCACGACCACCGATCTCGGCTTCCTCGAAGACGGGGTGACCTACGAATTCAAGGTCGCCGCCGTGAACAGCGCGGGTGAAGGACCGGCGAGCGCCGTGGCGAGCGTGACCGTCCACGTCGAGCCGCCACCGGCACCGGCGAACCTGCAGGCCACCGCGAACGGCGCGGGCGGGGTCGCCCTGACCTGGGCCCCGGTCGGTGTCACCGCGCGCTATTCGGTGTACCTGCGGGACGTCACCGCCGGGCAGACCGACTTCACACCGGTGGCCGTGCCGGATCCGCTCGCCACGTCCGCGACCGCGCCGGACCTGGCCAGCCAGCACGTCTACGAGTTCAAGGTGACCGCGAGCAACGGCGGTGGCGAGAGCGGGCCGAGCAACCTGGTCCAGGCCACCGCCCGGTACGACAAGCCGCTCGCGCCGGGCGGGCTGACCGCCACGGCGGACGGCCTCGGCGCCGTCCAGCTGTCCTGGTCGGCACCGCCGGGCCGCAACTGGTACTGGATCTACGAACGCGACGTCACCGCGGGCGAAACGAACTTCACGCAGATGACCTACCCGGTCACCGACGGGACGACGGCGAAGCCGGGCGGCTTCCTCAACGGCCACGAGTACGAGTTCGCCGTGTCCGCGATCAACGCCGGCGGCGAAGGGCCGCGCAGCGCGCCTGCCCGCGCCACCATCCGCTACGACAAGCCGGGCGCGCCGTCCGGGCTGACGGCCACGGCGAACAACGACGGCTCGGTGAGCCTGCAGTGGACGGCGCCGTCGCCGGGGGACAACCTCTGGTACTGGATCTACCAGCGGGACGTCACCGCGGGGGAAACCGCGTTCACCAAGCTCGAATACCCCATCACCGACGGGACTTCCTTCCGTCCCGGCTACCTGATGGCGGGCCACGAGTACGAATTCCAGGTCGCCGCGATCAACGCCGGCGGCGACGGCCCGGTCAGCGCGCCCGCGAGGGCGACGGCCCGCTACGACAAGCCGCCGGCCCCCACCGGGCTGACCGCCACGCCCGGCGACGGGCAGGTCTCGCTGTCGTGGACGGCGCCGGGACCCGATCTCTGGTACTGGATCTACTACCGCGACACCACCGCCGGGGAAACGAACTTCACCCAGGCCCAGTACCCGATCACCGACGGCACGACCGCGACACTCGGGCTGCTGGCCAACGGGCACGCCTACGAGTTCAAGGTCTCCGCCGTCAACGCGGGCGGGGAGGGCGCCGCCAGCGCGGTCGTGACGGCCAAGCCGCTGCCGCCGCTGCCCGCCAAGGTCACCGGCCTGGCCGCGGCCCCGCAGGCCGACGGCACGGTCAAGCTGACCTGGACCGCGCAGAACGCCGTCTACTACTGGGTTTACTACCGCGACAGCACGGCGGGCGGGGCGTACACCAAGCTCCCGTACCCGTCGGCCGAGCCGTCGACGACCGTCGGCCTGCTGACGAACGGGCACCGGTACGACTTCAAGGTCGCCGCGACGAACCTGGCAGGCGACGGCCCCGACTCCGACGTCGTCGGCGCCGTGGCGAGCGTGGCGGTGCCGGGCGCGCCCGGCAACCTCACCGGCATCGCGGCCGGCGACGGCAGCGTCGACCTCGCGTGGGACTCCGCCGGGCCGAACATGTACTACTGGATGTACCGGCGGGACGTCACCGCGGGCGAGACCGCCTTCACCAAGGCCCTCTACCCGACCGACCAGACCTCGGCGAGCTGGGAAGGGCTGCAGGACAGCCACGTCTACGAGTTCCAGGTGCGGGCGGAGAACGCGGGCGGGCTCGGTGCGCCGTCGAACACCGTCTCCGTGACCGCGCACGGCGGGCTCCCGGCGCCGCCGACCAACCTCCGGCTCACCCCCGGCAACGGCCAGATCGTCGTCAACTGGACCGCGAGCACGACATCGGACGTCTACTACTGGGTCTACTACCGCGACGCGAGCACCGGGGAGTCGTTCCGCAAGCTTTCGGTGCCGTTCAGCGGGACCACGGCAACCCTGTCGCCGCTGACCAACGGGCACACCTACGAGGTCAAGGTCGCGACGACGAACTGGGCAGGGGACAGCAGGACGACACCGGTGGCGAGCGCGCGGCCGCTGCCGCCGGTCCCGGCGGCGCCGTCGCTGACGGCGATCGCGGGCAACGGCGAGGTCGGCCTCGGCTGGCAGGGCGCCGAGCACGCGACCGCGTTCCGGGTCGAGTACCGCGACACCACGGCCGGGCAGCAGGGCTGGACGCAGGGTCCCGCGGGCATCAACGCCTACGCGGTGACGGTGCGGTCGCTCACCAACGGCCACCGGTACGAGTTCCGGGTCTTCGGCAACAATGTCGCCGGGGAAAGCGCACCGTCCAATGTGGTCGCGGCGACCCCGGTGCCGCCACCGCCGTCGGCGCCGTCGAACCTGCGGGCCACCGCGGGCAACTCCCAGGTGACCCTGTCGTGGAACGCCAGCCCGACGCCGGACGTCTACTACTGGGTCTACTTTCGGCCGCAGGGCCAGTCGGCCTGGTACAACGTGGCGACGCCGGTGCGCGGAACGTCCTTTGTGCACAAGCCGCTGTTCAACGGCTTCAGCGTGGAGTACAAGGTCACCGCGGCGAACCTCGGCGGGCAGAGCGGGTTCTCGAACACGGTGTCGGCGACACCGTTCCTGCCGGTCCCGGCCGCGCCGTCGGGCCTGACCGCGGTGGCGGGCGACCGGCAGGTGTCGCTGTCGTGGAACGCCAGCCCGTCGCCGAACGTGTACTACTGGGTGTACTACCGCCCGCAGGGACAGAGCGCGTGGCTGTATCACCCGAAGCCGGTCTACGGCACCTCGTTCGTCCACACCGGACAGTGGAACGGCTTCACGATCGAGTACAAGGTGACGGCGGCGAACGCGGCCGGGCAGAGCGGGTTCTCGAACACCGTCAGCGCCCGGCCCCTGCCACCGCTGCCCGCGAAACCGACGATGCGGGCGTTCCCGATCGCGCGGACCGGGATGGTGCGCACGGAATGGGAAAGCCCCTACTCCGACGGGCTGTACTTCCAGCTGCAGCACCGGGGCCCGTCGACGTCCAACGTCTGGGTGAACACCTACGCCCCGATCATCGCGAACCCGGGGACCAGCAGCTACTTCGCCGAAGTGCCGGAGACCTCGCTGCTGCCGTTCCAGGACTTCGACTTCCGGGTCATCGCCCACAACCTGGCCGGGGAGACGGTCTCGGACTGGAAGACGGCGAAGGCATGGCCCAACTTCGCCAGCGTGTACGTCGACTTCACCGGGCCGACGTCGGACAGCTACGCGAAGTGGGCCTTCGCCCGCAACAACGACTACTGGAGCCTCTACCACTTCGACTGGTCGACCGACGGCTGCTCGGTACCGGGGGTGCCCGGCACCTGGGCCGATTTCCCGCTGGCGTTCAACTTCCGCCCGTACTGCATGCGCCACGACTTCGGCTACCGCAACCACTACACGGCCGGCCTCGACAGCCAGCCCTGGTTCCACCGCATCAACGCCACGATGTACTGGGACCTGCGCCGGATGTGCGACGGGCAGAGCTGGTGGCAACGGGGCAGCTGTTACGCGCTGGCCAGCACTTATTCCTTGGCGGTGGAGAACTTCGCCCAGGACGCGTGGAACGCGGGCGGGCACTGAGCGGTGGGCACCCGGCCACCTGCGGGGGTGTGCCTAGGGTTCGTCTTCGCCGTCGACCCACTCCAGCAGGTCGCCGGGCTGGCAGCCGAGCACGCGGCACATCGCCTCCAGCGTGCTGAACCGGACCGCCTTCGCGCGGCCGTTCTTCAGCACCGCGACGTTCGCCGGGGTCAGGCCGACCTTCTCCGCGAACTCCCCGACACTCATCTTGCGCTTGGCCAGCTCGACGTCGATGCGCACGACGATCGGCATCAGATGACCCCTTCCAGGTCGGACCGCAGCGTGGTGGCCTGGCGCAGCAGCGCGCGCATGACCACCATCAGCAGCCCGATCACGGTGATGCCGACCGTCACCAGGAACAGCACCATCGGCATGCCGGGGTCGTCGGCGTTGATCCCGACGAACACCAGCAGGCCGGCGAACACCAGCCACGCCGCGGCCACCGCCCAGACGATGACGTCGACCCACTTCAGGGACGCGCTGGTGAAGATCCGGTCCTTCTTGACCAGGGTCAGCAGCTTCCAGGTCGCGACGAGCACCGCCTGCACGCACAGCACCAGGAACACCGCGATCGCGGTCAGCGGCCAGCGCAGGTTCGCGTCGTGCGGGTTCTGCTGCGTGTGGTAGGCGATCCCGCCCGGCAGCGACAGCGTCTGGAACACGACGAGGACGCCGAAGAGCACGACGAGGAACACCCGGAGCGCGGCGACGGCCCACTTCTCGCTTATCATGTGCCGACTATCGCTCGATTTCTATCGAAAGTCAATCGATCGGCTTGCAGGTGGTCAGGTGTGCGGTTCGGGGTGGCCGGGGGTGAACTCCGCGGTCAATCGATCGGCTTGCGAGCGGTCAGGTAGACGTGCGGCTCGGGGCCGGCGTCCGGGTGGTCGGGCGTGAACTCCGCCTGGTCCTCGCGGACGACCTCCAGGCCCGCCGCGCGCAGCCGATCGGCCAGCGCCTCGGCGGGGAAGCTGCTCGCCCGGACCGGGTGGCCCATGAACACGATGTCGACGCCGTCGACGTCGGCGGGCACGGTCGCGAACAGCAGCAGCCCGCCCGGCTTCAGCCAGGCCGCCAGCCGGCCGATCATCGTCTCCTGCTCGGCGCGGGGCAGCTGCAGCATCGAGAAGAACGCCGTGATCGCGTCCCACGTTCCGTCCGGAAAGGACAGTTCGCGCATGTCCCCGTGCTCGAACCGGGCGGCGGGCACCTGGGCCCTGGCGATCTCGACCATCTTCGGCGCGACGTCGTAGCCGGTGACGTCGTGGCCCGCCGCGACCAGCAGCTCCGCGGTGGGCCGCCCGGTGCCCGCGCCGAGGTCGAGCACCTTCGCCTCCGGGGGCAGGGCCGCGAGCAGGTCGGTGAGCGCCGCCCGCTGCGCGGTGGCGGTGCGGAAGGCGTGTTCGTAGTCCGTGCCGAGGGCGTCGAACACCTCGGCGGCCGTTTCGGGACGCGTCATGAGCGCGACCTTGCCAGACCGGCGCCCGCCTGCGCGACGTTAGGATTCCCGCGTGATGCGGAAAGTCTTCGCCGGGCTCGGCAAGAGCCGCGCGTTCGCGGTGCTCGGGCGGGCGCTCGTGCCCGCCGACCGGGTGCTGCTGCGGATCAGCGGCGGGCGGCTGGGGGTCGGCGCGGCCGTCGGGCTGCGGACCCTGCTGCTCACCACGACCGGACGGCGCAGCGGCGAACCCCGCCAGGTCCCGCTGCTGTACGTCGAACGCGGCGGCTATGTCGTGATCGGCTCCAACTGGGGCGGCGAAGCGCACCCGGCGTGGTCGGCGAACCTCCTGGCGCACCCGGCGGCGCGGGCGACCGTGGACGGGCGCACGATCGACGTCACCGGACGGCTCCTGACCGGCCGGGAGCGCCAGGAGACGTGGGACGCGGTGGCCGCGTACTGGCCCGCCTACGACCGTTACGCCGAGCGGGCCGCGCACCGCGAGATCCGCGTGTTCCTGCTGGAGCCGGTCAGCCGATGAGGTCGGTGTGCCGGATCCGGTACACCTGCAGCCGCAGGTTGTAGTACTTGTCGGTCTCGCCGACCCACCGCATCCCGAGCCGCTTCGCCACGGCGATCGCGCGGGTGTTGTTCGGCCGCGCGACCGCGAAGAGCTCTTCGGTGTCCTGCGTGAACGCCCACTCGATCAGCGCGGACGCCGCTTCCGACGCGTAGCCCTGGCCCCAGACCTCGGGATTCAGCTGCCAGCTGAGTTCGAGGTCCTCCTCGAACGGCGGCAGCAGCCGGATGCCGAGGCCGCCGATCACCGCGCCGTCCTCCTTGCGCTCGACGGCCCAGCGGCCCCGCGGCGGCGGCAGGTTCGGCTGCGCCTCCTGCCAGGCGTGCAGGACCGAGCGCATCGCGCCGATGTCGCCGACGCGGTCCATGGCGGGGGTGAGCCAGTGCGTCACGTCCTCCGCGCCGTAGACCGCGAACGCGGCTTCGGCGTCGGCAGGCGTCCAGTCCCGGATCACGAGACGGTCGGTGCTCAACGGGGTCTCCATACCCGGACGTTACGCCGGAAGGCCGGGGATTGTTCCCGTCCACTCAGGACCGCGCCGGAAATCCGTGCCGCCGGGCGCCGAGGACCACCGCGAGCACCGGCAGCAGGAGCAGCAGCAGCGCCCACGGGAACGCCGCGGGCCCGGCGGCGTCGAGCAGGACACCGCCCGCCACGCCGCCCGCGGCCATCGCCGCGTTCCAGAGCGTGACCAGCATGGCCTGCGCGTTGTCCGCGGCCTCGCCGCCGACGTTCCCGGCCGCCGTCTGGAGCAGTGTCGGGACGCCGCCCCAGCCCAGGCCCCAGAGCGCCACGGCGAGGTAGACCAGGGCGGGACTGCCCGCGAACACCGCCAGCAGCGCCGCGGCCACCGCGACCAGGATCGTGGCGAGGACCATCAGCGTCCGCAGCGCGCGGTCGATCACCGCGCCGACCGCCCAGATCCCGGCCATCGACGCGACGCCGAACACGAGCAGGACGACGTCCACCGCGCCGCCCATCCCGGCGTGCCCGAGGAACGCGGCGACATAGGTGTAGAGCACGGTGTGCGCGAGCACGAACACCAGCGTCACGGCCAGCACCGGGAGCACACCCGGCACACTCAGCGTGCGCAGGACGGGCACGCGGGCGCCGGTCTGCCCGGGCTGGTCCGGGACCGCGGCGGTGATCCAGGCCAGGAGCACGACCGCGATCGCCGACATCACGGCGAACGCCGAGCGCCAGCCGAGCAGGCCGCCGAGGAACGTCCCGGCGGGGATGCCCAGCGACAGGGCCAGCGGGATGCCGGTCATCACGATCGCGATGGCCTTGCCCTGCAGGTGCGCGGGCGCCAGCCGCCGCGCGTACCCGGCCAGCAGTGCCCAGACGACACCCGCGGCGACACCGGCGACGAACCGGGCGGCCATCGTCAGGACGTAGTCCGACGACAGGGCCGTCACGGTGTTGGCGACGGCGAACCCGGCGACCCCGGCCAGCAGCAAGCGCTTGCGGCGCCAGGCCGCGGTGGCCGCGGAGAGCGGGATCGCGGTGAGGGCGGTGCCGAGCGCGTAGATCGTCACGGCCTGGCCCGCGGCGGATTCACCGACACCGAGGCCGGCGCTCATCCCGGGCAGCACACCGGCGGGCAGCGCCTCGGTGAGCACGGTGACGAACGCGGCGGTCGTCAGGGCGAGGAGTGCGGTCAGGGGAAGCGGTCGGGTGCGGAGATCGGTCATGCGGCTATGCTCAAACCCTCACATTGATGTGAAGGTCTACGTGAGGTGGCACACATGCGGATCGGCGAGCTCGCGGAGCGCACCGGCACGTCCCGCCGGCTGCTCCGGTACTACGAGGAACAGGGACTGATCGTGGCAGGCCGCGGCCCCAACGGCTACCGCGACTACGACGAGCCGACGGTCGACCGGGTCATCCAGGTCCGCGGCCTGCTCGACGCCGGCCTGCCGACGCGGATCATCAAGCAGATCCTGCCGTGCCTCGACAAGCCGCGGACGATCTACTTTCCCGACGCTACTCCGGAGATGATCGCGACTCTGGAGGCGGAACGTGACCGCATGACCCGGCGGGCGGAATGCCTGCTGCGTAACCGGGATGCGATCGGGGAGTACCTGGACGCGGTGCGGGAGTACAACCGCGTCCAGGTGTGACCGTGCGTTAGCGGAATCCGACGTCGAAGGTGCGGCCGCCCACGGCGTTGGCCGTCCGTTCGGTTGCCGCGACCATGGCGCGCATCACGGCGTTCCGCCGGGTCGCGTAGGCCGCGACCTCCGCGGCGGCGACGAACGCGTCGGCGCAGGTTGCCGGGATCCGGGGCGTGACGCATTCCAACGGCGTCAGTCGAACGTCGGCGGCTGCCTTCTCAATGCGATTCACTGTCATCCTTCTCGTGGTATCGGCGGGAGCCGATTTTCCCCGGCCGAAGGGCGACGGGGAATCCGAGAATCGCGGAGAATGACGGGAAAGGGTGCTGACGACCTCAGAGGTGCGTCTCGACGGCGCGCAGCAGCTGCAGCACCGACACGCCGCCCGGAGCCGCCGCGTGGTGGACCGCTTCGGCCGCCGACGGGTGGAAGCCGATGTTGATGTCCGGGGTGCCCTGGTTGATCGCGCGGGCGAACTCGCGCTCGGCCGTCGCGCGCTGGGCGCAGGCCAGGCGGGTGACCGCGCGCCACACCGCCCATGCGCAGCTCACCGGCTCCAGCGGGGTGAGCGGGACGATGTCGTCCGACGTGACGCGCTGGGCGGCCGATTCGATGCGATTCACAGAAATGTCCTTTCTGCCTCGTTCGGCCGCGAGCGTAAAAGAGCGCCCGCGGCCGGACGAGGCAGAAGCGGCGAAATCCGCAGTGAATTCCCGGCAAGGGCGGAACCGGGCAGGAATCACCAGCGCCGGGACGGGTCGATCACGTGGACGGCCGCTTCCTCCGCCGACGCCGCGCCGCCGTCGATGCCCGCGTCGGAGGCGTACAGCTCTTCGTCGGTGTCCTCGCCGAAGCCTTCGTCGGACGCGACCAGGCGGCCCGCGCGGACGTCGCCGACCTCGTCGTCCCACGGCTCGCCGTCGGTGTCGGCCGTGTCGCCGAGGCCGTCGCCGCCGTCGTCGGTCACGTCCGGGACTTCGCGGGCGAGGCGGCCCGCCCAGCTCTCGCCCTCCGCCGTCTCGCGCGCGGTGGTGCCCCAGCCCTCGGTGGCCTGCGCGCGTTCCGGCGGCGAGTACCCTTCCGCCAGCTCGTCGCGGTCGTCGAGGGTGTCCTCGGGGTCGAGGATGCCGGTGTCGGCGTTGTCTTCGATGTCGTCGTCCACGGACGTCATCTTCGCGCAACTCCTTGGCCCCGCCCAGCACGGGTGATATCACCGGCAGGGCCGCCGCACGGGCGGCGGCCGGACCGGTGAAAGGTGATCCCTCATGCCGATGAGACGCAGGGTGCTGGCCGCGGGGCTGGCCGGGGTGTTCGGCGCCGCGCTGTCCGGGCGGACCGCACAGGCCGCGCCGCCGGTGCGGCTCGACCAGCTGAACCTGGTCAGCCTGTCGCACGTCAACGATCCGGCCACCACCAACGTCTTCCCCGGGGACCCGGCGTTCGAGCTGGAGACCATCGCGACCATCCCGCAGGACGGCTACTACCTGCAGTACGTCCGCGAAGGCGAGCACACGGGCACGCACTGGGGCGCGCCCGGGCACTTCAACACCGGCGAGCCGCTCGCCGACGAGCTGGACCCCGGCGACCTGTTCCGGCCCGCGGTGAAGATCGACGTCCGGGCGAAGGCCGCGGCGAACCCCGACTACGCGGTGACGATCGACGACCTCAAGGCATGGGAGAAGCGCCACGGCCGGATCCCGGCGGAGTCCGTGGTCGTCCTCTGGACCGGCTGGGACGCCAAGTGGGGCACCCCGGCGTTCCCCAACACCGGCGCGGACGGCGTCCTGCACCAGCCGGGCTTCTCGGTCCCCGCGGTCCAGTGGCTGATCGACACCGGACGCCTGGGCCGCCGCGGCGGCACGGGCACCGACACGTTCAGCCCCGACGTCGGCACCGACGAGACGTACACGGTGTCCAAGCTGGTCTACCGGCGGCACCGGATCAGCCTGGAGATCCTGGCCAACCTCGCGGCCCTGCCCACGACGGGGGCGTGGGTGCTGGCGGGTGGCCCGATCAACCGCCGTGGAGCGGGTTCGACGGCGACGATTTTCGGTGTGCTGCCCTCGGGGGTGAGCTGACTCCAAAGCCTCTGAAGGCCACCATCACAGCACCAGATGCCTTGATGGTGGCCTTCAGAGCACGCTGGACAGCTAGCCGGCGGAGAGGGTCGAAAGCCGGAGGGTGGTCAGCGGGGCCGGGCGGCCGAAGAGGTAGCCCTGGGCCGCCGGGCAGCCCGCGCCCGTCACCAGCTCCGCCTGCGCGCGTGTCTCGATGCCCTCGGCGACCACGTCGACGCCGAGGTCGGCGCACAGCCCGACCAGTGACCGGCACAGGGCCGCGTCGCGGTCCGGGCGGTCGCCGGTCATCAGGGCGCGGTCCAGCTTGACCAGGTCGACCGGCAGCGCGTGCAGGACCGTCAGCGAGCTGTAGCCCGCGCCGAAGTCGTCGAGGGCCACCCGGACGCCGAGGTCCTGCAGGCGCCGGATCGCCGCCGCGCCCGCGGCCAGGTCCGGGACCGGCACCGTCTCGGTGATCTCGACGACCAGCCGCTCCGCGGGCAGGCCGTAGCGGTCCAGTGCCGCGCCGACGCTCTGCTCCAGCGCTGCCGCGCCGAGCCGGCTCGCGCACACGTTGACGTGCACCGTCAGGTCCACCCCTGCCGTGGTGATCTCGCGGCAGGCCAGGTCCAGCACCAGCGCGTCGAGCTCGGCGCCCAGACCCGCGCCCTCGGCGGCGCGGACGAACGTCTCGGGGGACACCGCCGTGCCGTCGCGGGCCGTCCAGCGCGCCAGTGCCTCCACCGCCTGCGGGGCGCCGCCGGGCAGCCGGACGATCGGCTGGAACACCAGCCCGAACCCCTCCGGGATGCCGCCGTCCGCGCGGCGCAGTGCCGCCGGGAAGTCCGGTGGCGCGTCCTCCGACGGGCGGTAGACGACGGTGGTGTCCTTGCCCAGCCGCTTGCCCGCGTACATCGACGTGTCCGCGCGGCCCAGCAGCACGTCCGCCGTGATCGCCGGCTCGTCCGGGTCCGGCACCACCAGTCCCATGCTCGCGCGGACCGGGACCAGCGTGCCGTTGACGGCGAACGGCCGCCGCAGCGCGCCCTGGATCCGGTCGGCGACGGCCTGCGGGGCATCCAGCTCGCCCTCCAGCAGGATCGCGAACTCGTCGCCGCCCAGGCGCGCCACCGTGTCGCCCGCGCGGACGCAGCTCAGCAGCCGCTGGGCGACCGCGTGCAGCAGGACGTCGCCGCCCGCGTGCCCGAACCGGTCGTTGACCTCCTTGAAGTCGTCGAGGTCGACGAAGATCAGCACCAGCGGCCGGTGCGCCTCCTCGACCGCCCGGTCCAGCCGGTCGGCGAACAGCGCGCGGTTGGCCAGCCCGGTCAGCGGGTCGTGGTAGGCCTGGTGGGTCAGCTGCTGCTGGCCCTCGTACACCCGGCGCAGCAGCACCCGGTTGTCCAGCAGGGAAAGCAGCTGCCGGGCCAGCACGAGGAAGATGACCAGCACCCCGACCGAGACCTCGACGACGTCCGGCCCGGCACCGGCCACGACCTGCACGGTGATCAGCAGCGCGACCGCGGTGACCGGCACGTACGGCAGCGCCAGCTGCCACCAGTCGACGCCGACCGGCTGGCCCGCCTCGTCCCGCCGCCGCTGGTTCGGCGTCACCAGCAGTGCGTAGGCGATGAACAGCGGCCCGAGCACGAACCCGCCGTCCGACCACGGCTTCATGCTCTCCGCGCCGATGCTGACCAGGTAGGCGAACACGCTGTCGGAGCAGGCCAGCGCGACGATCCCGACGGCGAGCAGCAGCAGGTTCGCGCGGTACGGGCGGTCCACCCGGTCGAACACCACCAGCAGCAGCGCGACGACCACGATCACCAGGTCGGACAGCGGGTAGGCGATGGCGACCGCCCAGGTCAGCGCGTCCGGCCCGGTGGCCCTGACCACCTGCCCGAGTGCCGCGGTCCAGGTGAGGATGAACAGCGAGCCGGTGACGACCAGGCCGTCGAGCACCACCGCGACGCCGAAGTGGGCCGTCCACTGCGCGGGCAGCCGTCGTGCGCGGTCCGGCCGGATCCGGGCCCTGGCCAGGGTGAACAGTGCGGCGAGCGCGAACACCGGGAAGCTCAGGTAGCCGACGTCGGCCAGTGACGGCGAGGGCAGCCCGCGGCCGTCGACGAGCTGGTACCACGACCAGACGCACTGGCCGAGCGACCAGCCCGTCATGCCGAACGCGATGAGCAGCCGCCACCAGCGCTGGTGGCCGCGGGTCCGGCGGGCAAGCAGGACCCCGCTGACGACCGCGGCGATCCCGGCCGAGAGCTGCATCGCGTCGTCGGCCCACTGCGCGAGGGTGTCGCCCCAGAACGCGAAGCCGTTGACCACGACCAGGGTGACCGTGAGGACGACGAGCAGGATCGCGACTGGGTACCGCCGCACTGTCATGGCACCTCACGCGGTCGTCGGAACCGGGAAACCCTACACCGGGCGTGACCGGCCCCCGCCTCACCGCACCGGGCGCAGGTCAGGCGATGTCGCGGCGGTGCAGCAGCCAGCCGCCGAGGACGCCGAACACGACCAGGTACCCGGCCAGCACGGCGGTCGCCTGCCCCGATCCGACGACCTGCCCGACGCCCGGCGCGCTCGCCCCGAACGCCGCGGCCAGCGCACCCGCGTTCGGGCCGGGCAGCACCTTCTGCAGCTGCGCGACCCAGTCCAGCAGCGGCGCGGCGATCGACGCGAGGAGGTTCTGCACCGCGAGCAGCCACACCAGGCCCAGCCCGATCGGCAGCGCGACCGAGCGCAGGCCGATCGCCAGCAGCACGCCGAGCGCGCCCCACATGGTCGTGACCAGCCAGCCGGCGCCGAGGCCGAGCAGGACGTCGGAGACGGCGGGCCAGGTCAGCGCCTGGCCTTCGAGCGACGCCACGAGTGCGCTCGCCCCCGCCGTCGCCGCGAACAGCGTCAGCACCGCCGCGAGCGTCGCCAGTGCGACGGTGACCAGCTTCGCGCCGTACACCGCGACGCGCGAAGGGTGTTGCACCAGCACGGTTTTCCACGTGCCGTAGCCGTATTCGCTGCCCGCGACCAGCACGCCGAAGATCAGCGCGAGGGCGCCGACGAAGATCGGCAGGCCGCCGAGGGCGCTGCCGACGAAAGCGTCCGGCAGCATCGCGGCCAGCCCGCGGCCGGAGCCCGGCGGCCCGGACGTGGCCCCGCTCAGGCCCGCGTACGGGACGGCGTAGCCGAAGGTGAGGGTCAGGACGACGGCGACGGCCAGCAGCAGCCAGGTCGCGGGGCGGCGGGCCTGCTTGGTCAGCTCGGCGCGGATGTCACGCAGCATCGGGGGTACCTCCGGTCAGGGCGAGGAAGGTCTGTTCCAGGTCGGGTTCGTGCCAGCGCAGCTCGGTGACGGTGCAGCCGGCGCCGACCAGCCCGGCGTTGACGCGGCCGGCCTCACCGGGGTCGACGTCGAGTTCGAGGGCCCGGCCGTCGACGCGGACGCCGCCGTAGCGGTGCCGCAGGTGGTCGCGTGCCTGCTCGAGCGGCTCGGCGACGACGCGCAGCGCGCCGCCGGACCGCAGGTCCGCGACCGTGGTCTCGGCGACGAGCCGTCCGCGGTCGAGCACGCCCACGCGGTCGCAGATCTGCTCGACCTCGGCCAGCAGGTGGCTGGACAGCAGCACGGTGCACCCGCCGGCGGCCAGCTTGCGCAGGGTGACCCGCATGTCGGCCATGCCCGCCGGGTCGAGGCCGTTGGTGGGCTCGTCGAGTACCACCAGCTCGGGGTCCTTCAGCAGCGCCGCGGCCAGGCCGAGCCGCTGCTTCATGCCGAGCGAGTACGTCGAGTACCGGTCCTTGGCGCGCTCGGTGAGGCTGACGACGTCGAGCACCTCCTCGACGCGCGTCCGCCGCACCCCGGCGTGGTCGGCGAGGACCCGCAGGTTGGCCCGGCCGGACAGGTACGGGTAGAACGCGGGTCCTTCGATCAGGGCGCCGACACGGGCGAGGCTGGCCGGTCCCGGTTCGGCGCCGAGCAGCCGTACCCGGCCGGACGTCGGCCGGATCAGGCCGAGCAGCATGCGCAGGGTGGTCGTCTTGCCGGCGCCGTTGGGGCCGAGGAAGCCGTACACCTCACCGGCCCGCACGGACAGGTTCAGGTCCTCGACGGCGGCGGCCGGTCCGTAGCGCTTGGTCAGCGCGGTCGTGGCGACGGGCAGGGTCATGGTGCTCCTTCCGGATGCGGCCCCACGGCTTGAAGACCGAGAGGACGCTGGCGAACAGCAACAGGGCAGGGGCGACGACCACGGGGTAGAGCAGGCCTTGCGGGTCCGCGGTGGCCTGGGCGATTCCCGGGCGCAGCGCGACGAGGATCAGCACTGCCATCAGGACGTTGATCACGAGCTTCACGGCCACCCACCAGTAGCGGAGGAGGCCGTACCGGGTGCCGAGGCCGAGCACGACGCCGGTGGCGAGCGTCAGGACGGCGGCGGTCAGCATCGGCCACACGGCGAACAGGCCGAGTGCCGCCAGGCTGGTGGTGCGGACGCCCGCGTCGCCGGTGACGAGCGCGGTCGTGACGAGGATGCCGAGGACCGCGTCGATCCCGATCCACGCCCCGGCCGCCACGATGTGCGCGACGAGAAAGGTCTTGCGGGTCCGGATGCCCAGCCGGGTCATGGTCGCCTCCTCGGGGTTTCGGTGGCTCCCATCCTCGGGATCCGGGCGCCCGCGGTCGTCCGACGGCGTACGGCACTTGCGCCTACGCCGGGCTGCGTACGCGGGTACGTTCGGCGTGGTGATCACGCGCATCAGGGGGTACGCGCTGCCGGACGGCGAGTACGCCGACCTCTACGCCGACGGGGACCGCTGGACGACCGACCCGGTCCCGGGCGCGACGCTGGTGGCCGAGGGCTGGCTGGTGCCCGGCCTGGTCGACGCGCACACCCATCCCGGCGCGGCCGCGCCCGGGCAGCCGATGGACGCCGGGCTGCTCCGGGAACAGCTGCACCAGCACGTCGACGCGGGGGTGACGCTGATCCGCTCCCCGGGACTGCCGGGCGAGCCGCCCGCGTGGTTCGGCGAGGACCCCGACGTGCCGCGCGCCCGGCACGCGGGCCCGTGGCTGGCGCAGCACGGCCAGTTCTTCGACGGCTGGGGCCGTCGCGCGGACCACGGCGAGCTGCCCGCACTGGCGGCCGCGCAGGCCGCGCGGACGGGCTGGGCGAAGATCATCGCGGACTGGCGCGTCGGTGATGCCGCGGTGCCGGTGGACGTGCTGCGGGCCGTGGTGCGCGAGGTGCACGCGGCAGGCGGCCGGGTGGCGGTGCACAGCCAGCACCCGGAAGGCGGCGCGGCGGCGGTGGCGGCGGGCGTCGACAGCCTGGAGCACGGGATGTGCCTCGACCCGGGCCTGCTGGCCCGGATGGCCGAGCAGGGGACGGCGCTGACGCCGACGTTGTCGGTGATCACCGGAAGCCTGCGGCGGCGGGAGAACGAGCCGGACAGCCCGGCCCGCACGTGGTACCTGAGCGGCGCGCGGGTGCACGGCGCGCTGACGGCCGCGGCCGCGGAGGCGGGCGTGCGGGTGCTGGCGGGCACGGATTCCCTGCCGCACGGGGGAATCGTGGCCGAGATCCGCGCGCTGGCCGCGGCGGGAGTCAAGCCGCACGACGCGCTGGCGGCGGCGTCGTGGAGTGCGCGCGAGTACCTGGGACTGCGCGGCCTGGAACCGGGCGCCCCGGCCGACGCGGTCGTCTACGACCGGGACCCGCGGGAGGACCTGGCCCAGCTGGCCGATCCGGCCGCGGTCGTGCTGCGGGGCCGGTGCGTCCGGCGCCGCGGCTGGGTGGCCGGTCCGGGCTCGTGAGTGGTAATTCGGGTTCTAACCCTAATTACCACTCACGACAAGCCGCGGCAGACCGCCTGCGGGTCAGCCGGGGCCGCCGGGCTCGCGCGGCTGCCGTGGGGCAGGCACGACGAACGCGATGACCGTCGCCGCCAGGCCGGCGAGTACGGACAGGTGGGCGGCGGCCGGCACGGCACTGATCAGGAACAGCCGCAGCGACCCCGAGATCAGCAGGCGCCACATCCTCGGGCTCATGATCAACAAGTACCCGCCGCCCGCCGCCCCCAACCGGGGCCGGGGCAACGGCCGGGTCACGATCACCCGGCCGGGGCCGCGGCCACCACCGGGGGACGCGGGTGCGCCGGCGCCGGGCCGTCCTGCCCGCCGAGGGCGAGCCCGGTCACGAGTGCCACCGCCGTGAGCCAGAAACCCGCCCGCAGCAGCTGAGAGAACGAACAGACGATCTTCATTTCGGCTCCTTCGAATCGTGTGGCCGAACCCGAGAATGCGGCCGCGGGGAACGCGACCGCAAGGAGTTTCCCGTTTCCCGTCGCAGCGGGAAAGGAAACCCCGGGATAACGATCCGTTTGCCGGGCCGTGATCGGCTGGACATCCGCGGTGGCACTGACGAACATTGACTCCCCGTGCGTGGAAAGGGGAGGAACGGTGGACCTCAGTGCGGCGGACGTGGTCGGCGAGCTCAAGGCACTGCGCAAAGGGAGGGCAATTTTCACGACGCCGCTCGCGGACCGGATCGGCCCCGCATTGCGCACCACTTGTGGCATTTCGGAAGCCGACGGCACCGTGGAGATGCGCCGCAAGCTGCTCGACCGGCTGCGGCCGCTGGTCGAGTCGCTGCCGGACGACCTGAAGATCGCGCTGCGGGCGGCGTTCGCGCTGGACGAGCGGGCGCGCAAGCCGTTCTACCAGGAGCGGGTGCACTGGGCGGCGAGCACGCTCGACCGCGACGACCGGACGGTCCGGCGGCGGATCGACGAGGGCATCGAACAGATCGCCGCAATGGCCGTCGCGACCCGCGAAGCGGAACTGCGGCCGCGCTATCCGAGCCGCAGCTGGCACACCGAAGAACTGCGCGTCACGCTCGCTCTCGACCAGCCGGTGCCGGAAGCGTTCGAATTCCGCAGGGTGATCGCCGACGCCGACGAAATCGCCGTGCTCGACCTGGCGTTGACGTTACCCGTATCGGGTGAATCCGGGCCCGGTGATCTGGCGGTCGACGTCTTCCACGGCGGAGTGCTCGCCGGCCGCGTGATGGAATCGAGTGACCGGGTCGGGCTGGCACTGCGGCTGCCGGAGCCGTTGCGGCGCGGCGCGCGGCACGAGATCGGCCTCCGGTTCCGGGCGCACCTCGGCGGCCCGCGGTACGTCTGCGTGCCGCGGCACCCGTGCGACCTGTTCGATCTGCACGTCCGGTTCGGTGCGCGGGTGCCGGAGCGGATCGTGCGGCTGGAGAAGGTCTTCCAGAGCGACGCGGCCGACGCCGGGACCCGCCGTCCGCGCGGCGCCGAGCTGGCCGCCGACGACGCGGGCGAGGTGCACGTGCGGTTCCGTGACCTGGCACCCGGCTTCGCGTACGGCGTCCGGTGGGGCCGGACCGGACAATAGCCGGACAAATCCTGCCGCCCTGCAACGTTGCTGGTCAGCCCCTCGATTACGCCATATGCCGGACCCGGACCGTCGAAGCACCGGTGTGCTCCACAGTGGACGGACGTGCCGGTGGCGGACGCGAGGAGGGATCCGTGGAAACCATGCTCCCGGTGGAGGCACCGGTCGACGGTTACGTCGTGCTCGAGGAATCGCCGCGCCCGGACGGCAGGCTGGCGAAGGAGCGCCTCGACCCGCTGGTCGCGGCGGCCCGCACGGGCGACCCGGACGCGGTCCAGGCACTGCTGCGCCTGGTCAAGCCGACGGTGGTGCGGTACTGCCGAGCCCGCATCGGCGGCCGCGACCTGTCCTACCTCTCGGCCGACGACGTCGCCCAGGAGGTCTGCCTGGCGGTCCTCAAGGTGCTCCCGAACTACCAGGACCGCGGCGGCTCGTTCCTGTACCTGGTACGCGCAATCGCGGCAAACAAGGTAGCCGACGCGTTCCGCGCGGTGGCCCGCGACCGCGCGAAGCCGGTCCCGGAGCTTCCGGACCACCCCCTGGGCGGCAACGAGCCGGAGGCCCACGCACTGGAGCTGGACCTGGGCGTCAGGCTGGGCAGGCTGCTGGCCACGCTCCCACGGCTCCACCAGGAGATCCTGGCGCTGAGGGTGGTCGGAGGCCTGTCGGCAACGGAGACGGCGGAGGCACTGGGCATCTCGGCGGGCAACGTCCGCATCACGCAGTACCGCGCGCTGGGCAAGTTGAGGGGAATGATCGGCGAGGGTGGGCTTTGAGGGGTGGCGTGGTCGCTCGGCCGGGTGGGGGCCGAGATGCCAGGTGTGGCCGTGGGTGCCTGGGCGGCGGAGGTGCGAGGCGGGTTGCGGTCGGGCTCCAGCCCTGCTCATGCGGCCCGGCCGACCCGCGCCGCATGACCGGCGAGCACGCCCCGCACCGCCCTTCAGCCGCCCGAGTGCGCCCCAGCCGCGTCCGTGACAACCTTCCGCAGCTGACCGAGCGCCCGGTGCTGAGCCACCCGCACCGCGCCCGGCGTCGACCCCACCGCCGCCGCCGTCTCCTCTGCCGACAGGCCGACCACCACCCTCAACACCACGATCTCCCGCTGCTTCTCCGGCAGGACCTGCAGCAGCTTCGCCATGCGTTCCCCAAGTTCGCGGCGCAGGGCGTGCAGCTCGGGGTCCATCGACACGTCGATCGCGTCCGGTGGGTCGGCGACCGGCTCGTCGTGCTGGCGGGCCGCGGCCTTGCGGGCGGCCGCGACCTTGTAGCGGGCGATGCCCGCGACGAAGTTCGGGAACGGCCGCTCCGGTGGGCGGCCCGGGAGGGCCTTGAGCACGGCCAGGCAGACGTCCTGCGCGACGTCGTCGGCGTCCGGTGTGCCGAGGCGTGCGCGGCAGTACCGGACGACGAGCGGCCGCGCCGCGGCCAGCAGGCGATCCGGGGCTTCCTCTACGGTCGTCATCGTTCCCCTCCGTCCGGTCCGGCAGGGGACTACCCACTTTGCGTCCACTCCGACCGGCGCCGTCCGGATTCCCGGCTATTTCCGGCAAACCCCGGCCGGGGGACGCGATCCCTAGGTCAACGGGGAAGTTGACCTAAGGCTGCTCAGGGTTCCTGGGCGCGGAAGGCGTCCAGGACGCGACGCTCCTTTTTGGTCGGCCGTCCCGCGCCGCGGTCGCGGCGGGCGACCGGGATCACCGACTCCGGCGGGGGTTTCGGTGTCCGGTCCACGAAGCACGTTGCCGCGTCCGCCGCGCCCACGCGTTTCTGGATCACCCGGACCACGTCGAGGACGCGGGTCGTGCCGCCGATGCGCAGGCGCACTTCGTCGCCCGGCACGACCGTCGTCGCCGGCTTCGCGGGCTTGTCGTTGACGCGCACGTGCCCGCCTCGGCACGCCGCCGCCGCGTCCGGGCGGGTCTTCGTCAGCCGGACCGCCCAGAGCCAGCGGTCCACTCGGGTCGACTCCACAGCCGTCCATCATGGCCCATTCGGCGGCACGGCCGCGTGACCCCGCCAGGTTACTCGTCGGTATATGTCGACTTGTCTGCACCACCGAGCTATAACTTGTTCTAAATACCTCAACGGTGAGGAACAACACATGAGTGACGAACCCGTGTGGAGAACACCTTCTGGCGCCATATCCCGCCGTCTCTTCATTGCTGGAACTGGTTCTATATTGGCGGGGGCTGTCATAGGCGGCCAGGCTTCCGCAACGCCGCGGGCGGCCGCCGTCATCACCGACGCCGCACGCGTCCCCGTGCTGGTCATCGGCTCCGGCTACGGCGGCTCGGTCGCCGCGCTGCGGCTCGCCGAAGCCGGCATCGACGTCCACATGGTCGAAATGGGCATGGCCTGGGACACCCCGGGCGCGGACGGCAAGATCTTCGCCAACACCACCAGCCCCGACCAGCGCTCGTACTGGCTGCGCACCCGGACCAAGCAGCCGCTGTCCAACTTCCTCGGCTTTCCCATCGACCGGGACATCCCGCGCTACACCGGCATCCTCGACGCCGAGGAGTTCAGCGGGATCACCGTGTACCAGGGCCGCGGGGTCGGCGGCGGCTCGCTGGTCAACGGCGGCATGGCCGTCACGCCGCGGCGGGAGAACTTCGGCGCCATCCTGCCGACCGTCGACGCGAACGAGATGTACGACGTCTACTACCCGCGCGCCAACGCCGCCCTCGGCGTCGCGACCGTCCGCCCCGCCTGGTTCGACACCACCGACTGCTACCAGTACGCGCGCGTCGGCCGCAAACAGGCCCAGCGGTCCGGGTTCCCGTTCGTGTTCGTGCCCGACGTGTACGACTGGGACTACATGGAGCAGGAGGCCGCCGGCACCGTGCCGAAGTCGGCGCTGGCCGGGGAAATCCTGTACGGCAACAACTACGGCAAGAAGTCCCTGCAGAAGACCTACCTGCCGCGGATCGCGGCGACCGGCCGGGTCACCATCTCGCCGCTGCACCGCGTGACGCAGGTGGTGCCCGCCTCCGGCGGCGGCTACACCGTCACGCTCGAACAGCTCACCACCGCGGGCGCGGTGTCGGCGATGAAGACCGTCACGGCGGACAAGGTGTTCTTCGCCGCGGGCAGCGTGGGGACGAGCAAGCTGCTGGTGAAGCTCAAGGCGACCGGCGCGCTTCCCGACCTCAGCAGCGAGGTCGGGAAGGGCTGGGGCGACAACGGGAACGTCATGTGCGGGCGTGCCAACCACATGTGGGACCCGACCGGCGCCCTGCAGTCGTCCATCCCGTGCGGCGGCATCGACAACTGGGCCGCGGGGGGCGCGTTCGCCGAGGTCGCGCCGCTGCCGACCGGGATCGAGACGTACGCGTCGTTCTACCTGTCGATCACGAAGAACCCGAACCGCGGGCAGTTCACCTGGAACCCCTCGACGCGGATGGTGGACCTGAACTGGCAGACGGCGTGGAAGCAGCCGGCGATCGACATGGCGAAGTCCATCTTCGACAAGATCAACGCGACCGAGGGCACGATCTACCGGACCGACCTCTTCGGCGCGTACAAGATCTGGGGCGACCATCTCACCTACCACCCGCTCGGCGGCGCGGTGCTCGGCAGGGCGACCGACAACTACGGCAGGCTCGCCGGCTACCGGGGTCTCTACGCGATCGACGGCTCGCTGATCCCGGGCAACACGAGCGTCAACCCGTTCGTCACCATCACGGCACTGGCCGAGCGCAACATCGAGAAGATCATCGCAACCGACTTCTGAGGTCTGCCGCGGCTTGTCGTGAGTGAGAAACAGGGTTAGAACACTGTTTCTCACTCACGACGAGTGCGGCCGCAACCAGAACGTTTGCACCCCCCCGCCGGGGGTGTGGCGGCCGAACGCCAGCCACGCGCCGAGGCTCATGCTCAGCTCGACGATCTCCCGCTGTGTGTAGTGCGCCGACATCCGGTGCCAGAACTCGTCGTCGAGGTTGTGGTGGTCGGTCGCGTAGCGCTCGGCGTACTCGGCCGCCAGGCGCGTCCGGTCGTCGAAGCGGTCGGTCGTGCGCCACTGCAGGACGGCGTCGGCGAACTCCTCCTCGACCTTCTGCCCGTCGCGTTCGGTGCGCCAGTCGAGGCAGAAGACGCAGCCGTTGATCTGCGCGATCCGCAGCCGCGCGGCTTCGAACTCCCGCAGCCCCAGCGTGGTGTGCTCGTACACGGCCAGCGAGAACTGCGACGCGGCGATCCCGATGCCGGGCACCATCTCGCCCCAGACGTACCCGATCGGGTCCTTGCCTGCGGGGATGTCGATGTTCACGGACGCCTCCTTCCGAGCTTGCCTGCTGCCGGGCGCAGCGGGACGTCGAGTGCGTCGTAGAGGCCGGGTTCCGCGGCGGCCAGCCAGTCGATGGCGCCGACCAGGCGCCCGACGGCGGTGGCGTTGCCGCCCGCCGACCGGTTTTCGCCCTCGTCGCTCGCCTCGACGGTGACCTCGATGCGCGGACGGCCTTCGATGATCACGCGGTGGGCGCCGTCGCCGCTGGGCGGCACCGGCCAGTCCGGTGCGCACGACGGGTGGATGCGCGTGACGTGTTCGACGACGATCCGCGGCTCGCCGCCGACGATGCCCTGTACCTCGAACCGCACCGCGCCCTGCGTGCCCTTCTCGAACTCGCCCATGGCCGCAGTGGACACGGTTTCCTCGAGCGGACGCCGGTCCAGTGTCTCCCGGATTTCGTCGATCTCGACGTCCAGAGCCCGCGCGATCAGCCGGACCTGGCCGCCCCACACCATGGTGGGGACGCCGGTCATGAGCATCGGCGGCGCGTAGTCCATCGGCTGGCCCATGCCGACCAGGTACCGGACGGAGTCGGGCTGGTCGTAGGTCGAGTAGTCGAAGATCTCCTGGCACCGGATGGCCTCGATGGTGGTGCCGAGCCCGCTGACCAGCACGGGCAGCACATCGTTGCCCCAGCCGGGGTCGACGCCGGAGACGAACAGCGAGCCGCCGCCTTCGGCGATCGCCGCCAGCACGGGCTCCCGCAGCTCGGAAGGCGCGTTCCGCTGGTCGTAGAGCGGGTAGAGCGCCGGGGTCACGACGACCGCGCCTGCCCGGATCGCGCGCACGACGTCGGCGAAGGCGTCGTCGAACCGGACGTCACCCGAAGCGGCGTACACGACCGCGCGCGGGCTCGCGGCCAGCGCGGTTTCGACGTCGTCCGTGGCGGCCACGCCGAGTTCCCGGATGCCCGCCAGTTCACCCGCGTCCCGGCCGACCTTCGCCGGATCGTGGACGAGCACCGCGGTCAGCTTCAGCGCCGGATGGGCGTCGACGGCCCGGATGGCCGCCCGGCCGACATTGCCCGTCCCCCACACCATTGTGGCGATCATGCGCCGAAGTTTTCGCTTCCCGCGCGGGTGCGGGTAGCAGTTCGTTCCGGCCAGCGGACCGCGTGAACGTTGGTACCATGCAGTTCGTCCGGACGTCGTATCGGAGGGCCCGCGATGACGATCGACCCGAAGCCCCGCAGCCGCACGGTGACCGACGGGATCGAGGCCGCGCCCGCCAGGGGCATGCTGCGCGCCGTCGGGATGGGGGACGGCGACTGGGCCAAGCCGATCATCGGCGTCGCCAGTTCGTGGAACGAGATCACGCCCTGCAACCTGTCGCTGGACCGGCTCGCGCAGGCGGCCAAGGAGGGCGTGCACGCCGGCGGCGGCTACCCGCTGCAGTTCGGCACGATCTCGGTGTCCGACGGCATTTCCATGGGCCACGACGGCATGCACTTCTCGCTCGTCTCGCGCGAGGTCATCGCCGACTCGGTCGAGACGGTCATGCAGGCCGAGCGGCTCGACGGCTCGATCCTGCTGGCAGGCTGCGACAAGTCGCTGCCGGGCATGCTGATGGCGGCCGCGCGGCTCGACCTGGCGTCGGTGTTCCTCTACGCGGGCACGATCGCGCCCGGCTGGGTGAAGCTCACCGACGGCACCGAGAAGGACGTCAGCATCATCGACGCCTTCGAGGCGGTCGGCGCGTGCCGGGCCGGGCGCATGAAGACCGCCGACCTGGACCGGATCGAGCGCGCCATCTGCCCCGGCGAAGGCGCCTGCGGCGGCATGTACACGGCGAACACGATGGCGTCGGCGGCCGAAGCGATGGGGATGAGCATGCCGGGGTCGGCCGCGCCGCCGTCGGCGGACCGCCGCCGCGACCACTACGCGCGCCTGTCCGGGGAAGCCGTCGTCGGCCTGCTCGAACGCGGCATCACCGCCCGCGACATCCTGACGCGCGAGGCGTTCGAGAACGCCATCACGGTCGTGATGGCCCTCGGTGGTTCGACCAATGCCGTGCTGCACCTGCTGGCCATCGCGCACGAGGCGAAGGTCGGGCTGACGCTCGACGACTTCAACCGGATCGGCGACCGCGTCCCGCACCTGGGCGACCTGAAGCCGTTCGGCAAGTACGTCATGAGCGACATCGACCGCCACGGCGGCATTCCCGTGCTGATGAAGGCCCTGCTGGACGAGGGGCTGATCCACGGCGACGCGCTGACCGTCACCGGCCGCACGGTCGCCGAGAACCTCGCCGAGCTGGACCCCGACCCGATCGACGGCGAAGTCCTGCGGCGCCTGGACAACCCGCTGCACCCGACCGGCGGCATCACCATCCTGCGTGGCTCGCTTGCGCCAGAGGGCGCGGTCGTGAAGTCCGCCGGGTTCGACACCGCCAGTTTCGAAGGCCCGGCGCGGGTGTTCGAGCGCGAGCAGGAGGCGATGACCGCGCTGAACGAGGGCCGCATCGCGCCCGGCGACGTCGTCGTCATTCGTTACGAAGGGCCCAAGGGCGGTCCGGGCATGCGCGAGATGCTCGCGATCACCGCGGCGATCAAGGGTGCCGGCCTCGGGCGGGATGTCCTGCTGCTGACCGACGGCCGGTTCTCCGGCGGCACGACCGGCCTGTGCATCGGCCACGTCGCGCCCGAAGCGGTCGACGGCGGCCCGATCGCGTTCGTCCGCACCGGCGACCGGATCGCCGTCGACATCAAGGCCCGCAGCATCGATCTGCTGGTCGACCCGGCCGAGCTGGCGCGGCGGCGGGAGGGCTGGGAGCCGCTGCCGTCGAAGTTCGGCGAAGGGGTGCTGGGCAAGTACGTGAAGCTGGTCCGGTCGTCGTCCTACGGCGCCGTCACGAGCTGAGCCAGCGCGCGTTTGTCGACCTTGCCGACGGCGGTCAGGGGCAGCGCGGCCACGAAGTCCACCGCGGCGGGCACGTAGTGCTCCTGCCCGAAGGCTTTCCGGGCGTGTGCCCGGATTTCCTCGGCGGTCACGGTTCCCGACGGCACCACGACGGCGTGCAGGACCTGGCCGTCGGCGGTGTCGCGGCCGAAGACGGCGGCACTGCGCACGGCCGGGTGCGTGGCCAGTGCGTGTTCGACGACGGTGGCGGGTACCTTCGTGCCGTGCTCGCCCGCCACGACGACGTCGTCCGCGCGGCCGAGCAGGTAGAGGTAGCCCTCGTCGTCGAAGCGGCCGAGGTCGCCGGTGCGCAGCCAGCCGCCGCCGATCGGCGGCGCGCCGGCGTAACCGTCCATCATGGACAGTCCGCGCACTTCGACCTCGCCGTCGGTGATCCGGGCCTCCATGCCGGGGACGATCCGGCCGACCGAGCCCAGCCGGTCCGGGCGGCCGAGCAGCTCGGCGGCGGAGATACTCGCGATCATCGGGGCCTCGGTGAGGCCGTACCCCTGGCCGACGACCGGGCCGAAGACGTCGAGGGCCTGCGCGAGCCGGTGCGGCGGCAGCGGCGCGGCGCCGAGCGACAGCGACCGGACGCTGCTGAGGTCCGTCCGCGGACGGCGGGGATGGTCCAGGAGGGCCGCCAGCCGCGGAGGGGTCAGCGAGAGCGTGTCGATCCGGTGTTCTTCGATGGCGGCCAGGACGGCGCCCGCGTCGAAGCCGTCGTGCACGACGACGGTGTCCCGACGCAGCAGCGCGCCGAGCACCGTGGCGTTGCCGGTCATGTGCGTCATCGGCGCGACGAGCAGGGTGCGGCCCGGGCCGTCCGGCGACGGCGCGAAGATGTGCGCCATGCCGTCGTAGATGCCGCTGTGGCGGATGAGCTTCGGGGGGCCGGTGGTGCCGCCGGTGGGGAACAGCAGGCGGACCTTCTCCGGCAGTTCCAGGGGTTCCGGGTCGCCGTCGAGGTCGCCGGGGGTCCGTACGTCGTCGCCGGGCCAGTCGTCCGGGCGGTCGGTGACGACGAGGGCGTCGCGGGCCGCGGCGAGCCGGGCGGCCTTCGGGGCCGAGGCCGGGACCATGACCACGGTCGCGCCGCGCAGCAGGGCGGCGAGCTGAACGAGCACTGTGTCGGGGCGGTTGCGCAGGTCGACGGCCAGGGTCCGGACCGGGCCGAGGCCGCCGTGGAGGCGGCGCAGGCGGTCACGGGCCTGGTGGTAGGTGGTGGGGACGCCGCCGGCGTGGAACAGGACGCGGTCACCACCGGCGTCGAGCGCGGCGAGCACTTTCGTCAGGAAGAAGCTCACCGGCGAGACGGTACTCAGTCCAGGTACGACAGCTTCCCCAGCTCGGCGTCGAAGTCGAACCAGTCGCTCTCGCTCCCGGCCGGCACGACGTCGTAGGTCCGGTCGAGGAAGGCGGCGATCTCCTTCGCGGGGGCTTCGAGCACCGCGGCGCCGTCGGGGGAGCTGAGTTCGACCACGACCAGGGCGGGGTCGGCGGCGGGCCCGATCCGGACGTCCCCGTCGCCGCAGCGGGCGAGCAGGCCGTCGGCGAGCAGGTCGCGGCCGAACAGCCAGCGGACGGCGCTGGGGCCGGCGTGCAGCACCACGGCGACCGCGTACGGGTCACGGGTGTCGTACTCCAGCTCGGCGGGCACCGGCCGCGGCCCGGCGCCGAAGGTGCGCAGGGCGAAGTCGAGGGCGGCGCTGGTCACGCTGTGCGGGTCGGCCATGGGGGACACCTTCGGGTCGGGTGGAGCGGAATGATCTTGTTCCAGGGATAACCCATGGTGAGGTCAACGCCCAGCGATCCGAAAATCTTTCACACTTAGGGGTGATCAAGAAGTGGTGGAGGTCACCTGAGGAGTGGCCGAAAAGGCAATTCCGTCACATGCGGTGAGCAAGTTGCAGGTCGCCGGGCTTTCGTGCTCGCCGCCGGTTCGCGGTCGTGAGTGAATAACAGTGTTCTAACCCTCATTACCACTCACGACAACCCAGCCGATCCGGTACCTGGCGGGTGGGCTGGGATGTGCGCCGAAGGTGCCTTTCGGAGCCGCGGCCTGCCCGGATGGGTTCCTGCGGCGGAGTTGCGCCGTCCGGGTGGGAAGCGTCACCGGCCACCAGTCCGGTCCGTGCCGCGGCCGCGAACGCCCGGCAAGGGACAGGGTGACGTGGAGGGTGCCGGGCATGGGTGAGCGTGGACGGCTGCGGCTGCGGCCGGACGAGGTGCCGGCGCCCGCGCCGGACGCCGAAGAGCTGCTGCGGCGGGTCGCGGCCGGGGACGAAACGGCGTTCTCGGCGCTGTACGACCTCATCGCCGGGCCGGTGCTCGGGCTGGTGACGCGCGTGCTGCGCAACCACGCCCAGGCCGAGGAAGTGGCACAGGAGGTGCTGGTGGAGGTGTGGCGCAAAGCCACCCGGTACGCGCCCGGGCGCGGCAGCGCGCTGTCGTGGGTGCTGACGATCGCCCACCGCCGGGCGGTGGACCGGGTGCGCTCGCACCAGGCCGGGCTCGACCGGGAGGAACGGGCGGGCCGGATGGACGTCCGGCGGCCGTTCGACGACGTCACCGAGTCCACGCTGGCGACACTGGACCAGCAGCGGGTGCGCCAGTGCCTGGCGGCGCTGACCGCCCTGCAGCGCGAGTCGATCGTGCTGGCCTACTACAACGGCTACACCTACCCGGAGGTGGCGGAGGTGCTGCAGGTCGCGCCGGGCACCGTGAAGACCCGCATCCGCGACGGCCTGATCCGCCTGCGCGACTGCCTGGGGGTGGACCGGTGACCGCCGAGCTGCACATGCTGACCGGGGCCTACGCGCTCGACGCGGTGTCCGATGTGGACCGTGGCGAGTTCGAGCGGCACCTGGGGGAGTGCGCGGCGTGCCGCCAGGAGGTGGCGGAGCTGCGCGCGACGGGTGCCCGGCTGGGCGCCGCCGCGGCGGTCGAGGTCCCGCCGGAGCTGAAGGCGGTGGTGCTGGCCGAGGTGGCTCGGACCCGGCAGTTACCGCCGAAGGTGGCTCGGGAGCTTGGCAGGGCCGGGATATGGCAGCTGCGCACCGCGCTGCTCGGGGCCGCCGCGGCGGCCGTGGCCGCGGTCGTGATCGGTGTCCAGGCCCGTCCGCCCGTGCCGTCTCCGGTCGACTCGGTGCTGTCGGCGCCCGATGCGTCGGCCATCCCGGGGGCGGGCCAGGGCAGCGCCACGCTCGTGCTGTCGCGCAGCCGGAACCAGGCCGTGCTCCTCGCGTCCGGGCTGCCGGCGCTGGACGCCGCGCACGTCTACCAGGTCTGGCTCATCGGCCGCGGCGGCGCGCACTCGGCGGGACTGATGACCGCCGAGCCGTCGCAGCGGATGCTCGTCACCGAGCTGCCGCCCGGCACCGACCGGATCGGCATCACCGTCGAACCCGCGGGCGGCTCGCCCGGCCCGACCACCCCGGCCGTCACCCGCATTTCCCTGACCGGAGCATCATGAGCAGCGCACACCGGTGGATCACCGCCCTGGTCGCGCTCGCCGCGGCCCTGGCCGCCGGGCACCTCGTCGCCGGGCTCGTCGGCGTCAACGCCTCGCCGTTCCTCGCCGTGGGCAACGGCGCCATCGACCTGACTCCCGGATGGCTCAAGGACTTCGCGGTCCGCACCTTCGGCACCTACGACAAGCTCGTGCTGCTGTCGGGGATGGCCGTCGTGCTGGTGCTGGCCGCGGTGGCGGCGGGGCTCATTTCCCGCCGCACGCCGTGGCCGGGTCTCGTCGTGATCACCGCGTTCGGCCTCGTCGGGCTCGTGGCGGTGTACACCCGCCCCGATCTCGGCGCGCTCGCCCTGTGGGCCCCGCTCGCGAGCCTGGTCACCGGCGTCGGCACGTTCGCCCTCCTGTACCGGGTCCGGCCCGGCGCCGCCCCGAGCTCCTCGCGGCGCAAGGTGCTGCTCGCCGTCGCCGGTGCCGCCGCGGCGGGAATCGGCGGGCAGCTGCTCGCCGGACGCCGGGACGCCGCGTCGTCACGGGCCGCCGTCGGGCCGCTGATCCCGGCCCGGACCGCGCCGGTGATTCCCGCCGACGCCGACTTCGTGAAGCTCGGCACCCCGGAGTTCGTCACCCGCAACGCCGGCTTCTACCGCGTCGACACCGCGTTGACCGTGCCGCAGGTGCGGGCCGAGGACTGGAGCCTGCGGCTGCACGGCATGGTCGAGCGCGAGGTGCGGTATCGCTACGCCGACATCCGCGACCGGCCGCTGGTGGAACGCACCATCACGATGACCTGTGTCTCCAACGAGGTCGGCGGAACGTATGTGTCCACGGCGAACTTCGTCGGCGTCGACCTGGCTGACCTGCTCGGCGAAGCCCGGGTGCGGCCGGGCGCCGAGCAGCTCTTCTCGTCCAGTGTGGACGGCTGGACGTCCGGCAGCCCGGTCGCCGCGGCGATGGACCGCACGCGAGGCGCCATGCTCGCCATCGGGATGAACGGCGAGCCGCTGCCGCTCGAGCACGGTTTCCCGGCCCGGCTTGTCATTCCCGGGTTGTACGGCTATGTGTCGGCCACGAAATGGGTGACCGACCTCGAAGTGACGACCTGGCAGGCGCGTCAGGCCTATTGGCTGAAACGCGGCTGGGGCCGGGAAGCGCCGATCAAGACACAATCGCGCATCGATACGCCGAAAGGGTTTGAAACGGTGCCGGGCGGGAAGGTGCGCGTCGCCGGGATCGCCTGGGCCCAGCACACCGGGATCGAGAAGGTCGAAGTGCGCCTCGACACCGGCCCGTGGCGCGAAGCCATGCTGTCCCACGAGGTCAACCGGGACACCTGGCGCATGTGGTGGATCGAGTTCGACGTCCCGCCCGGCGGGCACCAGGTCGTCTGCCGGGCCACCGACAAGAACGGGTACACGCAGACCGGCCAGCGCGCGGGCACGGTTCCCGATGGCGCGACCGGGTGGCACAGCATTTCTTTCACCGTGCAGTGACCCGGATCACCTGAATGGGTCCCATCCGTTTCCGGGTGGGTTCCGAATCATCGGCAAGAAGCAGTTCTCAGCCGCCAATTGGAGTGATTTTCGTGACCAAGCTTCGTGTCGCCGGAATCGGTGCCGCCGCCGTCGCCGCGCTTTCGCTGACCGCATGCAGCAGCAGCGACACCGCTTCCTCGGGCAGCTCGATGGCCTCGTCGTCCTCGGTGCCCGCCCCGGCCACCAGCATGGCCTCCGGTTCCGCGGACGGCGTGACCACCAACGCCGACGTCTTCGGCCCGGCCTGCTCGCAGCTGCCGCAGGGTTCCGCGCCCGGTTCGCTGGACTCGATGGGCCCGCAGCCGGTCGCCTCCGCCGCGTCGACCAACCCGTTGCTGACCAAGCTGGTGGCCGCGGTCAAGGCCACCAACCTGGTCGACACCCTCAACAGCCAGCAGGCCATCACGGTGTTCGCCCCGGCCGACCCGGCGTTCGCCGCGCTGGGCGACGCCAAGTTCACCGAGCTGGCGGGCAAGCCGGACCAGCTGGCGCCGATCCTGCAGTACCACGTCGTCGGCAAGCGCTACGACGCCAAGGGGCTCGCCGCCGCGGGCACGGTCGAGTCGTTGAACACCGCCGGCGGTCCGCTGAAGATCGAGGGCTCCGGCGAGAACATGACCGTCAACGGCGCGAAGATCCTGTGCGGCAACATCCCCACCAAGAACGCCACGGTCTTCGTGATCGACAAGGTGCTGACGCCGGGCACCACCCAGTAGTCAGCCGCGCCACCCGAGTTCGGGGCCGAGCCGTCCGGCGATGTCGGTGAGGATCTGCACGTAGTCTTCGTGGTCGAAGGTGAACGGCAGGGCGAACGCCACCTCGTCGACCTCGCGGAACGCGGCCTGCTCGCGCAGCCGCTCGGCGATCTCGGCCGACGTGCCGACGTAGTCGGGCGAGAACAGCATCCGCGCCGGGCCCTGCGGTTCGGCCGTGCGCGGCAGCCGTGCCTGGGCGTACTCCTCGTACTTGGCGCGCTGCCGCGGCGTCGCGCTGTCGGTCGGGATGACCACCAGGCCCTGCGAGACGCGCGCGGCCTCGCCGTCCGGGTGATGCGCGCGGAACGTCCGGATGAGGGACAGCTGGATCTCGGCGAAGTCCGTGCTGTCGGCTTCGGCCCTGACCACGCTGCTGGTCAGGAAGTTCATGGCGTGCTTGCCCGCCCACTCGGCCGAGCGCAGGCTGCCCCCGCCGTACCACAGGCGGCGGGCGAGGCCGGGGGACTGCGGCTGGACGCGGTCGGAGAAGACCTCGAAGCCCTGCGTCCCGCTGAAGCCCGTGGCGGGCTCGCCGCGGACGAAGTCCAGCAGCCGCCGGACGCGGTCGTAGCCGAAGTCCTCGACGTCGGCGGTGTCCGGGTAGAGGGCGTGCTTGACGTCGTCCCAGCGCAGCGGCGGGCCGACGCTGACGCCGGGGTTGAGCCGTCCGCCGGAGAGCAGGTCGACGGTGGCGAGGTCCTCGGCGAGCCGCAGCGGGTTCTCCCAGCCGAGCGGGATGACGGCGGTCCCCAGCTCGATCCGGCTGGTCCGCTGCGACGCGGCGGCCAGCACGGCCACCGGCGAGGAGATGCCGTGCTGCAGGTGCCGGTGCCGCACCCAGGCGCTGTCGAACCCGAGCCGTTCGCCCAGCTCGATGATCTCCAGGGTGGATTCGTGGCCGCGGCGCGGGTCGGCCGGGTCGAACAGGCCGATGGTCAGGAAGCCGAGCTTCCGCAGAGGACGGGACACCCTGCCGATTCTGCTCCCGCCCGCCGGGTGTTCCACGGAATGGGATGGCCCCGGGTGGCCCGGGGCCACCCGGCTAGCCGTTGTGCGGGCAGTTGCCGCGATAGTCCGAAATGGACAGATCGGGCCGCGGGAGCGGGCAGAGGAACTGCTCGTACCGCGTGTCGTTGTCGATGAAGCGCTTGAGCCACGACAGCGTGTACTTCGCGATCGTCGTGTTGGGCGAGTTCGGCGCGAAGTGGCTGGCGCCGCGCAGTTCGAGGTAGGCACGGTCCAGAGTGGACGGCAGGCTCGTGTAGAACGGGATCGAGTGCGACGCCACCGGCGCGATGGTGTCCGCTTCGGCGCCGACGACGAGCGTCGGCACCTGCAGGGTCGACCAGTTCTTGGTGAGGTTCCAGCCGGTCAGCGGCACCGCGGCCTGCAGCGACGGGCGCGAGCGCGCCGCTTCGAGCGTGCCGCCGCCGCCCATCGAGTGGCCGACGACGCCGAGCCGGGTGCTGTCGATGCGCGAGCGCACCGCGCTCTGCTGGGTCAGGTAGTCCAGCGAGGCCAGCAGCTGCCTGCCGCGGCTGTCGGGCTGGTCGCTGGTGGTGAGGGTGTCGATGGTGAAGACCACGAAGCCCTGTGACGCCAGGCGTGGGCCCAGCCAGGCGATGCTCGACTGGGTGGCGGTGAAGCCGGGCGCGATCGAGAGGGCGCCGAACGTGCCGGCGGTCGTGGTCGTCGGGTAGTAGATGGTGCCGCCGCCGAAACCGGTGACGGCCAGCCGCGAAACGGTGATCGTGCTGGTCGCGAAGGGGCCACGGGTGGCCTCGATGCTGGCGGTCGTGGGGTCGGGACCGCGTTCGTAGGGGTTGGCGGCAGCGGGAGCCGGCGCGGCGACGCCGGTGGTCAGCGCCAAGGCGGCCAGCACGACACCGGCGGCCCTGGACCGCCACGGGCGGCGGCGGGAAACTTTCTCACCCAGGCCTGACGACGTCGGCGGGCTGGTGAGTGCGGACATGACTCGCTCTCTTTCCCCGGGCAGGCGAAAGCACGCCCGGACACGGACGGGCGGATCGAGACAACCGTGGTGCGGCAACGCGAACAGGGGCGGCGGTAACCGCTTTCCCGTGGGAGATATGAAACACCTCGGCGAAATGTTCCACATCCTCCGTACGGGTGAGTGGTTGACGAACTGGGCGGTCGCTCACGCGGGTGGCCGCGGCTTCTGACGACATGAACGACTCGTTCATGTCGTCAGATGACATGAACGAGTCGTTCATGTCGTTCGGCACGGCACCACGGCGGGCGACGGCGGCAGGGCGCGGTGCGGTCAGCGGGCGGCAGGCTCCAGCGCACCCCGCACCAGGGTGTCCACCAGGGTCGTCGCGACCGCCAGGTCCACCGTCCGCGCGGCCAGGACGTCGGAGTACAGGAACGACTCGCCCAGCCGCACCACCGCGAACGCCAGGTCCGGCAGGCCGACCAGCGGCGTGAGCCCGGCCGCGGCCGCGTCCGCGCGGAACAGCTCGACGTGCGCGTCGACCAGCACCGGCTGGACCGCGCCGCGCGGGTCGGTCAGCACGCGCAGCGCCACCCCCGGCTCCGCCTCGATCAGCTTGCGCATGCCGTCGCTGCCGGCGACCTCGCGGCGGTACCGCTCCATGATCCACAGGCACCGCAGCCGTCCGTCCGGCGAGCGGACCGCGTCGCCGTGTGCCGCGCGCCAGGCGTCGAGGGCGCGCTGCCACGTCCGGTCGGACATCAGCCGCAGCCCCGCGCCCATGAGGTCTTCGCGGTTGCCGACGCGCCGGAAGAACGTCGTGCGCGAGATCCCCAGCTCGGCCGCCATCCGGCCGAGGTCGAGGCGGGTGCCCGCGGCCAGCAGCCGCGCCGCGTGCCGGACGATGTCGTCGGTCGAGACGGTCACCGGCCCACCCTAGTCCGCAGGTCGCGGCCGGTTACCTTGAAGTGCGCGCGGTGTCGCGGGTTAGCGTGGCCGGGTGCGAGTCGACATCTGGTCCGATCTGGTCTGTCCCTGGTGCTATCTCGGCAAACGCCGCTTCGAGCGGGCGGTCGCCGAAACCGGCGTCGAGGTCGAGGTGGTGCATCACTCGTTCCAGCTCGACCCGTCGTTCCCGCGGGGGACGTCGCGGCCGACGCGCGAGGTGCTGGCCGAGAAGTACGGCCGGACGCTCGAGGAAGCCGACGAGATGGAGGCGCAGATGGAACAGCGCGCCGCCGCCGACGGCCTCGAGTACCACCTCGACGGCGTCCACATGGGCAACACCGTCGACGGCCACCGCCTGGTCCACCTCGCGGCAGGCCACGGGCTGGCCGACGCCGTCGTCGACCGCTTCTACCGCGCCCACTTCACCGAGCGGCGGTCGCTGTTCGACCGCGACTCGCTGGTCGAGCTGGCGGCGGAGGCCGGGCTGGACGCGGCGGAGGCCCGCGCGACGCTCGAATCGGACGCCTACGAAGCCGAAGTCGCGGCGGACGGCGAGCAGGCCAGGGCGCTGGGCGCGACCGGGGTGCCGTTCTTCGTGATCGACCGCAGGTTCGGCGTCGCGGGCGCCCAGTCACCCGAGGTGTTCGCCCAGGTGCTGCGCCGCGCGGCCGAGGTCACCGCCGGCGACGCCGCCGGGTGAACCGCGACCGGTCGGTGGCGACACCGGCCAGGTGCAGGGCGACGCAGAGCAGGCCGGCGGTGGTGAGCGTCCCGGTCGTGACGACGGGGCCGAGCCCGAACCCGGCCAGTTCCATGAGCAGGGCGAGCCCGAAGAGCACGGCGGCGAGAATGGCGAGCATGACGGCCTCGTTTCCGCGGCGGGGCCGAACGGTCCCTGCCGCTGCGACGTTCGCGGTACCGGCGGATTCCGGCTTGGTGGCCGGTAATGCCCGTCGCATCCCGGGCTGAAACGGGCTGTGGGTACTTTTCCCGGGCAGGCCCGGCAGGTTCCGCGCTAAGGTCGCGCCCGGCGGAAAAGGCGACCGGGGGGAACCATGCGACGCGGACTGTTCATCGCGGCGATCGTCCTGACACTGGCGGCAGGCTGCGGCGACGACCAGCCGGGCACCGGCGAACTCGGCTCGATCGGCACGAGCCAGGACGAGGCAGGCCTCCGCGAAGCGGCCCGCGCGTACCTCGACGCGTGGAGCACGGGCAACACGGGCATCATCTGCGGCCTCCTCGAGTCCCGAACGGCAATCGAGTTCGCGGCCAAGGTCCACGCCCCCGACTGCCCGGCGGCGGTCCACGTCCTCTACGACCGCATGTCCGACCAGGTCCGCGCGAGCTTCCGCGACGTCCAGATCACCGAGGTCAAGCTGCAGACGAGCCGGAGCCAGGGCGACGTCCTGGTCCCGTCGAAGGTTTCGGTGCTGGGCAACGACACCAGCACGGACTGGAGTTACAAGTCGGGGCGGTGGCAGATCCGCGAACGGCCCCGCGAGTAGTACCACGGCTTTCCGTACGGCGAGTCCGCGTGCTCAACCGGGCATCACGCGTGATTGCCGGGGCATCACACGTGTCTGGGGAGGCATCACGCGTGATTGGAGGGGAATCAGGCTGCCGCGCCCGGGCCCCGGCGGTTCCTGTTCCGGCACACGTGATGCCCGTCGAGCCACACGTGATGCCCGCTCAATCACGTGGAGTTGCCCCGGTGGGGCGGACACGGGGTTTCAGGCAGCTAGGGCCTGAGCGTAGTTGGTTCGGGTTTCGGCTGGGGTGTGGTGGCCGATGGTGGAGTGCAGCCGGTGGTGGTTGTAGTACTGCAGCCAGGTGAACACGTCGTGGCGGGCTTGGGCGCGGGTGGGCCAGATCGAGACACCGATCTCGGTTTTGAGGGTGGCGAAGAAGGCTTCGGCGACGGCGTTGTCGTAGCAGGACCCGACCCGCCCGACCGACGGGCGGATCCGGTGCTCGGCGAGGGCGGTGCGGAACTGGCCGGAGGTGTATTGGACGCCGCGGTCGGAGTGAAACACCGCATCAGGCTGGATGAGGCCGCGGGCGGTGGCGAGGTCTATGGCGTCGCAGACCAGGGTGGTGCGCATGTGGTCGGCCATGGCGTGGCCGATGATTTCGCGGGTGTGCAGGTCGATGACGGTGGCCAGGTAGAGCCAGCCTTGGAAGGTGGGCAGGCAGGTGATGTCCCCGACCAACCGGGTCCCGGGTGCGGTGGCGGTGAAGTCCCGGCGGATCAGATCGCCGGCTGGGGTGACCGGCCCGGCCGCGGGTCGGGTGGTGGTGCGGCGTTTGCGGCGGGTGATCCCGGCCAGCCCGTGTTCGCGCATCAGCCGCTCGACCCGCTTGTGATTCACCACGATCCCGCGGCGGTGGAGTTCGGCGGTGATCCGCGGGACGCCGTAGGCACCGCGGTGCTCGGCATGGATCCCGGCGATCACCTGCACCAGGTCGGCCTCGGCCTCGGCCCGCCGGGCACGGCCGGCTTCGGCGGCGACCCATTCGTGGAAGCCCTGCCGGCGCAGGCCCAGGACCTGGCACAACCGCTGCACACCGAACTCGGTGCGGTGTTCGGAGATGAACCGGTAGCGGTAGATCATCGATCCATCTCGCGCGCAAAATAGGCGGCCGCTTTCCGCAGGATCTCCTTCTCTTTCTGCAGCTCAGCGACCTGTTTACGCAACCGCGCCACCTCATCGAGGGTGGCCGGGTCCTCTGCTGGCGGGCCGGCCTCGGTGGCCTGCTTGGCGGTGTTCACCCACGAGCGCAGCGTCTCGTGGTTAACCCCCAGCTCCCTAGCGATCTGCCGCAACGGCCGGTCACTGGAGTTGACCAGCTCGACCGCGTCACGACGGAACTGCTCCGGATACTTCGACCTGCGAGACACCAGGACATCCTCCCTCCAGACCACTGTCTGGAATCAAGGTGTCCGGCCCCAGGGGGCAACTCCAC
>NZ_JBDZYD010000009.1:0-70555 GCF_040064235.1 Amycolatopsis melonis
GACCATTGGGTTGATAGGCCAGAAATGGAAGCACAGTAATGTGTTGTCGAGTTGACTGGTACTAATAGGCCGAGGACTTGCCTACGAAGATGTTACGCATCCACTCTACAGCTCTGAAACACCACACCGGGTGTGTTGTTTCGTAGTGTTTCGGTGGTTATAGCGTCAGGGAAACGCCCGGTCCCATTCCGAACCCGGAAGCTAAGCCTGACAGCGCCGATGGTACTGCAACCGAAGGGTTGTGGGAGAGTAGGACACCGCCGAACTTACCTTGAAGGTGAGGGCCTGGGCCCGGTCGAGACCAACAGTCTCCCGGCCCAGGCCCTTTCCTTATGCCCGCCCGGCGTGATGCCCCACCAATCACACGCGATGCCTCTCCAGTCACGGGTGATGCCCGCACAGTCACGCGAGATACCCCGCTGGGCACGCGAGATCCGCCGCCAATCACGCGAGTTACGGGCCCCATCACGCGAGATCCGCCCCGGAGCACACCAACCGGCGATCCCGGAAAGACGGGCCGTCCGCCCAGAGACGCAAACCGACCCTCCAGGCACGCGAGCCGACCCTCCAAGTACGCAGGCCGACCCTCCAGGCACGCGAGCCGACCCTCCGGATACACGGACCGACCCTCCAGGTACGCCAGCCGACCGCCTGAGCAGGCGAACCCGCCGCCCAGGCACGCAAGCCGGCACCGCCCTCAAAACCGGCACCGCCCTCAATCCATCCCCGGCCGCCCCAGTGCTCGACGCCTCAGCGGCGACGACAACACCAGCGACGTCGACGTCTCCCCATACCGCTGCACCGTCTCCAGCACCCCCTCCAGCTCCGCCGTGCCCCGGCACAGCACCCGCAGCACCCAGCACTCCTCCCCGGTCACGTGGTCCGCCGCGATCACCTGGGGTAGGAGCAACACCGTCGTCCGGAAGCGGGGCGTGTCCAGGCTCCGGACCCGCGCCCGCACCAACGCCTCGATCGGCAACCCGAGCTTCGTCGTGTCGACCGTCGCCGCGTAGCCCGTGATCACGCCTCGCTCCTCCAGGCGGCGGACTCTCTCCGTCACCGCCGAGCCGGACAACGACACCCGGCGGCCCAGCTCCGTGAAGCTCAGGCGGCCGTCCTCCTGGAGGAGCTCCAGCAGGTGCCAGTCGACGTCGTCGAGGGGGTCCACCGCAACTCTCCCGGATTCGTACGGCCACAACAGGGAAATCCCCGGCAGACCCGGGCCTCCACCCCGATTCTCCCCTGTGCCGGAACCGCCGCGGGCAGCAGGATTGACGTCATGACACGCACGCTCGCCGTCCCCGCCGCGGCTCCCGAAGATGCCGCCAAATACTTCGCCGCCGAACTTGCCTTCGAAGTCGATCCCGATGATCTCGTTCGGGACCTCGAAGCCGGACGGACCGACGGCTACGTCATCGTCGAGACGCGGGCGCCCGAAGCCTTTGCCCAGGCCCGGATCCCTGGCGCGATCAACCTGCCCTACCGGGACATGACCGCCGAAACCACGCAGCACCTCGACCGGGATCTCGTCTACGTCTGCTACTGCGAAAGCACCCAGTGCAACGCCGCCACCAAGGGCGCTCTCAAGCTCGCCGAACTCGGGTTCCGGGTCAAGCGGCTCTCCGGGGGCATCACCAGCTGGATCGCCGCCGGCTACCCCACCGAAGGGACCAAAGCCCCCGGAATCAGCTGCGCCTGCTGACTACCCTGGACGGCGTGACCCGACTCCTGATCATCCAGCCGGACGCCTCGGACCCCGTCGGCCCCCTCGGTGACTGGCTGACCGACGCCGGCGCCGAACTGGACGTGCGCCTGCCCCCGGGGGACGACCTGCCCGCTGACCTCGACGGCTACCAGGGTGTCGTCTGCCTCGGCGGGGGCATGGGCGCCGAAGACGACGCGAAACACCCGTGGCTCGCCGAGGTCCGGCGGCTGCTGGCCAAGGCCGCGGCGAAGAACCTGCCCACCCTCGGGATCTGCCTCGGCTCGCAGCTGCTGGCCGTCGCCACCGGCGGGCACGTCGAGGCCGGGCCCGACGGGCCGGAGGTCGGTCCGCACCTCGTCGCCAAGAAGGACGCGGCGTGGACCGACCCGCTCTTCGCCGAGCTGCCGCTCATGCAGGACGTCCTGCAGTTCCACAGCGACGCCATCACCCGGCTGCCGCCCGGCGCCGAGCTGCTCGCGTCCTCTCCGCGCTACCCGCACCAGGCCTACCGGCTCGGGCGTTGTGTCTACGGTGTCCAGTTCCACATCGAGACGACGCCCGAGGTCGTCGAGAGCTGGGCCGCGGACTGCCCGGACGAAGCGGAATTCGCCCGGCCGGGCTCGCTCGAGCACGACGCGCTGGTCACCGTGCACGCCGACATCGCCGAAACGTGGCGTCCGTTCGCGCAGCGGTTCGTCCGGTTGGCCGCCGGGGAACTCGCGCCCGCCGCCGACAGTCAACGGTCGTTGCCGCTCGCTTGACGACCGAGGTCACAACCAGCAACACGCTGTTAACGCCGGGCGTACCCGTCAGGTACCTTGCGGGAGGAGTCCCCACAAGGGTGCGGAGGTCGGGGTGCAACCCTCGTTGCTGGTCGTGATCGTCGTTGTCACGGCTTTGGTTTTCGATTTCACGAACGGGTTCCACGACACCGCGAACTCGATGGCGACGTCGATCGCCACCGGGGCTCTCAAGCCCCGCGTGGCGGTCGCGATCTCGGCGGTGCTGAACCTCGTCGGTGCGTTCCTGTCGGTGGAGGTCGCCAAGACGATCTCCAGCGGACTGGTGGACGACACGAAGATCGGTCCGGCGATCGTCTTCGGCGGGCTGGTCGGCGCGATCATCTGGAATCTCGTGACGTGGTTCGTCGGCCTGCCGTCGAGCTCGTCGCACGCCCTGTTCGGCGGCCTGATCGGCGCCACCTGGGTCTCGGCGGGCGCCGACTCGGTCCACTTCGGAAAGATCGTCGAGAAGGTCCTCGTCCCGGCCGCGGCCAGCCCGGTGATCGCCGGTCTCGTCGCCATGGTCGCGACCTACCTGGTCTACCGCTTCCTCGTGCGGCGGCGCCCGGCCACGCGCGGCTTCAAGGTCGGCCAGATCGTCTCGGCCTCGCTCGTCTCGCTCGCCCACGGCACCAACGACGCGCAGAAGACGATGGGCGTCATCACGCTCACCCTCGTCAGCGCCGGCAGCCTGCCGTCGGGCGCGTCGCCGCCCGTGTGGGTGATCGTCAGCGCCGCCTGTGCCCTCGCGCTGGGCACCTACCTCGGCGGCTGGCGCATCACCCACACCCTCGGCAAGGGCCTGACCGACATCGAGGGCCCGCAGGGCTTCGCCGCCCAGACCAGCTCGGCGCTGGTCATCCTGGTCTCGTCGCGGCTGGGCTTCCCGCTGTCGACGACGCACGTGTGCTCCGGCGGCATCGTCGGTTCGGGTGTCGGGCGCAAGGAGGCGCCGGTCCGGTGGCGGATGGCGGGCCGGATGGTCGTCGCGTGGCTGTTCACGCTGCCCGCCGCGGCGATCGTCGGCGCGGTCTCCGGCAAGATCGCCTCGCTCGGCAACGCGGGCACGATCGCCGTCGGCGTCGCCGGGGTCGCAGTGGGCGCCGGCATCTACGTCCTTTCGCGGCGCAACCCCGTCACCGCGCACAGCTTCCAGGTGCCCGAGCCGACACCCGCCGACCCCGAGCCGGGCCGGCTCGCCGCCTGACCCGCCTTCGCCGGTTACGGTGGTCGGTGATGGCAGACCGCGCGCGAACGACCGCTTCGGCGGCGAGGTACGGCTTCACCGATTCCCGTGCCGAGGGGCAGTTGCGCGCGGCCGGTTGGTGGTCCGACGCCGGCCCGGCCGAGGCCGCCGCCGACGTCCTGGCGGCGCTGTCCCGCTCCGCCGATCCCGATCTCGCGCTGCGCGGTCTCGACCGGATCCGCGAGGCGGGCGGCGCCGAGTGGGCCGAGCTCGACCAGCAGCTCCGCACGCACCGGACGTTCCGCGGCCGCCTGCTCGGCGTGCTCGGGACGTCGAGCGCGCTCGCGGACTTCCTCGCCGCGAACCCGGCGCACTGGCGCTCGCTCACCGGCGACAAGTGCACCGATTCCGCCTGCTACCGCGCCATCCTGCGGGCGGCCCTGCTGCGTGACGACGGCTCGGTGCGCACCGGCCTCGAAGCCGAGCAGGCCCTCAAGACCGCCTACCGCGGCCAGCTGCTCGGCATCGCCGCCGCCGATCTCGGGCATCTCGTCGAGGCCGGGCTCGAGCACCCGCGTTACGCCGAGGTCGCCGCGCAGCTGACCGAGCTGGCCGAAGCCGCGCTCGCCGCCGGGCTCGTCGTCGCCGAGGCCGAGGTCGGCGCGACGGCCGAGGGCAGGCTCGCGGTCATCGCCATGGGCAAGTGCGGGGGCCGGGAACTCAACTACGTCAGCGACGTCGACGTCATCTTCGCCGGCGACGGCGACCTCGGCGTGGCCACGCGGCTGGCGAGCACGATGATGCGGGTCGTCGGGAAGGCCTGCTTCGAGGTCGACGCGGCGCTGCGCCCGGAAGGCAAGGCCGGCGCGCTGGTCCGGACGCTCGAAGGGCACCAGGGCTACTACCGGAAGTGGGCCAAGACCTGGGAGTTCCAGGCGCTGCTCAAGGCTCGGCCGGTGGTCGGTGACGCCGAGCTGGGCCGTCAGTACGCCGAGATGGTCGCGCCGCTGGTGTGGTCGGCCGCCGACCGGGAGAACTTCGTCGCCGAGGTGCAGCAGATGCGGCGGCGCGTCGAGGGGCACGTGCCGTCCGAGCACGCCGAGCGCGAGCTGAAGCTGGGCCGCGGCGGCCTGCGTGACGTCGAGTTCGCCGTCCAGCTGCTGCAGCTGGTGCACGGCCGGGTCGACGCGAACCTGCGTTCACCGTCCACGATGGACGCGCTCGCCGCGCTCGGCGAACGCGGGTACGTCGGCCGCCAGGACGCCGCCGAGCTGGCCGAGTCGTACGAGTTCCTGCGGATGCTCGAACACCGCCTGCAGCTGCGGCGGCTGCGCCGCACCCACCTGTTCCCCGCCGCGTCCGACACCGGTGAGCTGCGGATCCTCGCGCGCGCCAGCGGGATCAAGCCGTCCGGCGGCAAGAGCCAGGGCGAGGCGCTGCTGGCGGAGTTCCGTCGCCACGGCAAGGGCATCCGGCGGCTGCACGAGAAGATCTTCTACCGGCCGCTGCTGCAGTCCGTCGCGAACGTGCCGACCGAGGCGCTGCGCCTGACCACCAAGCAGGCCGCGAGCCGGCTGTCCGCGCTCGGCTACACCGCGCCCGACGGCGCGCTCCAGCACATCAAGGCGCTCACCGCGGGCGTCTCGCGCCGCGCCGCGATCCAGCAGGCGCTGCTGCCGGTGCTGCTGGACCTGCTCGCCGACACCCCGGATCCCGACGGCGGCCTGCTGTCGTACCGGAAGGTGTCCGAGGCGCTCGAGGACACCCCGTGGTACCTGCGGGTGCTGCGCGACGAGGGCACGGTCGTGGAGAACCTGGCCCTGCTGCTCGGCACGTCCCGGCTGGTGCCGGACCTGCTGGTGCGCGCGCCCGAGGTGCTGCAGCTGCTCGGCGACCCGGCCCGGCTGCTGGGCCGTACGCCCGCCGAGGTGGCGAAGTCGCTGCGGGCCGCCGTCCGGCGTCAGCCCGGCCTCAACGCCGCCGTCGCCGCCGCGCGTTCGCTGCGCCGTCACGAACTGCTGCGCGTGGCGTGCGCCGACCTGCTCGGGCTGCTCGACGTGCCCGCGGTCTGCGAAGCGCTGTCGAGTGTCTGGGTGGCCGTGCTGCAGGGCGCGCTCGCCGCGGCGTTCCGTCAGCGGCAGGCCGAGCTGGGCCGGACCCCGGCGCGGCTGGCGGTCATCGGGATGGGCCGCCTCGGTGGTGCCGAGCTGGGCTACGGCTCCGACGCCGACGTGCTCTTCGTGTGCGAGCCCGCCGAAGGCGTTTCCGACGCCGACGCCGTGAAGTTCGCGTCGTCGGTCGCGGAGACCGTGCGGAAGATGCTGGGGGCGCCCAGCTCGGACCCGGCGCTGGTGGTCGACGCCGACCTGCGGCCCGAAGGCCGGAGCGGGCCGCTGGTGCGGACGCTCGAGTCCTACCGCGCGTACTACGCCCGGTGGGGCGAGGTGTGGGAGGCCCAGGCGCTGCTGCGGGCGCGGTTCGTCGCGGGCGACGACGAGCTGGGCGAGCGGTTCCTCGCGATGATCGACCCGATCCGCTACCCCGAAGGCGGCCTGGACGCGACGAAGGCCCGCGAGATCCGCCGGATCAAGGCACGCGTGGAGACCGAGCGGATGCCCCGCGGCGCCGACCCGACGCGGCACACGAAGCTGGGCCGCGGCGGCCTCGCCGACGTCGAGTGGACGGTCCAGCTCCTGCAGCTGCAGCACGCCGGTGCAATCCCGGCACTGCGGACGACTTCGACGCTCGACGCGCTGGCCCGCCTGCCGGAGGCGGGGCTGGCGACGGAGTCCGAAGCGGCGTCGCTCCGCGAAGCGTGGCTGCTGGCGACGCGGGTGCGCAACGCGGGGATGCTGGTGCGCGGCAAGGCGGTCGACGAGGTGCCCGGGTCGGGCCGCGACCTCGCCGCGGTGGCCCGCGTCCTCGGCCGCCCGGCCACCGAGGACCCCGGCGAGTTCCTGGACTTCTACCGCCGGCTCACGCGCCGGGCGCACACGGTGGTGGAGCACCTGTTCTACGAGGCCTGACCTACAGTGGGCCGGGTGAGCGATCGCGAACCGTTCCGGACCCGGATCAAGGTCCGCCACTACGAGCTGGACACCCTGGGCCACCTCAACCACGCCGTCTACCACTCCTACGGCGAGGTGGCGCGGCTGGAGCTGCTCGAAGCGTCCGGCGCGCTGACCGGGCTGGGGAACGTGGCCTCGGTGCTGCTGGAGACGCACGTGGTGTTCCGCCGCGAGCTGCGGGCGGGCGACGTCGTCGACGTGACGTGCGACGTCAAGTTCGGCAGCGGCAAGACGTTCAAGATGGACTCCGACATCGTCAAGCTGGACGGCACCCTCGCCGCGGAGATCACCTGCACGCTGGGGCTGATGGACCTGGAGCGCCGCAAGCTGGTCGACGACCCGCGCGGCCGGTTCGAAGCGGCGGGCGCGGACCTCAAGCTGCTGTCGACGGCGGAGGGATGATCCGCCCGGCCACCGCCGGGGACTGGCCGGGGATCTGGCCGATCGTCCACGACGTCGTCACGGCGCAGGAGACCTTTCCCTACGACCCGGCGATGACCGAGGAGGAAGCCCGCGCCTCCTGGCTGCGCCCGCCTCCGGCCCGGGTGGTGGTCGCCGCGGACGGCGGCCGGGTGCTGGGGACGGCGAACATGTACGCCAACCGCCCGGGGCCGGGCAGTCATGTGGCCTCCGGAAGCCTGATGGTGGCGGCCACCGCCCGCGGCCGGGGAGTGGGCCGCGCGCTGGTGACGGACATGATCGCGTGGGCACGAACGGCCGGCTTCGTGGCCATCCAGTTCAACGCGGTGGTCGAGACCAACACGAGCGCGATCCGGCTCTACGAGAGCCTCGGGTTCACGACACTGGGCGTGGCGCCCGGCGCGTTCCGTCATCCGGTGCACGGCGACGTCGGCCTCCGCATCATGTGGCTGGACCTGCGCGGCCCTGTCACTCCGCTGTCCGGGTGATCACCCAGCTTCGAACAGAAACCAACAGCAACTTCCGTTGGTTTCTGCGTAGAAGCGTTGACTTCGGATGGTGAAGAGGTAACCATTCCGATGTCGAAGAACGGGGTGGTCAACGATGACGCACATGTCGCCCGAGCCGTCCGGGCACCGGAACTCCTTCAGCAGGCGCACTTTCCTGGGCGGCGGGGCCGCCCTGCTCAGCACGCTCGCGCTGCCGTCGACCCTCTCGGCGCTCGCCTGCCCGGCCGCGGCCGCCACCCGGCCGTCGGCCGCGCCGCCCAACGGGTTCCCCGAGTGGAACAACAACATGCGCATCTTCGACGTCGGCAGCGAGCCGCCGCACGCGACCCTCATGCCGTACGCCGACCTCGGGCAGGCCCTCGCCGGGGACCGCACCTGCTCGCCGTTCCGGCAGAGCCTCGACGGGGACTGGAAGTTCCGGCACGCCGACCGGCCCGACGCCCGCGATCCGGAGTTCCACCGCGAGGACGTCGACGACCGCTCCTGGGCGAGCATCCCCGTGCCGTCCGACTGGCAGCTGCACGGCTACGACTTCCCGATCTACACCAACATCACCTACCCCTGGTGGGGTGCCAACGGGCAGAACGAGAACGCCCAGCCGCCGTTCGCGCCGACGAAGTTCAACCCCGTCGGCCAGTACCGCCGGACCTTCGAGGTGCCGTCCTCCTGGGCGGGACGGCGCACGTTCCTGCACTTCGCGGGCGTGAAGTCGGCGTGCTACGTGTGGGTCAACGGCACGCTGCTCGGCTACCGGGAGGACTCGCGCACTCCCGCGGAATTCGACATCACCGATCATCTCCGCCCGGGAACCAACCAGCTCGCCGTGGAGGTCTACCGCTTCCCGGACGGCGACTGGCTGGAAGACCAGGACATGATCCGGCTGTCCGGCATCTACCGGTCCGTCTACCTGTTCTCGACGCCGCCGGTGCACCTGCGCGACTTCCGCCTCGACCCGCGGCTGCGCGACGGCTACACGAACGCCGACCTGGCGGTCACCGCGAGCGTCCGCAACTACGGCGCCGCGGACACCCGCACCTACACCGTGGAAACCCAGCTGTACGACGAACACCGGCGGCCGGTGTGGCCGGAACCGTTGCGCCAGCAGGTCTCGCTCGGGTCGGCGCCGGTCGGGCAGGACGTGACCGTGCAGGCGGAGAAGGCCGTGCGCGCGCCGAAACTCTGGTCGGCCGAACAGCCGAACCTCTACACCGCCGTGCTCGTGCTGCGCGACCCGGCCGGGCGGGTCACCGAGACGCTGTCCGCGCGTGTCGGCTTCCGCGAGTTCGTGCTCTCCGGCGGGCTGATGCGGATCAACGGGCAGCCGGTCAGCCTGCGCGGCACCAACCGGCACGAAGAGCACCCGGCCCGCGGCGGCGCGCTCACCCGCGCCGACCTCGTCGAGGACATCCGGCTGATCAAGCGGCTGAACATCAACGCCGTCCGCACGTCCCACTACCCCAACGATCCCGACTGGTACGAGCTGGCCGACGAGTACGGCCTGTACCTGGTCGACGAGGCGAACCTGGAGACGCACGGCGTCCGCGACCACTACCCCGGCTCGAATCCCGAGTGGACGGACGCGGTGCTCGCCAGGGTCAAGGCGATGGTGCACCGCGACAAGAACCACCCGAGCGTCGTGATCTGGTCGCTCGGCAACGAGGCGGGCACCGGCAGCAACTTCGTCGCGATGTACGACTGGATCCGGTCGTACGACGCGACGCGCGTGATCCAGTACGAGGGCGACGACCGGCCGGGGATCAGCGACGTCCGCTCGCAGATGTACCCGACACCGGCCGCGCTCGCGAAGCGCGCGGCCGACCAGTCGGACACCCGGCCGTACATCATGATCGAGTACGCGCACTCGATGGGGAACTCCACCGGGAACCTCAAGGAGTTCTGGGATGTCATCCGCGCCCACCCGGTGCTGCAGGGCGGGTTCATCTGGGACTTCGTCGACCAGGGCCTGTACTGGCCGACGCCGAAACGCAAGCTGCTCACCGAGACCGGCCCGGCGGCGCTCACCGCGGAACTGGCGACCGCCGCGACGTTCGCGCCAGGGTCCGGCCTCGCCGGCGCGGCCGTCTTCCCGCCCGCGCACAGCCTCGACCTGACCGGTTCTCTGACGCTGGAAGCGTGGGTGACCGCCGCCGCGGTCGGCGGGCACCAGCCGATCATCGCCAAGGGCGACCACCAGTATTCGCTCAAGCAGAACGACACCAATCTCGAATTCTTCGTCTACTCCGGCAAGTGGATCTCGGTCACGGCACCGCTGCCCGCGGACTGGGTGGGCCAGGAGCACCACGTCGCCGGCGTGCTCGACCACGACGCGAAGACGCTGACGCTCTACCTCGACGGGAAGGCCGTCGCGCACACGGACACCGACCGCGTGCCGGACAGCTCCGCCGTCCAGCTCGCGCTCGGCACCGACGTCGAGAACTCCGCGCGCGTGTTCAGCGGGCACATCCGGATCGCCCGCGTGTACGCCCGTGCCCTCGGCGCCGCGGAAATCGCGGCGAGCGACCGCGATCCGCGTGATCCGGCCGTGCGGCTGTGGTTCGACTCGGCCACCGCGGCGTACTCCGAGAAGCAGCCCAGCCAGCGGACGTACCTGTCCTACGGCGGCGACTGGGGCGACAACCCCAACGACGGCAACTTCTGCGCCAACGGCATCGTCACCGCCGACCGCCGGATCAGCGGGAAGGCCGTCGAGGTCAAGCAGGTCTACCAGGCGATCAACGTCTCCGCGGCCGCGAGCGGTTTCACGATCACCAACGAAAACCTGTTCACCAACGTCACTGCGTTCGACGGCACGTGGGAGCTGGCCAACGACGGCAAGGTCGTGCAGCGCGGGCGGCTGACCGCCGCGCAGCTCGACGTGCCGCCCCGGTCGAGCCGGACGATCACCCTGCCGCTGCGCCGTCCCGCCAACCCGGCAGGGGAGTACTTCGTCCGCTTTTCCTTCACCACCAAGGCACCCACGCTCTGGGCGCAGCCCGGGTTCGAGGTGGCGAAGCAGCAGCTGCCGGTCGACTTCGGCAGTCCCGCCGTCGCGCCGGTGCCGCTGGCGCAGGTGCCCGCGGCCGCCGTGCAGGAGACCGACGCCGAAGTCCGGATCACCGGGGACGGCTTCAGCGTGGTCATCGCGAAGGACACCGGGCTCATCACGTCCTACGAAGCCCGCGGCGTCCGGCTCGTGACGTCCGGGCCGGTGCCGAACTTCTGGCGCGCGCCGACCGACAACGACCGCGGCAACGGCCACCCGAGCCGCACCGCGACCTGGCGGTACGCGGGTGCCGACCGGCACGTCACCGACGTCTCGGTGACGGCGGGGAAGCCGGTGGTCGTGACGGTCCGCGGCACGCTGCCGACCGCGGTCGAGTCCGCCTACACGACGACGTACACGGTCTTCGGCAACGCCGAGATCAAGGTGGACCACACGGTGCACCCGGGCGCGGCGAGCCTGCCGTACCTGCCGGAGGTGGGGACGATCCTGTTCGTGCCCGGCGAGTTCGACACGCTGGACTACTACGGCCGCGGGCCCGAGGAGAACCACTGGGACCGCAACACGGGTTCGGACGTGGGCGTGTACTCCTCGACGGTGGCCGGGCAGTGGACGGGCTACATCCGCCCGCAGGAGAACGGCAACAAGACCGACGTGCGGTGGGTCGCGCTGACGAACCGCCGCGGCGCCGGCCTGCTCGCGACGGGCGAGCCGCTGCTGGAGGTCAACGCGTCGCACTTCACGCCGGAGGACCTGTCGATCGGAGCGCGGCACGACTACCAGCTGACGCCGCGCCAGGAAGTGGTGCTGCGCCTGAACCACCGGCAGATGGGTGTCGGCGGCGACGACAGCTGGGGCGCGCAGACGCACGACGAGTACAAGCTGTTCGCCGACCGCGACTACCACTACACGTACCGGTTGCGGCCGTTGTTCCGGCGGAACCAGGCGATGGAGCTGTTCCGGAGGCCGACCGCGTCGTCGTGACCGGTCAGGTGCGGAATTCGGGCGCCTCCCGGGTCAGCACTGCCGAGACGGACCCCGGCAGCTCGTCGCCGAGCGCGGTGAGCAGCCGGGGAATGTCGTGCGCGGCACCGGGATGCAGGGCTTCGGCGACGATCAGCACGGACCGCGTCGCGGGCGAGACGGCCGAGCGCGCGCTCTGCCGGTGGGTCCACCGGCGGGCGTGTGCGTGGCCGTGCTCGTCGGCGAAGATCACCTCGCCCGGGGCGGGGTGCTCGGTTTCCCCGGAGAAGGCCAGGTACTTCTCGTCCCCGGTGGCGTAGCGGACTTCGAGCAGCCCGTCGAGGGTGCCGGCGTCGAGCACGGCGACCGGGATGGCGAAGGCGAGCGAGATCGCGTTGCCGAGGTCGATGAGCGGATGGATCGAGGGAAGCGAGCCGTCCTTGCGGAAGCGGCGCAGCAGCGACTCGGCGGCGCACCGGTACTGGGTGGGCTTGAGGCCCAGCCGCGTGAAGGCCTGTCGCCACGCCTGAATCTCGGGCAGCCCCGACTCCGGCCCGGCGGCGAGACGTTCGGCCGCGATGCGCCAGTACCGCTCGAGGTGCTCGCCGTCCGTGTGCGCGTCCTCGGCGTGGATCACGCCGGCAACCAGCTGGGGAAAGTCCGACCAGATTTCGCCGGAGTGCCGGAACCGGATCATCCGACGGCCAGCCGGGCGGCAAGGGCGACGAAGGTGCCGGCGAAGATCCGGTTCAGCCAGGCCCGGACGCGCGGCCGTGCCAGCACCCGGTCCCGCATCACGGCGGCACCGGCACCGTAGGCGAGGAAGACGGCCAGCGTGAGCGCCATGAACACCGCGCTCAGTTCGATCAGGGTGAGCGTGGCGTGCGGATCGCCGGGATGCACGAACTGGGGCAGGAAGGCGAAGAAGAAGACAGTGAGCTTCGGATTGAGCACGTTCACCAGCACGGCGGACAGGACAACGCGCCCGGCAGGCTGGGGCGAGACGTCCCGGGCCGGAGCGTCCTTGGCACGCAGCGCGGACCACGCGAGGTAGAGCAGATAGGCGACACCGGCGTACTTGAGAGCCTGAAAGGCAACGGCGCTGGTGTGCAGCAGAGCGGCAAGCCCGGTAATGGCGGCAACGGCGTGCGGAACGGTGCCGAGAGTGCAGCCGACAGCGGCAACGGCACTGGCACGGGTGCCATGCGAGAGCCCGGCGCTCATCGTGAAGAGCGCACCGGTCCCCGGCGTGACCACGATGACGAGCGCGGTGATCAGGAATTCGACGGACATGGAAGCAGCTTGGCCCGGGAATGGTCCGGTGGAAAGGTCCATAGTGGAGCCGGTCGGGAGGTCCATAACTTGGCACAAGAGAACGGGACGGCGGCTGCGCCGTCACCACGACGCTCGCGCCGCTGTTAGCAACTGGGCTGCCGGGACCAAGGGGGAGCCAAGCTCATCCCGCAGCGACGCCCTTATCGACAGCGGACTGTGTTGTCAAGCCATGTAGGCCTGACTTCTTTCTGACTTCTCCTGACTTCTTCTGACATCTTGCGCCAGAACATGCCGAGCGAATTGTCGGTGTACGTACCCGGCCAGAGTTACAGTGATCCAGCCGGGTTTGCATGCAAACCCGCAAACGCATCACCGGGGCCGTCCGGCAGGACAGCCCCGGTGACGGGTTACCGCAGGTCAGCGCTGGTACCAGGTTCCTACGCCTAGCAGGACCAGTCCGACCACGGTTACTGCGTGGTTCACCGTCAGCGTCACCTCACAGGTGATGCTGACGGTGAACCGGTTCTTCCAGCCCCGTCGAAACACGGGCCTCACCTACCTTCTCCCCTGAGGAAACCGCGGGCGATCTACCCGGCAGTGTCGAGAGAGCCAGGGGCGCTTCCTCGACGGCCGTACGAGGAAGCGACTGAAGCAGGCTTCGCAGTCAGAGTAGAAGCCCGACGGTGCGGCTATGGGGAAGACACGCGGGCAATGCGGATGCGCATGACACTCGTAGCAACGTTGTCGCGGCGGCGCGCCGTGCACTGGATCTTCCGGCGGCTTGCCCGCAGACCATCCGTGCCGCCTGCAGACAGGCCGCCGAACGGCAGGTGGCGAGCGTGCGGGCCGGCGTTCTGCGTGGTCATTGGCACGACGTTGTATTTCTTGCCGGCTTGCTGCGCGCGGGCATTCGCCAACGGCGCGGCGCGGGGCGTATGCGCTCCGGCACCTCACGCCGTCAAGCTCGGAGCGGACGCGGCGGGCATCAAGGATGTGTTCCGCCTGAAGGACGCCACGCGAGGTCCATAACCGAGCAAAAAGAACGGGACGGCGGCCGGGGCTTTCCCCTCGACCGCCGTCCCGTGTCCGGGTGGGCCGTCACCGCGGCCCAGCGCCGATCACACGTCGTAGTACAGGGCGAACTCGTACGGGTGCGGGCGCAGGCGCAGCGGGTCGATCTCGTTCTCGCGCTTGTACGCGATCCACGTCTCGATCACGTCCGGCGTGAACACGCCGCCCTCGAGGAGGTAGTCGTGGTCCGCTTCCAGCGTGTCGAGGACCGTGCCCAGGTCGCCCGGGACCAGCTTGACGTCCTTGGCCTCCTCGGGCGGGAGCTCGTAGAGGTCCTTGTCGATCGGCTCCGGCGGCTCGATCTTGTTCTTGATGCCGTCGAGGCCGGCCATCATCATCGCCGAGAACGCCAGGTACGGGTTGCCCGACGAGTCCGGGCAGCGGAACTCGGCGCGCTTCGCCTTCGGGTTGTTGCCCGTGATCGGGATGCGGACGCACGCCGAGCGGTTGCGCTGCGAGTACACCAGCGAAACCGGGGCCTCGAAGCCCGGGACCAGGCGGTGGTAGGAGTTCACCGTCGGGTTCGTGAAGGCCAGCAGGCTCGGCGCGTGCTTGAGCAGGCCGCCGATGTAGTGGCGCGCCGTGTCCGACAGGCCGGCGTAGCCGGACTCGTCGTGGAACAGCGGCTGGCCGTCCTTCCACAGCGACTGGTGGCAGTGCATGCCCGAGCCGTTGTCGCCGGCCAGCGGCTTCGGCATGAACGTCGCCGTCTTGCCAGCCGCGAACACCGTGTTCTTCACGATGTACTTGAACAGCTGCAGGTCGTCCGCCGCGTGGAGCAGCGTGTTGAACTTGTAGTTGATCTCGGTCTGGCCGGCGGTGCCCACCTCGTGGTGCGCGCGCTCGATCTCGAAACCGACGTTCGTCAGGTTGCGGACGATGTCGTCGCGCAGGTCGGCGAAGTGGTCGACCGGCGGGACCGGGAAGTAGCCGCCCTTGAACTTCGTCTTGTAGCCCTGGTTGCCGCCGACCTCGTCGGCGCCGGTGTTCCACCAGCCCTCGATCGAGTCGATCTCGTGGAAGGAGGCGTGCTCGGCGGAGTCGAAGCGGACCGAGTCGAAGATGTAGAACTCGGCTTCGGGGCCGAAGTAGACGTTGTCGGCGACGCCGTACTCGGAGATGTACTGCTCGGCCTTGCGCGCGATGTTGCGCGGGTCGCGGCTGTACGCCTCACGGGTGAACGGGTCGTGCACGAAGAAGTTCAGCGCCAGCGTCTTCGCCTTGCGGAACGGGTCGATCCGCGCGGTCGCCGCGTCCGGCAGCAGCAGCATGTCGGACTCGTGAATGGACTGGAAGCCGCGCACCGAGGAGCCGTCGAACGCGAGACCCTCTTCGAAGACGTCTTCGGTGAAGGCCTTGGCGGGGACCGTGAAGTGCTGCATCACGCCCGGCAGGTCGCAGAACTGGACGTCGATGACCTCGACGTCCTCGTCGGCGATGAGGCGCTGGATGTCGTCTGGAGTAGTGGGCACCCTCGGTGACTCCTTCTCGTTCGAGCTCGTACGGCAGTGCTCTCTTCGGCTCACGCTAAAAGTGCGGTGTTGCCCGACCGTCACCCGTATGTTTCGCCAGTGTTAACGGGTGGTCGATATCGGGTATCCGACCAGGTCGGATGTGCTCCGCGCCACCGGCATACCCTGGATGGGTGGCGAGATGGACCGGTGAATGGCTGCCCGGAACCGGCGACGGCGGCGAGACCACCGCGCGGGACGGCTCACGCTGGCCGGGCGAGAAGCTCGGTTTGCCCGAATCGGGCGTCGGCTCGGCGGCGAGCGGCGGGGTGCGGCTGCTCGGGCTGATCGTCGACCTCGTGCTCGCGTCCCTGGTCACGGCGGTGTTCCTGCACCCCAACTTGCAGGACCCGGCCGCGATGCAGCAGTTCAACCTCTGGTCCGGCGGCGTGTGGGCGGTCATCTCCGTCATCTCGGCCGGCTTCTTCGGCTTCACCCCCGGGATGGCCGTGGTCGGCATCCGTGTCGCCCGCCTCGACGGCGCCGCGCTGGTCGGCCCGCTGCGGGCGCTGGTCCGGGCGGTACTGACGTTCGTCATCATCCCGGCCGCGGTCCGCAACGCCGACGGCCGCAGCTGGCTCGACCGGCTGACCGGCACCGTCGTCATCCGCATGCGCTGAAACACGAGAACGGCCCCCGTCCTGATCCGGACGGGGGCCGTTCTCGTGCTGGTGGCGGGGTCAGCGACGGCGGATCGTGCGCTGGACGTTGCGCATCTTCGCGCCGGCCGGCATCGGGCCCTTGGGGAGCGCCGCGCCGCGGTTGCCCAGCGCGGCCAGCTTCGCCTCGAGCGCGTCGACCTGGGCGGGCTTGAGGTTGCGCGGGAGCTTCATCAGGTAGCCCTGGAGCTTCTTCAGCGGGACCTGCTTCTCTTCGTGCCCGATGATCACGTCGTAGATCGGCGTGTCGCCGACCAGGCGCGCGACACGCTTCTTCTCCTGTGCGAGCAGCGTCTTCACGCGGTGCGGCGCGCCTTCGGCGACCAGCACCACGCCGGGGCCGCCGAGGACCCGGTGCACCGCGTCGAGCTGGGTCGTCGCCGCGACGGTCGGCGTCACCTTCCAGCGGCCGCGCAGGTTCTCCAGCGCCCACGCCGCGGCGCCGGGCTGGCCGTCGGCCTTCGAGTAGACCGTCTTCTGGACCCGGCGGCCGAAGATGATCATGGCGACCAGCGCACCGAGGATCAGGCCCAGCGGCAGCAGCACCCACTGCGCGTTGAAGAAGAACCCGATCCCGAACGCCACGCCCGCGACGACGACGATCGCGCCGACCATCCAGGGGATGAGCCAGGGGTCTTCCTTGCGCTGCATCTTGAAGGCCTCGAAGAGCTGGCCACGGCGTGCCTTGCTCGCCGCGCGCTTCTCCTTCTTGGCCTGCTTGGCCGCTTCCTTGTCCTGCTTACCCGCCATATGACCAGGATACGGCCGCGTGCCCCTGCCCCGATTCCCCGTCCCCCTCTGCGAGGATGCCGGACGTGACCGGCGTACTTTCACCCAGGAGCCTGAACCGTCTGCTCGATGGCCTCGACCCCGAGCAGCGCGCCGCCGCCAGTGCCCCGCGGGGCCCGGTCTGCGTGCTGGCCGGGGCCGGCACGGGCAAGACCCGCACGATCACCCACCGGATCGCCCACCTCGTCCGGTCCGGGCACGTTTCCGCCGGTCAGGTCCTCGCCGTCACGTTCACCACGCGCGCCGCGGGCGAGATGCGGACGCGGCTGCGCGGCCTCGGCGTCGACGCGGCGCAGGCGCTGACGTTCCACGCCGCCGCCCGCCGCCAGCTGCGGTACTTCTGGCCGCGCGTGGTCGGCGACCGGCCGTGGGACCTGCTGGAGAACAAGCTGCGGTTCGTCGGCCAGGCCGCGAACCGGCACCGGCTCGGCACCGAGGTCGAGGTGCTGCGCGACCTCGCGAGCGAGATCGAGTGGGCGAAGGCGTCGCTGGTCGGCCCGGACGACTACCCGGCCGTCACCGCGCGGATGCAGCGCGACATCCCGGCACCGGCGACGCAGATCGCCGAGGTCTACCGCACTTACGAGGAGCTGAAGAACGCCGCGCAGGTCCTCGACTTCGACGACCTCCTGCTGCACACGACCGCGGTGCTCGAGGAGCACAGCGTCGTCGCGGAGGAGTTCCGGGACCGGTACCGCTGCTTCGTCGTCGACGAGTACCAGGACGTCACGCCGCTGCAGCAGCGCCTCCTCGACGCATGGCTCGGCGGCCGCGACGACCTGACCGTCGTCGGCGACGCCAACCAGACCATCTACTCCTTCGGCGGCGCGTCGCCGCGGCCGCTGCTGGAGTTCACGCGGCGCTACCCGGACGCCACGGTCGTCCGGCTGGAGCGTGACTACCGGTCGACGCCCGAGGTCGTCGCGCTGGCCAACCGCGTGATCGGGGCCGCGCGTGGACGTCCGGCGGGGTCGCGGCTGAAGCTGATCGGCCAGCGCCCGCCGGGCCCGGAGCCGCGCTTCGCCGAGTTCGACGACGAGGCGGTCGAGGCCGGGGCCGTCGCCCGGCGGGTGCGCGAGCTGCTGGACGGCGGCGTCGCGGCCAGCGAGATCGCGATCCTCTACCGGGTGAACGCCCAGTCCGAGGCGTACGAGTCGGCGCTGGCCGAGGCGGGCATCCCGTACCTGGTCCGCGGCGGCGAGCGGTTCTTCAACCGCACGGAGGTCCGCCAGGCGATGTCCGCACTGCGGGCGGCGAGCGGCGACGGCAGCTCCGACCTGGTCACGACGGTCCGGTCGGTGCTCGCGCGGGTCGGCCTCACCGAGTCCCCGCCCGCCGGCGGCGCGGCCAAGGAAAGGTGGGACGCGCTCCTGGCGCTGGTCGAGCTGGCCGAGGAGCTGGCCGCCACGGTGCCCGACGCCGACCTGCCGCGGTTCTGCGCCGAGCTCGACCAGCGCGCGGCGGCCCAGCACCCGCCGACGGTCGAGGGTGTGACGCTGGCGTCGCTGCACGCGGCGAAGGGCCTGGAGTGGGACGCGGTGTTCCTGGTCGGCCTGGCCGAGGGCACGATGCCGATCCTCCACGCGGACGGCGACGAAGCGGCGATCGAGGAGGAGCGGCGCCTGTTCTACGTCGGCGTGACGCGCGCCCGCGAGCACCTGTGGCTGTCGTGGGCACTGGCCCGCACACCGGGAGCGCGCCGCAACCGCCGCCGCAGCCGCTTCCTGTACGGCCTGATCCCGGAGGACCACCCGGCGGCAAGGGTGGCACGCTCCCAGCAGCAGCAGCAGCAGCAGCCGAAGCCGGTCAAGACCCGCTGCCGGGTATGCGGTGGCCCGCTGCTGGAGACGATCGACGTGAAGCTCGGCCGCTGCGGCCGCTGCCCGTCCACAGTGGACGAGGCACTCCTGGAGCGGCTGAAGTCGTGGCGCGCCGACCGCGCCCGGGAGCTGAAGGTCCCGGCCTTCGTGGTGTTCACGGACGCAACACTGACGGCCATCGCCGAGCAGCGCCCGACGGACGAGGCGGCACTGGTGTCGATCTCGGGAATCGGCGCGACGAAGCTCGAACGCTTCGGCGCGGAGATCCTCGGCGTGGTCCGGGCCTCGGCGGCTTCTTAGGGGGCTGCGCGGGTTGGCTGGGAGTTGTGGTCGGTGCCGGTGATGGGGCGGTCGGCTTGCGGGGGTGACCGCGTTGGAGCGGTGCCGGGTGGACTCGCGGGGCGGCCGCGCCTGGTCGGCTCGCCGAAGTGGATGGTGCGGTGCCCGGCGTACTGCCCGGCGTCGCCGCGTAATCGGCGGCGCCTGACCTGATCTTCCTGCGGTCCGCCTCGGCGTCGGCGTGCTGGCGAGCCCCCGCCGGTGTGGCCCGTGGCCGCCGGGGCCGATGGGGCGGACCTTCGGGCAGCCGGGGAGGCGATCGCGTCCGTGCCGTCCCCGGCGCGGGCGGGCGATGCCGCAGGTTGCCTGCGCCGGCGTGGCCTTGACCGCGTCCGAGCCATGATCGACGCGGCGAACCCGCTGCTCAGAGGCGATCTTCGTAACTTCGAGGATTTTCCTCTTAATTGAGTTGCCCCCATGTGGCAGGGGGCAATAACCTGCCAGTACCGAGCCCGAAGGGCTCGGCTGGGGATCCACGTTGACAGCGCCGCTCGGCGGCCGCATGTGCAGAGTGCAGAAGGAGGTGCCGGTGAAATGATCATCAACATGACGCTCACGAACCCGGGCACCCGTCTGTCCTGCGCCGCGGAAGTCGCGGCTGCTTCGCGCCCGGGCACCGGTCTGCCCGTGAGCGCGCACGAGATCCGTGGCATGGGTCGCGTCGAGCGGCGTTGGGCCACCGGTGTCGTCGTCTTCGGGACGCAGGGCGTTGCCGCCGCGTACCCGCAGGCCGATCTGCCGACCATCAAGCAGTTCCGTGTTCCGTTGTCGATACGGGAGCGAAGTTCCTGACCTAGTCAGGACACGAGGCTCACGAAGGCCGCGGAACCGGAGAACCCGGATCCGCGGCCTTCGTGTTTTTGGCTGCACAACCTCAGAGGAACCAGCGTTGCCCAGCTCCATCACCCAACCGAAAACCCGTACGACACAAGGAGGAACCCCCATGTCTTCGGCCATCGCCTACACCTCGGGTGAGGCAATATTCGCCGACCTGCTCGACCCGATCGCCGTTCCCGACGTGGCGCTGCCCTGCCGTTCGGGCGACGCGGACCTGTGGTTCGCGGAGTCCCCGGCCGAGCTCGAGCGCGCCAAGGCGCAGTGCGCCGACTGCCCGGTGCGCGAGGCCTGCCTGGCCGGTGCGCTGGCCCGGCGTGAGCCGTGGGGCGTCTGGGGTGGCGAGATCTTCGAGCGCGGCGTCGTGATCGCGCGGAAGCGGCCCCGTGGCCGTCCGCGCAAGAACGCCACCGTCGAGCCCGCCGCCGCCAAGGCAGGCGGCGATCACCGGAGCGCCGCCGCATGAGCGTCGAACCGGTTACCGCGAAGGACTACGAAGCGCGGATGTGCCGTCCGCAGCTGCAACTGACGAAGACCGAGATCGAGGAGATCAGCGAGATGTTGCTTTACGAAGAACTGTCGAGGGCCCGAATACGGGACCTGGAAGAGGGGGTCCGCGCGCAGCGGGCCCGAGGTAGCGCGCGTGCCGTGCGCCGCTGGACGCGAGTGGCCCGCTGGGCGGCTCGACGGGCGGAGCGGTACCAGGACCAGAACTGAGCGCAGGGCCCCTGCCGCCTCCGGGCGGCGGGGGCCTTCGTGCTCGGCGGCAGGCTCCGGCCGCGTGGCTGGTGTTGAATGGGGTGATGTCCGGACACACCCACGACGACATCGACTGGGCGGACCGCCTCGCCCAGCTGCGCATGGCCGACGCCCTCGACGCCGAAGCGCTCGCTCCGGTCGCGCGCCGGCTGCTCGAAGGCGTGGCCGGGCGGCCCACGGTCGTCGACGTCGGGTGCGGCGCCGGCGGCATGAGCGTGCTGTTCGCGCGCGAGCTGGCGCGCGCCGGTGGCGGCACGGTCGTGCTCGTCGACGCCACGCCGGAGCTGCTGGCCGAGGCGCAGCACGCCGTCTCCGCGGCGGCCGGCGACACCGTCCAGGTCGTCGGCCAGGCCGGCGACCTCGCCGATCACGGGCTGGCCGCCCGGGTGCCCGCCGCCGACCTGGTGTGGGCCGCCGGCGTCGTCCACCACGTCGGCGACCAGCAGGCCGCGTTGCGCACACTGGCCGGGCTCCTGCGGCCGGGCGGGGTGCTCGCCATTGCCGAAGGCGGGCTCGAACTGCGGTGCCTCCCTTGGGAACTCGGGGTCGGACGGCCCGGGCTGGAGCATCGGCTGCACGCCGCACGGGCCGAGTGGTTCATCCGGATGCGCGCGGGGATCACCGGCAGCATCGCCATGCCCTACGGCTGGACGCGCGCGCTCCGCGAAGCCGGGCTCGAGGACGTCGAGTCGTTCGGCGCGCTCATCGACCACCCCATGCCGGGCTCGGACCTCCTGCGCGAGTACGTGGTGCATCGCATCGGCTGGCTCGCCGACTGGGCAGGCGAATGGCTCGACGCGGACGACCGCGACGCCGTCGCCACGCTCACCGATCCCGGCAGCCCGCACTTCCTGGGCCACCGCGACGACCTGTACCTGTTCGGCGCCAAGGCGATCCACTGTGGACGGTCACGGTGAACGCGCCGGAGCCGGTGGTGTGCACCCGCTGCGGACGCAGCCGCACCGCCGACGATGATCCGGCTACGGCCCTCGCATGGGTGTCCACTCGCGAGCAGGGCGCGCTGCGGTGGTTGTGCCCGGACTGCGCGCGGCAGCACGTGCGGGACATCGAGGGCAAGCTGCCCGACGAGTACTGGTGAGCACTGCGGCCTCCTGAGGTTTCTGGCGCGTTCTTCGGGCGGTGGGGCGCCGCGTTTGGTGCGCGTGGCGGTGGGGCTTGGCGCGGGCCGGAGGGGTGGTTGGGGCGCTCCGCGGGTTGCCGGGCCCGTGGTTGGGGCTCCGCGGGTTGCCGGGCCCGTGGTTGGGGCGCTCCGCGGGTTGCCGGGCCCGTGGTTGGGGCGCTCCGCGGGTTGCCAGGCCCGTGGCTGGGGAGCCGGAGGCGCTGCCTCGTCGCGTGGTGCGGGCTTGCCGCGGCCGTGGCCGGGAGCCGGGTCTGTCACCTCGCCTGCGTGCCGCACGGACGCGCCGCGTCCGTGGTCCGGCCCCATGTCTCCACAGCTCGTCATGCCGCGTCGCCGAGTGGGGCCATCGGGACCGCGCGTACCCGTGGGCGGGGTGTTCGTGATGCTTCGCCGAACGCGCGGGCCAGCTCCTGGGCCACCTCGTGCGGGACCTGGCGTAGCTGCCGGACCGTGCAGCGGACCAGGACGATCCCCGTTGCCGCCAGGGCCAGGTGGCTGAAGCCGCCGGAGGGGCCGGGGCCGCAGCGGTACTGCCAGGCGAGGCCGATCTCGTCCCACCATGCGTCCGCGTCGCCGATGCGGCGGCCGCGGCGGTCGCAGATCGTCACGTCCCAGGCCGGGGGTGGGAGCCGTGCCGCGTCGAGCACTCGCACGGCCAGGCCGTGGGCCTGGATCGGGCCGTCGTCCAGCTCACGCAGCACCCTGCGGACCGCCGCCGTGCCGCGCTGGGGACCCGTGTCCAGTTCCGCCAGCAGCTCGTGGCGGTCGCACAGGCCCCAGTACAACGGCAGCGTCAGCAGGTGCCGGATGCGGGCCGGGTCGGGCTCGTTCCGCGCCAGGTCGAGCGTGGCACGGGCCGGGGGTGCGAACGGCAGGCCGTCGACCACGACCGGGTCCGGCAACCGGGCCGTGCGCGCCACCCGGACTCCTTCGCAGGACGCCACCCGGCAGTGGCCCGGCACCAGCAGGTGGATCTCCTCCGCCGGCGGGCACTTCACGCCGTGGGCCTGCAGCGCGTCGCTGCCCGTGATCACCGCCCTCGGCCCGTACCGCACCACCGCGGCGTGCAGCAGCTGACGCCGGGTCGGGGTGGTGTTGCGCAGCAGGACGACGCCGGGGTGCAGGCGGCGCCACGGCCCGCCGGGGCCGCAGAGCCGCCTGGTTCTTCGGTCGGACACCCCGGCTTGCCGTAGCTGTTCGAGGTTCATCACCTCGCACGTGCTCGGATTGCTGAGGGTCAGGGGATCGGTGCACTGAGTAGCAGCCATGAACCGAGCATGGCGGCTCGGCCAACCGGGTGGAACCCCGTTTCCGCCACCTGTGGACAACTCGGCCGGATTCGGCCCTTCACGGCCCCGCCTGTGGACAACTCAGGCGGCGAAACCGGGCTGCCAGCGCTCCACGATGCCGCGTGCCGGGATCTCCGCGTCGAGCTGGCAGAGGATGCCCGTCGAGCCCGCCGTCACCCGGTGGATCATCAGGTACTCCGGCGGCAGGTTGAGCGACCGGCCGACGCGGAAGTCGTTGCCGCGGCTGTCGCCCACCCGGCCCGCCTGCTTCTGCATCCAGCGGCGCGTGAAGTGGAACGTCGGCTCGGCCAGCGGCTCGGTGAACGGCGCGAGGTATGCCAGCACCTCGTCCGCGGTCAGGTCGCTGTCGGGGCGGATGAACCGGTTCTCGCGCAACAGGCGCATCAGCCCGGCGGACTCGCCGTCGAGCGCCAGCCGCGTCATCTCGCCCAGGTGGCGGGGGATGCCCTCGGGCAGCCGGGCGACCCCGCCGAAGTCGATGACGCACAGCCGGTCGTCGTCGGTGATCATGAAGTTGCCCGGGTGCGGGTCCGAGTGCAGCAGGTGGACGCGCTCGGGGGAGGAGTAGTGGAACTCCGCCAGCAGCCGGCCGGCCAGGTTGCGGGTCCGGCGGTCGCCGTCGGCGATCACCTTCGACAGGGGCGTGCCGTTCGCCCACTCCGTGACGACCACCTTCGGCGCGCTGGCCACCACCCGCGGCACGAGAATGCCCGGATCGCCGTCGAACGCCTTCGCGAAGGCACGCTGGTGCTGGGCCTCGGCCTGGTAGTCCAGCTCCTCGTTCATCCGCTCGGCCAGCTCGGCCAGCAGCGGCTTGACCTCGGTGCCGGGCAGGAACGCCTGGAACAGCCTGCTGAACCGCTGCAGCTGCCGCAGGTCGCTGCGCAACGCCTCGTCGGCGCCCGGGTACTGCACCTTGACCGCGACCTGGCGGCCGTCGTGCCAGACCGCCCGGTGCACCTGGCCGATGCTGGCGGCCGCCGCCGGCTCGTCGTCGAAGGACGCGAACCGGCTGGTCCAGGTGCGGCCCAGCTGCTCGGCGAGGACCCGGTGGGTCTGCCGGACCGGCATTGGCGGCGCCGCGGCCTGCAGCTTCGTCAGCGCTTCGCGGTACGGCTTCGCCATGTCGTCCGGCACCGCCGCCTCGAACACGCTCAGCGCCTGGCCGAACTTCATCGCCCCGCCCTTGAGCGTGCCGAGCACCTCGAACAGCTGCTCGGCGGCCTTGGCCGACAGTGTCGCGCTCACCTGCTCCGCGCTCTGGCCCGCGAGCCTCCTGCCCCAGCCGCCGACCGCCCGGCCGGCGATGCCGAGCGGGAGACTGGCGAGCTTGGCGGTACGGGCGGCACCCTTGCGCGGCATCGCGGTGTCGCGATCGGCCGGGTCGCGGAAGTCGGTCACACCGGCGATTCTGCCTTGCGTCCTCGGCAGCGCGCAGCCTGCTCGCCGCGACTTGGTGGCCTACGTCTCCTGGAGTGTCTCCTGGAGTGCGGACCGCGCGCGGCAGCCGCACCGCGGGTGGGGCGGCCAGCCGCGGTGGCGGATGCGGGCGTCGAAGGCGTCGATCTCCAGGGTGGCGTTCCAGGCAGGCGGGGCCGGCCCGCCGGGCGAGAACAGCCGCATCGCCTGCGCGACGGCCAGCGACGCGCAGGCGTGGACCGCGCCGAGGTCCGGGCGCTGGTGCCGGCCGGCGAGCTGGCCCGCGACGCGGGGCCAGCACGGGTCGAGGTCCGTGCGGTGCAGGTCGGCGCAGCGCAGGCACGAGCTGCGGCCCGGCACGACCAGCGGGCCGACGATCCCCGTCCCGTCGCGGACGCGCACCAGCAGGTGCGGGACGCCGTCGTCCATCAGGTCGGCGACGACCTCGGGAGCCGGCACGACGGCGTCGGTGAGCAGCGCCAGGTCGGGGAACCGGTCGTGCAGGCGGGTGACGCGGAGGCGCGGGTCGACCCGGCGGAGCAGGTCGGCGAGCGCCTGCCGCCGGGACTTGCCCAGGTCCGCGTCGGTGAAGCCCGAGCCGAGGTCGTGTTCGGTCACTTCGCCGGGCACGCGCAGGTCGACGTGCCCGATGCCGGCGTTGGCCAGCAGCACGGCGACCGCGACCGCCACGCGGCCGTCGCCGTGCACGGTGACTGCGGCGGCGCGCCGCAGCTCCGTCATCGCGCCCTGGTGGTGCCGGGCCCGCAGGGACCAGAACCCGGTTTCGCCGCGGAGACCCGGCCCCTCGGGGCGGCCGGCGTCGGTGACCAGGCCGAGCGCGGTCAGCTGCCGCAGCAGCGTCCGCAGCCGGTCGCCGTGTTCGCCCTCGGCGAGCAGGAGGCGCTCGACGGGCTTGCTGCCGTCGAGCGTGCGCAGCCTGGCGACGAGGGCCGGTGGCAGGCCTTCGGCGATCACGCCGTGGCGCGGGTCGAGCCCGATCTGGATCTCGTCGGGCCCGCGTTCGAGCACGGTCAGGCCCGGGAGCAGGGCGGGATGGCCGGGCAGCAGCACCGGTGGCATGTCCGCGGTGGAGAGGAACATGTCCGCAGGATGACACCCGCCGGCGACCGGAAGGCCCCGGAAGACGCCGGAGCGGCCGAGTTGTCCACAAGTGGAAGTGCCTGTGGACAACTCGGGTCCGTGACCGCAAGGCGCTCGGAGTTGTCGGTGCCTGGCCTTACCGTTGTCGGGTGGTCGAAGCACAGATGCCTTCCCTGAGAGGCCGAGGGGGAACGAACCCCTCGTCGGACACACCCGGACACAAGGTCGAAGTGCGGCGCAGCCAGCGCCGGCACCGGACGGTCACCGCGTATTGGAAAGACGACACGCTCGTCGTGCTCATCCCCGCGCGGATGACCAGGGCGGAGGAGAAACACTGGGTCGCCGAGATGGAGCGCAAACTGCAGCGCCCCGAACCACGACGGCCGGCGTCCCCGAAGACGTCGGACGACGTGCTGCTCGCGCGCTGCGCGGTGCTGTCGGCCAAGTACCTGGACGGCACGGCGGTACCGGCGAGCGTCCGCTGGGTGCCGCCGATGCGTACGCGGTGGGCGTCGTGCACGCCGGTCGACGCGACCATCCGCGTGAGCGAGCGGCTGCGGAAGGTCCCGCCGTGGGTGCTGGACTACGTGCTGGTGCACGAGCTGGCGCACCTGCGGGAGCCCGGGCACGACGCGGCCTTCTGGACGCTCGTGCGGAGGTACCCGAAGACCGAGCGGGCGATGGGCTACCTGGAGGGGCTGGCGGCGGCCGCTGGGTGGGGGATTTCCGAGGAGGACTGAGCGGGTGAGCTGGTTCCGGGGTGGTTCGCTTGCTTGCGGATCACCCCGCGGGCCGGACTGGCGCCGAGGCCGGGGGCCGGGGCGGGGCCGGGGCCGGGGCGGCGCCTGGGCGGTGTGGTGGGCTGGCGTGCCTGGAGGGGCGGCGGTTGCGCTCGCCGGTGTCCTGAATGACTCATTCAGGACATCGCAACCGTGCGCCCTGCGATGCCGACGCTGATGGGCGGCTCCGGAGCCCACGCGCAGGACTGAGGTGGAAGGGCCGTTCAGGTCGGCAGGGCGTTGCGCTGCGGGTCCGGAGGAAGGCAGACGTGTGCCTGGAGGGTCGGCGGGCGTGCCTGGAGGGTCGGCCCGCGTGCCTGGAGGGTCGGCGCGTGTGTCTGGAGGGTCGGCTGGCGTGCCTGGAAGGTCGACACGCCGGTCGTCGCGGGGGCGAAAAGCCGGGCCGGGCGGCTCGCGGGTGCGAGACGCCCGGCCCGGGGCACTGCTCAGCTCTTGGTGTCGCCCTCGCCAGGGGAAGGCGGGGGCGGGTCCTGCTGGTCCTTCTCCGCCCGCTCGGTGCGCTCCAGCTCGGCGATCGGGTCCAGGTCGTCGAGGGCGTCGCTTGCGCCGACGCGGTCGGCGAAGTCGAGTGGCTCGTCGAGGTCCTCTGCCGTCGGCATCAGGTCCGGGTGGGACCAGAGGCCGTCGCGCTTTTCGAGGCCGTGGCGGTCGCCCACCAGCTTCCACAGGGCCGAGGCCGCTCGCATCCTGCGGGGGCGCAGCTCCAGGCCCACCAGCGTCGCGAACGTCTGCTCGGCCGGGCCGCCCGTTGCGCGGCGGCGGCGCAGCGTCTCGCGCAGGGCCTCTGCTCCCGGCAGGCGGTCGCCGACCGCCTCCGCGACCACCACGTCCACCCAGCCCTCGACCAGGGCCAGCAGCGTCTCCAGGCGGTTGAGCGCCGCCTTCTGCTCGTCCGTCGTCTGGGGCTCGAGCAGGCCCGAGGACATCGCCTCTTCGATGCTCGCCGGGTTCGACGGGTCGATGCGGCCCGCCAGTGACTCCAGCGCCGACGTGTCCACCGTGATGCCGTGGGCGAACTCCTCGACCGTCGCCAGCAGACGCTGCCGCAGCCACGGGACGTGCGTGAACAGGCGCTGGTGGGCGGCCTCGCGGGCGGCCAGGAACACCAGGATCTCGCTGTTCGGCAGCTCCAGGCCGTCGGCGAACTTCTCGATGTTCGCCGGCAGCAGGGCCGACGTCCCGGCCGGGGCCAGCGGCAGGCCGATCTCCGACGCCGTCAGCATCTCCGACGCCAGCTGGGCCAGCGCGTTGCCGAGCTGGGAGCCGAACGCCATCCCGCCCATCTGCCCCATCATCTGCAGCAGCGGGCCGGCGGCCTGCTTGGCCTCCTCCGGCAGCGCCTGCATCCAGGCACCCGAAATCTGGCGGGCGACCGGGTCGCACAGCCGCTGCCACGTCGGCAGCGTCTTCTCCACCCAGGTCCGCGGCGACCACGCGACCGCAGAGGTCGCGCCTGCCGGGTACACCGTCGCCGCGTCGAGCCACAGCTCGGCAAGGTGGGCCGCGTCGCGGACCGCGGCGTTCGAGTCGTCGCCGCCGCGGAAGCCCAGCTTGCTCTCGCCGGTGTTGCCGGCACTGCCCAGGGTCTGCAGGGCGATCTGCTTGGCGAGGTCGTAGTTCACCGGCCCGCTGGAACTGCCCGCCTGGCTGAGCATCTGGCCCAGCTGGCTCAGCATCTGCCCGAGCTGGTTGAAAGCCTCGGCGCCGGACGGCTGCCCGCCTTCCGAGGGGTCGTTCTCACCTCGTTTGTCGGGATCGGGAGGTCCGAAGCCGAACGGGGGTTTGCTCATGTGTCCACCGTACGCGGGTCGGCGGCCGCCGAGCGCGTCAACCGGACCCATGTGCGTGGCCTTCACCGAGAAGCGAACACGGTCACCGTACGCTGTCGGTCGTGACCAAGTCCTCCGAGGAGACCGCCCCCGCGAAGAGCGCGCCGGAACCGGCGGCGGAACCGGCCGGCGAGGCCCGGCGGATGACCCGCCGTGGCTGGACACTCGTGGTCAGCGGCTCGCTGTTCCTGATCTTCGTCGTGCTCGGCTCGGTCGTGCCGGTGCCCTTCGTCGCCATCAGTCCCGGCCCGACCTACGACACGCTCGGTCGCGACGCCGCGGGCAACCCGGTCATCCAGGTCACCGGTCACGAGACCTTCCAGACCACCGGCGAGCTGCGCATGACGACCGTCTCGCTGCACGACGGCGTCACCCTCTTCCAGGGCCTCGGCTTCTGGGCCAGCGGCCGCTACGCGCTCGCGCCGCGCGAGGAGTACTTCAAGCCCGGCGAGACGAACGAGCAGGTCAAGCAGGAGAACATCCAGCAGCTGCAGGACTCGCAGACGAACGCGCAGGTCGCCGCGCTGCGCAAGCTCGGCTACCCGATCAAGGTGCTGGCGAAGCAGATCGTCTCCGGCAGCCCGGCCGACCACGTGCTCTCCCCGGGCGACCGGCTGATCACCGTGAACGGCAAGAAGATCGCCGAGGCCGGCGACGTGCGGGCCGCGCTGGCCGGCACGCTGCCCGGCCAGACCGTGCAGATCACCTTCCAGTCGGACGGCCAGCCGGAGCGGACCGTCCCGCTCACGCTCGCCGCGCGCCCCGACCGCAAGGAGGGCTTCATCGGTCTCACCGCGGTCGACCGCGCCGACGCGCCGTTCACCGTGAACATCTCCCTGCAGGACGTCGGCGGCCCGTCGGCGGGCCTGATGTTCACCCTCGCCATCATCGACCGGCTGCAGCCCGGCGACCTCGCGGGCGGGCGGCACATCGCCGGCACCGGCGAGATCACCGAGACCGGCGAAGTCGACCCGATCGGGGGGATCTCGTTCAAGGTGATCGGCGCGCGCGAGGCCGGCGCCACCGACTTCCTGGTGCCCGAGCACAACTGCGCCGAGGCGAAGACCACCGCGCCCGCCGGGCTCAACCTCATCAAGGTGTCCACACTGGACGACGCGCTCGCCCAGCTGGCCAACCTGAAGGCGGGCCGTCCGACCGCGTCCTGCTGACGGTGGTGTGCTGAGGAGCAGGCGCCGCCCCGGGTACCGCAGACAGAGGTGCCCCGGGGCGTCACCGAACGATCGGGTTCCCGTCGCCCGTTCCCGCGCAAAATCTCACTGATGCTGCCGCGAACCGGAAAGCCATACGGTCAGCTTTACGGTAGACACGGGTGGCAGGAGCCGTCGCACATTCCGTCGCAGGCGTAGTTGTAGAGCAGTCCGCATCCGGGGTATCCGGTTACGCAAACCCCATTCGTTGGTCTCCCCTGGCAGCCTGCGCACCCCAAGCATGCGATTGCACAGAAGTCACTCTCTCGACTGCAATTACATGACAGAGGTCCTCCGCCTGCCAAGGGAATTGACTGCGCCTGCATCGACATCGACGCATTAGAATTGACGTCGGCTGCCCCCAGTGTGGCGAGGATCTTGCCGGCCTCTTCCTTGCCGAAAGCTGCTATTGCTACCCGCTGTAACTCTTGCAACTGTTTGTCGATCGCTGGATCTTCGACTGCTCTCGATTGAAAGATCGATTCGACGCTGGCGAGTGCGGATGCTTGGTCAAGCACTGATGCCTGCTCTTTCGAAAGATTCGAATGTGTCTTTCGGTACCGCGAAATCTGCTCGACCCATAAGTTGCTGCGAACGCGAGGGGTCAATGCGCCGATGACTGCACGTCTGTCTGCCATTGGGAGAGCTGTCACTTCGTCGTAGGTCTGCGGGAGTCGGCCCGTGCGGTCAGCGAGGTTGCGCACTCTCCGGGTTTGATCAGCGGCGAGGGCGGGGGTTTTACCCATTCCCAGCACGGCGATTGCAAGGCCGACGCCTGCGGCGAGACGCAGGAACTTGCCGCGGTTCAGTTCTCGGCTCGGCGCTTGTCCGGTGCCCTGGATGGCCAGCCACTCGTCCGACTCGCGCTTCAGTTGACCCAGGGCGGTCAAGATTCGTATCATCCGCCAAGGCCCGATCCGGCGCATCAAGGGAAGGGCCATGGTCAGCCCCTGCCATGCGCGCACGCCGGCTCCGGTTGCTTCGATCAAGGTAGGTGCATTTCGCGCTTCCGAACCCAATGCCTGCTGTCGCCATTGCTCCACTTGGGGATTGGACAGCGGAAGTACGTCCAGCTTGTCGTTGCAGGCGGCGGCGACTGTGATAGAGATTTGACGACAGGTCATGCAAGTGCCATCGAAGGCTAAGATCAATCGATCGGTCGGTAATTCTTTGAGTTCCACCAAGTGCCTCCGTATCAGTAAAGGAAATTCAAAGGAATTGCCTGTTGATACACGCGATCGTCTTCTCGCGGACTGGAGATGTGTTGAGGAAGGCTCGAGTGGTTCGAGTTGATTGAATGGTAAGCAAGTGTGTACAAACGCGCAATTGCTAAACCAGTGCGCCTTATTGTCCCCCTCCCCAGAAGACGTATCGAAAATAAGTTAGCAGCCAACCGTCTGTTGCGCAAGGTTGAAAAGTGGTTGCCTCAGTGAGACCAATGGGGCTACGAGAAGTTGGCTTCGAAAATCGTAGATCTACTACGTTCTGGCGAACGATTCGACATAGTGAGGGTAGGTGTAGTTATGACTTAGCGTCATAGTGGATGTTCGATAGTGAGCTCGAGTCAAGGCAGCAGCGTGGCCTTCAGCGCTTCGACCAGGTTCGGGGCGAGGTCGGGGCTTTCCACGATCTCGTCGACGGTCTCGTCCGTGCCGATCCCGCGCAGCCGCATCACGCAGGCGCCGTCGCCGTCGCGCAGCACCGCGGCCACCAGGCGGGCTTCGGTCCGCTGCGGGTGGTCGGCCGCCGCCCGGCGGAGGCTCTCGGCGTCCGCCTCGGCGACGTCGGGCAGCTCCGACTCCGAGCCCGGCGGGAGCACGATGATCTCCTGGGCCAGTGCACAGCCGATGACCAGGTCGGGCCAGGCGATCCGGCCCAGCGCCTCGGCGAGGTCGCCCTCGGGCAGCGCCTCCTGGGCCACCGGCGTCAGCGGGTTCGCGCGGTCCAGCTGGCCCGCCAGCTCCGGCTGCTCGTCCAGCAGCGCCGCGGTCGGCACCAGCGCGAACAGCTGCGGCGGCTGGTCCCAGCCACCGGCGGCCATGAACTCCTCGATCTCGCGGGCGAGAGCGGCCACGCCGGCCTGCTGCGATTCCATGCGCCCATCGTGTCAGGTCGGCCGGGCCGCGGTCGCCGCGAGTCCGGTTTGGGCGGGTCTCGGGAACTTCACCGGGCATCCGTAGAGTTAGGGGATCAGGGGGCGCACGCGCCCCTGCTCAGGTATTGACGAAGACAGGAGCGTGTGCCGTGGCGACTCGGCCCCCGGTGAGCCTGCCGAAGCTGTCCCGGCGCAGCCGGATCCTCCTCATCATCGCCGCGGTGATCGTGCTGGCGCTGCTGCTCGGGGCCCGCCTTCTCGACACGTACGTCGACTGGCTGTGGTTCGGCGAAGCAGGCGCGCGGTCGGTGTTCACGACGCAGCTGATCACGCGGGTGGTCCTCTTCTTCGCCGTCGGGCTGCTCGTCGGCGGCGCGCTGGCGATCAGCCTGATGATCGCCTACCGGACCCGCCCGGTGTTCGTGCCGATCTCCGGCACCGACGACCCGCTGGCGCGCTACCGCTCGGCGATCGTCGCCCGCATCCGCCTCTTCGGCGTCGGCATCCCGGTGCTGACCGGCCTCATCGCCGGCCTGTCCGCGCAGGGCGACTGGCAGGTCGTGCAGCTGTTCCTCAACGGCACCAAGTTCGGCCAGACCGACCCCGAGTTCGGCAACGACGTCGGCTTCTACGCCTTCGACCTGCCGTTCTTCAACTGGCTGCTCGGCTGGCTGTTCATCACCGTCGTCGTCTCGTTCTTCGGCGCGCTGATCGCGCACTACGTCTTCGGCGGCATCCGGCTGGCGGGCAAGGGCGGCCAGCTCGCCGGCCCGACCCGCGCGCAGCTCGCCATCACCGTCGGCCTCTTCGTGTTGCTGAAGGCGGTCGAGTACTTCTTCGACCGCTACAACCTGCTGCTGTCCGATCGCGCTTACCCCCTGTTCATCGGCGCGACCTACACCGACCTGAACGCGGTCCTGCCGGCGAAGCTGATCCTGCTGTGCATCTCGGTGATCTGTGCGATCGCCTTCTTCGCCGGTGCCTTCCTGCGGAACCTGCAGCTGCCCGCCATCTCGCTGGTGCTGCTCATCCTCTCCGGCATCCTGGTCGGCGTCGCCTGGCCCGCCATCCTCGACCAGTTCTCGGTGAAGCCGAACGCCAACGAGAAGGAAGCGACGTCCATCCAGCGCAACATGGACGCCACCCGCCGCGCCTACGGCCTCACCGACGTCCAGTACCAGCCCTACGCCGGCAAGTCGGACGCCACCACGGCCCAGATCAAGTCCGACACCGGCACCATGTCGAACATCCGGCTGCTCGACCCGAACATCCTCTCCGACACCTTCACCCAGCGCGTCGGCCGCGAGAACTTCTACGGCTTCCCGGCCAAGCTCGACATCGACCGCTACACCGTCGGCGGCGTGACGCAGGACTACATCGTCGCGGCCAAGGAGATCAAGACCGAGGGCCTGACCGGCAACCAGACCAGCTGGATCAACAAGCACCTCGTCTACACCCACGGCAACGGCTTCGTCGTCGCGCCCGCCAACACCATCGACCGCGCGGTCAAGGACGCCAACTCCGACGGCGGCTACCCGATCGCCACCACCAGCGACACGCAGAACCCGGCGGGCGCCGGCGCGCCCGCACCCGGCCAGCCCGGCATCGAGGTCAAGGAACCCCGCATCTACTACGGCGAGCTGTCCGCCGCCGAATCCGACTACGCCATCGTCGGCGGCAACAACGCGCCCGGCGAGTACGACACCGCCACCGACCGCTACAACTACAAGGGCACCGGCGGCGTCCCGATCGACAACTGGTTCAACCGGCTCGCCTTCGCCGCCGAGTACGGCGAACGGAACATCCTGTTCTCCGACGCCATCGGCGACAACTCCAAGATCATGTACAACCGCGACCCGCGCGACCGCGTCAGCAAGATCGCGCCGTGGCTGACCCTCGACGGCGACCCGTACCCGGCCGTCGTCGACGGCAAGATCCAGTGGATCATCGACGGCTACACCACGCTCAACAACTTCCCGTACGCCCAGCAGACCCAGCTCGGCGCGGCCACCAACGACTCCCTCAACGGCGTCGCCCGCCAGGCCAACAGCTCCATCAACTACATCCGCAACTCGGTCAAGGCCACCGTCGACGCCTTCAACGGCACCGTCACGCTGTACTCGATCGACGACAAGGAACCGGTCCTCAACGCCTGGGAGAAGGTCTTCCCCGGCCTGGTGAAGCCCAGCTCCGAGATCTCCCAGGACCTGCGCGCCCACTTCCGCTACCCCGAGGACCTCTTCAAGATCCAGCGCGAGCTGCTGTCGCGCTACCACGTCAGCAACCCGCAGGAGTTCTACTCCCAGCAGGCGTTCTGGAGCGTCCCGCAGGACCCGACCGCCGAAGGCGGCTCGAACCCGGCCGCGGCAGGCGCGGCCAACCAGCCCGGCTACTACGTCCTCGCCGACGCACCCGGCCAGAACAAGCCGACATTCCAGCTGACCAGCTCCCTCACCGGCCTCCAGCGCCAGTACCTCGCGTCCTGGATGTCGGTGTCGTCCGACCCCGGCGACTACGGCACCATCCGCGTCCTCCAGCTACCCAGCGCGGCCACCGGAGCCACCCAGGTCGACGGCCCGGTCCAGGTCCAGAACCGGTTCCAGAGCGACCCCCGCGTCGCCCAGGACCGCACCCTCTTCAACAACCCCAACGTCATCCCCATCTACGGCAACCTGATCACGCTCCCGGTCGCCGACGGCTTCCTCTACGTCGAACCCGTCTACATCCGGCAACGCAACCAGAACAGCTACCCGCAGCTGGCCCGCGTCCTCGTCTCCTACGGACCCAAGGTCGGCTACGGCGCCACCCTCCAGGAAGCCCTCAACCAGGTCTTCGGCCCCGGCACCGGCGAAGCCACCACCACCCCGCCCCAAGCCGGGCAGCCTACGACCACCCCCACCACACCCACCAGCCCGACCACGCCACCGCCGAACAACGGCAGCGGCAACGCGGCCCTCGACAAGGCCGTCGCCGACATCCAGGCAGCCATCGCCAAACTCAAGGCCGCCCAGCAATCCGGCAACTTCACCGAACAAGGCGCCGCCCTCGCCGCCCTCGACGCCGCCGCACGAGCGTACGAAGCAGCCAAGCCGGCGACCCCGTCCAGCAGCACCCCGCCCCCCAGCAGCCAGCCCGGAGGGTGACCTCGGTAACGCAACCGGCACCTGCTTTGCACCCCGGCGAAACCAGGGCGTAAGGTAGGTGCCACGACGCGGGGTGGAGCAGCTCGGTAGCTCGCTGGGCTCATAACCCAGAGGTCGCAGGTTCAAATCCTGTCCCCGCTACAGAGTGTGGGAGGGTCGCACGGGCAAAAAGCGCCCGTGGGACCCTCCTTCGCATTTGTCTCTGGGGGTCGAACCCCCAGACCCCCGCCAGGGGGGCTTCGCCGCCCCTGGACCCCCCTGCGGTCGGTTGGGTTTCTAAGTGAGCCAGCCTTCTGTGGATCCGCTTGTTGAGGCCACGTAGCCGTCTGGGCGGACCAAGACTCTTGTCAGGTCTGGCCAGGGGAGTTCTGGGGCCTCTGCCACCACTACCTCTGGGTGTGGGGGTGGGGTGGGGGTTGTTGTCAGGAGGACGAACTTTCCTTTGTGGAACAGGGTGCTTGCCCTTGCTTGCTTCAGGTTGAAGTCGGGTAGGCGGGTTCCTGCTGCTGGGTGGGTTTCGTGTGTTGGGTACTTGATGTTGAGGCCTGAGACCAGGCCTGACAGGTGGTGCTGGACTTCGGGGAGCTGGGTCAGGGCTCGGAAGAGGGATCTCAAGGCCAGCTGGTTTGGTGTTGTGGGGATCAGGGCGTTCTGGGCCGCTATGTTCTGCAGGACTTCTTCTGCCACCTTGCGGCGTTCTTGCTCGTACGTGTCCAGTAAGCCTGGGTGTGCGTGGTTCTTCAGGGTTGCTGCCAGTTTCCAGCCCAGGTTCATGGCGTCCTGGACTCCCAGGTTCAGGCCCTGGCCTCCTGCTGGGAAGTGTGTGTGGGCTGCGTCTCCTGCCAACAAGACCCTGCCTACCTTGTAGCTTGCTGCTAAGCGGCTGTCGTCTGAGAAACGGGATGCCCAGCGGATCTCTGCGATCTCCGCCTCCTTGCCGAAGCGTTCCTGCACTGCTGCTTCGACTTCCTGCCTGGTTACCTCTGCTCTGAGGTTTTGGGGGCGGGTCAGGCGGTCTCCGAATGTCAGGCGGTACAGGTTCTTCTGGTGGAGGGGGATTACTCCGATGAACTTGCCTGGGCTCTGGGAGGTCACCATGTTGCCCATTGAGCGCCACTCTGTGGGGGCTCCGGGTGGGGGTGACTTGAAGAGGACGTCTGCTGCCACTCCGTGGCCTTGGCCTTCGATGCCCTCGAAGGGGAGGTTCAGGGTTTTGCGGACCGTGCTTCTTCCTCCGTCGCAGCCCACCAGGTAGGCCGCTCGGATTCGGGTGGTGGGCGTGGTGATCGTGACGCCGTCGGCGTCCTGGGTGAAGGTGGTCAGCTCGTCGCCTCGGCTCACTTTGACGCCCTGCTCTGCCAGGCGCTCCTCCAGCAGCTGCTCGATCTGGGCCTGGGGAATACCCAGCTGGTATGGGTGGCGGGTGTTCCAGCCCTCGTAGGACACCGGGATCGCCGCGAAGTGTCCCTCTGGGACGGTCGCGAACGAACGCTGCTCCGCACGGGTGAGCAGACCTCGGAGATCCAGGATCTCGGCCGTTCGCGGTTGCAGATTCAAGGCCTTCGACAAGCCCGTTCGCTCGTGCATCCGCTCGAGCACCCGAACGTCCACTCCGGCCAGTGCCAGCTCGTTCGCCAGCATCAGGCCCGCCGGGCCCGCGCCCGCCACCACCACCTCGGCCGTCAGCTCCATCGTCCCCAGCTCCTTAACGTTGTTAAATTGACCTGGCACCAGGGTGCCTTTAACATCGTTAAGTTGTCAAGCCCGGTGCTGCGAGGAGAACGTCGAAAATGGCTCTGACCAGGCAGGACATTGCGCGGTCCGGGTTGAAGCTGCTCAACGAGGTCGGGCTGAACGGGCTCACGTTGCGGCTGATCGCCGCCGACCTCGGCGTGAAAGCTCCGGCGCTCTACTGGCACGTGAAGAACAAGCAGGAACTGCTCGACGACATGGCGACGCAGATGTACCGCGACTCCGTCGCCGATCGCGAGCCGCCGGAGTCGGCGGGGGAGTGGGAAGGCGTTGCCTACCGTGCCCGTGCGCTGCGGCGGATGATGCTGGCCTATCGCGACGGCGGGAAGGTCTTTGCCGGCACCTATCTCGGCGACACCAGCCTGGTCGGGACGCATCCGCTGCGCCGGAGCATCGACGCCGGGCTGGACGAGGGACGGGCCAGTCAGGCAACTTTCACCGTCTACTGCTTCGTCGTCGGCTTCGTCATCGAGGAGCAGGCTGTCCGTCCGATGCCCGGCGAGTTCGACGAGCGGTACGCCGGGGCGGGGCAGGCTGTGCTCGGGGATGCCGACGCGCGGTTCGAGGACGGGCTCGCCATGGTCCTCAGTGGAGCACGTCAGTGGCTCGGAACGGCGTAAGGCCAGGTCAGGCCCGTTTGGGGACCCCGGTGTAAACGCCGTGGACGCAGCATGTAATCTATTCAAGTACCACAACGGCGCGGGGTGGAGCAGCTCGGTAGCTCGCTGGGCTCATAACCCAGAGGTCGCAGGTTCAAATCCTGTCCCCGCTACCACAAAGAGGCGCGGTCCTGGAAATTCGGGACCGCGCCTCTTTTGTCATGTCCGCGCACCTTTCGCTGCAGACTTTCTCGTGAAGCACTCGAAAAACTACGAAACCCGCTATCCGGGTGCCGTGTCCGCGTGGTTGCGGTGCGTGTCCGGTGTCCGCCAAGCCGGGGACCGGCCGCCCGCGGCGGCGGTGGCCGGGGTGGTTCCGGTGCGGCTGGTTGGACCAAAGTGCGCGGCCGGTGGTTGCACAGCGTATCCGCGGTCCACAGTGGACCTGGTCGCATTGGGCCGAACGAGGGGATCTCACTAGCCACAATGGACAGATGTGCTGACCACTGTGGACACAGCGGCCGATAAGTGGGAACGTAGAGGACGTGTCCGAATTGAATGCAACAGCCGCCGCCCTGCTCGGTCTGCTCCACGACGGTCCCGCCACCGGCGGGCAGCTCGTCGCGGGGGCGGGTGAGCGTTTCGGCGCCTTCTTCAGCGTGACCCGCAGCCAGGTGTACCGGGAGCTCCCGGCGCTGTCCAAGGAAGGCCTCGTCCGGCTCGGCAAGCAGGGCCCGCGCTCCAGCCAGCAGTACGTCATCACCGCCGCCGGCAAGAAGGCCTTCAAGGCCTGGCTGACGTCCGAGGCCGGCCCCGACCACCTGCGCAGCCCGCTCATCCTGCGGCTCGTGCACGCGGGGTCGCTGACGGCCAAGCAGCGCCAGTCGCTGCTCGAGTCCGCCCGGGCCAGCTACACCCAGCAGCTCGACGAGGCGAAGGCGGCCACCAAGGCGGCCGACGGGCCGTACGAGAAGGCCGTCGCCGAGTTCGCCCAGGCCCAGGCCAAGGCCGCGCTGAAGCTGCTCGACGCCATCCCCGCGGCCTGAGGTTCGCGCGCCCACGACCGGTCCTCGCAACCGGTCGTGGGTTTTGCCGTAACCTTGACAAACGTGAGTGATGAGTTCGACGCGGCACTGAAGGACCTGGCCGGCAAGCTGACCCAGATCGAGTCGGTGATGGACCTGGATGCGCTGCGTGCCCAGGTGGCCGACCTGGAGCAGCAGGCCTCGAGCCCCACCCTCTGGGACGACCCGGAGGCGGCGCAGAAGGTGACGAGCCAGCTGTCCCACCGGCAGGGTGAGCTGCGGCGCGTCAGTGACCTGCGCCAGCGGCTCGACGACCTGGGCGTGCTCTACGAGCTCGCCGAGGCCGAGGGCGACTCCGGCAGCATGGGCGAGGCCGAGACCGAGCTCGCCGACCTCGGCAAGGCCATCGACGCCCTCGAGGTCCGCACCCTGCTCTCGGGCGAGTACGACGACCGCAACGCCGTCGTCACCATCCGCTCCGAGGCAGGCGGCGTCGACGCGGCCGACTTCGCCGAGATGCTCCTGCGCATGTACCTGCGCTGGGCCGAGCGCCACGGCTACCCGACCGACGTCTACGACATCTCCTACGCCGAAGAGGCGGGCATCAAGTCGGCGACGTTCAAGGTCAGCGCCCCCTACGTCTACGGCACCCTCTCGGTCGAGCAGGGCACCCACCGGCTCGTCCGGATCTCGCCGTTCGACAACCAGAGCCGCCGCCAGACGTCGTTCGCGCACGTCGAGGTGCTGCCCGAGGTCGAAGAGGTCGACCACGTCGACATCCCGGAGAAGGACATCCGGGTCGACGTCTACCGCTCGTCGGGCCCCGGTGGGCAGAGCGTCAACACGACCGACTCCGCGGTGCGCATCACCCACCTGCCGACCGGCATCGTCGTCTCCTGCCAGAACGAGAAGTCGCAGCTGCAGAACAAGGCGGCCGCGATGAAGGTCCTCCAGGCCCGGCTGCTGCAGCGCAAGAAGGAAGAAGAGCGCAAGGAGATGGACGCGCTCAAGGACGGCGGCTCCAGCTGGGGCAACCAGATGCGCTCCTACGTGCTGCACCCGTACCAGATGGTCAAGGACCTGCGGACGGAGTTCGAGGTCGGCAACCCGACGGCGGTGCTCGACGGTGACATCGACGGCTTCCTCGACGCCGGTATTCGCTGGCGGAAGCAGTCCAACGCGGCGTAACTCGGGCGCAGCGGGTGTCCGTTCGACCGCTCACCGTGCGCGAACGCCCGCTGCTCCACCCGGGTGGACCGGGCAACCGGGGCTTCACGAGACCGGTGGGTAGTATGCCGAATCGTGATCCGGCTCGAAGAGGTTTCCAAGGTCTACAAGACCTCGACGCGGCCCGCGCTCGAGCGGGTGTCCGTCGACATCGAAAAGGGTGAGTTCGTCTTCCTCATCGGTCCCTCGGGATCGGGGAAGTCGACCTTCCTCCGGCTCCTGCTGCGCGAAGAGGTGCCGACCAAGGGCCGCGTGATGGTGTCCAACTTCGACGTCGCCAAGCTGGCCCGGCGCCGGGTGCCCCGCCTGCGGCAGACCATCGGCTGCGTGTTCCAGGACTTCCGGCTGCTCGCCAACAAGACCGTCGCGGAGAACGTCGCCTTCGCCCTCGAGGTCATCGGCAAGCCCGGCCCGACCATCAAGAAGGTCGTCCCCGAGGTGCTGGAGCTCGTCGGCCTCGACGGCAAGGCCGACCGGCTGCCCAACGAGCTCTCCGGTGGTGAGCAGCAGCGCGTGGCGATCGCGCGCGCGTTCGTGAACCGGCCGCTGGTGCTGCTCGCCGACGAGCCCACCGGGAACCTGGACCCCGACACCAGCCAGGACATCATGCTGCTGCTGGAGCGGATCAACCGCACCGGCACGACCGTCCTGATGGCGACCCACGATCACTCCATCGTGGACTCCATGCGGCGCCGCGTCGTCGAGCTGCAGCTCGGCCGGGTGATCCGCGACGACGCCCGCGGCGTCTACGGCATCGGTCGCTGACCTCCCCGCCCTCGAACGACCCCGACCCCAAGGACCTGCACCCGCCATGCGCGCCAGTTTCGTCTTCAGTGAGGTAGTCACCGGCCTGCGCCGGAACGTCACGATGACCATCGCGATGATCCTGACCACGGCCGTGTCGCTCGCCATGCTCGGCGGCGGCCTGCTGGCCGTGCGCACGATCGACAAGATGAAGGCCAACTTCCTCGCCGACGTCGAGGTGTCGGTCTACCTCACCGACGACATCAGCGCGAACGACCGCAACTGCACGCAGGCGCTGTGCCAGTCGCTGCGGACGTCGCTGCAGAGCAACAACGGCGTCGAGTCGGTCGTGTTCGAGAACCGCGACCAGGCCTACGACCGGTTCAAGAAGATCTTCGAGAGCCAGCCCGAGCTGATCGCGCTGACCGGGCCGGAGTCGCTGCCCGCGTCACTGCACGTGAAGCTGAAGGACCCGGACCGCAGCGACGCGATCGTGCAGGAGTACGGCGGCAAGCCGGGCGTGCGGAAGGTCGACGACCAGAAGAAGTTCCTCGACCGCGTGTTCAACGCCTTCAACGGCGTCCGCAACATGGCCTTCGGGGCCGCGCTCATCATGGCCGTCGCCGCGCTGCTGCTGATCGCCAACACGATCCAGGTGTCGGCGTTCACCCGCCGCACCGAGGTCGGCATCATGCGGCTGGTCGGCGCGACGCGCTGGTACACGCAGCTGCCGTTCCTGCTGGAGGCGGTGGTCGCCGGCGTCTTCGGTGCGGTCATCGGGATCATCATGCTGATCATCACGAAGGCCGGCTTCCTCGACTCGGTGTTCACCGGTGACGTCTTCCCGAAGATCACCATGCTGGAGCTGCTGTTCCCGGTCGCGCCGATCCTGCTCGCGGTGTCCGTGGTGATCTCCGCCATCACCGGGTACGTGACGCTGCGCCTGTACGTCCGGCACTAGGTTTAACCGGCTGCTCGTCACTGCCGGTATCACGTAGAGTGGTCGTATGCCCAAGGAACGTGGCCAGAAGGTGATCGTGTCGAACCGCAAGGCGCGGCACGATTACTCCATCCTCGACACCTACGAGTGCGGTCTCGTGCTCGTCGGCACCGAGGTCAAGAGCCTGCGCGAGGGCAAGGCGTCACTGGCGGACGCGTTCGCGACCGTCGACGACGGCGAAGTCTGGCTGCGCAACGTGCACATCCCGGAGTACACGCAGGGCACGTGGACCAACCACATGCCGCGGCGGACCCGGAAGCTGCTGCTGCACCGGCGGGAGATCGAGAAGCTCATCGGCAAGACCAAGGAGAGCGGGCTCTCGCTGGTGCCGCTGTCGATGTACTTCAAGGACGGCAAGGTCAAGGTCGAGATCGCGCTCGCCCGCGGTAAGAAGGCCTACGACAAGCGCCAGGCGCTGGCCAAGCGGGACGCGCAGCGCGACATCAGCAAGGCGATGGGCCGGGCGCTCAAGGGCCGGTTCACGGAGTGACGCCCGGGCCGGCCACCGACGCCGACGTCGCGAGCTGGACGGCGTCGCTCGGGCTGCCCGGCCTGGTCGACCTGCACGTCCACTTCCTGCCGAAGCCGGTGCTGGACAAGGTCTGGGCGTACTTCGACCGCGCGTCGATGCACTACGGCACCGAGTGGCCGGTGTACTACCGGACGTCCGAGGACGAGCGGCTGGCCACCCTGCGGGCGCTGGGCGTCCGGCGGTTCGCGCCGCTGGTCTACCCGCACAAGCCGGGGATGGCGCAGTGGCTGACATCGTGGGCGCTCGAATTCGCCGCCCGCGTCCCGGACGCGGTGCCGACCGGGACGTTCTACCCGGAGCCCGGTGCGGAATCCGCAGTGGACAGTGCGCTGCGCGACGGTGCCCGCGTGTTCAAGGCGCACGTACAGGTGGGCGCGTACGACCCGCGTGACTCGCTGCTGAAACCGGTGTGGGGAGCGCTGGCCGACGCCGGCGTCCCCGTCGTCGTCCACTGTGGACACGGTCCGTTGCGGGGCGACTTCACCGGGTTGACGGTCTTCGAAGAGGTCCTGGCGCGGCATCCGAAGCTGACGGCGGTGCTCGCGCACGCGGCGATGCCGGAGTTCGGCGCGGCGTTCGACCTGATGGCGAAGTACCCGCGCGTGCACCTGGACACCACGATGGTCGGCGTCCCGTTCGCGGAGAAGATGGCGCCGCTGCCTCCGGACTGGGCGGCGCGGCTGGCCGCGTTCGCCGACCGCGTCGTGTTCGGCACGGACTTCCCGAACATCCCGTACCCGTACGCGACACAGCTGCAGGCGATCGCCGGCTGGGCGGACGCCGACGATCGCCTGGGAGAGCCGTTCCTGCGGGCCGTCCTGCACGACACCCCGCTGCGGCTGATCTCCTAACGCCGCAGCGCGGCACGTTCGGTCACGGAGACCGCGCGGGCCAGCAGGTCGGTGACCGGGATCTGCTTGCCCGCCAGGAGGAATCCGGCCGTCGCGAGGACCACCCACGGCACCGGGCCGTGGGCGATGCCGTCCGACAGCGGAGCGAATCCGCGGGCGGCGAGGCCGAGCAGGCCACCGGAAACCAGCAGCCCCGCGACGACCAGCTGCGGAGTGCGTGCGGTGACGGCGGACGTGTCGCGCTGCAGCTCGAAGTGGGCGAACACACGCAGCAGGCCCAGCAGCACCAGCCCGCAGACCGCGAACCACGCGGGCGCCATGACCAGCCAGAACACCGTGCCGGGCGCGGGAGTTTCGTAGCCGAGGCCGTAGACGGTCACGCCCGCCACCACGATCAGCGCCGGCATGTGCCACAGGTAGACGCTCATGAACCGCGCGCCGAGCCAGCTCAGGGCGTTCCCGACGCCGGGCCGCCCGGCGAGCGCGTTGAGCTGCGGTCGGAAGGCCAGCAGCAGGCCGATCTGGCCGACGGCGAGGAAGGCGAGCAGCACGGTGGGCGGGCTCATGTTCGACACCGGCGCGCCCGGCATGCCGATCATGCTGGCCGGATACGGGCCGAACGCGACCATCAGCGCGGTGACGCCGAACCCGGCGGCGGACAGGCCGAGCGCGGCACGCCGGGTGAGCGTGCCGAGGCGGCCTTCGACGTAGTGGAAGCCGAGCTGGTGGACCGCGACCCAGACGAAGATCGCGTTGGCGTAACCGATGAAGCCGAAGTCGTTGAAGCGCGCGACGTCGACGAGCACCCCGGCCGCACCCATGACCAGCGGCACTTTCAGGCCCCAGCGCCGGTGCGCGGCGACCATGACGGGCGTGAGCAGGATGACCAGGACGTAGACGGCGAGGAACCACAGCAGCTGCGCGGCGATCGCGCTGCCGACCTGGAGTGGCTGGTCGGGCACGCCGAGGCCGCGCAGGAAGTCCGGGACGACCAGCCAGACGGCCATCAGCGGCAGGACCGGCACCATCAGCCGCTTGATCCGCGCGGCCAGCCACTTCCGCGGCGACCCGGCGCGGCTCAGCGAGATGAGGTTGGCGGCGCCCCCGGCGAAGAAGACGAGCGGCATGACCTGGCTGAGCCAGGTGACGACCCACCAGCCGGGCGTGGCGAGGGCGTTGCCGGTCGCGAGGTGGCCGTCGGAGTAGGAGAGCACCGGCATGACCCAGTGCTGGGCGATGACGGCGAGGATGGCCCCCGCCCGGACGACGTCGAGAAAGCGGTCCCGGCTCGTGTGCATGCTGTCGAGCTTGGTCGCTCCGGCCTGCGGAAACAGCGGTGCTGCCCGGCGTATCCGGGGTCCTGTTCACCCCCGCCGGAAGCGGGGGTTTTCCCTACCGCAGCCCGTCGGGCTCGGGTTCGTGCTGCGCGGCGGCGACGCGGTACTCCCAGCCGTGCTCGGTGAGCCCGAGCTCGTAGCGGGTCTCGATCTTCGGCCCGCCGTGCAGGTGGATGTGCCGGATCACGGTGCCGGGAACGGGTTCGGCGTCACCGAGTTCCTGGACGCGGCCGTCGAGCGGGCCCCCGAAGAAGCGGACGCAGCGGGTCTCGTCGGTCATCTGCGCTCCTCTCCGACGGGTCCGCTCATGGTAGGTGAGCGATGGTGAGGGTGCCGCCCGCGGAACGGGTGACCCGGTTCCCACCCTACGGGACTTCCGGTCACCGGCTGTTTGCCTATGATCACGAAGCTGGTTGCCGGGGGAGGGGATTCGGGTGCGGCTCGAGGGGCAACGGCTGCGTTCGCGGGCCGGTTCGGTCGGCGGTCTCGGCTTGACGGTGCTCGCGACGTCGGCGATGGGGTACGTGCTGCTGGTGCTGGCGGGCCTGCACCTCAGCCCGGCCGAGAACGCGGTGTTCCTCGGCTTCTGGGGCCTGCTGATGGGCGTCGGCAGTGCGTTTTCGCCGCTGGAACAGGAATTGTCCTGGCAGACGGCGGTGGCAGGCGGCAAGCCGGACTCCGGCGCGCTGCGCACCTTCGCGGTGACGCAGACGATCGCGGTGGTGATCGCGGCCGCGCTGGCGGTCCCGGCGGTCAGCACGCGGCTGTTCGACCAGCACCGCGTGCTGGCCCTCGTCGCCGGCTGCGGGATCGTGGCCTTCCCGGCGTTGTACGGCCTGCGTGGGCTGTTCATCGGCGCCGGACACACCGGCCGCTACTCGGCCGTCCTGCTGGCCGAGGCCGGAGTGCGGCTGGCCTGTTTCGCCGCGCTCGTCCTGGCGGGCGCCGGAAACCTGACCTGGCTGGCGGTGGCCGTCGCCGCCGGCTCGGGTGCCTGGCTGCTCTTCGGTTTCCGGGTGCGGGGCCTGGTCGAACCCGGTCCGCCTGCCGAGGCGTGGGGACCGCTGTGGCGGCGGATGCTCGGCCTGTCGCTGAGCGCCGCGCTGACCGCGAGCGTGCTGACCGGCTACCCGGCGGTGGTGAAGCTCGTCGCGCCGCCCGGCAGCGAGGAGGCGCTCAGCGGGTTGTTCCTCGCGGTGTCGCTGCTGCGGTCGCCGTTGCTGCTGGTGCTCGCCCCGATCCAGTCGCTGGCGGTTCCGACGGTGGTCCGCGTTCTGCAGCAGCCGGACGGCGCCCGACGGCTTCGCCGGCTCGCCGCGGTGGGCGCGGCGGGAACACTGGGGACCGGCCTCGTCGTGGCCGCGGTCGCCTACGTGGCCGGGCCGTGGGTGTTCCACCTGCTCTACCGCGACAAGTTCGCGGTGTCACCGTGGACGATGGCCGGTCTTGGCTGGTCCGGTACCGCGCTGGCGGCCACCATGCTCACGGTTGCCGCGCTGGTCGCGCGGAAGCAGACCAGCCGCGTCGTCGTCGTGTGGGCCGTGGTCGCCGGTCTGAGCCTGGGCGTGCTGCTCGTTGCGCCAGGCGGCATCCTGGTGCGCGCCGTGCTGGGGGCGACCGTCGCCCCGACTGCCGGGCTGGGCGTTGCGTTGGTGCTGGTGACCGCCGTGCGCGATCAGCGGCCCAGGTAGGTCAGGACCGCGCGGACGCGGCGGTGTTCCTCCGCGCTGGCCTCCAGGCCGAGCTTCGAGAAGATGTTGCCGATGTGCTTCTCCACCGCGCCGTGCGAGACCACCAGCGAGTTCGCGATCGCCGTGTTCGACAGGCCCTGGGCCATCAGGCCCAGCACCTCCGACTCGCGGGCCGTCAGCGCGTCCAGGGGATTGCGGCGGCCGCGGGCCATCAGCTGGGCGATCACGTCCGGGTCGATCGCCGTGCCGCCGTTGGCCACCCTGCGGACCGCGTCCAGGAACTCCGCCACGTCCGCGACGCGCTCCTTCAGCAGGTAGCCGACGCCGCCCGCGCCGCCCGAGAGCAGCTCCACCGCGTACGACTCCTCGACGTACTGCGAGAGCACCAGGACCGGCAGGCCCGGGATCTCCTTGCGGGCCGCCAGTGCCGCGCGCAGGCCCTCGTCGGTGAACGTCGGGGGCATCCGGACGTCGACGATCGCCAGGTCGGGCCGGTGCTCCTTGACCGCGCCGAGGAGGTCGTCGCCGTTGTCGACGGCCGCCGCCGTCTCGATGCCCTCGTCGGCGAGCAGGCGGGTGACCCCCGCCCGCAGCAGCACGGCGTCTTCGGCGATGACTACCCGCATCCGGCCCCCAGGTTCGTGGATGAACGAGGGCCAGCTTATTCACCACTGGCAGGGCAGGTCCGCCCGGATTACGGTCGGCCCGCCCACCGGGCTGACGACCGTGATGACGCCGTCGATCGTCGCGGCGCGGTCGGCAAGGCCGGCCAGCCCGCCGCCGGGCCGCACCTCCGCGCCGCCGTGGCCGTTGTCGGTGATCTCGACGACGACGTGCCCGTCCGTGCGCCACACCTTCACGGCCGCTTCGGTCGCCCCGGAGTGCTTCGCGATGTTCGTCAGGGTCTCGCCGACGATGAAGTACGCGGTCGTCTCCACCGCCGCCGGCGGCCTCGGCTCCACGTCCACCCGGACGTCGACCGGGATCGGCGACTTCGCCGCCTGCGCCGACAGCGCCGCGTCCAGCCCGCGGTCCCCGAGCACGGCCGGGTAGATGCCGCGGGCGAGGTCCCGCAGCTCCGACACGGCGAGCTTCGCGTCGGCGTGTGCCTCGTCGATCAGCTCCCGTACCGACTCCGGATCCTGGTCGAACTTCGACTTCGCCCGGCCCAGGCTCATCGCGACCGCCACCAGCCGCTGCTGCGCGCCGTCGTGCAGGTCACGCTCGATGCGGCGCCGTTCCGCCTCCGCCGCGTCGACGCCCCGCGCCCGCGACGCCTGCAGCCGTTCGGCCTTCTGCTCCAGCCGTTTCGTGCGGTCCGGGCCCAGCAACGCCAGCGCCAGCTCGCCGTGCAGCCAGCCCAGCCACGGCGTCACCCAGATCGCCATCGGCAGCAGCACGATCGACGCCAGCGCGATCCCCAGCTCCACGCACGCCAGCGGGAACGCGGCCATCAGGTAGGCCAGATCCCGCCACGTCGTCGGGTCGCTCAGCCGCGTCGCCCACCGCCGCACCAGCGTCATGCCATCGACCGGGCGGCGCTCCACCGGCGGCAACGGCACCCCGAGCATCTTCCCGGCCCAGCCGCGTTCGCGATCGCCCGACCAGCGGACGAAGCTCGTCGTCGCCAGCAGGATCGGGAACCCGATCCACACCGCGACCGTGGCGACCCCCACCGCCGTCCCGGTCACGATCAGCACGAACTGCAGAAGCCGGAAGACGAAGCTGACGATCATGTAGACGATCGTGCGAGCCGGATGCGGCCGCGCGTGCTCCAGCTGCTCCGCCTCGGTCATCCCGCCACCAGGTTCTTCTCTTCCGTGTCCAGCCACCAGCGCTCCATCCGGTGACGCTGCGCCACCGTCGGCCCGAGCAGCCCGGCCGCCAGCCGGGCGTGCACCCCCGCGAGCGCCTTCGTCAACGCCACCGACAACGCGATGAACAGCACCCCCAGCGCCGCCCACGGTAGCGCCTCCACGGTCGAGTCCACGGTCAGCCACCGCACGTCCTCGGCCGGGAAGTGGTAGGCACCGCCCGGCAGCCACCGGAAGTAGATGGGCAGCGCAGTCAGCGCCAGGCTCGTCGCCCAGAACGTCGTGACCAGCACGAACTCGACGACACCCAGCGGGAACAGCAGGAAGAAGTAGGCCAGGTCCCGCCACGTCGACGGATCCTTCAGCCGCGCCTTCCACCGCAGCGCCTGCCTCCCGGCGGGCAACGGCAGGTACGGCAGCTCGATGTAGCGGTCCAGCAGCGCATAGACCCGCGCCCGCTCCAACCGCGCGGCACCCCGCACGGCCAGCACCAGGACGGCGAGAAGGCCGACGCCCACCCACACCACGGCAGTCCCCACCCCGGCCGCCGTGAACGACGTCAGCAACGCGAACGCCACCACCCCCAGCGGCAGGTTCATCAGCAGGAACACCACCGAACCACCGAACGGCGGATCCCGCCTCTCGACCACCATGACCAGGCTCCCTTCATCCTCGCCCCACCAGCATCGCCGTCCACCCGGCCAGGTGACATGGGGCGCGCGGGCATCCTCCCGGTGGGGCAGGCCCTACCACCGGGAAGAAAGCAGTGGCGGCACGCGTTATGATGAACAGGTTGAGCAACCCACCAAGGGGGTGAACGGTTTCGACTCTGGACGTTGAGTCAGGGGAAGCGTGCCGGTGCAGGCGAGAGACCACCGCAAGCGTCATCGCAAACCAATAAGCGCCAAGGTCAAGTACCAGCGCGACTACGAACTCGCCGCCTGAGCGTAGTTCGAGTCTGTCGGCCCGGGGTCGCCTCCGACCCGGTCGCCGGCATCAGCTAGGAGGCTCACCGCCGGGCCCGGCCACGGGGTCCGGTTGGGAAACAAACAGTGGCTGGGCTCGTCACCTCAGCTTGTTCGCGTGACTGAGGGAGCCAAGCAGAGATACAGCGAACTGCGCACGGAGAAGCCCTGTCGAGGCGCCAGAGGACCCGGGTTCAATTCCCGGCACCTCCACTTCGAGAAGGTCCACGCCCCTTCGGGGCTGGACCTTCTCTTCGTTCTCGGGTGTTTATCTGGGGGTCGAACCCCCAGACCCCCGCCAGGCGGGCTTCGCCCCCTGGACCCCCTCCCGGGGCTTCGCCCCGGTCCCCGTGTTTTTCCTTTCGGGGCTTCGCCCCTCATTCCCTTTGGGGCTTCGCCCCTTGCCCCCCTTCTGGCTTCGCCCCGCGGCCCTTGGCCGCTTCGGCTTCGCCTTTGTGCTCGGCTCGCCGCGTGGCCGCCCCCGTCCTGTGTGCTCGCGCCGCCGTGTGCCCATGCCTGGGCTGCTCCCGCATGCCTCTTGCGGGTCTTCGTCTCTGCATCCCGAGTCCGCCCCGCCTGCGCGTCCGCACCCTTGCGTGCCCGTGCCCGTGCCCGTGCCCGTGCCCGTGCCCGTGCTCGCGCTGCTCGTGCCTGCCGGGCTTCGTCCCGCGTCCCGGTCCCTTGCGTGCCCCTGCCGCCGCGTGCCCATGCGTGGGCTGCCCCACGCATGGCTCTTGCGGGTCTTCGTCTCCGCATCCCGAGTCCGCCCCGCCTGCGCGTCCGCACCCTTGCGTGCCCGTGCCCGTCCCCGAGCTGCTCGTGCCCGCGAGGCTTCGTCCCGCGCCCCAGTCCCGCGCGTGCCCGTGCCGCCGCGTGCCCATACCCGCGCTCTCGTCCCTGGCCCGCGCGCTCGTGCCACCGCGTGTCCGTGTCCGCGTCCCCTCCTCTTGCTGGGCATCCCCGGCCTACCCGCCGTCTGCCTCTTCCCCTCCTCTCTCACCTGGTCGTACCGGCCCCGCGTCCCCCGTCAGGGTTTCGCTCTACTGAGAGTGGGGGTTGTGTTGCTGGGGGTTGTGGTGGGGGTCACTTGTGGGTGGGTTTGGGTGGGGTGTCATGCTGGGCTTCCGACCATGGCTCCGCACCCGTGGGGTCGGAAGTAGGTGGCCAGATGACCTGGGCCCGGCGTAATGGCAGCTCTCTTGCCCATGATGAGGACAGCCGGATGGGGGTTATCCGGGCTGAGGAAGCCGTTCGGCTTGCCGAACAGAATGATCGGGCCGTTCTCACCGTGGCCGGGCACTCCTCCGACTCTCGGGAATGTGCCGAACTGCTGGCCATGCTCGGGCTCGATGTCCGGCGGCCGCAGCGGGCCGGGTGACTCAGACCAGGTCCGCTACGTGGACCACCTTGTTCCGGCCCGTTGCCTTTGCGTGGTACAGGGCCGTGTCGGCTGCGTCCAGGAGGCGCTGCAGTGATGTTCCCGCGTTGGGGTAGACCGCTATGCCGATCGAGACCGACAACCCCTTGATCGACAGGTGACCCATCGGGACCTTCAGGGCGCTGATCGTCCTGCGGATGCGCTCGGCCACCGCGCCGATGTCCGGCTGGGTGATGCCCGGCAGCAGGACCACGAACTCCTCGCCGCCGAAGCGGCCCACCGCGTCGCCGCGGCCGCGGACCGCCGAAATGATCGACTGGGCCACCGCCCTCAGTACCGCGTCGCCCGCCAGGTGGCCGTACGTGTCGTTCACCTGCTTGAAATGGTCCAGGTCCAGCATCAGGATGCCGAACGTTCCCTGCTGACGGGCCGTGGCCGCCAGCGTCCGCTCCGCCAGCGCGTGCCAGCCGCTCGTGTTGTACAGGCCCGTCTTCTCGTCGCGGTGAGCCGCCACCTCCAGCTGCTTCACCAGCACCGTCCGGTGCAGCAGGAGCAACGGCGGGAACACCAGCACCACCAGGCCCGGCAACGTCGCCAGCGCCAGGGCGTTCAGCGCGCCCAGGCACAACGTGGCGATCTCGAGGCCGTTGTCGGACCAGCTGCCGAACAACGCCGCCGGCGTGCGGCCCACCTCGCGGCGGGCCGGGAGCACCAGCAGCGCGTTGACCACGAAGAACGTCAGGCCCGCGGCCGCCGTCGCGAACGTTCCGGTCCAGCCTGCCGTCATCGCGGCGCGGATGTCGTGCACGCCGGACGCGCGCAGCACCGACTGTGCCGCGTAACAGGAGAGCAGGATGATCGCCGCGTTGCTGACCGTGCGGGAGGCCGGGACCCGCTGCAGGCGGTACCAGCTGCGGATCGCCAGGTGCGCGTACAGCCCGGCGACCAGCAGGGTCAGCAGCAGCGGCGGCAGCAGGAGGACGCCCGCGAACGTCCACACCGACGTCATGTTGATGTGCGGGCTGCCCGACACGCGACGGCGGATGCGTTCCACGCGCCGTCCCGTCTCCGCCTGGACCACGCCCAGCACCAGCAGCGCCGCCAGGATCAGCAGCGTGCGGCGGTCGATCGCGATCGGGGACGGCCGCAGCGTCAGGACCACCGCCACCACCTCGCTCGCGAGGCAGTACACGACCACCCGCGGACCCTGCCGCCACAGCGCCCAGCGCCGTGGTGCCACGAGGATGTCACGAATGCGTGGCACAGAGCGCGGAACCCCACCGCCGGTCCGCATACTCATGGTGTCCGGCCGGTGACGGAGCCGGGTCGGCCCGGAGCGGGGGAAGGAGGCGCACCATGTGCGGACGCGACAACTGAGGTCATCGACCCTCCCGCCTGACCCGGCGCCACGCCCTCGCGATCGGCACGGCCACCGCGGCACCCGCCGCCCCGGCCACGGCGATGGTGTGGCCCGGGCTCAGCACGTCGGCCAGCGCGCCCGCCGCGGCCGCGCCGACCCCCTGCACGGTGATCAGGCCCGCCGAGTTGACCCCGGCGCACTGCGCGCGCTGCTCGTCCGGCACCCGGCGCATGAACGACACCGTGCCCTGGATGTTGTAGCCCGTGGCCAGCAGCCCGGACACGGCCAGCAGCACCACCGACAGCACCAGCCCCGGCCGGACCACGAACACCACCAGCGGCAGCCCCGCGGCGATCCCGAGCAACCCGAGCAGCCGCACCTGCGCGGCTTCCGGGATCCACCGGCCGAACACGACCCCGCCGAGCACGCTGCCCGCCGGATCGGCCGCCATGAGCAGCCCCACCAGCGTCGCGCCCGCGCCGATCCCGGCCGCGTACGGCGCGGCCAGCGCCTCCGGCACGATGTAGAACCCCGCCAGCCAGTTGAGCGCCACCAACGTCCGCAGTGCCGGGTCACGCCAGATCAGCCGGATCCCCGCGCCCGTCGCCGACAGCCAGGCCGGCCGGACCGCCTGCGCGATCGCCGCGCGCCGCCGGACGCCCACGAGCAGCAGGATGGCCGAGAGGACGAACGTTGCCGCGTCCAGTGCCAGTGCCGCGGACGGCGTGAGCGCGGCGATCAGCACACCGCCGCCCGCGAACCCGGCCAGCTGGGCGCCCTGGATGGTGATGTTGCGCAGGGCCATCCCGACCAGGTAACGCTCGCCTTCGAGGACCGTCGGCAGCAGGGCCTGCTGCGCGGCCTTGAACGGCCCGCCCAGTGCCGTCATCGCCGCGACCAGCACGCACAGCACCCACAGCGGGACGCCGGGAACCGCGATGACGGCGACCAGCACGGCGCGCGCCAGGTCCGTCGCGACCATGACGTCGCGGCGCGGCCACCGGTCGCCCGCGCCGGCCAGCAGGACACCGCCGAGCAGTGACGGCACGTACGTCAGGGCGTAGGTGAGGCCGGTCAGCGCGGCCGAGCCGGTCCGCTGGAAGACGAGCACCGCGAGCGCGACGCGGGCGAGCTGGTCACCGCAGACGGACAGCAGCTCGGCGGTCCACATCGCGCGGAACTCGGGGACGGCGAGCACCGCGCCGAACCCCACCCTCGTCACGCGTGCGTCATCCATCGCCGGTGCCCCTCGGAACGCTGTTCAGTCACGGTAATAACCCAGCGGAGTGGAATCGAGTCGTTCGGTGACAGTTGCCCCGATCGCACCAGCCCCGGCCCCCGGACGGCCCGCGACGGCCGTCAGCCGGGACGGCCGCCGGGACAAGTTGCGAGAGAAGAGAGACTTGTTCAAAATGAGAGCATGTTCAAAACAACTGAACATGCTCTCCCGTTGAACAGCGGGAGTTTGACCAGCGTGGCAGTCGAGCGGCTGGGTGAGTTCGGGTTCCGGGGTGAAGTGCTCTCCGTCGAGAGCACCGAGCCCGGCGAAACGCACCGGCTCGACGCCGTGCTGCGTCTGACCGCCCGGTCCGGGGCCGCCCGGACCTACGGTGTCGAGGTCAAGCGCCGCTTGACCCCTGAACTGGCCACCAGCCTCACTCTGCCCGCCGGCCTCCCGGCGCTGGTGGTCACGACGCATGTCAGCGAGCCTGTTGCCGAGCGCCTGCGTGCCCGGGGGATCGATTACGTGGACACCGCGGGCAATGCGCACCTGGCTTGGGACGACGTCCTCGTCGACGTCCGCGGACGGCGCAATCCGGCGGTTCCGCGGGCGAGAACCTCGCCAAGGGCCGCTGGGGCTTTCGGCCGCTCGGGTCTGCGCGTGGTGTTCGTCCTCCTCAGCTGGCCTGATCTCGTATCCCGGCCGTACCGGGTCCTGGCCGAAGCGAGCGGGGCCTCGCTGGGAACCGTCAAGGCGGTGATCGACGAGCTCGCCGCGGCGGGTTACCTCTATGCCGGGGCGAAGGGGCGCCGGCTGGCCCGCGGTGGCGAGCTGCTCGACCGGTGGGCCGAGGCGTACTCGATCACCTTGCACGCGGCGCTGGCGCTCGGCGAATTCTCCGTGGACGACCTCTCGTGGTGGCCGGCCTCGGAGACCGAGATGCGCTCGATGGGAATCCAGCTCGGCGGAGAAGCCGGAGCCAGTCTCCTCGACTCACACCTGCGGCCCGCTTCGCTCACGCTCTACGCCGAACAGGTTCCGGCCCGGTTCGTCGGCCGGCATCGCCTGGCCCGGGCGGACGGCAACGGCAACGTCCACATCCGGGAACGGTTCTGGCGCGTGCCCGAACCGGAGTCCTGGCTCGTGCCTTCCCCGTTGATCTACGCCGACTTGCTGGCTTCGGGAGATCCGCGCCAGCGCGACCACGGAGACCGGATCCGGACCCATGACGATCGACTTGTCCGCCTCGACCGAACCTGAAATCGTCCGCGCCGCCCGTGTGCTCACCGCGGTGAACGCCGCTGCCCAGGCAGCCGATGTGGACTACCTGGTGGTCGGGGCCACGGCGCGCACGATCCTGTCGATCGGGCTGGCCGGAACGGCGCCCGAGCGAGCCACCCGTGACGTCGACATCGCGGTCGAGGTGGCCACCTGGGCCGACTTCGACCATCGGTTGAACGTCCGTGGCCTGCGTGAGGCGACGGCGTCCGCCGAGACCGTCGTCCTGCCCGGCGGGCTCACCGTCCGGGTTCCCGCGGCGCCCGAGCTGGCCCTCCTCAAGCTGCTGACCTGGTGGGAGCGTCGCATGATCACCACCCGCGACGCGATCGATCTCGCCACGATGATCTCCTGGTATTCGACCGGGCCCTACCTCGATCTCCTGTACGAAGAGGAATCCGCGCTGCTGGCTCAGCACGAGTACGACCCGGCACTCGCGGGTGCCTGGCTCCTGGGATCGCTGATGCCAAGGCTGCTCGACGACGCCGGAAAGAAAGCGCTGCTCCGGATTGTCGCGGACGACGACGTGCTCGGCCGGCTGGCGAACGACGCACGAGGCACCCGGGCGCCGGAACTGATGCGGGCGATGGGCGCAGGCATCCGGCACGCGGTCGGGATGTGAAGCTCAGCCGGGACGGCCGCCGATGCGGGTGGTCAGCTCGGTGGCCGCCGCCGCCACCTCGGCGGCCAGCTCCGGCCATGTCCGGTCGCACGGCTCGGTCTCGCAGTGGTGGCGCAGCGTCACGCTGATCGCCGCCAGGGGGCGGGCTCCGTGGTCGAACACCGGGCAGGCCACCGAGGCGAAGCCGTCCGTCACGTGGCCGTCCTCCACGGACCAGCCCAGGCGGCGCTCGGCCGTCAGGGTGCGGCGCAGCTCCGCCAGCGTGCGGGGGCCGCGGCCGGTGCGGAGGACGAACGCCGCCGGGGAGGGGAACAGGGCTCGGACGTGGGCGGCGGGCAGGTGCCGCAGGATTGCGCGGCCCGAGGCCGTCAGCTGGCCCGGGAGGCGGACGCCGACCTCCGTCACCAGCGTCTCCGGGCGGGCCGGGCGCTCCTTGATCAGGTACAGGGACTCGTTGCCGTGCAGGACGCCCAGGTGGGCCGTGTGGCCGGTGCGGTCGACCAGCTTGCGCAGCAACGGCCCGGCCAGGCGCTCCAGCGGGTCGTGGCGCAGGTACGCCGAGCCCAGCTCGAACGCCGCGATGCCGAGGCCGTAGCGGCGCTCCGCGGGAAGGTGGACGACGAAACCGGCCGCCTCCAGCTCGTTGAGCAGGTGGTACGTCGTCGAGCGGGGGAGATCCGTCTCGCGGGCGATCGCCGCCGCCGTCACGGGGCCCGGGCGGGTCGCCAGCAACCGGAGGACCGCCAGGCCGCGGCGCAATGCCGGAACGTCGCTCATGGCTCACCTCCTCGCGGCCAGGCTAGCCCCGGTGTCTGGGATACCAGACAGAACCACTCCGCAGCGCCTCCCACCAGCGGTTCCGAAGGGGTGCAATGTCCCCATGCCGGAAAAAGTGCTCCTGGGCCCGGAGCCCCTGACCGCCGCCCAGGTCGTCGACGTCGTCCGCGGGCATGCGCCCGTCGGGCTCAGCGACGCGGCCGAGAAGACCCTCGCCGCGGCGCGTCAGCACATCGAGAACCTCGCCGATGCCGTCACGCCCACCTATGGCGTTTCGACCGGCTTCGGCGCGCTCGCCACCCGTCACATCCCGGTCGAGAGCCGGACCGCGCTGCAGCGGAGCCTGATCCGCTCGCACGCCGCCGGTGCCGGGCCCGCCGTCGAACCCGAGGTCGTGCGCGCGCTCATGCTGCTGCGGCTGCGGACGCTCGCCAGTGGCTACACCGGCGTCCGCCCCCGGACCGCGCAAGCGCTTGCGGCCCTGCTCAACGCCGGCATCACGCCGATCGTGCACGAGTACGGCTCGCTCGGCTGCTCCGGTGACCTCGCGCCGCTGGCCGCCGTCGCGCTCGCGCTCATGGGCGAAGGCGAGGTCACCTACCGCGGCGAAGTGATCAAGGCCGACGAAGCCCTAAAGCACGCGGGCATCGAGCCGATCGTGCTGGCCGAGAAGGAGGGCCTCGCCCTCACCAACGGCACCGACGGCATGCTCGGCATGCTCCTGCTCGCCGCCGCCGATCTGCACAACCTCCTCGACGTCGCCGACATCACCGCCGCGATGAGCGTCGAAGCGCTGCTGGGCACCGACCGTGCCTTCGCCGCCGACCTCCAGGCCCTGCGCCCGCACCCCGGCCAGGCGACGTCCGCGGCGCGGATGTGGCAGGCCCTGCAGGGCTCGAAGATCGTCGAGAGCCACCGCGGTCCCGACTGCAACCGCGTCCAGGACGCCTACTCGCTGCGGTGTGCCCCGCAGGTCCACGGCGCCGCGCGCGACAGCCTCGCCCACGCCGAGCTCGTCGGCGAGCGCGAGCTGATGTCCGCTGTGGACAATCCCGTCGTCCTCGCCGACGGCCGCGTCGAATCCAACGGGAACTTCCACGGCGCGCCCGTCGCCTACGTGCTGGACTTCCTCGCCATCCCGGTCGCCGACGTCGCCAGCATCGCCGAGCGCCGCACCGACCGGATGCTCGACAAGGCGCGTTCGCACGGCCTGCCGCCGTTCCTCGCCGACGACCCCGGTGTCGACTCCGGCCACATGATCGCCCAGTACACCCAGGCCGCCGTGGTCAGCGAGCTGAAGCGGCTCGCCGTGCCCGCGTCGGTCGACTCCATCCCGAGCAGTGCCATGCAGGAGGACCACGTCTCCATGGGCTGGTCGGCCGCGCGGAAGCTGCGCAAGGCCGTCGACGGGCTCACCACGGTTCTCGCCATCGAGCTGCTGACCGCGGCCAGGGCACTGGACTTCCGTGCGCCGCTGGAGCCTTCGCCGGTCACCGGCGCGGTGCGCGACCTGCTTCGCACCAAAGTGGACGGTCCCGGTCCCGACCGTCACCTGGCGCCCGAGATCGCGGCCGCCGAAGAACTCGTCCGCTCCGGCGCCGTCCGCGACGCCGCCCGTCTGGAGGTCTGATGTCCCGCGTCGTCCGTGCCGCCCGTGGCACCCAGCTCACCGCCAAGTCGTGGCAGACCGAAGCCGCGCTGCGGATGTTCCACAACAACCTCGACCCCGACGTCGCCGAGCGGCCCGAGGACCTGGTCGTCTACGGCGGCACCGGGAAAGCCGCGCGCAACTGGGCCAGCTTCGACGCGATCACGCGTGAACTGACCACTTTGGACACCGACGAGACGCTGCTGGTCCAGTCCGGCAAGCCGGTCGGGGTCTTCCGCACGCACGAATGGGCGCCGCGTGTGCTCATCGCCAACTCCAACCTCGTCGGCGACTGGGCGACCTGGCCGGAGTTCCGCCGGCTGGAGGCGCAGGGCCTGACCATGTACGGCCAGATGACCGCGGGCTCCTGGATCTACATCGGCACCCAGGGCATCCTGCAGGGCACGTACGAGACGTTCGCCGCCGTGGCGAAGAAGAAGTTCGGCGGCTCGCTGAAGGGCACGCTCACCGTCACCGCCGGGCTCGGCGGCATGGGCGGCGCGCAGCCGCTGGCGGTGACCATGAACGACGGCGTCGCGCTGGTCGTCGAGTGCGACCCGCAGCGCGCGCACCGCCGCGTCGAGACGCGCTACCTGGACGAGGTCGCCGACGACCTCGACGACGCCATCGCCCGCGTCAGCAAGGCGAAGAAGGAAGGCAGGCCGCTGTCGGTCGGCGTCGTCGGCAACGCCGCCGAGGTGCTGCCGGAGCTGCTGCGCCGCGGCGTCGAGGTCGACATCGTCACCGACCAGACGTCGGCGCACGACCCCCTGTCGTACCTGCCCAAGGGTGTCAGCGTCGACGACTGGCACGACTACGCGGCCAAGAAGCCCGACGAGTTCACCGACCGCTCGCGCGAGTCGATGGCCGAGCACGTCGAAGCCATGCTGGGCTTCCTGGACCGCGGCGCCGAGGTCTTCGACTACGGCAACTCCCTGCGCGGCGAGGCGAAACTCGGCGGCTGCGAGCGCGCCTTCGACTTCCCCGGCTTCGTGCCCGCCTACATCCGGCCGTTGTTCTGCGAGGGCAACGGCCCGTTCCGCTGGGCCGCGCTGTCGGGCGACCCCGAGGACATCGCCGCGACCGACCGCGCGATGCTGGAGCTGTTCCCGGAGAACGAATCCCTCGCGCGCTGGATCCGGATGGCGGGGGAGCGCGTGGCCTTCCAGGGTCTGCCCGCACGGATCTGCTGGCTCGGCTACGGCGAACGCCACCTGGCGGGCCTGCGGTTCAACGAGATGGTGGCCAGCGGGGAGCTGAAGGCGCCGGTCGTCATCGGCCGCGACCACCTCGACTCCGGCAGCGTCGCCTCGCCGTACCGCGAGACCGAGGGCATGGCCGACGGTTCCGACGCGATCGCCGACTGGCCGCTGCTCAACGCGCTGGTCAACACGTCGTCCGGGGCGAGCTGGGTGTCGATCCACCACGGCGGCGGCGTCGGCATGGGCCGGTCGATCCACGCCGGGCAGGTGTCGGTCGCCGACGGGACGCTGCTGGCCGCGCAGAAGCTCGAACGCGTGCTCACCAACGACCCCGGCATGGGCGTCATCCGGCACGTCGACGCCGGGTACGACCGCGCGGCCGAGGTCGCGGACGAGCGCGGCGTGCGGGTGCCGATGCGGGAGGACGCGTGACGGCTTCGGGCCTGTTGGAGGAGATCGGCGACGTCGGGCGCGACCCGAAGCGCGGCGGCTACTCGCGGCACGCGTTCGACGCGCCCGAGCAGGAGCTGCGGGCCTGGTTCGGCGAGCGGGCACTGGGCCTCGGGCTCGACATCGACACCGACTTCAACGGCAACATCTGGGCCTGGTGGGGGCCGCCGGGGCCGGACGCCGTCGTCACCGGCAGCCACCTCGACTCGGTGCCCGGCGGCGGCGCGTTCGACGGCCCGCTCGGCGTTGTCAGTGCGCTGGCCGCGGTGGAAACCCTGCAGGCGCGGGGTTTCCGGCCGGGCAGGCCGTTCGCGGTGGTCGTGTTCGCCGAAGAGGAAGGCGGCCGGTTCGGTGTCCCCTGCCTCGGTTCGCGCCTGCTCACCGGGACGATCGACGCGGACAAGGCGCGCGGGCTGCGGGACGCCGACGGCGTGACGTTCGCCGAGGCCGCCGCGAAAGCCGGTTTCGACCCGGAGCGGGTGGGGGCCGACCCGGGCCGCCTCGGGCTGGTCGGAAAGTTCCTGGAGCTGCACGTCGAGCAGGGCCGCGGGCTGATCGATCTCGGCTCGCCGGTGGCCGTCGGCAGCACGGTGATCGCGCACGGGCGGTGGCGGTTCTCGTTCTCCGGTCAGGGAAATCACGCCGGGGCGACGCTGCTGGCCGATCGCGCCGATCCGATGCTGCCCGCCGCCGCGACGGTCACCGCCGTCCGGCGGCTGGCCGCCGCGGTGCCGGACGCGCGGGCGACCGTCGGCCGCCTGGTCCCGACGCCGGGTGGCACCAACGTCATCGCGTCCACTGTGGACCTTTGGCTGGACGCGCGGGTGCCGGGGACGGCGACCCCGGCACTGGTCGAGGACATCGCCCACGCGGCCGAAGCGGCCGCGAAGGAAGAGGGCTGCCGGGTGAGCGTGACCCGGGAGTCCTATTCGGACGATGTCGTGTTCGACGACGCCCTGCGCCGCGACCTGGGTGGCTGGCTCGGCGGGCCGCCGGAACTGCCGACCGGCGCCGGGCACGACGCCGCGATCCTCGCCGGGTTCGTCCCGGCCGGGATGCTCTACGTGCGCAACCCGACCGGGATCAGCCACTCGCCGGAGGAGTTCGCCGAGGCCGACGACGTCGAAGCCGGTGCCGCGGCACTGGCCACGGCCCTGGAACGGCTGGCGCAGTGACCGCCGACCCGCGGGGGCGCCCCCCGATTCCAGCCTATCGCTCGGCACCGACAGTTTTCTGGTGCGAGCAGGCCTGGCTGCCGGGCGGGATCGCGGCCGGCGTCCGGATCGACGTCGCCGACGGCCGGATCACCGGCGTGACAGCCGGGGCGCCGCGCGCCGGCACCGTGCTCGCCGGGCTGACGCTGCCGGGGTTCGCGAACGGGCATTCGCACGCCTTCCACCGGGCGCTGCGCGGCCGGACGCACCACGAGCGCGGCACGTTCTGGACGTGGCGCGAGCGGATGTACGCGCTGGCCGCACGGCTCGACCCGGACAGCTACTACCGGCTCGCGCGGGGCGTGTACGCCGAGATGGTGCTGGGCGGGTACACGAGCGTCGGCGAGTTCCACTACCTGCACCACGCGCCCGGCGGGAAACCCTACGCCGACCCGAACGCGATGGGGGAGGCGCTGCGGCAGGCCGCCGCCGACGCCGGGATCCGGTTGACGCTGCTGGACACCTGCTACCTGGCCGGCGGGATCGGCGTCGAACCGGACGAGGTGCAACGGCGGTTTTCCGACGGCTCGGCCGCGGCGTGGGCTTCGCGGGTGGCCGAGCTGAAGGAGGACGCGGGATTCCGGGTCGGCGCCGCAATCCATTCGGTACGCGCGGTCCCGGCGGATCAGCTGTCCGAAGTGGACAGCGAGCGGGTGGTGCACGTCCACCTTTCGGAGCAGCGCGGCGAGAACGAGCAGTGCCAGGCCGCCTACGGCCGCACGCCGACGGAACTGCTGCACGAGCGCGGTGTGCTGACCGATCGCCTCGTCGCCGTGCACGCGACCCACCTGACCCCGGCCGACATCGGGCTGCTCGGGGCCGGGCGGGCGCGCGCGTGCTTCTGCCCGACCACCGAACGCGACCTCGGCGACGGCATCGGCCCGGCCCGCGCGCTGCGGGACGCGGGCGTGCGGCTCGGCGTCGGCAGCGACAGCAACGCCGTCGTCGACGCGTTCGAGGAGACCCGCGCGCTGGAGCTGGACGACCGGCTGGCTTCCGAGGAACGCGGCCGCTTCACCGCCGGGGAACTCCTCGAAGCAGGCACCGACCACGCCGCCGTCGGGTGGCCCGAAGCCGGACGCCTGGAGCAAGGCGCGGCGGCGGACTTCGTCACCGTGGGCCTGGATTCGGTGCGGACGGCCGGGATCGAGCCCTCCGGCGTGCTGTTCGCCGCGTCCGGCGCCGACGTGACGCACGCGGTCGTCGCGGGCCGCGAGGTCGTGCGCGACGGCGAGCACCGGCTCGTCGACCGACCGGAAACCGTTCTGGCGAAGGAGATCGAGGCACTGTGGCAGTCCTGATCACGGGCATCGGCGAACTCACCACCCACGACCCGGCACTGGGCCGCCTCGGCGACGCGGCCCTGGTCCTGGACGGCGACCGGGTCGCCTGGGTGGGCGCGGCGAAGCAGGCACCGGACGCCGACGAGCGCGTCGACGTCGAAGGCCGCGCGGTGCTGCCCGGCTGGGTCGACAGCCACACGCACCTGGTGTTCGCCGGCGACCGGACCGCGGAGTTCGAGGCGCGCATGGCGGGCAAGCCCTACACCGCGGGCGGGATCGCGACCACCGTCGGCGCGACGCGGGAGGCGTCCGACGAGCAGCTGGCCGCGAACCTGCGACGGCACGTCACGGAGGCGGCTCGCCAGGGGACGACCTGCCTGGAGACGAAGACGGGCTACGGGCTCACGGTGGCCGACGAGGCCCGCAGCGCCCGGATCGCCGGGGAGGTGACCGACGAGGTCACGTTCCTCGGCGCCCACCTGGTCCCGCCGGGCGCCGACGCGGAGTCCTATGTGGACCTGGTGTGCGGCGAAATGCTCGACGCGGTGGCGGAAAGCGTGCGCTGGGCGGACGTCTTCTGCGAGACCGGGGCGTTCGACGAAGCCCAGTCGTCACGGGTCCTGAAGGCCGCCGCCGAGCGCGGGCTCGGCCTGCGGGTGCACGGCAACCAGCTCGGCGAAGGCCCCGGCGTGCGGCTGGCGGTGGAGCTGGGCGCGGCCAGCGTCGACCACTGCACGTACCTGAGCGACGCCGACGTCGAGGCACTGGCCGCCTCGGACACGGTGGCGACGCTGCTGCCGGCGTGCGACTTGTCGACCCGGCAGCCCCTCGCCCCGGCGCGGCGGCTGCTCGACGCGGGCGCGACCGTGGCGCTGGCCAGCAACGCCAACCCGGGCAGCTCCTACACGACGTCGATGGCGTTCTGCGTCGCGACGGCGGTGCTGCAGATGCGGATGACGATCGAGGAAGCGGTCTGGTCGGCGACGGCGGGCGGCGCGAAGGCGTTGCGCCGCACCGATGTCGGCGTGCTGCGCCCCGGCGCGCGGGCGGACGTCCACGTGCTCGACGCGCCGTCGGTGACGCACCTGGCGTACCGGCCGGGCGTGCCGCTGACGTACGCGGTGTGGCGTGCCGGGGAGCGGGTGCGCTGAGTCAGACGCGGACGGCGTCCGTGGTGCGGCGTGCCGCCGTGGCCACGCCCGCGAGCGCGACCAGGCCGCACAGCCACGCGAACCAGTCGCCGAACCGGGAGTACAGGGTCTTGCCCTGGCCGAGCGGGACATCGGCGACCACCACCGAGAACGGGCGGTCGCCGGTGTGGGTGTCGGCCAGGACGTGGCCACGGGCGTCGGCCAGCATCGGCGTGCCGCGTGCCGCGCTCCAGGCCACCGAGAAGCCGTTCTCGACACCCCGGATCAGGGCGGTGCGGCTGTGCATCCAGCCGTCGGCGTCCTCATCGGACGCCGGGATCAGGACCAGGCCCGTGCCGGCCCGGCCGTATTCACCGCTGGGGTCGGCGAAGTTGACGTCCATGCACACCATCAGGCCGTTCCCGGCGAGGTACGCCGGTTCGGTGCCCGGGCGGAGGTTCTTCGCCTCGCCGTTGTGCCACTTGCGGTATTCGACCGGCTCACCGGTCGGCGGAACGGCGAGGGCGGCGTTGAACCGGCCCTCGGCGGTCGTGTCGATGACGCCGGTGACGACGTCGAGGTTCTTCGCCTGGGCCACCTGCTTGAACGCGTCGACGAGGAAGAGACGGCTGGTCTGGTCCACCGCGAACGCGGCTTCGGGCAGCACGACGGCCTGGACCCCGCCCGGCAGGCGGCCGATCTGGTCCACATAGGACTGGACGAGGGCCTGGCCGTCCGGGGTGGCGACGTTGGCCGCCCAGTGGTTCCTGCCGGGGGCGATCAGCGCGATCCGCGTCGACGGCCCGGCCGGCGGCGGCACGCTCCAGAAGGCGAGGCCGCCCAGGACGGCCGCGGTGACGATCAGCCCGGCGACCCGGGAGCGGCCCCGGATGCCGGGCGCGAGCGCGGCGGCCACGGCCGCCGGGACGAACAGCACCAGGAACTCCACGCCCCAGCCGCCGGTGACGGTGGCGATCCGCAATATCGACGGCCGGTCGGCCTGCGTCGTCATCAGGGTGCCCATGACCCCGGCCGGGTTCAGCACCGAAACGGCATACAGCGCGACGGTCCACAACGCGGGCGCCGCGAGCGCGGCCACGACGGCGTGGTTCCGCTTCACGAGCCACCGGAAAAGCCCGGCGGACAGTGCGAACAGCAGGGCGCTGCCGCCCAGGATGCCGAGCGCCACCGGCCGCGGGAGCGCCAGCGAATGCCAGAAGTAGTTCCAGGTCCCGGAACTGCCGGCGAGATAGGCGGCGAAGGCGCAGACGAGCGTCGCGGCGCCGGAGACGCGGGGTGCGAGCAGCAGGACCGGCAGCGGTGCCAGCCAGGCGAGTTCGGGCAGCGGGTCCAGGCCCGTGCCGAAGAAGAACAACACCGCCGACGCCACGGTCGCTGCGATCGCCCAGCCTGGTTTGGTCATTGTTCCCCCTTCGCCTGGGTTTCGAGGATTCCAGGCGAAGGAGGGGGAAACACTGGGCTGGACCGGAGGCTTGGGGGTGGGGTTTGCCCCACCGCGGCGCGGCCTCGGCCACCCGGCCGGTTAATACAGAGTTCAGTAATCCGTCATGTGACACTTATCGGAAGCAGCGAAGTGGATCAGTACCGTTGTCCTTGAGCAGCAACGAAAGCAGGCCCGACATGGACTTCTCGCTGATCGTGCTGGTGGTGGTCGTCGCCGCGCTGGCCTTCGACTTCACCAACGGCTTCCACGACACCGCCAACGCGATGGCCACCTCCATCGCCACCGGTGCCCTCAAGCCGAGAGCCGCCGTCGCCGTCTCGGCCGTGCTGAACCTCGCCGGCGCGTTCCTGTCGGTCGAGGTCGCGAAGACGATCTCCGGCGGGATCGTCGACGAGACCAGGGTGACGCCGGTGATCATCTTCGCCGGGCTGGTCGGGGCCATCGTGTGGAACCTGCTGACCTGGCTGGTCGGCCTGCCGTCCAGCTCCTCGCACGCCCTCTTCGGCGGGCTGATCGGCGCCACCTGGATCGCCTCCGGCGCCGACGCCGTGCACTTCGCGAAGGTCGTCGAGAAGGTCCTGATCCCCGCGCTCGCGTCGCCGGTCGTCGCCGGGATCGTCGCGACGCTGGGCACCTTCCTCGTCTACCGGATCACCGCCCGCGCGAAGCCGGACGTCGTCGGCCGGACGTTCAAGGCGGGCCAGGTCGCCTCGGCGTCGCTGGTTTCGCTGGCGCACGGCACGAACGACGCGCAGAAGACCATGGGCGTCATCACGCTGACGCTGATCGCGTCCGGCTCGCTCGCGCCGAACTCGTCGCCGCCGGTCTGGGTGATCCTCGCCGCGGGCACCGCGATCGCGCTCGGCACCTACCTCGGCGGCTGGCGGATCATCCGGACCATGGGCAAGAAGCTCACCGAGATCCGGACTCCGCAGGGTTTCGCGGCCGAGACGAGCGCCGCCGCGGTCATCCTCGCCTCGTCGCACCTCGGGTTCGCGCTGTCCACCACGCACGTCTGCTCCGGCGGCATCATCGGCTCCGGGCTGGGCCGCAAGCTCGCCGAGGTCCGCTGGGGCGTCGCGGGCAGGATGGTGATCGCCTGGGCGCTGACGCTGCCCGCCGCGGCGGCCGTCGGGGCACTCGCCGCCGAGGTGTCCACGCTCGGTACCTGGGGGACCGTGCTGGTCGGGCTGGCAGGCGCCGTCGTCGCGCAGGGCATCTACCTCGCGTCCAAGCGGAACCCGGTGCACGCCGGGAACATCGACGAGCCGGCGACGCCGGAACCGGTCCACGCCTGAGGAGTGCCGTGAACATCGACTGGAGTGCCCTCGGAGCCGTCTTCGTCGTCGCCCTCGCCTCGGTGGCCGTGCTGGCGAGCCTGTTCTCCTTCGGGGTGGCCGGGCTTTCGCAGCGCGAAGCGGCCCGGGAAGCGGGGGCTTCGGGGAGCGGTCAGCTCGCCGGTGCCGTCACCTGCTTCGCCGTCTGCGCCGCGATCATCGGGTACGGGATCTATCTGATCGTCGCCTGAGCGCGTTCCCGAAACCCGCTCGGCAGCCCGCCGAGCAGCGGCTTGAGCGTTGCCCGGCGTGGTTCGCTCAAGTGGGTCAGCAGATCCAGGGCCGGGGTCCACAGGTCCTCGTCGCGGCCTGCCGTGGTGAGCAGGCCGGCGAGCCGGTCGGCGGGCAGGAGGCCGACTACGTGGTCGATGCGGCTCTTGTCGTCGAGCACGAACGCGATGCGCAGCAGGCCGGCGTCGTCGATCTGCTCCAGGGCCCTGCGCACGGTCGGGTCGGGCAGGTGCCCGACGAACCGGCCGAGGGTGATCCAGTCCTCCTTGCGCGCCAGCTCGGCCGCGACCGCCAGGACCGTGTCCAGCGGGATGCGCGTGATGATCGCGCTCGCGCGCCGCGGGTCCAGCTCCGCCGCGACCTCGGCGAGGAACCGCGGGTGCAGGCGCTTGGCGACGTCGACGCCGCGGGCGACGTCGACCAGGCCCGCGATCCGGGCGCACAGCAGCGGGCCGAACACCTTCTCGGCGATCTTGGCCAGCACGCCGCCGGGCAGCAGCCGCGCGGCCAGCGCCATCCGCTGCAGCACCGCGATGTTCGCGTCGAACAGCGTGTCGGTGACCTGCTCGCGGAACGCCTTGAGGTCGTCGGCGTCGACGCGGGCGAGGTACTCCAGCCGCTCCGGCTCGACGTCGAGCACGCGGGCCAGCTTGAGGATCTCCGCGCGCGACGCGTAGTCCGCGGTCACAGGCCGACCGCCTTCCGGACCGCGCCGCGCAGCAGCGCGGGAACGTACTTCAGGCCTTCCTCGCCCGCTTCGGCGAGCGCTTTCGCCTGACGGCGGCGCGCGTCCCGCAGCGCGTCGGCCAGGTCCTGCCGTTCGTGCTCTTCGAGGGCCTCGATGCCCTCGGGGAGGTAGCCGCCCAACTGGTCGGCGAGTGTGCGCTCGGCCATGGTGGATCATCATGCAGCACCGCGGCCGCTACCGTGCGGATATGAGCATCGAGACGTCCACCGTCCGTGTCGGCGAACTCTCCGCCTACCTGGCTCGCCCGGCGGGCGGGTCGGTGTCCGGGATGCTGCTCCTGCCGATGATCACCGGCATCGGCGAGCAGGTGCGGGCGTGGGCCGACGAGCTGGCCGGACGCGGGTTCACGACGTTGACCTGGGACGTCTTCCACGGCGCGAGCACCGACAACACCTCCCGCGAAGACCTCGGCAAGAAGCTCGGCGGCCTGCGCGACGAGACCGTGCTGGCCGAGCAGACCGCGCTGCTCGACCACCTGCTCGGCGACCTCGGCTGCACGTCGGCCGGGGTCATCGGCTGGTGCCTCGGCGGCCGCTTCGCGCTCCTGCTCGCCGCCCGTGACCAGCGGCTTTCCGGGGTCGTCGCCTACCACCCGACGGTCCGCGACCCGGCGCCACCGAACCACGACCTCGACGCGGTCGCTTTGTCGACACAGATCACCGCGCCGGTGCTGGTCGCCTACCCGGAAGCGGACGCCGTCGTCTCGCACGAGACGTTCGCCCGCCTGCAGACGGCGTTGCAGTCACGGCCGCGCGGCGCGACGTTCACCCAGCACTTCCCGGGCGCCGAGCACGGCTTCAGCGACTCGGCGCGGCACGGCACCGCCGTCAACGCCGATGCCTTCGCGCTGTCCTGGCCGCAGACCCTGGCGTTCCTGGACACGCTGAAAGGTTGACTTTAGGCAGTGGTCGCCGCCGGTCACGCCTTGTAGCGTCGAATCCGTGCAAGAGGTGACGAAACGCCGGTGGCGGGTGGTGCTCGACGTCGCCCTCGGGGCCTTCCTGGCGTACGTCGTCGTCGCCGGCACGCTGGACACGCGGTCGTACGGGGAGCTGGCCTGCGGCCTCGTCATCGTCGCCGCGTCCGTGGTCACCGCGCGCCGGTACCCCGCCGTGTCGCTCGGCATCGCGCTGGCCGGGGCGCTCGCGGTGCCGTTCCCGGCAGGCGGTCACCTGCCGGCGTGGGTGATCTTCGTGCTGGTCGCGATGAGTTACCAGGCCGGGCTGCGGATGCCGCGCGCCCGCCCGGGGATCCTCACCGGGACGGCCTACGCGGTCCTCGGGCTGCCGATCGCGCTCGTCTTCGGCCGCGACGGCCTGGGCGACTGGGCGGAGATGGTCGCGATCCTCGTGTTCGCCGGGCTGTCGCCGTGGCTGCTCGGCCGGTACGTCCGGATGCGCGGCGAGCTGGCCCGCACCGGCTGGCGCCGCGCCGAGGAGATGGAGAGCAGGCAGCGGCTGGTCGCCGACCAGGCGCGGCTGCGCGAGCGCGCGCGGATCGCGAGCGACATGCACGACTCGCTGGGCCACGAGCTGAGCCTGATCGCCGTCCGCGCCGCCGCGCTCGAAGTCGCGGGCGGGCTCGGCGACGCCCAGCGCGACGCCGCCGCGCAGCTGCGGATCAGCGCCGCGGCGGCCACCGAGCGGCTGCGCGAGATCATCGGCGTGCTCCGCGAGGACACCGCACCGGTCGAACCGGTGCAGGGCGACCTCGGCGAGCTGCTCGCCAGGGCACGGGCCTCGGGACTGCTGATCGACGCCGAAGTGGACATCGAACAGGCGCCGCCGATGGTCGCGCTCGCCGCCTACCGTGTCGTGCAGGAAGCACTGACCAACGTGGCCAAGCACGCGCCCGGCGCCGCCGTGACGGTCCGCGTCACCGGCTCCGGCACGCTGACCGAGGTGAGCGTCGTCAACGCGGCGCCGCCCGCCGGGCCGCTGCCGGGCGCGGTGTCCGGGCACGTCGGGCTGATCGGGCTGCGCGAGCGCGTCCGGCTCGTCGGCGGCACCCTGCGCGCCGGGCCGCACGAGGGCGGGTTCGCCGTCACCGCGACGCTGCCGCACGACGCCGCGCCGGTCGAGGAGACCCCGGAACTGCGGGCGGCCGCCGACGACGAGGTCGCGGCATCGACGTCGGCGCAGGCCCTGCGGCTGGCGCGGCGGGACGTGCGGCGCAGTCTCGTCCAGGCGGTGGCCGTCCCGCTGGGGTTGTTCGCGGTGGTCCTCGCGGTCAGCGGGATCGTCTTCCTCTACCAGTGGAACTCCTCCGAACTGCCGGGGCAGGTCTACGAGCGGGCGCGGATCGGGCAGTCCCGTGCCGAGCTGGCGCCGCTGCTGCCGGAAAACCAGCGGTCCGCCCGGCCGGTGCGGGGTGAGCCGCCGCTGCCGCCGGTGCCCGGCGTGGTGTGCGAGTACTACGGCACCGGGAACTCGTGGCTCGACAACAACTACGCTGCCTACCGGCTGTGCTTTGCCGACAGCAGGCTGGTCGCCAAGGACAGGTTCGCCGAGGGGGCATCGTGATCAGGGTCGTGCTGGCCGACGACGAAGCGCTGATGCGCGCCGGGGTGGCGGCGATCCTCGGCGCGGACCCGGAGATCGAGGTCGTCGCCGAGGCCGCCGACGGCCGGTCGGCCGTCTCGCAGGCGCTCGCCACGCATCCGGACGTCGTGCTGCTGGACATCCGGATGCCCGGCCTCGACGGCCTCGGCGCCGCCGCCGAAATCCGGCGGCTGCTGCCCGCGACCGGCGTGATCATGCTGACCACGTTCGGCGAGGACGAGTACATCGAACGCGCGCTGGGCCTCGGCGCGGGCGGGTTCCTGCTGAAGTCCGGCGACCCGCGTGAGCTGCTGGCCGGCATCCACGCGGTCGCCGGTGGCGCCGCGTTCCTCTCGCCGAAGGTGGCGCAGCGGGTGATCGCCCGGCTCTCCGGGGGACAGCTGGCGCGCGCGGCCGCGGCCCGCGAGCGGATCGCCGTGCTGACCCCGCGCGAGCGGGAAGTGCTGACCCTGCTGGGTTCCGGACTGTCCAATGCGGACATCGCGGCGAAGATGTTCGTCGTCGAGGGCACGGTGAAGGCGCACGTGAGCACGATCCTGACCCGGCTCGGGGTGAAGAACCGGGTGCAGGCGGCGATCACCGCGTACGAGGCGGGACTGGTCGGGGGAGACGCGGCGGCCGCCACCCCGTGATGCCGGCGCCCATCCGGGCGGTCGCCGAGGCCGGGAGTGTCCTCAGCACGGCCGTGCGCAGGGCGATGGCCAGCGGGCTGGTCAGCTGCGGACCCAGCTTGCCCGCCCGCCGGGACTCGCGGGCGACCTTCTGGCTGCGGGGCCGTCGCTGCTCGTCGTAGCGGCGCAGCGCGGTTTCCACGGTGTCCGATGTGGACAGAGCGTGCGCGAGCACGACGGCGTCTTCGAGGGCCTGGCAGCCGCCCTGGCCGAGGAACGGCGGCATCGCGTGGGCGGCGTCGCCGAGCAGCGCGACCCGGCCCCGGACGTAGGACGGCAGCGGCGTCGCCAGGTGGTAGAGGTCGTGGTGCAGCACGGTTTCCGGCGGGGTCGCGGCGATCAGCGCCGGGATGGGGTCGTGCCAGCCGCCGAAGGTCTGCCGGAGGTTTTCCGGCGGCAGGCCCGGCTCGGTGACGTGGGCGATCCACCAGTAGACGTCACCGCCGGTCAGCGGGAGCACACCGGCCTCGGTGCCGCGGTCGTAGCTCGTGCTCAGCCGGGCGCCGGGGTGGTGGACGACGCCGCGGTAGGCCGTGCTGCCCGCGTACACCGGCTCGGGGTGGTGGGGGAAGAGCGCGCGGCGCGTCCGGCTGCGGATGCCGTCGGCCGCCACGACGAGGTCGGCCTGCAGGTCTCCGCCGGTGAAGCGGACGTGCCCGTCCTCGCGGATTTCGGTGACTTCGGCGCCGGTGCGCAGGCTCTCGGCGGGGAGGGCGTCGCGGAGCGCGGCGACGAGGTGTTTCCGGTGGATCGCGCCGAGCGGCCGCCCGTGGCGCCGTTCGAACCCGGCGGCGTCGTAGCGGGTGATCCGGCGCCCGCGGCGGTCGCGGAAGCCGCCTTCGCGCTGGACGGCGAGGTGTTCGCCGAGGTCGACGCCCAGTTCGTCGAGGCACCGCAGGGCGTTGGGCCACAGCGAGATGCCGGCGCCGACGTCGCCGAACCGCGGCGCCTGTTCGAGGACGGTGACCGTCCAGCCGATCCGGTGCAGGCCCACCGCCGCGGCCAGCCCGCCGATGCCCCCGCCGGCCACCACTGCTCTCATGACTCCTCCTCTACATCTGTAGAGGACTCTACACCTGTAGAGTGCCCGGGGTGGAGCGACTCGAAGTGATTGCCGACGCAGCCATCCAGGTGATTGCGACGGACGGCATGCGCGGCCTGACCCACCGCGCGGTCGACCGCGCGGCCGGGCTCCCGCAGGGCTCGACGTCGTACTACGCGCGCACCCGGGCGGCGCTGCTGGAGCTGACGATCGCCCGGATCATCGCGCTGGACCGGGTGGTGCCCCCGGCGCCGGGCGGGCCGGCGGAGTCCGTGGCGCGGTACGTGTTCGAGGCGATCACGACGGGCCGGACCCGGATGCTGGCCCGCTACGAGTTCGCGCTGGAGGCCACCCGCCGCCCGGAGCTGCGAGCGGCGTACGACGAGGGCGGCCTGCTCATCCGCCGCCAAGCGGCGGAAATGCTGGCGGAGGCGGGCTCACCGGACCCGCAGCGGCACGCGGGCCTGATCGTCGACTGGATGGAGGGGACGATCTTCGGCGCACTGGCCGGTTCCTCGCCGGAGCCGACACTGGAGTCGCTGACCAGCAGCGCACGGGAGATCCTGGCGGGAATCGGCCTGGGCGGCGAGTGATGCTTGGGCGGTCTGCCGCGGCTTGTCGTGAGTGAGAAACAGTGTTCTAACCCTGTTTCTCACTCACGA
>NZ_JBDZYD010000009.1:70565-197287 GCF_040064235.1 Amycolatopsis melonis
GGGGTGGGGGTGTGTTACACTCTGTTTCACACCGGTTTTTCTCACTCACGACAAGCCGACCGTCACCCGGCACTCAGGCGTCGCGGCGCCGCAGGATGGTTGTGCCCGTCACCACGGCCGCCGCGGTCCAGGCCGCGCAGATTGCCAGTCCGGCCCAGGGGGCGTACGGGGCCACCGTCATCGTGATAGGGTTCGGCTGGCCCGCCTCCACCATCGCGTTCACTCCCGCGATGCCCGGGAAGTACGGCATCAGGTCCGCCCAGCCCAGCGACGCCACGATCAGCGGCAGCGGCACCAGCAGCACGATCACCGTCACCAGTGTCCCCGCCGCGCTGCGCAGGGCCCAGCCGATGCCCGTGCACAGCACGCCGAGCAGCGCGTAGTAGCCGCCCATGCCCGAGGCCGTCGTGAAGGCCGCTTCGACCGACGTCGGGAGGCCGTGGCCGTCCTTCACCGCGGTTGCCAGCGCCATGCCCGCGCACGACAGCACCACGCCGTACGCGAACAGCACCGGCACCACGATGGCCGCCTTCGCCGCGACCACCCGGGCGCGTACCGGGGTCCACAACAGGGTCGAGCGGATGCCGCCGCTCGCGTACTCGCTCGTCACGAACAGCGTTGCCAGCGCGATCACCGCGAACTGGGCCAGGTAGAACCCGCCGCCGAGGGCGATCGTGTGTGCTCCCAGCGGCTCGCCGTCGTAGTGCTGGGCGATGCCCGACAGCGTGCTGTAGCCCAGCATCAGCACGGCACCCGTCACCAGGCACCACCACGTCGCCCGGACCGACCAGAACTTCGTCCACTCCGCGGCCACCGCCCCGGACAGGCCTCCGCGCTCGTCCGTTTTCATGCCGACACCCCGTATTCCACCGATGAAGCGGTCAGTTCCATGTACGCCTGCTCGAGCGACGCCGTGCGCTCGGCGAGCCCGTGCACGCGGATCCCGAGTTCGTGCACCAGGTCGCCGACGCGGGTGACGGCCAGGCCGTCCACCACCAGCTCGTCCGGCTCGCCCGGGTGCGTCAGGCCGCCCTCGGCGCGCAGCCGCCGGTCGAGCGCCGTGCGGTCGCCGCCGTCGGGGACGCGGACCGACACCGTCGTGCGCGAGTTGCCCGCGATGAACTCCGCCACCGGCGCGTCGGCCAGCAGCCTGCCCCTGCCGATGACGATCAGGTGGTCGGCGGTCAGCTGCATCTCGCTCATCAGGTGGCTGGAGACGAACACCGTCCGCCCCTCGGCCGCCAGCGACCGCATCAGCTGCCGCACCCAGCGGACGCCGTCCGGGTCGAGGCCGTTGACCGGCTCGTCGAACAGCAGCACGCCCGGGTCGCCGAGCAGCGCACCGGCAATGCCGAGCCGCTGGCCCATGCCGAGCGAGAACTGGCCGGCGCGCTTGCCCGCGACGTCGGACAGCCCGACGGTCGCCAGCACCTCCTCGACACGGCTCGCCGCGATCCCGTTGCTGCGCGCCATGGCCAGCAGGTGCTTGCCGGCACTGCGGCCGGGATGCAGGGCCTTGGCGTCCAGCAGCGCGCCGACCTCGCGCAGCGGGTGCTTCAGCTCGGCGTAGCGCCGCCCGCCGACCAGCACCTCGCCGGCGTGCGGGTGGTCGAGCCCGACGGTCATCCGCATGGTCGTCGACTTCCCGGCACCGTTGGGGCCGAGAAAACCGGTCACCTGGCCCGGTGTGATGTCGCAGGTGAGAGCGTCGACGACGGTCTTCTCCCCGTAGCGCTTCGTGAGCCCGCGAAGCGTGATCATGGTTCCTCCCGGTGTTCGCCTGTACCGGGAGTCTGCGGTTTCCGGGCATGCCGGGACATCGGACGTCGGTCGCGACCGGCCCCCGACTTTCGGCAGGGTTCAGCCGCGGCGGGTGTGCCGGGTCGGGACGGCGGTGGCCGGGTCCTCCGGCCACGGGTGCTTCGGGTAGCGGCCGCGCAGGTCGGCGCGGACCGCCGGGTAGCCGGTGGCCCAGAACGACCCGAGGTCCGCGGTGATCGCCGCCGGGCGGCCCGCGGGGGAGAGCAGGTGCAGCACCACCGGGACGCCCGCCACGGTCGGCGTGGTGGTCCAGCCGAACGTCTCCTGCAGCTTGACGGCCAGGACCGGCTGGTCGCCGCGGTAGTCGACGCGGATGTGCGAGCCCGACGGCACTTGCAGGCGGTCCGGGGCCAGCTCGTCCAGCCGCGCGGCTTCCGGCCACGGGAGCAGGGCCTTCAACGCGGTCCCGGCGTCGATCCCGGCCAGGTCGGCACGGCGGCGGGCGCGCGAGAGGTCCAGCCAGCTGTCCATATCGGACAGCAGTGTCTCGTCGTCGACGGCGGGCCACGGCGGGCCGAGGACGCGGTGCAGGAACGCCATCCGCTCGCGCAGGCGCGTCGCGTCCTGGCTCCACCTGAGCAGGCCCAGGCCTTCGGTCCGGAGCCCGGTCACGAGAGCGTCGTGGACGTCCGCGTCGGGCAGCGGCCGGGAAGACAGCGTGATGGCGCCGAGCTTGCGGACGCGGCGGGCGACGACGTCGCCGTCCCAGGTGACTTCGTCCACTTCGGACACTGTGCCGGCGCGGACGGCCAGTGCCTCGTCGGCGGCCGCGGCGAGGCGGATCGTGCCGTGGACGCGGCCGGGGTCGCGGGTGGCTTCGGCGATCGCCAGCCATTCGGCGTCGAGGCCGCTGCCGGGCGGGAGTTCGGCGGCCGTGCCCCCGGCCATCAAGTAGACGGGCGCGCCGCCGGGGCGGCGACGGGCCAGCCGTTCCGGATGGGCGAGGGCGACGACCAGTGCGGGATCCGGCTTTCCTTCGCCACTCACCAGTTTCGAAAGCCGTTGTACTTCGCGCTTCCAGCGCCGCGCGCCGTCGTCGTTCGCCGAGCGCAGGCGGCGCAGCTCCGCGTCCACGTCCGTCAGCGTGGCGCCCGCGTCCAGCAGTGCCACCACCTCGGCCGCGGTGCGGGCGCCGGTTTCGGCGGCGCCGTCCAGCAGGGCCCTGGCCAGCCGTGGGTGCAGGCCCAGCTCCGCCATCCGGCGGCCGCGCGGGGTCACCGTGCCGTCGGGGTCCGTCGCGCCCAGCGTCACCAGCAGGGCCCGGCCCGCCGCCAGCGCGCCCTCGCCCGGCGGGTCCCACCAGGCCAGCCCGCTGCCGTCGGGCGTCGACCAGCACGCCAGCTCCAGGGCCAGCCGGGCCAGCTCGGCCGTGCGGATCTCCGGTTCCGGGTACGCCGGCAGCAGCGCCTGCTCGGGTTCGGCCCAGCAGCGGTACGCCCGGCCCGGCGCCTCCCGGCCCGCGCGGCCCGCACGCTGCGCCGCCACCGCCGCCGACACCCGGACCGTCGCCAGGCCCGGCAGCCCGCGCCGGTGGTCGACCCGCGGCACCCTCGCCAGTCCGGAGTCCACGACCGCGCGCACGCCCGGCACCGTCAGGCTCGACTCGGCCACCGCCGTCGCCAGCACGACCCGCCGCCGGTCCCGGGGCCGCAGCGCGTCGTCCTGATGTGCCGCCGACAGGCGCCCGTGCAGTGGCAGGACGTCCACATCGGACAGTCGCAGCAATCCGGCCGTCCGCGCGATCTCGCCCGCGCCGGGCAGGAACGCGAGGACGTCACCGTCCCCTTCGGACAGTGCGGTCCGGACCGCCCGCGCCACCGTGGCTTCGGTGCGCTCGCCGCGGGCCGGGGGCAGATAGGAGAAGGACACCGGGAAAGTCCGCGCCGAAGCCTCGATCACCGGGGCGTCGCCGAGCAGCGCGGCCAGCCGCCCGGCCGCGACCGTCGCCGACGTCGCCAGCAGCCGCAGGTCCTCGCGCAGCCCCGCGCGGACGTCGAGGAGCAGGGCCAGCAGCAGGTCCGCGTCCAGATGCCGCTCGTGGCACTCGTCGAGCAGGACCGTCGAGACCCCGGGCAGCTCCGGATCGCCCTGGACGCGCCGCACCAGCAGGCCCGACGTCACGACCTCGATCCGGGTGCGCGCCGACACCTTCCGGTCGCCGCGCACCGCGTACCCGACCGTCTCGCCGACCGGTTCGCCCAGCAGCGCGGCCATCCGGGCCGCGGCGGCCCGCGCCGCCAGCCGCCGCGGTTCGGCGACGACGACCCGGCCGCCGCCCTCGGCCAGCGCCAGCGGCACCAGCGTCGTCTTCCCCGTGCCGGGCGGCGCGACGAGCACCGCGGTGCCGTGGCCGTCGAGGGCGGCGAGCAGCTCCGGCAGGACGGCGCGGACCGGCAGGTCGGGCAGCTTCACTTCGGGGTGACCTCGGGAGGCGGGGGCAGCGGGTAGCCGGACGGGCCGATGTTCGCGTTGAGCGAGCGCAGCCATTCACCGGAGGAGATCATCTTCCGGATCGCGTCGTCGACCGCGGCGACCCCCTGGGTGTCGCCCTTGCGCAGGCCGATCCCGTAGTCCTCCTTCGAGAACGGCTTCCCGACGATCTTCAGCAGCTCCGGGTCGCGCGCGACGTAGCCTGCCAGGATCACCGCGTCCGTGGTGACCGCGTCGATCTGCCCGGCCAGCAGCGCGGTCACGCAGTCGGAGTACCGCGGGTACTCGACCAGCTGCACCGCCTGCGCGAACCGGTCCTTGACCTGCTGGGCAGGCGTCGACCCGGCGACCGAGCACAGCCGCCGCCCGTTGAGCGCCTCCGGCCCGGTGATGTCGGCCGACGTCCGGCGCACCAGCAGGTCCTGGCCGGTGGTGAAGTACGGCCCGGCGAACGCGACCACCTGCTTGCGCTTGTCCGTGATGGAGTACGTCGCCACGACGAGGTCGACTGCGCCGGAGGTGAGGTCGGTCTCGCGGGTCGCCGACGTCGTCTCGCGCCAGGTGATGTCCTTCGCCGCGACACCCAGTTCCGACGCGACGAACCTCGCGACGTCGACGTCGAACCCGACGAACCGGCCGTCGACGGTGTGCTCGGACAGGCCCGGCGCGTCGAACCGGATTCCGATGGTCAGGTGATCCGTGGCACTCGCCCGGGTGACGAGCGAGTCGGTCGGCGAAACCTGCTTCGGCCCGCACGCCGACGCCGTGACCAGCAACAACAGTGAGCCGAGGAGCGTGCGCCACCGCATCCAGCCGCTCCCTCCGCCGCTGTCCTGCCCTCACGAAGTTCTCAGGTCCTCCCGTTAGCCTAAGTGCGTGGTGCGACCGTCCCAACCCGTGCTGGACGCCGTCGGCACGCTCGCCCGGCTCGGGCTCGCGGCCGTCTGGCTCGTTTCCGGTGCGCTGAAGCTGGCGGATCCCGGGCAGACGCTGATCGCCGTCCAGGCCTATCAGGTGCTGCCGGACGCACTCGAAAACGTGGTGGCCATCGCGCTGCCGCTCGTGGAACTCCTGCTCGGGCTGTTCCTGCTCGCGGGACTGGCGACCCGGTGGGCCGCCGGCGCCGCGCTGGGGCTGCTCGTCGTGCTCATCGCCGGGATCGCCCAGTCGTGGGCGCGCGGGCTGAGCATCGACTGCGGGTGCTTCGGCGGCGGTGGCCAGGTGGCGGCGGGGCAGACGGAGTACCCGCAGGAGATTCTCCGCGACACCGGATTCGCGCTGCTGGCCGTCTGGCTGCTGGCGCGCCCGCGCACGTGGCTGTCGGTCGACGGCTGGCTCGCGCGAGGTCGCGGGAACTCCACCGAGCCCGGGTCCGACTACTCGGGTATCGCGGAAGGGAACTGATACACAGTGGGTGGAGCTGAGCGGACCGCTCGGAAGCGTCGTCAGGCCGCGCAGTCGGCCGGATCGAAGGCGGTGGCCCAAGCCAGGGGCGCCTCGAGCGACCGCAGGAAGATCGTCGTCGCGGTGGTCGCGACCGTCGTGGTGGCCGCGGCCGTGCTCGGCGGCGTCATCTGGACGATCTCGGACAAGAACAAGACCGAAGGCCAGGTCATCCAGCCCGGCACGACCACCAGCTCGCTGGCGTCCGGCGTCGTGCAGAAGCGGGACGGCGTGGTCGTCACGGTCGGCAAGCCCGGCGCCAAGGCCACGATCGACGTCTACGCCGACTTCCTCTGCCCGATCTGCGGCCAGTTCGAGAAGGCGTACAAGACCCAGATCGAGCAGGCGGTCAACGACGGCAAGCTGCAGGTGCGCTACCACATGGTGCCGCTGCTCAACGACCGTTCCAGCCCGCCCGGCTACTCGCTCGACTCGGCGAACGCGGCGCTGGCCGCGGCCGACGCCGGCAAGTTCGTCCCGTTCCACGACGCGCTGTTCGCCAACCAGCCGGAAGAGGGCAAGCGCGGCTACGACAAGGCGCAGCTGATCGAGCTGGGCAAGAACGTCGGGATCACCGACCCGGAGTTCGCCCAGACGGTGAATGCCGGCACCTACGACCAGCAGCTCAACAGCGCGTTCCAGCAGATCTCGAACGACCCCAAGCTGCAGCAGGACTTCGGGGGCGGGCAGATGGGGTTCGGCACGCCGACGGTCGCCGCGAACGGCTCCGTCGTGTCCTGGCAGGACCCGGACTGGCTCAAGAAGATCACCGGCTGACTCCGGGCAATTCGCCCACCCGGGTACGGACCGTGGACTAGGCTGATTCCCGCACCAGGGGAACCGGGGGTGCCGCGCGCACGTCGCATCCCCGGTGACAGGGAGGGTCAGTGGACGGTTCGCATTCGGGGTTTCACGTCGATGACGGCGCGTACGCGCGGTACGCGCGCGAGCTCGACCCGGTCGGGGAAGACGTCAAGGGCGCGGCGGACAAGCACGTCGGCCCGCACGTGACGCTCGGCGGCCACGGCTTCTCGGAGATGGGCGGCGAGTCCGGCTTCTCCGGGGCCTACAGCGGCCGGATGCGGGCGCTGCAGGAGAAGCTGCACCGCGTCGGCGGCGGCTGGCGGCAGGTCGGCGAAGCCGCCCGGCAGACCGACCGCAACTACGCGGCCGTCGAAGCCGAGCACGGCGACGTCGTCCGGCGGCTCGGCGGCGACCTCGGGCAGGACCGCGCGTGACCGAGCACGCCGACCAGCTCGTCCGGCACGGCCTGGACACCACCAACCAGTTCGCGCAGAAGCTGCGTCACGACCCGGTCGCGATCAGCGGCGCGCGGGACGCGCACGTGGCCCTGCAGACGTCGGTCGGCCGCACCCGCGACCACGCCGCCGACCAGCGCGTCGCGCTGACCTCGGCCAGCTCGGGCTCGACGACCGACCGCGCGACCGCGACGTCGCAGAGCCTGGAGAAGGAAGTCCAGGACCTGCTCGACGAGAGCGCCGAGATCGAGAAGGCCGTCGCCGAGGCGGCCGAGACCCTGCACGTCGGCGAGATCCGCAACGACCAGGTCCGCGACCAGATCATCAAGGAGATCGCGGCGTCGATGAAGGCGCTGGAGGCGGTCAAGCACATCCAGCCGCCGGAGAGCCGCGGGGCCGCGTCGCGCGACATCCTGCTGAAGCTGCAGACGAAGATCAGCCAGCTCACCGGCCAGGCCGCGACGTTCAGCGAGCAGACGATCAACGACCTCACCGCCATCGGCAACCGGCTGGGCGGCGAGGAGCAGACGACGTCGGCGTCTTCGGCCTCGTCGACGAAGGTCGGCTCGTCGTTCAACAGCAACAGCGGCTACTCCGGCGGCGGTGACGGCGGCGGCGGTGGCGGGGGTGGCGGCGGTGCCGTGCACAAGCCGCGGCTGCCGGTCGCGATCCCGCCGCAGCCCGGCTCCGGCGTCGCGATCAACCTGCCCGGCGGCAAGCAGGTCATGGCCCCGAACGAGACGGCCGCCAAGGCCGTGCGCGCGGCGCTGTCCCAGCTGGGCGTGCCGTACGTCTGGGGCGGGACGGCCCGCGGCGTCGGCCTCGACTGCAGTGGCCTGGTCATGACGTCGTACCAGGACGCGGGCCTGCAGCTGCCGCGGACGGCGGCGCAGCAGACGGTCGGCGCCGAGGTGCCCTCGATCGACCAGCTGCTGCCCGGCGACCTGGTGGTGTGGTCCGGGCACGTCGCGATGGTGATCGGCGACGGCCAGATGATCGAGGCGGGCGACCCGGTGCAGATCAGCAAGATCCGCACGACGAACGCCGGACAGTCCTTCATCGGCTTCTACCGGCCCACGGGGTGAGCAGTGGCTGAATTCGACATCGAGCTGGCGACGGCGCGCATCGCCGAGCAGGCGGAACGAGCGGGCTCGGAAGCGGCGGCACGGTTCGCCCGGTCGGGCCCGGTGGTGGGCAAGGCGTCCTCTTCGGACGGTGCGATCGAGGTCCAGGTCGCGCCCGGCGGCCTGCTGACCGGGCTGACCATCCACCGGTCGGCGCTGCGGCACGGCTCGGCGGTGATCGCCGGCCAGGTGCTCGAACTGGCCCAGCGCGCGACCCGCCGTGCGGGCGACCGGATGTACCACGCGCTGTCCCCGGTGCTGGACGCCGAGCAGCTGGAAACCCTGGGCTACGAACCGATCCCGGACGACGACCCGGACGCCGAGACCTACACCTACGGAAGGTGACCGCGGTGATCACGACCCGCCAGCTCATCGCCCAGGCCCGCGCCCGCGAGGAGGCCATGGCCCGGGTGGAGGAGCTGCTCGCGTCCGCGTCCGGCACGGCCCACGACGTCGACGGCCAGGTGGAGGCCACAGTCGACGCCCGCGGCAAGCTGCTGCGGCTGTGGCTGGCGCCGTCGGCGGTCGAGCTGGGCGACCGGCTGGGCCCGCTGATCGTGGAGATCGCCCAGGCGGCCATGCGCGAGGCGACGCAGGACGGCTACAACAAGGTCGCACTGGCGCTGGGCGAGGACATGACCTTCATGATCGAGCAGCTGACCGGGATGCCCGCGCCGGCCCGTGCCGAGGACGACGATCCCGGGATGACGGTGGAGGAGTTCCAGCGGCTGCGGGCCGAGCGCCTGGGTGCTGCGCCTCCCGCTCCCGCTCCCGTTTCTTCGACCGAGGACGAGGACGCTTACTGGGAGTCCTTCGACCCGGCTTCGCTGCGCTCCGACCGCTGAGCTTCGCGGGTCCCGGTGAGCGGTACCCGAATTCCGCAGAGGTCTGGACCAGTGCGAGGCTCTGTGTATTAATTCAAGGTGTGAATTTTCACTCGCCCCGCGGTCCGTTGATCAGGATTCTGGCCTTCTTCGCCGCCTGCCTGGGTCTCGCCCTGGGCGGCCCGGCGGTGGAAGCCGCGACGCCGTTCAAGGTGCTCGCCTTCTACAGCGGCACCTACGACGCCGCGCACATCAGCTTCGAGAAGGAAGCCAACGTCTGGTTCGCCCAGCAGGCGAGCGCGAACGGCTTCACCTACACCTCGACGACCGACTGGAACCGGCTCACCACGCTCACCCCTGGCCAGTACCAGGTCGTGCTGTTCCTCGACGACCAGCCGCAGTCGCAGGCGCAGTTCCAGGGCTTCCAGCGGTACATGCAGGCGGGTGGCGCGTTCTTCGGCTTCCACGTCACCGCCTACAACGACAGCTCGACGCCGTCGTACGCCAACTGGTTCCACAACGACTTCCTCGGCACCGGCCGGTTCACGTCGAACACGTGGGGGCCGACCGCGGAGACGCTGAAGATCGAGAACCGCACGCACCCGGCGACGGCGAACCTGCCGTCGACGATCCGCTCGTCGGTGTCCGAGTGGTACGCCTGGCAGTACGACCTGCGGCAGAACCCGGACATCACGATCCTCGCGTCGATGGACAGCTCCACCTTCCCGATCGGCACCGACCCGAGCCAGACCTGGTACAGCGGTTACTACCCGATCATGTGGACCAACAAGAACTACAAGATGCTGTACGCCAACTTCGGCCACAACGCGATGAACTACCAGACGAACACGGCGCTGTCCTCGACCTTCGAAAGTGCCGACCAGAACCGGTTCGTGCTCGACGGCCTCAGGTGGCTCGGCGGCGGCGGGACGACGACCCCGCCGGACCCGGGCACGATCGACCCGGCCGCCTGGTACGCGGTGACGAACAAGGCGTCCGGCAAGTGCGTCGACGCGCGCGGCGCGGGCAGCGCCAACGGCACGGTGATCCAGCAGTACACCTGCAACGGCACCGCGGCGCAGCAGTACCGGTTCACGCCGACCAGTGGTGGTTTCGACAGAATCGACAACCGCACGAATCCCGCTCAGGTCGTCGATGTCACCGGGGTGTCCACCGCCGACGGTGCCGGGGTGCAGCTCTGGGCCTACAGCGGTGGGGGCAACCAGCAGTGGCAGCCGGTGAGTGAAGGAAGCGGTTACTTCCACTTCGTCGCGAGGCACAGCGGCAAGTGCCTGACCGTGCCGGGAGCGTCCACTGCGGACAGTGTCCAGCTGGTCCAGGCGGCCTGTGACGGGGGTGCCGCGCAGTCGTTCCGGGTGGCCTAGCCGTTCGGGGGATGCGCCGCGAAGCCTCCTCGGCTAACGTGAAGACCCTTCATGTTACCGAGGAGGTGCCGTGGTGCGCGGGAAACGAACGGTCCTCGTCGTGGTGGCCCTGCTGGCGGGGGTGCTCGCCGGGGTGAGTCCGGCGGCTGCCGCGCCGTCGTTCTTCTGGGGTGTCGCGACGTCCGGCTACCAGTCCGAGGGCTACGCGCCCGACAGCAACTGGCGGCGCTACGAACAGGCCAAAACGTCGTCGATCAAAGAGCCCTACCGCCAGGCGGTCGACTTCCGGCACCGCTACGCCGAAGACATCGAACGCGCCCGGCAGCTCGGCGTGAACGTCTTCCGCTTCAGCGTCGAATGGGCCCGCATCGAGCCGCGGCCCGGCCAGGTCGACCAGGCCGAGCTGGCCTACTACGACGACCTCGTCCGGCACGTCGTCGCCGCCGGCATGCGGCCGATGATCACCCTCGACCACTGGGTGTACCCGGGCTGGGTGGTCGACCAGGGCGGCTGGGACACCGACCGCACGCGTGACGCCTGGCTGGCCAACGCCCGGCGCGTCGTCGAACGGTACAAGGGCCTCGGCGCGCTGTGGATCACGATCAACGAGCCGACGGTGTACCTGCAGCAGGAGATCAGCAACGGCGGGCTGGCCGCGTGGAAGGCGCCGTGGATGCTGTCGCGGATGGTGCAGGCGCACCGCGCCGCCTACGACCTGATCCACTCGCTGGACCCGGGCGCGCTCGTGTCGAGCAACACGGCGTTCATCCCGGCTGTCCAGGGCGTGCTGGACGCGTCGTTCCTCGACCACGTAAAGGACAAGCTCGACTTCGCCGGCGTCGACTACTACTACGGCGCGAGCCTCGACAACGTGAGCGCGGCGCACGCGGCCAGCGGCGAGTTCTGGAAGGTGACGCCGCAGCCGGACGGCATCTACTACGCGCTGCGCTACTACCAGCGGAAGTTCCCGGACCTGCCGCTGTACGTCGTCGAGAACGGCATGCCGAGCGACAACGGCAACGCGCGTCCCGACGGCTACACGCGCTCGGACCACCTGCGTGACCACCTGTACTGGGTGCAGCGCGCGAAGGCCGACGGCGCGAACGTGATCGGCTACAACTACTGGAGCCTCACGGACAACTACGAGTGGGGCGACTACCGGCCGCGCTTCGGCCTGTACACAGTGGACGCCCTGGCCGACCCGTCGCTGACCCGCCGCCCGACCGACGCGGTCGCGACGTACCGCGGCCTGATCGCCGGCCACGGCGTCCCGGCCGGCTACACCCCCGTGCGGCCACCGGGCTTCTGCTCGGTGGTGGAGGGGCTGAGCAGCTGCCTCGACCCGGCCCGCTATCCGGGACCGGTCGCCCCGCTCGGCTGACGCCGGTCGTGAGTGAGAAACAGTGTTCTAACGCTGTTTCTCACTCACGACCAGCCGCGGCAGACCGCTGTCAGTCGCGCTCGATGAGGTGGCCCACCACGTCCGGGCCCGGGTGGGCGTGGCCCGACCCGTCGCGGCGGACGTCGATCTCCGGCAGTTCCACCGGGTCGCCGTTGCGGGCCGCACCCGCCGGGCGAGGGCCGATCCAGGCCAGGCGCAGCGCCGTCTCGCCCTTGAGGAACCGCTGGGCGCGGACGCCGCCCGTGGCGCGGCCCTTGGCCGGGTACTCGCTGAACGGCGTCACCTTCACGCTCTGGCCGGTCGAGGTGATCACCAGCGGCTCGCCGTGCTCGTCGTCGTCCGTGCGGACCGCGCCGAAGAACACCACCGACGCCCCCGACGGCAGGTTGATGCCCGCCATGCCGCCGCCCTTCAGGCCCTGGGGCCGCACCAGCGACGCCGCGTACTTCAGCAGGGACGCCTCCGACGACACGAACGCCAGCGTCTCCGAACCGTCCGTCAGCCAGGTCGCGCCGACGATCTCGTCGCCGTCCTTGAGGCTGATCACCTCGAACTCGTCCGAGCGGACCGGCCACTCCGGCGAGCAGATCTTCACGACGCCCATCCGGGTCCCGAGCGCCAGGCCCGGGGAGCCCGCCGCCTGCTCGCCCAGCGGGGCGATCCCGACGACCGTCTCGCCCTTCTCCAGCGGCACCAGCTCCTTCGCCGCCATGCCGCCGCGCAGGGACACCGTGCCCGCCTGCTCCGGGAGCACCGGCAGCGGCAGCACGTCGGTCTTGAACGCCCGGCCGCGGCTGGTCACCAGCAGCACCTGCCCGCGCGCCGTCGTGTGGACGACCGCCGCCACCGCGTCGTGCTTGACGCGGCCGTTGCGGCGCCGCGACTCCGTCGCCTCTTCGGACTCGGCCGCGGTGCGGGCCACCAGCCCGGTCGCCGACAGGATCACCTGGCACGGGTCGTCGGCCACCTCCAGAGGCCCGGACGGCTTCGACGCGGCCAGTACCTCCTTCAGGTCGCCGTCGATCAGCGCGGTGCGGCGCTCGGTCGGGAAGTCCTTCGCGATCTTCGCCAGTTCCGACGAGACGAGCTTCTTCAGCACCGACTCGTCCTCGAGGATCTTGGTCAGCTCCGCGATCTCCTCGCGCAGCTTCTCCTGCTCGGCCTCCAGCTCCAGCCGGTCGTACTTGGTCAGCCGGCGCAGCGGCGTGTCCAGGATGTACGTCGCCTGGATCTCCGAGAGCTTGAACCGCGTCATCAGGCCGTCCTTCGCGGCCTGCGCGTTCTCGCTCTCGCGGATGAGCTTGATCACCTTGTCGATGTTCAGCAGCGCGACCAGCAGGCCGTCGACCAGGTGCAGCCGCTCTTCGCGCTTGCGGCGCCGGTACTTCGTGCGCCGCGTGACGACGTCGTAGCGGTGCCGGAGGAAGACCTCCAGCAGCTCCTTCAGGCCCAGCGTCTGCGGCTGGCCGTCGACGAGCACCAGGTTGTTGATGCCGAACGACTGCTCCAGCGGCGTGAGCCGGTAGAGGTCGGCCAGCAGCGCCTGCGGGTTGACGCCGACCTTGCACTCGATGACCAGCCGGGTGCCGTTCTCCCGGTCGGTGAGGTCCTTGACGTCGGCGATGCCGGTGAGCCGCTTGGACTTGTTGACCTCGTCGGTGATCTTCTCGATCACCTTCTCCGGCCCGACGCCGTAGGGCAGCTCGGTGACGGTGATCGCCTGCCGCCCGCGGCTGCCTTCCAGCGGCCCGGTTTCGACGCTCGCCCGCATCCGGACCACACCGCGGCCGGTCTCGTAGGCGCGGCGGACCTCGTCGAGGCCCAGCAGCTTGCCGCCGGTCGGCAGGTCGGGGCCCGGCACGAACTCCATCAGCTTGTCGAGCGTCGCACTGGGGTGCGTGATCAGCCACCGCGCCGCGGCGATGACCTCGCCGAGGTTGTGCGGGATCATGTTGGTCGCCATCCCGACCGCGATCCCGGACGTGCCGTTGACCAGCAGGTTCGGGAACGCCGCGGGCAGCACCGACGGCTCTTCCAGCGACCCGTCGTAGTTCGGGCGGAAGTCGACGGTGTCCTCGCCCAGCTCACCGACCAGCTGCATCGCCTCGGGCGACATCCGCGCCTCGGTGTACCGGGAGGCCGCCGGGCCGTCGTCGGGCGAGCCGAAGTTGCCGTGCCCGTCGATCAACGGGACGTTCAGCGAGAAGTCCTGCGCCAGCCGCACCATCGCGTCGTAGATCGCGACGTCGCCGTGCGGGTGGTACTTGCCCATCACGTCACCGACCACGCGCGACGACTTCACGTACGCGTGCGTGGGCCGGTAGCCGTTCTCGTTCATCGAATACAGGATCCGGCGGTGCACCGGCTTCAGCCCGTCCCGCGCGTCCGGCAGGGCGCGCGAGTGGATGACCGAGTACGCGTACTCCAGGTAGGAGTCTTCGATCTCGGTCTTCAGCGAGTTGTCGAAGACGTGCGCACCGGGGGAGTCGAACGCGCTCGGATCGACCTTGGTGGTGCTGCCCTTGCGGCGTGCCACGGGGAAACTCCTTGGTAGCTGAGGAAAATCAGGCGTCGATGGCTTCGCGGTCGACCCGGTCGGAGGAGGCGACCAGCCAGTTCCGCCGGGGCTCGACCTTCTCGCCCATCAGCAGTTCCAGCGCCGCCTCCGCGGCTTCGGCGTCGTCGAGGGTGATGCGGCGCACCGAGCGCGTCGCCGGGTTCATCGTGGTCTCCCACAGCTCGTCGGCGTCCATCTCGCCGAGACCCTTGAACCGCGGCACCGGCGTGACGATGTTCTTGCCCGCCCGCTCCAGCTCGGCGAACTTCTGCTCCATCTCCCGCTGGGTGAAGGTGAAGTGCGTCTCCGGGTTGCGGCCCTTCGTGACGAGCTTGTGCAGCGGCGGCATCGCCGCATACAGCCTGCCGTCCTCGATCACCGGGCGCATGTACTTCGCGAACAGCGTGATCAGCAGCGTCCGGATGTGCGAGCCGTCGACGTCGGCGTCGGCCATCAGGATCACCCGGCCGTAGCGCATCGCCGACAGGTCGAAGGTGCGGCCGGTACCCGCGCCGAGCACCTGCACGATCGAGGCGATCTCGGCGTTCTTCAGCGTGTCGCCGAGTGAGGCCTTCTGGACGTTGAGGATCTTGCCCCGCAGCGGCAGCAGCGCCTGGTACTCGGACACGCGCGCCATCCGCGCCGACCCGAGCGCGCTGTCGCCCTCCACGAGGAACAGCTCGCTGCGCGAGACACCGGTGGTGCGGCAGTCGACCAGCTTCGCCGGCATCGCCGCGCCCTCCAGCGCGGTCTTGCGCCGGGCGGCGTCCTTCTGCTGCTTCTGGGTGAGCCGGACGCGGGAGGCGTCGACCACCTTCTGCAGCACGACCTTGGCCTCGGACTTCGTCTTGCGGTCCTCGGTCCACGCCTTGACGTGCTTGTCGACGATGCCCTGGATGACCCGGGTGATGCCGGTGGTGGACAGCTCGTCCTTGGTCTGGGAGGTGAACTGCGGCTCCGGCAGCCGGACGTGGATCACCGCGGTCATGCCTTCGAGGACGTCCTCGATCGTCGGCATGTCCTCCTTGGGCTTGAGCAGCCCGCGGGTCTTGGAGATGGCCTCCTGCAACGCCTTCGTCACCGCGCGGTCGAAGCCGCGGCGGTGGGTGCCGCCGTGGACGTTGCGGATCGTGTTGGTGAAGCACTCGACCGTGCGCTCGTAGCCGGTGCCCCAGCGCAGCGCCACCTCGACCTCGGCGTGACGCTCCACATTGGACTGCATGACGCCCGCCGCGTCGGCCGCGTTCTCCTTGTAGGTGCCTTCGCCGGTGATCAGCAGCGTGCCGCAGACCGGCTTCTCGCCCGACGGGGTGAGGAAGTCGACCATGTCGACCAGTCCGTTCGGGAAGTGGAAGGTCTCCTCGTTGATCGTGTCCTCGATGGCCGTGCGCAGCACGTAGGTGACGCCGGGCACGAGGAAGGCGGTGTTGCGCAGCTTGGTCCGCACGCCTTCGACGTCCAAGGCCGCGCCCGACTCGAAGTAGCGCGCGTCGTACCAGTAGCGGATGGACGTGCCGCTGCGCTCGCCGCGCTTCATCTTCCCGACGACGTTCAGCCCCGACCGGCGGGTGAACTTCGCCTTCGGGCCCGGCCCGTCGAAGGTGCCCGGGACGCCGTGCTTGAACGACATCTGGTGGACCTTGCCGTCCTGCTTCACCGTGACGTCGAAGCGGTGCGACAGCGCGTTGACCGCCGAAGCGCCGACGCCGTGCAGGCCACCGGAGGTCTTGTAGCCGGAGCCGCCGAACTTGCCGCCGGCGTGCAGCCGCGTCAGCACCAGCTCGACGCCGGACAAACCGGACTTGGCGTGGGTGCCGGTCGGGATGCCGCGGCCGTCGTCGTCGACCTGGACGCTCCCGTCGGCGTGCAGCGTGACGACGATCTTCGTCGCGTAGCCGGCCACGCCCTCGTCCGTGGAGTTGTCCACGACCTCGGAGAAGAGGTGGTTGATGCCCCGGCTGTCGGTGGAGCCGATGTACATCCCGGGGCGTTTGCGGACGGCTTCGAGACCTTCGAGATGCGTCAGGTCGTCGGCCCCGTACAAGGTCTCGGCAGTCACAGGGTCGTTCTCCCGGATCGTGGCTCGCGAAAGTGCTGGTGGTGGTGCGGACTGGCCTGCACCGTAGTGCAGGATATCCGCCCGCCCCGACAGTTTTCGCGCGCCGGGCGTCCCGGGAGTGGCGAAGGCCGCCCCTAACGGGGGTCGTAGCCCAGGTCGGGCCACAGGCCCAGCAGGGCTTCGATCTTCCGCGGGACCTGGAAGCTGTTCCGGAAGTTCGGCTTCTCGCCGATCGCGGCGAGTGCCTTGCGGAGGTCGCCGAAGACCGGCTTGGCCGCCGACTCGCGGGTCAGCACGTAGCAGTACGTGCGCCGCGGGTAGGCGAACTCGTCGGCGTAGGCGTGCAGCACCAGGCCCGGCGCCTCGATCCGCGACCCGACCAGCGCGCGGCCCTGCTTCTGGCTGTAGACGCGGATCACGTGCACGCCGGGGCGCAGGGTGCGCGGCGGGTCCTGGCCCTGGCCGTCGTCGGCCCAGAACAGCTCGACGCGGAACGGCGATTCGCCGTTTTCGCCGGGGTGGGTGTACTCGCGGGCGAGTTCTTCCAGGCGGTACTCGGCCTCGGCGGACGGTTCGCCGCCTTCGACGAGGCTGACCAGGTACAGCTCGGCAGGCCGCGGCCAGGCCGGGCGCGGGACGTCGGTGCTTTCGGGGCTCGGCTCGTTCGCCACGCCGGGTGCAGCAACCGGTTCCGCTGTGGTGGGTGACTCGATCGGCGGGGCCGGGCGAACCGGTGTGGGCGGCGTCTCGGCGACCGGTGCGGGCGGCGGGGTCGCGGGCGCTGCGGATGTTCCGGGCGCTGCGGGTGTGCCGGGCGCTGCGGGTGTGCCGGGCGTTGCGGACGTTGCGGGCCGGACCGGGGACGACGGTGGGACCGCGGGCCGCACCGGTGAGGACGGCGGGACTGCTGGCCGGACCGGCGAAGACGGCGGGACTGCGGGCCGCACCGGCGAGGGCGGCGGGGTCGCGGCGGCCGGGCGCACCGGCGTCGCCGGGCGGCTGGTCACCACCGGGCGGGCGGGCGTGGCGGTCCGGGCCGCCGCCGTCCGCGGTGCGGGCTTGCCGGCGCCGTACTGCTCCAGCAGCGGCTCCAGGTCGCCCGCGGTCAGGGCGGGCCCGGCGAGGTCGCACCACTCGAGCCAGGCCTCCTGTGCCTCCTCGACGGTGTGCTTCTCGTGCGAGACCGTGACGGCTTCGAACAGCTGCCGCGGGCCGGCGGCGGTGACGTCGGCCGAGCCGACCACGACGAACGACGGGTCGTCCTCGGCGATCACCAGCTTGGCGTTCAGCCCGCGCAGCGAGTGCACGATCACGCCGGCCTTCACCCAGTGCAGCAGGGCGTGCGGGCTCGTCGCGCCCGACTGCACCATGTCGAGGCTCGCGTCCGTGATCAGCGTGTCCCCGGGTTCCAGGGGTAGCAGGGCAGCCGCGCCGGGACCGACGTGACCGAAGGCGGCCACGAGGTTCCTGCGCGGGGTGAGCAGGGGGGTGATCGAGGCCCAGATGTCGCGGCCCGTGAGGAGTCGTACCGAACGTTCCGACAGGCCCAGCCGAGCGAGCTCCGCGTCCATGCCCTTGACCTTACTTGGTGCCTTCCGGGGACCTGACGGCCGGAATATCTCTTGCTTGGAAGTAGTTGAACGCGCATGTAAGGTGGGGGCTCGCGAAGGGAGTCAGGTCATGCAGTTCGGAATCTTCACGGTGGGCGACGTCACGACCGACCCCACGAACGGCACCACGCCGACGGAGCACGAGCGGATCAAGGCGATGGTCCGCATCGCCCTCAAGGCGGAGGAGGTCGGCCTCGACGTCTTCGCGACGGGCGAACACCACAACCCGCCCTTCGTGCCCTCGTCGCCGACGACGATGCTCGGCTACATCGCGGCGCAGACGTCGAAGATCATCCTGTCGACGTCGACGACGCTGATCACGACGAACGACCCGGTGAAGATCGCCGAGGACTTCGCGATGCTGCAGCACCTCGCCGACGGCCGCGTCGACCTCATGATGGGCCGCGGCAACACGGGCCCGGTGTACCCGTGGTTCGGCCAGGACATCCGCCAGGGCATCCCGCTGGCGATCGAGAACTACGCGCTGCTGAGGAAGCTGTGGCGCGAGGACGTCGTCGACTGGTCGGGCAAGTTCCGCACGCCGCTGCAGGGCTTCACGTCCACGCCGCGCCCGCTCGACGGGGTCCCGCCGTTCGTCTGGCACGGGTCCATCCGCAGCCCGGAGATCGCCGAGCAGGCCGCGTACTACGGTGACGGGTTCTTCGCCAACCACATCTTCTGGCCGACTTCGCACTTCCAGCAGCTGATCGGGTTCTACCGCCAGCGCTACGAGCACTACGGCCACGGATCGGCGGACCAGGCGATCGTCGGGCTGGGTGGCCAGGCGTTCATCCGCCCGCGGTCCCAGGACGCGTGGAACGAGTTCCGGCCGTACTTCGACAACGCGCCGGTGTACGGGCACGGGCCGTCGCTGGAGGAGTTCACCGACCAGACACCGCTGACGGTGGGCAGCCCCCAGGAGGTCATCGACAAGACGCTGACCTTCCGCGAGCACTTCGGCGACTACCAGCGCCAGCTCTTCTTGATGGACCACGCGGGCCTGCCGCTGAAGACGGTCCTGGAGCAGCTGGACCTCCTGGGTGAGCAGGTGATCCCGGTGCTGCGCAAGGAACTGGACGCACTGCGCCCGGCGCACGTCCCGGAGGCACCGACGCACGAATCGCTGAAGGGAGCGCTGGTATGAAGCTGGCGGTGGTGACGGCGGGCCTGTCGGTCCCGTCGTCGACAAGGCTCCTGGCAGACCGCCTGGCCGCGGCCACGGTCGCCGCGGCCGGCTCGCCGGTGTCGGTTTCCGTGGTGGAGCTGCGCGATATCGCGTTGGACGTGACGAAGAATCTGCTGACGGGATTTCCGAGCCCGGCGCTGCGTTCGGCGATCGAGACGGTGACCGGAGCGGACGCGCTGATCGCGGTCACGCCGGTGTTCACGGCCGGGTACAGCGGGTTGTTCAAGTCATTCTTCGACGTGCTGGACGCGGATTCCCTGGTGGGGAAGCCGGTACTGCTCGGAGCCACGGGCGGGACGGAGCGGCATTCCCTGGTACTGGACTATCAGCTGCGGCCGTTGTTCGGGTATCTCAAGGCCGATCCGGTGGCTACCGGGGTCTATGCCGCTTCTTCGGACTGGGGGAGCGGGGAGGGTGCTCTGCAGCGGCGGATCGAGAAGGCTGGTGGGGAGCTGGCTTCCTTGGCTGAGGGGCGGGTTGGGGACTCTGGGGCTCCGGAGTTCGTGCCGTTTGAGCAGCTGCTTGCGGAGTAGGTAGGTTCTGGTGAGTGGGGCCCGTGGCCGGTGGCTGCGGGCCCTTTCTTGTTGGTTGGGTTGCTTCGGTTGGGGCGTGGGCTGGTCTGGCGGTCGGGTTGGTCCTGGAATTCGGTTGGTTGGCCGGGGCGCGGTGCTTTGGACGGCTGGCCGGTGGCGCTGGAGGCTGGGTGCCGGGGTGGCTTGCTTGTCGGGGCGTCGCGGTTGCTTGGGCGAGTGGGAGGGTGTGGGCGGGACGAGGTTGGTGCTGGGGTGTGACGTCGCGGGGACTTGGGGACTGTCCGGGTTTCGCTGGGGTTCTGGATGGAGGTGCTGCCTTGCGAGGCGATCAGTGGGCCGGCCGTGGGGCGCGGTGCTTGGACGAGTGGACGGGGGCGCTGGAGTTCGGGGGGTGAGGTTGGTCCTGTTGGGGGGCGGGGGTTCGGCTGGCTGTGATGTGGGGTGCGAGCGATGCTTGGGGGAGCGGCTGAGTCCCGAGTGGAGGCGCGGCCTTGCGCGGCGATCACCGAACAACTTGGGACGTGGGTGTAGGCCCGTAGCCGTGTGGCTGCGGGCCTGTCCCCGGTTACGCTGCGAATGGCAGCGGTTCGTGGAGGTTGTTGCGTCGGGGTTTTCGGCGTTTGTCCAGCCAGGTTGGTGGCAGGAACTCTGGTAGGCCGTCGGCCGCGATCCGGACTTCCCAGCCAGAACGGTGCAGCAGCCGGTGGTGGTGGGCGCACATCAGGACCAGGTTGCCTAGTTCGGTGGGTCCGCCTTCGGACCAGTGGCGGATGTGGTGGCCTTGGCAGTGTCGGGGTGGTCGATGGCAGCCCGGGAACGCACATCCCCGGTCGCGCAGGTATAGGGCCCGGCGGATACCGGGTGGGACGAGGCGTCGGAGGCGTCCGACGTCGAGGGGTTCGCTGTGGCTGCCCAGCACTGCGGGGATGATCATGCAGTCGCAGGCGTGGAGGCGTGCTTCGGCGGCGGAGATGCTGCCGGTATCACCGAGGATGGCTTTGCCGATGCCGGTCTTCAAGTCCTCGAGGGAGATCGCGACCATCACGTGGGCGCGTTCCCCGGCCTGCATGGGGAGTTCGGGCGAGTTGGCGGCGAGATCCATCGCATCGGAGAACGCATCGCCGTAGCGTTCCAGCGGGGAGCGCAGATCCGGGCCTTCGTCGGTGGAGCGCCGCTGGGCGAGGGCGTCGAGGACGGCGCTGGCCCGGGTGCCGGTCTCATCATCGAACCGGCCGTGTAGCTCCCAGACTCCGGATCTTTTGCGTCGCAAGGAAAGTTCGCGGTCGGGGCGGGCGGGTTCGGTTTCCTGAGGGGGCTGGCCGTCGGGATGAAGGTGGGCCAGGATCCGTGCACCGAGAACAGCGACCTGCTTGTGCCCAGCATCAGCCGCAAAGCCCAGCAGGTCCTGCTCAACCCGGTCCCGGTGCTCAAGAGGAGTATCCCGCAGCACACCGACGATGGTGTCGATCATCGGGTTGCTCAACCGTCCCTCGCGGGCCACGACAGCAACCTCGGGAGCCAAAGCAGGAAGCGGCGTGCCATCGAGGGCAAGGCCGGGCTGGAGGTGCCGGGCCCGCTTGACCAAGACTTCCGCGGCCTGCCGTGGAAGATCGGCAAGGTGCTCCAGAAGCCGCGCCACGGAACGGTATCCGAAGAGATCCATGACCCCGCGCTGCTCCACACCGACGAGGAGAGCACCGAGCGCAGCCTCGCAGGACCGCATGGTCGCGAGCAGCTCACCGATGCGGTCGGCGATGGCGACCGCATCGGCGTGCAGGGCGAAGGTTCTGTCCACAAACCCAGGTTGCCCGATCATCGAACACCTGTCATCACTCGATCGGTTACTCCGCAAAGGACGGACATACTCGATGCCGCAGGTGCGTAACCCCTTCCCCGGCAACAACCTCCACGCACTCCAGCGAGGGCATCCCCGGCGGAGAGATTCTCGAAGTACCGGATCCCCTCCCCGAGGAAAACCGGAACGAGATCGATCCGCACCTCGTCGAGAAGCCCGAGCTTCAGGCACTGCTGCGCAATACTCGGCCCGGAGACCCCGACGGTCCCGTCGCCGGCCGCCTTGGCGAGGGAGATGGCCGTGGGGACGTCCGGGCAGAACCTGAACGGTGGCACCGGTTCTGCCGGTGGGCGGTGCGTCACGACGAAGGCCGCTCCGGCGCCCGGCGGTCGGCCGCCCCAGCCGTTTGTGTAGTCGAACACCCTGCGGCCGCACACGAAGGCGCTGTGGCGCATCGACTCCAGGAAGTCGGCCAGATACCGGGCGCTGGCCGGGGCCACACGGAACGTCGTCGGGTAGCCGACCATCGGGAGCTCGACCTCGCCCGCCGTGTACCAATCGAAGAGCGGCCCGACGCTGTCGTCGGGCCGTGCCACGAATCCGTCCAGCGACATGCAGAAGCTGGCGACCACCGGCATCTCAGGCTTCCTTCGCCAGTAGCTCGTCCAGCTGCTCGTACCCCTCGACGATGCCGGACTCCATCCCGCTCGCCACCATCGCGTCCCGTGCCTCGACCGACGGGAACACCGACCGCACCTGCACTCGCGTGCCGCCGTCGGTCTCGGTGAGCGTCATCGTCTCCAGGCAGACCTCGCCCGGGGCTCCTTCGAACTCGAACGTCTGGATGATCCGCGAATCCTCCTCGACGCTGTGGAACACCCCGCGGAACCGGAACTCGCCGCGGTCTGCCCGGTGCACGTAGCGGTAGCTGCCACCGGACCGCGCGTCGAACTCCAGGATCTCCATCTCCAAATCGCGCGGGCCCAGCCACTGCTTGACCAGGTCCGGCTCGGTGTGGGCGCGGAACACCGCCGGCTTCGGGGCGGCGAACTCGCGCGTCACCTCGATGAACGGGGTGCCGGGCTGGGCCGTGATCGTGGTGCCGGTCATGACTGCTCCTTGAGGGTTTCGAGGACGGCGTCGAGCCGCCGGTGACTTTGTTCGGTGGCCAGCCGGTACCTGTCGATCCAGCTGGTCAGTGCCTCCAGGGCGGACGGCACGAGGTGGCACGGCCGCCGCTGGCCGTCGCGGGTTCGGGTGATCAGGCCCGCCTGCTCCAGGACCTGGATGTGGCGGGAGATCGCCTGCTTGGTGATCGCGAAGGGCTCCGCCAGCTCGTTGACCGTCGCCTCGCCGCGGGACAGCCGGGCGACGATCGCCCGGCGTACCGGGTCGCCGAGCGCGGTGAACGCCCGGTCCAGAGCCTCCTCGTCAACCGCCATCTTTATCAACCAATCTGTTTATCAACCGATATGTTGACTATAGGACGAGGCACACGAGCCGTCAAGAAGGTGCCGAAAGTAGGGGGTCGGCGGAGCCGTCCGGCAGGCGCCGACGCGCCCCTTCGCTGCCTACCTTGATCCCCATGACCAGGCTTTTCCTCGTGCTCGCGGCCCTGCTGCTCGGGACCGCGACCCCCGCGGCCGCGGCGGCGCCGCACCCCGATGTCGACTCCTACGTCCGCGCCTACCTCGACCACACCGGGCTGCCCGGTGCCGCCGTCGCCGTCACCCACGGTGCCGACGTCGTCCGCATCGCCGGGTACGGCCACGACTCCGCCGGGACGCCGATCACCGAGTCGACCCGGCTGCCGATCGCGTCGGTGAGCAAGTCCATGACCGCCTTCGCCGTGCTCCAGCTGGCCGAAGCCGGACGGCTCAATCTCGACCAGCCCGTGGCGCGCTACCTGCCGGAGTTCCGGCTCGCCGACCCGCGTGGCGCGCGGATCACCGTCCGGATGCTGCTCGACCAGACGTCCGGGATGGCCGACTCCGCGTTCCCCGACCTGACGCTGCCGCAGCCGCACAGCCTCGCCGAAGCCGTCACGCGCCTGCAGGACGCGCAGCTCGCCGACGAGCCCGGCACGAAGTTCCACTACCACAACCCGAACTACGAGGTGGCCGCCCGGATCGTCGAGGTCGTGTCCGGGCAGCCGTTCGACGGCTACCTGCGGACGCGGCTGTTCCTCCCGCTCGGGATGACCGCCAGCACGACCGTCGACGCGCCGCCCGCGGACCTCTCGCCCGGATACGTGCGCGCGTTCGGCATCCCCGTTCCCGTCGCCGAGCGGGACTGGTTCACCGGGGGCAGCCACGGTGTGCTGACCACCGCGCAGGACATGGCCCGCTGGCTGGTCGCGCAGCGCGACGGCGGGGGTGTCCTGTCGCCGTCGTCGGTCGCGCTCGCCCACACCCCGGCTCCCGGCCGCGACTACGCGCTGGGCTGGCGGCTCGGCGGTGACGGGCGGCTGTCGCACACCGGCGAGTGGTTCAGCCACACGGCCGCGCAGGTGCTGCTGCCCGGCGGCTACGGCGTCGCGGTCTTCGCCCCCACCGGCCTTGCCCTGGACAACGACGCCGAGACGCTGGCGCAGGGCCTGGCCACGCTGCTGGCGGGTGGCTCGCCGGAGCCGTCGCTGCCCGCCGGGGTCGTCGCCGACTGGGTGCTCGCCGGGTTCATCCTGCTCGCGGTGGTGCTCGCCGTGCTCGGCGTCCGCCACGCGCGACGGTGGGCCGGCCGCCGGACCGGCCGGTGGCGGGCCGGGCTGCGGCTGCTGCCGTGCCTGCTGCCGTTGGTGACGCTGGTGCTGCTGCCGGAGCTGATGAGCGTCGTGTTCGCCGGCCGACAGGGCACCTTCGGGCAGATCCTGTACGTCTGGCCCGGACTGGTGATCACCCTCGCCGCGGCCACGCTCTGCGCGTTAGTCGTGGTAGGAGCGCGGGTAAAGGCTCTCGTGAGTGGCACCCACCGGCCGGGACGGGAAGAATCGGCCGAAACGACGGGAGTGGTGGCGTGGGGATCGGCAAACAGGCCAAGCGCGTCCTGATCGCGACGGCGGGCGCGGTCCTGCTGGTGGTCGGCGTGCTGCTGCTCGTCCTGCCCGGGCCCGGCCTGCTGCTGGTGCTCGCCGGGCTGCTGGTGCTCGCTTCGGAGTTCCCGGCACTCGAGCGGTACGTCGACCCGGTCCGCGACCGCGCGATGAAGGCGGCCGAGGACAGCGTGTCCTCGCCGTGGCGGATCGCCGGCTCGGTGCTCGCCGGGCTGGCGCTGCTGGCCGCCGGGATCGTCTGGGGACTGGTGCGGTCGCTGCCGTTCAGCGGCTGGAGCACCGGGTCGAGCCTGATCCTGTCGTCGGTGATCCTGTTCGCGCTGCTGGGCTGGAGCTATCGCCGTGTGAAGTCGCGCCGGAAAGCCGGGGCGAAGGCCGAACAGCGCTGAAGGACACCTTCCTTGCACGAGATGCAAGGAAGGTGCCCTTCAGCTCGGCGTGCGTCAGTCCGTGGTCACCGGGAGCAGGCCGCGCTCGGCGAAGACCTTCTTGGCGGTGAACGTCGCGTTCAGCGCCTTCGGGAATCCACAGTAGACAGCCGAGTGCAGCAGCGCCTCGATGATCTCGGCCGGGGTCAGCCCGACGTTGAGCGACGCGTTGACGTGCACCTCCAGCTGCGGCTCGCAGCCGCCGAGCGCGGTCAGCATGCCGAGGGTGACCAGCTGGCGGTCCCGCGGCGGCAGCCCCGGGCGGGCGTAGATCTCGCCGAATCCCCAGGACACGACCGCCTCCGCCAGTGCGGGGGAGACGTCGGCGAGGTTGTCGAGCACACGCTGCCCGCTCTCGCCGTCGATCGCGTTCAGGGTCTTCAGGCCACGCTCGAAGCGCTCGTCGGTCATCTCGGGTTCCTTTCCCCCAGGTCGTCCTGACGGGATCGACAGTAGGGGCTGGAGCGCACTCCAGGTCAACGGGTGCCTACTTCCCACTGGCGTACAGCGCGCTGACGTCCGCGTCGGACAGTGCCCGGTCGTAGACGTGCACCTGGTCGACCGCGCCGTTGAGGAAGTCGACCGGGCCGCCGCCGTACTGGCCACGGCCGATCACCGTGTGCCCGGTGGACGCCTCGCCGAGGCAGACGCTCTTCGTGGCCGCCAGCTGGCCGTCCACGTACAGCTTCAACGTGCCCGACGCCGCGTCTCGGACGCCGACGAGGTGGTACCAGCGGTTCGGCTCCGGGGCCGTCGGCGCCAGCGCCCGCGTGCCCACGAAGCTGAACGCCAGCCGGTGGTCCGCGCCCGAGTACTGCAGGAAGAACGCGCTGTGGTCGCCGCCGTCCTGGCTCACCACCGTCTGGAAGCCGTCACCCACGGCGGTGAACTTCACCCACGCCGCCGCGCTGTAGCTGCCTTCGGTGTTCAGCAGCGCCGCCCCCGTGTCCGCGTACTGGCCGGAACCGTTGACCGCCAGTGCCGAGCCGCTCTTGCCCGCGGTCCAGGACGCGCCGCCGACGAGCGTGGCGTCGTGGCCGCCCACGATGTCCTTCGCCACCGTGCCCGCGTTCTCGTCGAACGGGTACGCGGCGATGCCGTCGATGCCCGGCGTGCCCGACGGCACCGATGGCCCGGCCACCGGCGCGCCGGTCGCGCCCTTGATCACCGCGAGGTTCGCCGCGCGGACCGCCGCGAAGTCCATCTTCTTCACCTGCCGGTCGTAGGTGAAGAAGCCGTTGACCTCCTTCTCGACGTCGGTGGTCTGCGTGTAGACGCCCGCGGACACGCCGCAGCGCTGCGCGACCTGGAGAAGCCGCTGCTGCAGCTCGCCGTAACGCCGGGTCAGTGTCGCGCTGTCGGGCTCCATCTCGTACGCGAAGCTGCCTGCCGCGTCGAACTCGTGCCCGGCCACCTTCAGGCCGAGACCGCCGTACTCGCCGTCGACCGCCGCCCGCGGGCCGCTCTGCATCGGTGCGCCCGGGCCGGTGTAGGTGTGGTCGTCGTAGACGTCGCCGCGGCCGCTGTCCGGTTCGGACCGGCAGCAGTTGACCCCGGATTCGGCGTTGACCAGGCGCGTCGGGTCCCACGCCTTGACCTGGTCGGCGATCCGGCCGACCTCGTAGTCGCCCCAGCCCTCGTTGAACGGCACCCACATGACGATCGACGGGAAGCTGCGGTGCTGGTCGATCATCCGCTTCAGTTCCGACTCGAAGGTGACGCGCGCGGCCGCGGACGGCTCGACGTCGTCCTTCATCGCCGGCATGTCCTGCCAGACCAGCAGGCCGAGCTTGTCGGCGTAGTAGTACCAGCGGTCCGGTTCCACCTTGATGTGCTTGCGGACCATGTTGAAGCCGAGCGCCTTCTCCTGCTCCAGGTCGAACTTCAGGGCCGCGTCGGTCGGCGCGGTGTAGATGCCGTCCGGCCAGAACCCCTGGTCGAGCGGGCCGACCTGCATGACGAACTTGCCGTTGAGCAGCATCCGCTGCTTGCCGTCGGCGGTCTTGCCGAGCCCGATCGACCGGAGGCCGAAGTAGGAGCCGGCCTCGTCGCCCGACGGGATGAGCCGCACGCGCAGGTCGTAGAGGAACGGGTCGTCCGGCGACCACAGGTGCGGCCGGTCCACCTTGAGCTGCAACGGCTTGTTCGCCTCGCCGCTCACGCGCCCGACCGGGCGGCCGTGGTCGTAGGCGACGGCTTCGACGCGCTGGCGCACCGGGCCGCCGACGACGGCGTTGACCGTGACCGACCCGGACGCGACGTCCGGGGTGAGGTCGAGCCGGTCGATGTGGGCCGGGGCCACCGGTTCCATCCAGACGGTCTGCCAGATGCCGGACGTCGGCGTGTAGAAGATGCCGTCGCCGGGCCTGCGCTGCTTGCCGAGCGGCTGCCCGCCCTGGTCGTTCGGGTCGGCGACGCCGACGATCAGCTCCTGGTCCCGTGCCGTGGTCAGCGCGTCGGTGACGTCGACGGAGAAGGCGTCGTAGCCGCCGGTGTGGCGCGCGACGGTCCGGCCGTTGACAAGGATCGTCGCGTCGTAGTCGACCGCCTGGAAGTGCAGCAGGATGCGCTGCCCGCGCCAGTCGCGGGGCAGCTGGAACGTGCGGCGGTACCACATGTTCGTCTCGTGCCGCATGATCCCGGACAGCGCGGACTCGACCGGGTACGGCACGAGGATGCGCTCGCCGAGGGACCGGCCGACGGGCGCGGCCTCGCCCGGCTTGGCCGAGGCGAACTCCCAGACGCCGTTGAGGTTCTGCCACTTCGACCGTGTCAGCTGCGGTCTCGGGTACTCGGGCAGGGCGTTCGACGGCGAGACGTCGTTCGTCCACGGCGTGGACAGCGGGGGCGTGAGCCGCTGCCACTGCGGTGGCGACTCGGCGTTCGCGGCGGGCACCGCGAGGCCGGTGAAGAGCAGCGCCAGTGCGGCGGCGAGCCGGGCGGGACGGAACATCGGGGCGGACCTCCTGGTGGGGATGCGGAATCAGCGGATTCGGGACCGCGCCAGCAGGCGCTGGATCACCACGACGACGAGCAGGAAGGCCCCGCTCACCACCGTCTGGTAGTGGGAGTCCAAGGTGCCGATCTGGTTGATGACGTTCTGGATCAGCGTGCGCAGCAGCACGCCGACGAGCGTGCCGAGCACCGTGCCGGCGCCGCCGGTGAGCAGCGTGCCGCCGATGACGACGACCGAAATCGCGTCCAGTTCGGTGCCGACGCCGAGCACCGTGACGCCGGACTGCAGGTAGGCGGCGGTGAGGACGCCGGCAAAGCCGGCCAGCGCGCCGCTGAGGGTGTAGAGGCCGATCTTGGTGCGGGCGACCGGAATTCCCATCAGCACCGCCGACTGCTCGGCGCCGCCGACGGCGAACACGGACTGGCCGAACCTGGTGCGGCGCAGCAGCAGGCCGCCGAGCGCGAACAGGATCAGCGTCAGGTAGACCGGCACGCCGATGCCGAAGACCGTGCCCTGGCCCAGCCAGAGGAACGCCGAGCCGGAGTCCACTTTGTACGTTGTCGAGCCTTCGGACGTCAGCGCCAGCAGCAGTCCACGGGCGAACAGCAGCGACGCCAGCGTGACGATGAACGGCGCCATCCCGGTGCGGGCGATGAGCAGGCCGTTGACCAGCCCGATCAGCGAGCACACGGCCAGCGGCAGCAGGATCGCGACGAGCAGGCCGTACTGCGCGCCGTACGCGGCGAGGACGCCGCCGAGCGCGTAGTTCGAGCCGACCGACAGGTCGATGCCGCCGGAGATGATCACGAACGTCATGCCCAGCGCGATGATCGCCAGGAAGGAGCTCTGCAGGGCCAGGTCGCGCAGGTTGTCCGAAGACCCGAAATGGGGGAACGCGAACCAGGCGGCGGCAATGCCGAGCACGAGCACGACGGCCGCGCCCTGGCGCTGCAAAACCCCGGCGACCGCGGCATTCTGCGTGGTGGTGGTGGTCATCGGCGGCTCCGCTCGCGGGCGACGTAGACCGCGGCGACGATGATGGCCGCCTGGACCATCTGCGCGGTCGAGTCCGGCAGGTTGTGCTTGATGAGGGTGGCGTGCACCAGCTGCATGAGCAGCGCGCCGAAGACGGTGCCGAGCACGCGGACCCGCCCGCCGGTCAGCGGCGTGCCGCCGACGACGACCGCGGTGATCGCCGACAGTTCCATCAGCAGGCCGAGGTCGTTGGGGTCACTGGCGCCCAGCCGCGCCGTCGCCAGGACGCCGGCCACCGCGGCCAGCGCCCCGGAGATGACGTAGACGCCGGCGAGCACGCGTTTCACCGGCAGCCCGGCCAGGGTGCTCGCGGCGCGGTTGCCGCCGACGGCGACCAGGTGCCGCCCGAACGTCGTGCGCTGCACGAGAAGCCCGGCCAGCACCGCGAGCACGCCCGCGACGACGACCGTCACCGGAACGCCCAGGACGTCGCCGGTGCCGAGGGCGAGGAAGTCCGGGTTGTGCAGCTGGACGAGCTGCCCGTGCGCGATGACCAGGGCGAGCCCGCGGCCGCCGACGAGCAGTGCGAGGGTCGCGATGATCGGCTGGACGCCCAGGTGGGCCACCAGGTAGCCGCTGAACAGGCCGGACGCGACCCCGGCGAGGACGGCCACGAGGATCGCCGTCAGCGGGCCCGCGCCCAGGTAGAGCGGGACGAGCGCGGCGGCGATCGACATCACCGAGCCGACCGAGAGGTCGATGCCCTCGGTGCCGATCACCAGCGCCATCCCGAGCGCGACGATGCAGACCGGCGCCGCCTGCACCAGCTGCGTGCGGAAGTTGGCCGCGGACAGGAAGTTCTCGGTGAAGCCGAGGTTGAACAGCAGCAGCGCGACGACGGCGAGGTAGACGCCGTAGTCCTGCAGCCACGTGGTGACCTTCGCGCGGTCGAGAGTCCGGCTAGACATCGTTGTCATCCTCCGCGGCGATGGCCTTGAGGACGTTCTCCTCGGTGATGGCGTCCCCGGTCAGCTCGCCGGCCACCGTGCCGTCGCGCAGCACGACCACGCGGTCGGAACCGTCGATCAGCTCCTCCAGCTCGGACGAGATGAGCAGCACGCCGAGCCCTTCACGGGCGAGTTCGTCGATCAGGGCCTGGACCTCGGCCTTCGCGCCGACGTCGATGCCGCGCGTCGGCTCGTCGAGCAGCAGCACCTTCGGGCCGGTGGCCAGCCAGCGGGCGAGCAGCACCTTCTGCTGGTTGCCGCCGGACAGGTCGGCCACCTTCTGCTCCGGGCTCGCCGCCTTGATCCGCAGGCGCTCGACGAAGATGCGGACGATCCGGTCCTGTTTCGCCCTGCTCACCAGGCCGAACGGCGACAGCGACGGCAGCGCGGCCAGGACGATGTTCTCGCGCACGGACAGGTTCGGGATGATCCCGTCGGTCTTGCGATCCTCGGCCAGCAGCGCGATCCCGGCCCGCATGGCGGCCTTGATCCGGCCGCGCTTGAGCGGTTTCCCGGCCAGCAGCACGGTCCCGCCGTCGAGCGGGAACGCGCCGACGATGGCGCGCGCGGTCTCGCTGCGGCCGGAACCGAGCAGCCCGGCCAGGCCGACCACCTCGCCGGGGCGGATGCTCACCGAGACGTCACGCAGTTTCCGCTGCCCGCTGAGGTGTTCCGCCCGCAGCAGGGGTTCGCGCTCGACGTCGTGCTCCTCGCCGAACGCCGTGACGCCCTCCTCGCGGATCTGCCGGATCTCCCGGCCGAGCATCAGCGACACCAGTTCGATGCGCGGCAACGGCTTCAATGGTCCACTGTGGACGACCCGGCCGTCGCGCAGCACCGTGACGCGGTCGCAGACCCGGTACAGCTCGTCCATCCGGTGGCTGACGTAGACCACCGCGATGCCCTGGGCGTGCAGCCGGCCCAGCACCGCGAACAGCGTCTCGACCTCGCGTGGTTCGAGCGACGACGTCGGCTCGTCCATGATGACGACCCTGGCGTCGGCCGAGGCCGCGCGGGCCAGCGCGACCATCTGCTGCGCGCCGACGCCGAGGGTGTGCAGCGGGCGCCGGACGTCGACGTCGAGGCCGTAGCCCCGGAGCAGTTCCCGGGCTTCGGCGTGCATCTTCGGCCAGTCGACCAGGCCGGCGCGCGTGCGCGGCTCGCGGCCGAGGAAGACGTTGCCCGCGATGCTCATCAGCGGGACGAGGTTGACCTCCTGGTGGATCGTCGAGATCCCGGCGCGCTGCGCGTCGGCCGGGCGCTTGAACGTCACCGGACGGCCGAGGTGGCGCACTTCGCCCGCGTCCGGCCGGTAGACGCCGGTGAGGACCTTGATCAGCGTGGACTTGCCTGCCCCGTTCTCGCCGACCAGCGCGTGCACCTCGCCGGGCCGCAGCGCGAAGCCGACGTCGTCGAGCGCGAGGGTGCCGGGGAACCGCTTGGTCACCCCGGTCACCTCGAGCACCGGCGCGGTCGTCATGGCGACGTCCTCTTCGGTGGCCGCCGTCATCAGTACGCGTTCCCGGCCTTCTGGGCGGCGTTGGTCTCGTCGTACTGGTCGTCGGTGATGACGATGCCCGCCGGGATCGGCTCGCCGTTCTCGAACTTCTGCAGTGTCTGGAAGGCCAGCGGGCCGAAGCGCGGGTTGGACTCGATCACGGCGTTGTAGCTGCCGCCGGCGATGAGCTGCACGGCGTTGCGGGTGCCGTCGATCGAGACGACCTTGACGTCCTTGCCGGGCGTCTTGCCCGCGGTCTTCAGCGCGTTGACCGCGCCGACGCCCATCTCGTCGTTCTCGGCGTAGACCGCGGTGACGTCCGGATGGCTCTGGATCAGCTGCTCCATCACGGCCTGGCCCTTCGAGCGGTCGAAGTCGCCGGTCTGCTCGGCCACCACGGTCAGCCCGGGTGTCCTGGCCAGCTCGTCCTTGAAGCCCTGGGTGCGGTCGGTGGTCACGTTGTTGCCGGACGAACCGAGGAGGATGACCACCTTGCCGGTGCCGCCGGTCGCCTTCGCCATCGCCTGGGCGGCGCGCTTGCCCTGCTGGACGAAGTCGGAGCCGATGAAGGTGAGGTAGTCGGTGCACGGCCGCGACGTCACCTTGCGGTCGATGGTGACGACCGGGACCTTCTTGGCCTTCGCGGCGTCGAGTGCGGGCTGCAGGCCGTCGGAGTTCAGTGGCGCGACGACCAGCAGCTGCGCGCCGCGGTCGAGCAGGGACTTGATGTCGCTGATCTGGCGGTTCAGGTCGCTCTGGGCGTTGGTGACCAGCAGGTTGGTGATGCCGAGCTTCGCGGCTTCGTCGCGAATGGACTGCGTCTCGGCGATCCGGAACGGGTTGGCTTCCTTTTCGGACTGGGAGAAGCCGACCACGGCGGTCTTGAGGTCGACCTTCGGATAGCCGGTCTTGGCGAGCGTGCAGCCGTCGGCGGCGGGGGCGGCGGGCTGGGCGCTCGCGGCGGGGCCGCCGCCGCTGGCCGGCGCCGCGGGCGTTTCCTCCCGGCTGGTGCAGGCAGTGAGTGTGAGCGCGGCTACGGCCAGCGCCACGACGGTCGGGCGGGGACGGGACGAAGGCACGGCGACTCCTCGGGCAGCATCGTTGGTGGCCCGCTCGCCGGGGTGACGATGGTCACCGCGGGAGCCTTGGGATACTTTTTACATCGTTGGAACAACGTTGTAAACCGGTCGGGCCCGGCTACACTTCGTGCTCACACTCGGAAGGGACTGCCCGTGACCGTGACGCTCAAGGACGTCGCTTCGCTCGCCGGAGTGTCGGTGAAGACGGTGTCGAACGTCGTGAACGGCTACGCCTTCGTCAAGCCGGAGAACCGCCGCCGCGTCGAGGAGGCACTGGCGGCGACCGGATACCGGCCGAACATCGGCGCCCGCAACCTCCGCCGCGGCCGCACGGGCTTCCTGGCGCTGATGGTGCCGGAGCTGTCCATCCCGTACTTCGGCGAACTGGCGGGCCTGGTCATCACGGCGGCGCAGAAGCGCGGGTGGAGCGTCCTGATCGAACAGACCCAGGGGACGCGGGAACGCGAGCGGGAGACACTGGCGTCGCTGGGCCCGCACCTGGTCGACGGCGCACTGGTCCACCCGGAGGCACTGGCGGCGGCGGACTTCCCGGCCGAGCCGGGCGCGATCCCGCTGGTGATGCTGGGCGAGCACGCGGTGGACGTCCCGTTCGACCACGTGGCGATCGACAACGTCCTGGCGGCCCGCATGGCGGTGACCCACCTGGCATCCCTGGGCCGCACCCGCATCGCGGCAATCGGCCGCAACCCGGCCCGCGGGACGTCGTCCCAGCGCCTGGCAGGCTACCGCGCGGGCCTGTCGGCAGCCGGACTGTCCTATTCGGACAAACTGGTGGCCCCGGCGGCGAAGTGGCACCGCGCCGAGGGAGCGTCGGCAATGCAGGCGCTGCTGTCGGCGGACCCCCGGCCGGACGCGGTGTTCTGCTTCAACGACCTGCTGGCGATCGGCGCACTGCGCGCGGTGGCGGAGCAAGGCCTGCGCGTCCCGGAGGACGTGGCGATCGTGGGCTTCGACAACAACGAAGAGAGCGCATTCTCGCTCCCGTCATTGACGACGATCGCCCCGGACAAAGCAGCCCTCGCCGAGGCGGCGGTCGACCTGGTGCACCGGCGGATCACGGGGGACAAGACATCGCCGCCGCAGGACATCCAGACCCCGTTCGCCCTGGAGATCCGGGAAAGCACCCGGGGCCGCTGACCGGTCAGCGGGCGGGCCAGTGCCAGGACGGGCGGTCCAGCAGTCCCTGCCCGGACAGCTTGGTCTCGCCGTTCTCCTTCTCCAGCTCCAAGGTCGTCACCTCCGCGATCTCCGACAGCGCCCGCGTCAGCACCACGGCGTGGGAGACCACCACCAGCTGGGTCTCCTTGGCCGCCGTCGCGATCAAGGCCGCCAGTGGCGGGAGGAGGTCCGGGTGGAGGCTCGTCTCCGGCTCGTTGAGGACCAGCAGCTCCGGGGGACGCGGGGTCAGCAGGGCCGCCACCCACAGCAGGTAGCGGAGCGTTCCGTCCGACAGCTCCGCCGCCGACAGCGGGCGGAGCAGGCCCGGCTGGTGGAAGTGCAGGGACAGCACGCCGTCCTGGGATGACACCGACACCGTCGATCCCGGGAATGCCGCGTCGATCAGCGAAGCCAGGTCCGAAGCGCGGCCTGTCTCGATGATCGTCTGCAGGGCCGCCGCCAGGTCCGCGCCATCGGTGGACAGGACCGGGGTGCGGGTGCCGATGGCCGGACGGCGGGCCGGGGCCGCCGCGTCCGTGCGGAAGTGGTCGTAGAACCGCCACGAGCGGATGCGCTCGCGGACCACCAGCAGTTCCGGGCAGGCTCGCGGGTCGGCGAACTCGCTCAGCATGCTGTCCGCCGTCCGGATCTCGAAGCGGTCCGTGCCCCACGCTCCGGACGCGATCCGCGTGCGCACCGACGGGCCCGACCGCTCGGCCACCAGCGCCGACGGCCGCAGCACCGGGCCCGACCACACCGCTTCCCGCTTGAACTCCGGGTCCAGGTTGAACATCGTCCGCCCCGGCACCGGCAGGCCAAGGTCGAGCGCATACCCGTACTCGTCGCCCGCGAACCCGAGCCGCAGCGCGACGGGCTTCCGGCGCACCGTGCCCTGCGCCCGGGACCCCGCGCGGGTGCCCGTCTCCGGGCCCGCCCACAACGTCGACGGCAGGCCGCCTTCGCGCGCCAGTGCCGCCACCGCGCCGTTGCGGGACGCGTCCGCCAGCAGCCGCAGTGCCCGGTACAGGCTCGACTTGCCGCTGCCGTTCGCGCCGGTGACGACCGTCAGCCCGGACAGGGGCAGCACCAGCTCGCGCAGCGAACGGTAGTTCTCGACGGCCAGCGTGGTGAGCATGCGTCGAACCTAACGCGGGCCGGCCTTACCGGTCCTCCGCGGCGTTCACCGGTTCCGCCAGGGGGATCTCGTCCGGGCCCAGCCAGCTGCTGCGCCACGCCAGGTCGTCCCTGGCCAGGGGTTTTCCGCAGCTGTCGCACTTGGCGCCCGGGCGGGTGGGCCGGCCGCAGCGGGTGTGGATCAGGCTCATCGGGCCCGCGCTCTTCTCCGCCGACGTGTGCGCGTCGCCCCAGGCGCCGAGGGCGTGCAGTACCGGCAGTGCGTCCGAGCCGGCCTGGGTGAGGCGGTACTCGTGGCGGGTCCGGCCGCCGTCGCGGTAGGGGAGCCTGGTCAGCAGGCCGCGGTCGACGAGCTTGGCCAGCCGGGTCGTCAGCACGTTGTCGGCGATGCCGAGCTGGCTGCGGAAGTCCTCGAACCGGGTGGTGCCCGCGGTGGCGTTGCGCAGGATCAGCAGCGTCCACGGCTCGCCGAGGACGTCGGCGGCGCGCGCGATCGGGCAGGGGGCGTCCGCCCAGGTGATGCGACGGCTCATGGGTGCTCCCTTCGAGCTGACTTGCTGCGCGCAAGTTTACGCCGTAGGGTCTGCCGTAGCTGGCTTGCACAGAGCAAGTCAGGTGTGAGAGGAGTTCGCCATGGAGATCACGGGTGCGGTGGCGCTGGTCACCGGGGCCAACCGGGGACTCGGCCGCCGGTTCGCCGCCGCTCTGCTCGAGCGCGGCGCGGCGAAGGTCTATGCCGCGGCCCGGAATCCGGAGTCGATCGACCTCCCCGGCGTCGTCCCGCTGCGGCTCGACGTCACGGATCCGGAGTCGGTCCGGGCCGCCGCCGCGGCCGCCGGGGACGTGACGCTGCTGGTCAACAACGCCGGGTCGGCGACCGGGGCGTCCCTGCTCGGCGGGTCACTCGAGGACATCCGGCTGGAGATGGACACGCACTACTTCGGCACCCTGGCCGTGACCCGCGCGTTCGCGCCGATCCTCGAGCGCAACGGCGGCGGCGCGGTGCTCAACGTCCTGTCGGTGCTGTCCTGGATCACCGCCCCGGAGGCGGGGGCCTACTCGGCGGCGAAGGCGGCGGCGTGGTCGCTGACCAACGCGCTGCGCCTCGAACTGGCCCCGCAGAAGACGCAGGTGACCGGCCTGCACGTCGGGTACATGGACACCGACATGGCGAAGCACGTCGACGGCCCGAAGACCGACCCGGCGGTCGTGGCGGGGCTCGCGCTGGACGCCGTCGAACAGGGCCGGTTCGAGGTGCTCGCCGACGACGTCAGCCGGACCGTGCGGGCCGGGCTGTCCGGCGAACTCGCGGTTCTGTACCCGGCGCTGGTTTCCTGAAGCGCTTTCCGGACCCCGGAATACGCCGGGCACCGCCGCGGGCGTATGAATGGGGAGGTGCCGGGAAACGTCGAAGCCGGAAACGGCCGAACGAGAAACCGCTGGGGCGAAGGCGAACGGCTGCGCGGGGAGATCCTGGCGGCGGCCGGCCGGCTGCTCGCCGAGCTCGGCGGCGAGGACGGGCTGACGATCCGCGGCGTCGCCCGCGCGGTCGGCATCGCACCGGCGAGCATCTACCAGCATTTTTCCGATCGTGCGGAATTGGTCCGTGGGCTGCTCGACCACGAATACGCGCGGCTGGCCGAATCGATGCGCGCGGCGGAGGAGTCGCTCGGCGAAACCGACGTGGTCGGCCGGGTACGGGCGCAGATTCACGCGTACTGCGCGTTCGCCATGGAGAACCCGGGACATTACCGGCTGATGCTGGCGAACGGCGCGTCCCGGCCGGCCCCGGGCGCCCCGCCGGAAGGGCCGCTGCTGGAGGTGATCGACCGCCTGGCGGCAGGTTTCGAGCGCTGCGTCGAGGCGGGCCACCCGCTGCGCGTGACCCCGGGCCGCGCGGCGGCGGTGGTGTTCGTGGGCGCGCACGGCCGGGTCGCGCTGTTTCACAGCGTGCTCAACCGCACCGGGGCGGAGCTGGTGGAACCCTTCGTCGACGAACTGGTGTCGCTGGTCTTCGCCTGATCACGCGCGCCGATTCAAAGCGCACGCTGCACGGTATCGAGAACCTCGGCCAGCCGCCGCCGGACGAACCGGGCTCGGGCCGGGTCGGAATCCTGGCGGGGCACCATCTCCACCGCCATGATCAACCCCAGGTACAGCCGGTACAGCGCCAGGCGCCGGAGGGCGGCCGGGTCGAAACCGGGTACGCCGTAACCCTCCAGCAGTTCCGGGTCCAGGTCGCGGAGCAGCGTCAGCGACACGAACTCCGCCACCGGGTCGCCCCAGAACGCGCGCTCGGCGTCGATGATGCCCGACACGCCGCCGCCGTCGAGGAGGATGTTGCCCTCCCACAAATCGAAGTGGACCAGGACCGGGGTGGTCACCTGCGCCAGCAGTGGCTCGTGGCGGCGCACCAGGTGCGCGATCTCCGCCGCCGGGCGGGGCAGCCGCACCTCGTAACGGGCCGCGTCCGCGAGGATCGCGTCGACCATCGCCGTGAATGCCGCGGGCCACGTCGGGTGCAGCGGGTCCTGCGGGTAGCCGAATCCGTCGCCGGTTGTCTCGTGCAGGCCGGCCACGATCGCGCCCAGCTCGCGGCGCAGGTGCGGGCCCGTGTCGCGCACCTGGGACCACGGGATGCCCGGGACCTCCGTCATCAGCAGGAATCCCGGCCCGGCGCCGACCACCGACGGCAGCGGCCCGCGGACCCGGCGGTAGTACTCCGCTTCGGTTTCCAGCAGGCCGTGCTCGTACGTCAGCCCCGGAGCGGACGGCGCGATCTTGAGGACCAGCCGCCGTCCGTCCGTGAGCCGGAGGCGGATCGCCGTGTTGTACGTTCCGCCGCCGATGTTCTCGGCCGACGCCACCAAAGCCGGGTCGATGCCCGCCGCCGTCAGTTCTGCCCGCACACCACCGAGTCTGTCACTTCCCCAGGTACTCCCGCAGGTGCCGGGCCGTCAGGGTGGACGCGTTCGCGACCAGCTCCGCGGGCGTGCCGGTGAACACGACGCGGCCGCCGTCGTGGCCCGCGCCGGGGCCCATGTCGATCAGCCAGTCCGCGTGCGCCATCACCGCCTGGTGGTGCTCGATGACGATCACCGTGTTCCCCGCGTCGACGATCCGGTCCAGCAGCGCCAGCAGCTGGTCGACGTCGGCGAGGTGCAGCCCGGTCGTCGGCTCGTCGAGGATGTACGTCGAGCCCTTCTCCGCCATCCGGATCGCCAGCTTGAGCCGCTGCCGCTCGCCGCCGGACAACGTCGTCAGCGGCTGGCCGAGCGTCAGGTAGCCGAGGCCGACGTCGGCGAGGCGGTCCAGCACCGTGCGGGCGTTGCCTCCCGGGAAGAACTCGCGGGCCTCGGCCACGGACATCGCCAGTACCTCGCTGATGTTCCTGCCACGCAGCTCGTACGTCAGCACCTTCGGCGTGAACCGCCTGCCCTCGCACTCCTCGCACGTCGACGCGACGCCTGCCATCATCGCCAGGTCGGTGTAGATCACGCCGAGGCCCTTGCACTTCGGGCACGCGCCCTCGGAGTTGGCGCTGAACAGGCTCGCCTTGACGCCGTTGGCCTTGGCGAACGCCGTGCGGATCGGGTCGAGCAGGCCGGTGTAGGTCGCCGGGTTGGACCGGCGCGACCCGCGGATCGCCGACTGGTCGACCACGACGACGTCGTCGCGGTGGGCCAGCGAGCCGTGGATCAGCGACGACTTCCCCGACCCGGCCACGCCGGTGACCACGGTCAGCACGCCCAGCGGGATGTCGACGCTGACGTCCCGCAGGTTGTGCAGTTTCGCGCCGGTGATGGCGACGTGCCCGGTGGGCGTGCGGACCTTTTCGCGCAGGGTGACGCGGTGGTCGAGGTGGCGGCCGGTGAGCGTGCCGGACGCGCGCAGGCCGTCGACGTCCCCGGTGTAGCACAGCCGCCCGCCGTCGGCGCCCGCGCCGGGCCCGAGGTCGACGACGTGGTCGGCGATCCGGATCGTCTCCGGCTTGTGCTCGACGACCAGGATCGTGTTTCCCTTGTCCCGCAGGCACAACAGCAGGTTGTTCATCCGCTCGATGTCGTGCGGGTGCAGCCCGACGGTCGGCTCGTCGAAGACGTAGGTGATGTCGGTGAGGCTGGAACCCAGGTGCCGCACCATCTTCACGCGCTGCGCCTCGCCGCCGGACAGCGTCGCGGACTCGCGGTCCAGCGACAGGTAGCCGAGCCCGATCTCGACCAGCGAGTCGAGGGTGTCGCGCAGGTTGGCCAGCAGCGGCCGGATCGACGGCGCGTCGAGGTTCCGGACGAACTCGGCGAGGTCGCTGATCTGCATCGCGGCGCAGTCGGCGATGTTCCGGCCCTCGATCTTCGCCGACAGCGCGGCCTGGTTGAGCCGGGTGCCGCCGCACTCGCCGCAGGGGGTGAAGGTCGCGGCCTTCTCGATGAACGCCCGCAGCTTCGGCTGCAGCGATTCGACGTCCTTGTGCAGGTAGAGCCGCCGGACCTTCACTGCGAGGCCCTCGTAGGTGACGTTGGTCTTGCCGACCTTCACCTTGCAGGAGTCCTTGTACAGCAGGGCGTCGAGCTGCTCCGGCGTGAAGTCGCGGATCTTGGCGTCGGGGTCGTAGAAACCGGAGGAGAGGTAGGTCTGCACGTACCAGGTGTCCGGGGTGAAGCCCGGGACCTGGATCGCGCCTTCGTTGAGGGAAAGGTCGAAGTCGAGCAGGGCGCCGACGTCCAGATCGGACACCCGGCCGAGGCCTTCGCAGGCCGGGCACATGCCTTCGGGCAGGTTGAAGCTGAAGGCCCCGGACGTGCCGACGTACGGTTCGCCGAGCCGCGAGAAGGCGATCCGCAGCATCGCGTAGGCGTCGGTCGCGGTGCCGACCGTGGAGCGGGAGTTGGCGCCCATCCGCTCCTGGTCGACGACGATGGCCGCGCTGAGATTCTCCAGCAGGTCGACGTCCGGGCGCGACAGGCTCGGCATGAACGACTGGACGAACGCGCTGTAGGTCTCGTTGATCAGCCGCTGCGACTCGGCCGCGATGGTGCCGAAGACCAGGGACGACTTGCCGGAGCCGGACACGCCCGTGAACACCGTGAGCCTGCGCTTCGGGATGTCCAGGTCGATGCCGGTCAGGTTGTTCTCCCGGGCCCCCCGGACCTCGATCACGTCGTGGGTGTCGGCGGCCCGCCTGGGTGAGGTCATACCGTCCTTCTTGGTGCTTTAGGCTGTAAAGTGTTCCTCCGGATACATTACTTTAGGCTGTAAGGAGTCGGCAAGGTGGTCGTCTTCGCGGGTCAGGGCGACGCCCGGCGGTCCATGGAGCTGCTGTGGGGACCGCGCGTGGTCGCGCCCCGCACCGGGCCGGGCCCCAAGCCGGGCCTGTCGGTGGAGGCGATCGTGGCGGCGGCGATCGAGATCGCGGACGCCGAAGGCATGGCGGCGCTGTCGATGCGCGCGGTGGGCGAGCAGCTGGGCCGGACGGCGATGGCGTTGTACACGTACGTGCCGGGCAAGACCGAGCTGGTGGATCTGATGTACGACCGGACGCTGGGCGAGCTGCCGTCGTCGTATCCGCTGTCGTCGGGCTGGCGCGCGGCGGCACTGGCGGTGGCGGACGAGCTGTGGGCGCTGCACCTGCGCCACCCGTGGCTGCTGCAGGTGTCCCCGGCGCGGCCGGTGCTGGGGCCGGGGGAGTTCCACGTCCAGGAGACGCTGCTGTCGGTGCTGGCTTCGACGGGGTTGCCGCTGACGCGGGTCCGCTGGGTGGTGGCGGCGTTGTTCAACATCGTCCGCGGCTCGGTCCAGGCGGCCGCGGAGTCCCGCCAGGCGGCGGCCGAGACCGGACTGTCCGAAGAGGACTGGTGGCAGGCGCGGTCGGCGTTGCTCGGCGAGCTGGCCCCCGACCTCGCCGCGCGGTTCCCGACGGTGGCACGGCTGGGCGACGAGGGCGCGTTCGAGGCCGGCGCTTCCGACGAGCCTTACCTGGAGCGGGAGGCGCGGTTGTCGTTCGAGGCCGGGGTCGAGTTGCTTTTGGACGGTGTCGAGGCGGCGATCGTCAGGGCGGCCGGGTGAGCGCCGGGGTGGGTGGTCTACCGCGGCCGGGTACCTGGCGGGGGAACGCACCCAATAGCGGGCCATCGACCGGCGCGTGCTGAAAGGGACGTTCCTGGCGTCTGATGCGAGGAAAGTCCCTTTCACCGCACCGGATGAGACGAACGTCCCTTTCAGCCCACCCGGGCGCGGCGAATCACCTGGCCGGTGTCGAGTTGCTTTTGGACGGTGTCGAGGCGGCGATCGTCAGGGCTTCCGGGCCTCGATGAGGAACCGGGCCGAGTGGGCGGTGAACGGGCCATCGCGCTCGATCAGCTCGTGCAGCTCGCGCAGCCGGTCCCGGTAGCGCTCGGCCGTGAAGCCCGGGACCAGCCAGATCACCTTGCGCAGGAAGTACACCACCGCGCCGATGTCGGAGAACTCCATGCGCAGCCTCTCCGCGCGCAGGTCCACGACCTCCAGGCCGGCGGCGGTCGCGGCCGCCACCGCCCGGTCCGGGTGACGGCTCTCCCGCACCGACGGCGGCTGCGGCCCCAGGAAGAACTCCACCAGCTCGAACCCGCTGGCCGGGCCGACCTGCTGGGAGAAGTACGTGCCGCCGGGACGCAGGACGCGGGCGATCTCGCGCCAGCCGGTCGACACCGGGTGCCTGCTGGAGACCAGGTCGAACGTCTCGCCCGCGAACGGGAACCCGGCGGTCTCCACGAGCAGGGCGCCACGCGGGCGCAGCCGGGCCGCGGCCTTCGCCACGTTCGGCGGCCACGACTCCGTCGCCACCATCAGCGGCGGGAACGACGGGCAGCCGTCGAGCACCTCGCCGCCGCCGGTCTCCAGGTCGAGGGCCGCCCGCGCCGCACCCAGCCGGGCGCCCAGCAGCCGCTGATAACCCCACGACGGGCGCTCTTCGGTCGCGCGGCCGTCGAGCCAGGAGAAGTCCCAGCCGTCGACGGACGCCGCCGAGGCCTCCGCCACCAGCGTGTCGAACCGGGACTTCCGCTCCGGCGGCGGGGGCACCGGCTTCGCGAGGGCGACCGCGGAGAACGCCACCACGACCGGGCCGCGGCGGGTCTCGATCGTGCAGGAGCCCGCGTCGCGGGCCACCAGGTCGCCCAGTGCGTCGGTGAAGCCGCCCTCGATGCGGTAGCGGACCACCACCCGGGTGCCCAGCGGCAGCTCGCGCAGCAGCTTCACAGCCGCGCGCCCAGTTCCTCGTCCGTCGGCTCGACCAGGAACGTGCCGTCCTCCCAGACGATCGTCGGGATCCGGCGGGCGCCGTCCTGCAGCTCGCGGACGCGGCGCTCGGCCTCGGTGTCCGCCTCCACGTCCACATAGGAATATTCGACGCCCTCGCGGTCGAGCAGCGCGCGGCTGCGCTTCACGTCCGGGCACCAGCTCGCGCCGTAGACCGTCAGCTTCACGAAACTCCCTCCGTCACCGGGTTTCCACGATACCGCCGACGGAGGCGGGATCAGTGGGCTGCCGGGAGGAGGGACGAGATGCGCAGGGAGGTCGTGCCGATGCCGGTGGGGCCGCCGAGGACCGAGCCGGTCACCGGGTGGTAGCGCAGCTCGGTCTCCGTGTAGCGGCCCACGTTCTCGTGCCAGTTCAGGATGCCCGCCATCCAGTTGCGGAACTCCTCGACGTACTCCAGCAGCATCTCCTGCACGTCCGGGGCCACGTCGTAGTCGCGGAAGAGCGCGGGCAGCTCGATCGCCGCCGCGTGCTGGAACTCCGCCAGGCGCGCGTGGACCAGCTCGGTCACCACCTCGAACGCGCGCTGCTCCGGGCAGTCCAGGAAGTTGCGGACCACCAGGACCGCGTTGTGCAGCTCGCCCTCGTACTGGATCTCCTTGCGGTAGGAGTACAGGTCGTTGATCAGGCACGCGACGTCCGTCGCCGAGTGCTCGATCGCCTGGACCGGCCGCGTGCGGTACAGCTCGGGCGGCACCGAACGGCCGTGGGAGAACCGGGACAGGCTCATCGTCAGGTCCGAACCGAACGTCCGGCGGCGCATCTCCACGTAGTCGATCGGGTCCGGGATGCGGTTCTGGGCCTGGTTCGCCATCTCCCACAGCCAGCTGGCCGTCATCGAGTCGACCGCGCGGCGGACCGCGCGCCGGTTCTGCGGGGTCATGTCCGCCGTCGTCCGCGGCCAGAGGTCGGCCAGGCCCGCCTCCAGGGCTGTGGCAGGCACCGGCATCGGCGAGTCGTCCACCGGCATGAACATCGACAGCCGGGCGTTGCACGCCTTCGCCGCCGCGAGGTCGCGGGTCGGGCCGAACACCACCGGGTAGTAGTCGTCGGCGTAGGTGCCCCAGGTCAGCCAGTCGCTGGTGACGTCGAGGCCGTCGGCCGTCGCGTCCGGGTGGATGCCCGCCGCGCACAGCGGGAGGTCGGCCGCGCGCAGCTTCCGCTCGTCCCACACCACGCCGTCGAGGAAGCCGGTGCGCCGCGCCCAGTCGACGTTGCGGCGGCGGGCGGCGTCGAGATGCCGGTTGAGCCGCAGCGGGAACGGCATCTCGACCGACGGCCGCGGGACGTCGACCGCGCGGAACGGCGTCGAGGTGTACGCGCGCAGCCGCTGGGGTGCCGTGGCGAGGACCGACGAGAAGATCCGCGCCGCGGACGTCCCGAGGCCGGCCGCGCCGCCCAGCTCCGGGCCGCCGCGGCTGGCCAGTGCGCCCTCGTTCATGTACCGGCTGGAGCGCAGGTGCCACTCGTGGCCGCCGGACTGCCAGTCCTGCAGGCCCTTGACGTAGGCGAAGGTCGCCGCGCGGGCGGCGGGGTCGACGCCGTGCTCGTCGAACAGCGCGGGCACCTCGGTGAGCGCGGTGTGCTCGAACTGGTGCAGCCGGGAGGTGATCAGGTCGTTGACGGCGTCGGCCGCCTGCTGCGTGGTCAGCCCGAGGAACTTCTCGAAGACCAGCACGCCGTTGGACAGCTCGCCCTCGTCCTGGACTTCGCGCTGGTAGGAGAACAGGTCGTTGCGCAGGTGGACGCTGTCGGCGAAGCAGTCGCGCAGGACCTCCATCGGCCGGGTCGCGGCGATCGCGTCCGGGACCTCGGCGTGCACCGAGTGCTCGACGAGGTTCGCCGACCACGGCGCGCCGCCGACCTTCCGCCGCATCTCGACGTACTCGATGGGGTTGGCGAGCCTGCCTTCGTTGATGTTGGCCAGTTCCCACAGCGACTCGTCCAGCAGCGCCTTCGTGCTCTCGATGAACCGGCGCCGCCAGCCTGCCGAGCGGCGCGGGACCGTCCGGTTCCACAGGTCGGTGAGCCCGCGCTCGACCGGGTTCTCCGGTGCCGCGGTGATTTCGCCTTCGGCGGGCATGAACAGGGTGAGCCGGTCGAGGTAGGTGCGCGCGCTGTCGATGTCGCCGGTGCGCTTGTACAGCTCGAGGAAGTGGTCGTCGAAGTAGAAGACCCAGACGTACCAGTCGGTGATCAGGTCGAGCTCTTCGGCGCCGGCGTCGGGATGGGTGTAGGCGCACAGCAGCGCGTAGTCGTGGGAGTCGAGGTCGTGCTCGGTCCAGATCACCGTGCCGTGCTGCGGCACGTCGATCATGTCCATGCCGCGCGCCCACGCCTTGCTGTGCTCGCGCGCGCCTTCCAGGTGGGGGTTCAGGCGCGCGGGGTAGGGCATGTAGAACTCGGGGAGGACGAACGGCTGCTGCTGCACGCGGTCCTGGCCTTTCCGGTGGCGGCTTCCGACCCGCTGAGGCAACCAAACGACCCGGCGGCCCGCCAAGGGGAGCAGCCGGGTTGCACACGTTCGGGCCCGGCACATCCCCCGGGCGGCCCAGCGGCGGTCACGACCCGGTCAGCACGCGGCGCCCGCGCGTCGCACGATGGGGACGTCCCCGACGAGACCTGCGAGAAGGAGAGCCGATGAGCCGGGTGGCCGACAACCCCGACGAGAGCCGGTACGAGCTGTGGGAGGAGGACCAGCTCGCGGGCTTCGCCGAGTACGACCGGCGCGGCGAGCTGACGGTGTTCACCCACACCGAGATCGGCGACGCGTTCGGCGGGAAGGGGCTGGGCAAGGTGCTGGCCGCGGGCGCGCTCGACGACGTCGTCGCCCGCGGCGGGACGATCGTGCCGGTCTGCCCGTTCATCGCCGGGTACCTGAAGAAGCACCCGGGCTACGAGGAGCACGTCCGGTGGCCGGGCGGGAAGTAGGCCGAACGGGCTAAGCGGGTGGGCGGTCTGAGTCGTATGTCCGGATTGATTGGTTATTAACCAACCTTCGTCGGTGTTGCGTTGGTTGCCCGGCAACGAAAGTGACCGGCGCAGCCTTCCAACCGGCACACTGGAGGAAGTTGATGACTCCCCGGACCGCCCTGAAGACGCTCGCCGTCTTCTCCGCCGCGGCACTGACGACCGGCGTGTGCGCGTCGGCCGCCACGGCGTCCCCGCTGGCCATCGCGCGGGCGCAGGCCGTCGCGATCGGCCAGGCCACGCAGGTGGCGAACGCGCTCGGTGCCGCTTCCGGCGGCATCCACCTCGAAAACGGCAAGGCGGTCGTGAATGTCGTCAGCGACGCCGCGCTGCAGCAGGTGCAGGCCGCCGGCCTGACCGCGAAGAAGGTCAAGTACACCTTCGCCGCGCTCACCGGCGTCAAGAACGACCTGGACGCACTGAAGAACGTGCCGCAGACCGCGTGGGGCATCGACACGAAGACCAACCAGGTCGTCGTGAAGATCTACGACGCGGCGAGCAAGGCGGCCGCCGACAGGGTCACCGCGGCCGCCGCGCAGTTCGGCGACAGCGTCCGCGTCGAGCACCGGACCGGCAAGCTGGAGCTGTACATCGCCGGCGGTGACGCCATCCGGAACAGCCAGGGCCGCTGCTCGCTCGGCTTCAACGTCACGCGCGGCGGCTCGCCGTTCCTGCTCACCGCCGGCCACTGCACCAACCTCGGCGGCACCTGGTCCGGCGGGGACGTCACCGGCGCGCAGGTCGTCGAGAGCGACTGCCCCGGCGCCGACTCCGGCCTGCTGACCCGCCCGAACGGCACCGGACCCGGCGAGATCAACACCGGGCAGCCGATCACCAGCGCGGCCACCCCGACCGTCGGCGAGCAGATGCAGAAGCAGGGCTCGACCACCGGCGGCGGCAGCGGCGAGGTCACCTCGGTGGACGAGTCGGTCAACTTCGACGTCGGCGTGCTCAACCACGAGTTCGGCACCACGGCCCACACCGACCACGGCGACTCCGGCGGCCCGGCCTACGACGGCGAGAAGGGCCTGGGCACCCTGTCCGGCGGCGACACCCAGACCAGCTACTTCTACCCGCTGACCCTGGAGCTGCAGGCCTACGGCCTCGAACTCGCCTGACGGACCCGGCGAGGGTCCCTTTCACACGCGTCGGGGCATGTGAAAGGGACCCTCGCCGCTCACGCTTCCAGGCGCTTGGCCCGGTAGACGGCGTCGGTGTGGTGGCCTTCGCCGCGCGTCTCGCACGTTTCGACGAGCCACTGCCACGGGTCGCCGAGGTAACCGGTGATCTCCTCGGGCTCGAAGTACAGCTCCTCCGGCGGCTTCTGGCCGTCGAACTCGCGCATGGCCTTCGGCGAGTGGCCGACGACCAGCAGCGAACCGCCGGGCCGGATCGCCGCCGCGGCCGCCGTGAAGACGTCGCGGCGCAGCGCCGGGGGCAGGTGGACGTACTGCGCCGAAACCAGGTCGTACTGCTCTTCCGGCTGCCAGGTCAGGATGTCGCGGTGCAGCCACCGCACGCTCACCCCGGCCTCGGCGGCCGCGGCTTCGGCCCGGCCCAGCGCCACGGTCGAGATGTCGGCGGCGTCGACGGTCCAGCCCTGCTTCGCCAGCCAGATCGCGTCCCCGCCTTCGCCGCAGCCGAGGTCGAGGGCGCGCCCGGGTTTCAGGTCCTCGGCCTCCGCGCGGAGGTTGGCGTTGACGTTGCCGCTCCAGATCCGGTCGTCGCGCTGGTACAGCGCTTCCCAGAACTCCTGCTTCACCAGGTCTTCGGCGGTCATCGGCTGATCGTGTGCGTGCGGCATGGCTCCTCCTCGGGGACGTCCCGGCGAGCATGCGCGCGCCGTCCCCGATGAGGCAAACTCCGTTGCCGTTTCCGCAACAGGTCCGGTGTCAGGACAGGTAGGGACCGGCCAGCAGGTCGAGCCGGTCGCGGTCGCCGTCGGACATCGAGGCCGCGTTGGACATGATCGCGTGCGCGAGCGCGTCCTGGCAGCCGCACGTGCGTTCCCCGCGCGGGCTCCGCGTGAAGTGCAGGATCGCCTTCCGCACCGCCGCGACGTTGCGGCGCATCACCTCCGCGACCATCGCCGCGGTCACCGGCTCCTCGTTCTCCCGCCAGCAGTCGTAGTCGGTCACCAGCGCGATCGTCGCCAGGCAGAGCCCGGCCTCCCTGGCCAGTTTCGCCTCCGGCGCCGCCGTCATGCCGATGACGTCCATGCCCAGCGCGCGGTTCACCCCGGCTTCCGCCCGCGTCGAGAACTGCGGGCCCTCGATGCACAGGTACGTGCCCGAGTCGTGCGAAGTGACGTCGGTGACCGAGCCGACCGAGGCGAGTACCTGCTCGCGAAGCCGCGGGCAGAACGGCTCCGCGAACGGCAGGTGCGCCACCAGGCCCCGGTCGAAGAACGTCGACCGGCGGCCCCGCGTGAAGTCGACGAGCTGGTCCGGCACGACCAGCTCGCCCGGCCGCAGGTGCTCGCGCAGGCTGCCGACCGCGCTCACGCTGATCACCTCGCGCACGCCGAGGTACTTCAGCGCGTAGATGTTCGCCGCCACCGGAAGCGACGACGGGGAATGCTGGTGGTGTCTTCCGTGCCGGGCCAGGAATGCGACCCGCCTGCCGTTGAGATCGCCGACGGTCACCACGTCGCTCGGATTCCCGAACGGGGTCGACAGCCGGAATTCGCTGACGTTCCCCAGCCCCGGGAAGTCGTAGAGCCCGCTGCCCCCGATGATGCCGATCTCGGCCTCGACGGAGTTCGTAGCCATAGCCGCTCCCGCCTCTCGGCAGACGAAGTTCGTTGTCCGGCAGGGGATTCGGGGCCGCCGGATGCCCGTGCCGGCGATCGTAGCAACGACGGCGGCGGCTCGGCATGTGCTGATGCGGGTAGCCCGGCCGCGACATTGGTCGTAGTGACGGCGTCGAAGGTGGTGTTTCCGCCCGGTTCCATTGTTCCGGCAGGCAGGCATGTTTACCGTGGCGCCGGAATGCCTCCGCGAAGAAAGGAAGCGCACGGTGCCGACCGGACTTCCCCACCGAGTAGCCGATCTGTCCCTCGCCGCGTTCGGCCGCCGGGAGATCGCACTGGCCGAAGACGAGATGCCCGGCCTGATGGCCGTGCGCGCGGAGTACGCCGCCACGCGCCCGCTCGAAGGCGCCCGTATCACCGGCTCGCTGCACATGACCGTGCAGACGGCGGTGCTCATCGAGACGCTGGTCGCCCTCGGCGCGCAGGTGCGCTGGGCCAGCTGCAACATCTTCTCGACGCAGGACCACGCGGCCGCGGCGGTCGTCGCCGGCCCGCACGGCACGGCCGAGGACCCGCAGGGCGTGCCGGTGTTCGCCTGGAAGGGCGAGACCCTCGAAGAGTACTGGTGGGCGGCGGACATGGCGCTCACCTGGCCCGACGGCCTCGGCCCGAACATGCTGCTCGACGACGGCGGCGACGCCACCATGCTGGTGCACAAGGGTGTCGAGTTCGAGAAGGCGGGCCGCGTGCCCGAACCGTCCACAGAGGACTCCGAGGAGTACGCCGCGTTCCTCGAACTGCTGCGGTCCACCGCCGCCGCGCATCCGGGCAAGTGGACCGAGCTCGCCGGCCGCATCCGCGGCGTCACCGAAGAGACCACCACCGGCGTGCACCGGCTGTACCGGATGGACGGCGCGGGCGAGCTGCTGTTCCCGGCGATCAACGTCAACGACGCGGTGACGAAGTCGAAGTTCGACAACCGCTACGGCATCCGCCACTCCCTGATCGACGGCATCAACCGCGGCACCGACGTGCTGATCGGCGGCAAGGTCGCCGTCGTGTGCGGCTACGGTGACGTCGGCAAGGGCTGCGCGGAGTCGTTGCGGGGACAGGGAGCGCGGGTCGTCGTCGTGGAGATCGACCCGATCTGCGCGCTGCAGGCGGCCATGGACGGCTTCCAGGTGACCACGCTCGAGGAGATCGCCGGCACCGGCGACATCTTCGTGACGGCCACCGGCAACATCGGCGTCATCACCGTGGAGACGTTGTCCCGCATGAAACACCACGCGATCGTCGGCAACATCGGGCACTTCGACAACGAGATCGACATGGCCGGGCTGGCCGCCGTGCCGGGCATCGTGCGCACGACCGTCAAGCCCCAGGTGGACGAATGGCGCTTCCCGGACGGCCACGCGGTCATCGTCCTGTCCGAAGGCAGGCTGCTCAACCTCGGGAACGCGACCGGGCACCCGTCGTTCGTCATGAGCAACAGCTTCACCAACCAGGTCATCGCCCAGATCGAGCTGTTCACCCGCCCCGAGGCGTATCCGGTCGGGGTGCACACGCTCGCCAAACGGCTCGACGAAAAGGTCGCCCGGCTGCACCTGGACGCACTCGGCGTCAAACTCAGCACGCTGACTCCGGAACAGGCCGAATATCTCGGTGTTCCGGTGGAGGGTCCGTACAAACCCGAGCACTACCGTTACTGAACACGGCTTCCCGCGCCCCGACTCGGCTCCACCGGTCGGGCGCGTGCTGAAAGGGCCTTTCCTCGCGTCTGCTGCGAGGAAAGGCCCTTTCGCTGCGTCGGACCTGGACTCACCGAAGCCGCACCAGTGGATCGCGGGTTGGGGTGGTCTGCCGTGGCTTGTCGTGAGTGGTAATGAGGGTTCTAACCCGAATTACCACTCACGACCGCGGGCCGGCGGCAGGGCTCGGCACCTGGGTCGATCCGGGCACCTGGCGGGCGGGCTGGGAGTGGCTGAAGGGCACCTTGCTTGCGTCTGGTGCAGCGAAGGGCGCCTTGCTTACGTCACATGCACTTGAAGATGCCCTTCAGTGCGCGCCGACTCGTGGATCCAGGGTCGGATGAGATGAAAGTCCCTTTCGGTCCACCGGGGCACCTGCGCAGGCCCGGGTGGGCTGAAAGGTGTCTTCGTGAGAAAGCGCGGAAGGCGGCAGCGGAAACTGCGACCATCTGCCTGCCCGGCTGCACCCATCGGCCACATTTACGCGGTCCGCCGATCTTTCCCTTGTCGTCGGGAAATGCTGCTTATAGGGTCGTGTTCAGCGGTTTTCCCCTCCATTCCAGCCACAGTGCGAGGAGCACGTCAATGGCCAACGCCCAGGGCAGGAGCCCGATCATCGCATTCATGAGCGACCTCGGGATCACCGACGATTCCGTGGCGCAGTGCAAGGGACTGATGCTCAGTGTCTGTCCCGACGTCACGATCGTCGACATCTGCCACACCATGAAGCCGTGGGACGTCGAAGAAGGCGCCCGCTACATCGTCGACCTGCCGCGGTTGTTCCCCGAGGGCACGGTGTTCGCGACCACCACCTATCCGGCGACCGGTACCGCCACCCGGTCGGTGGCGCTGCGGATCAAGCAGGCCGCCAAGGGCGGGGCCCGCGGCCAGTGGGCGGGGTCCGGTGCCGGGTTCGAACGCGCCGAGGGTTCCTACATCTACATCGCGCCCAACAACGGCCTGCTCACCTCCGTGATCGAAGAGCACGGGTACCTCGAGGCGTACGAAGTCAGTTCCACCGAAGTGATCCCGGAACAGCCGGAGCCGACCTTCTACAGCCGCGAAATGGTGGCGCTGCCCTCGGCGCACCTGGCGGCCGGGTTCCCGCTGGAGAAGGTCGGCCGTCCGCTGGCCGATCACGAAATCGTCCGGTTCGAGCGGCCCAAGCCCACGCAGAACGAGGACGGCGAGCTGCTGGGTGTGGTCACCGCGATCGACCACCCCTTCGGCAACGTGTGGACCAACATCCACCGTGAGGACCTGGAAAAGGTCGGTGCCGGCTACGGCACCCGGCTGCGGATCACCCTCGACGAGGTGCTCCCGTTCGACCTGCCGCTGAGCCCGACCTTCGCCGACGCCGGACCGATCGGCAGCCCGGTGGCGTACCTGTCCAGCCGTGGCTACCTCGCGCTGGCCCGCAACGCCGCCAGCCTCGCCTACCCGTACAACCTCCAGGCGGGGATCTCCGTCCGCGTCGCGGCCGCCTGACCGTCCGCACCCGCCGTTTCCGGAGGGAAGCCCATGTCGCTCCAATCCGCCGACCTCGCCCGGCTGCTGGTCGCGCTGGCCGCGCTGCTGACCGTGGCGCACCTGGGTGCCCGGCTGTGCACGCTGCTGCGCCAGCCGCCGGTGATCGGCGAGATCCTGGGCGGGCTGCTGCTCGGCCCCACCGTGCTGGGCCTTCTCGCACCGGGCGCCGCGAGCGCCCTCGTGCCGAAGGCCGGTGTCACGCCGGTGGGGCTGGGCGTGCTCCAGGAACTCGGCCTGCTGCTGCTGATGTTCCTCTCCGGCCGTGAGGTGCTCGCCGCCCGCACGCCCACGCGCCGCCGGACCGTCGTCGCGGTGGCGGTCAGCGGCCTGGTCCTCCCGTTCGGGGCGGCGATGGCGAGCGTCGGGCTGTTCGACCACGCCGCCTATTCCGGGCCGCACGGCACCCGGCTGACGTTCGTGCTCGTGTTCGGGATCGGGATCGCGGTGACGAGCATCCCGGTGATCTCCCGGATCATGCTCGACCTCGACCTGCTGCACACGCGGTTCGCCAGGGTGGTGCTGTCCGTGGCGCTGCTGGAGGACGTCGTCCTGTACGTCACGCTCGCGGTGATCCTCGGGCTGGTGCAGGGCAGCGCGGCACCGGTGTTCGGGCTGTGGTCGCTGGTCGGCAGCCGGGACGTCGGCCTCACCACGGTGTACTACGTGACGGCGAGCCTGGTCCTGTTCGCGGTCTTCATGCCCTGGGGGCGGAAGCTGTTCGCGGCACTGGCCCGCAGCCGGTTCAACTTCGTCGAGCGGCGGAGCCCGACCGCGTTCCGCCTGCTGTTCCTGCTGCTGCTCGTGCTCGTGTGCGTGTTCCTCGGCGTCAACCCCGTCTTCGGCGCGATCCTCGCCGGCGTCGCGGCGGCCGGTGCGGACGCCGGTGACCCCGACGCGCGGCGCCGCGAGCAGGCCGAGCACGCCTGGGACGCGCTGAAGAAGGTGTCACTGGCATTGTTCGTCCCGCTCTACTTCGCGGTCGTAGGGCTGCAGCTGGACCTGGTGCACCACCTGTCGGCCGGGTTCTTCTTCGCCTACCTCGTGCTCGCCTGCGTGACGAAGACGCTGAGCGTCTGGCTGGGCGCGCGCCTGGCCGGCGAGCCGCCGCGCAGTGCGGTGGATCTCGCGGTCGCGCTCAACGCCCGCGGTGGCCCCGGCATCGTCCTGGCGACGGTGACGCTGTCGGCCGGGGTGATCAACGAGGATTTCTTCACCGTGCTGGTCATCCTGTCGATCCTGACTTCGCAGGCGGCGGGGCTCTGGCTGCAGCACGCCGGTGTCGGCGGCGATGTACATGGAAGGTCGCACGGCGGCTACCACCTATCGGCATTGCCGGACGACCGGCCGGTGCCGCACACTGGACAGTAATTACTGGGGCGTTCTCGGAAATACCGCCGAACAGCGCTTTCTCGCGCTGCGGCGAATTCGTACCGTCGAAATCTTTCTGGCGCTGGAGGAAATTGTGGGCGACCGGCTGTTCACTTCCGAATCGGTGACCGAAGGGCATCCCGACAAGCTGGCCGACCAGATCAGCGACACCATCCTGGACGCGGCACTGCGGGACGACCCCGGCGCGCGGGCCGCCGTCGAGACGCTGGTGACCACCGGGCTGGTGCACGTCGCGGGCGAGATGAGCCGGATCCCGGACGACGTCGCGGGCCTGGTCCGCCGGACGATCCTCGACATCGGCTACGACTCCGCGCGCCGGGGGTTCGACGGGGCCGCGTGCGGTATCCACGTTTCGCTCGGCGCGCAGTCGCCGGACATCGCCCGCGGCGTCGACCGGTCGCTGGAGACCCGCCACGGCGAGGGCGGCGAGCTCGACCACCAAGGTGCGGGCGACCAGGGCATGATGTTCGGCTACGCCTGCGACGAGACGCCGGAGCTGATGCCGCTGCCGATCGTGCTGGCCCACCGGCTCGCCGAGCGGCTGGCGCGGGTGCGCCGCGACGGCGTCCTGCCGTTCCTCGGCCCGGACGGCAAGACCCAGGTGACGATCGCCTACGAGGACGGGCGGCCGCTGCGGCTGGACACCATCGTGGTCTCGGCCCAGCACGACGCCGGCACCGACCTCGAGCGGGTGCTCGCGCCCGCCGTCGAGGCCGAGGTCGTCCGGCCGGAGCTGGAACGGCTGGACCTGACGGCAGGCGACTTCCGGCTGCTGGTCAACCCGACCGGGCGGTTCGAGCTCGGCGGGCCCGCCGCGGACACCGGGCTCACCGGGCGGAAGATCATCATCGACACCTACGGCGGCATGGCCCGCCACGGCGGGGGAGCGTTCTCCGGCAAGGACCCCTCGAAGGTCGACCGGTCCGCCGCCTACGCCGTGCGCTGGGCGGCGAAGAACGTCGTCGCGGCCGGGCTCGCCGCGCGGTGTGAAATCCAGGTGGCGTACGCCATCGGCCGGGCCGCGCCGGTGTCGCTGCTCGTCGAGTGCTTCGGCACCGAGAAGGCGCCGGTCGAGCGGATCCGCGCGGCCGTCGAGGAAGTCTTCGACCTGCGTCCGGCGGCGATCATCCGCGACCTCGACCTGCGCCGCCCGCGCTACCGGGCCACGGCCGCCTACGGGCACTTCGGCCGGGCCGATCGCGACTTCCCGTGGGAGCGCGTGGATCGGGCCGACGCGCTGCTGGCCGCGGCGCGGATCTGACGCCATGACCGCACTCGCCCCGGCCGTCGCCGCCCTGCTGCGCGGCTACCCCGACTTCCCCGAACCCGGTGTGCTGTTCCAGGATCTCGGCCCGGTGTACGCCGACCCCGGCACCCTGGCCGGGCTCGCTTCCGCCGTGGCCGCCCGGTACGACGGCGCGTTCGACGCGGTGGTCGCGATCGAAGCACGCGGCTTCGTCCTCGGCGCCGCCGTCGCACAGCACGCCGCGAAACCTCTTGTGCTGGCACGGAAGCCCGGCAAGCTGCCGGGCGAGCTGCACTCGGTGGCGTATGCACTGGAATACGGCGAAGCCGTGCTGCAGACGCAGAAGGACGCGTTCGCGCCGGGCGCGCGGGTGCTGCTCGTCGACGACGTGCTCGCCACCGGCGGCACGCTCGCCGCCGCGGGCCGCCTGGTGGAGCTGGGCGGCGGCCGGGTCGCCGGCTACGCCGTCGTGGTGACGATCGCGGCGCTGGGCGGTACGCGGCGGCTGGCCGGAATTCCCGGCTTCAGCGTGCTGACCCTGCCCGCCGGTGCCGCCGATCCGCTGGATTCGTCGACGACCGGACCTGCGCATCGGTAGGCTGGAAAGCCGGGCTGTTCTCCACCTCTCTTGTCCACCGAACGCCGTCCGGGCTGCCGCCGGACGGCCGAGTTCGCTGCACACAGCCACGCTTCGCAACCGCCGCGTATCCCTCCGGGGGAGGTCGTTTTGGTGAAAACGCTCAAGGACTGCATGAGTGTCGTGGTCATGGACAGATATCGCCTGTTCCGCCAGGGAATGACGCAGATGATCTCCGCCGAGGAGGACTTCCGGGTCGTCGGGGAATGCGGTTTCGGCACCGACGCCATCACGCTCGTCGGGCAGTGCCGTCCCGACCTGGTCCTGCTCGACAGCGACCGCGGCGGGGCACAGGCGGTGGGCATGCTGCGCGGGGTCCTGCTGGCGTCGCCGGGTTCCAAGGTCGTCGTGGTCACCGCCCACGACGCGCCGCGGCTCGTCGGCGACCTCATCGCCGCGGGCGCGCACGCCTGCATCCTCAAGAACGCCACGCGCGAGGAACTTCTCGTCACACTGCGCACGGTCCACCGCGATTCGGGACACGTGGTCATCTCGGTGCCCCGCGAAACGCTCAAGGGGATGAACGAAGCCGAGCACGTCCTGCTCTCGAAGCGGGAGTCCGAGGTGCTCGGCCTCGTCGCGGTCGGGATGCGCAACTCCGAGATCGCGCGCGAGCTCTACATTTCCGAGGGCACGGTCAAGCGGCACCTGACCAACGCGTATGCCAAGCTGGGGGCCGAATCCCGGATCGGGGCGGTGAAGAAGGCGATCGCGCTGGGAATCGTGTCGCTGGACGAGGTCTTCGACCCCACGGCGGGCGCCGGGACGTGACGGGTGGCCCCGGTTCGTCACGGGGTGTCCCGCGCAGCGGTGCCCGCCCGGCCGGTCGGCGCGTCAGTCATCCGGCGGTTGTGGCAAAGCCCGAAATCCGCACGGCGCTTTTCCGCGCGCCAATGCGGGAAGCGGCAACTCGAACGGGCTAACCAGTAGGTCGTACTTTCTCTTCGAAAACCTCCGGCCTTGCCCCGGAGTTGTGGACTGTGTCACAGTGGAAGTGGATTGGGGGCTGATCATCGCGCCGGAGAACGGTGACGTCTGCCTGGTTTCGGCGCGCCAAAAGGGGGTGGCTGACCATGGGGGCGGGAACGGATGCCATCAGTATTGTGGTGATCGACGACCAGCAGCTTTCCCGGCAGGGCATGGTCGAGCTGCTCTCCGCCGAACCGGGGATCGACGTCGTGGGGGACGGCGTGCTCGGCCAGGCCGAAGCACTCGCCGTCCGGCTGCGCCCGGACATCGTGCTGCTGGACGGCGAAGTCGGCGACGGCCACGTCGTCAACGGGGTCGGCGGGCTCGCCCGTGCGGCACCCGCGGCCAAGCTGGTCACGGTGATCGAGCACGACGACCCGCGGTTCGTCGGCACGCTGATTTCCGCCGGGGCGCACGCGTATGTGCTGCGCAACGCGACCCGTGACGAACTGCTGGTGACGTTGCGGGCCGTGCACCGCGATTCCGGGCACGTCGTGGTCTCGGTGTCGCGCGCGCAATGGCAGGGGATGAACGGCACGAATGAGCGCATCCTTTCCCACCGGGAGCGCGAAGTGATCATCCTCGTCGCCGCCGGGATGAAGAACGCCGAAATAGCGAGCAGTCTGTTTATTTCCGAAGGCACCGTGAAGCGGCACCTGACGAACGTCTACAACAAGCTGGGGGTGGCGTCGAGAATGGCGGCGGTGAAGAAGGCCGCGGCACTCGGGATCGTTTCCTTCGGCGACTCCGCTCCGCCGGACCGGTGATGCGGCGGCGCCCGCACCGGCGCCCGGCGGGGCCGGTGACGTGCCTGACCGTCTTCGTCGGCCGCGAGCTGTGGCACCACCGCCCGGTCGTGCACGAGATCGTCCGCCGCGCCCACCGGGCCGGGCTGTCGGGGACGTCGGTGCTGCCGAGCGTCGAGGGTTTCGGGGAAACCGGCCGGATCCACGAGCTCGGCAGGCTGGGCTTGGCCGAAGGAACCGGTTACGTGGTGGTCGTGGTCGACACCGAGGAGCGCGTGCGGGCGTTCCTGCCGGATCTGGACGGGCTGGTCACCGGCGGGCTGATCACGCTGGAACCGGTGGAGGTGGTCGAGCGCCGCTGAGGCGGGTCATCCGCCGGGGCGCGTGGATCCGCTCACTTCCGCGCGCCGGGCCGGTTTCGCTTCGCGGCCGGTCATCAGCCGTCCCACGAACGCCGCACCGACGATCAGCAGGCCGCCGGCGATCTGGACCGGGCCGAGAGACTCGCCCGCCAGCAGCACGGCGAACACCGCGGCGAAGACCGGCTCGGTCGACAGGATGATCCCGACCCGCGCGGAGCCGCCGATGCGCGCGCTGCGCAGCTGCGCGAAGAAGGCGAACGACGTTCCCAGCACGCCCAGGTAGACGATGAGCAGCCACGTCGACCCGCCGAGCCCGGCAATCCGGCCCGGCACCCCGGTTTCGAACGCCGCCGAGGAGAGCCCGGCCAGCAGGCTCACCATGACGAACTCGACGAACGTGATGTTGACCAGCGACTGCGGCGCTCCGCGCGTCGAACCGCGGCCGAAGAGGGTGATCTGGAAACCGCGGATCAGTGCCGCCGCAAGGATGATCAGGTCGCCGAGCTGCGGCCGGAAGCCGTGGGCGAGCGAAAGCAGCCCGCAGCCGGCCAGCCCGCACAGCGTCGCGACGTAGACGAGCGCGTGGTAGCGGCGCCGGAAGAGGACCCACTCGAACAACGGGATCAGCACCACCGACACCGTGATGAGGAAGCCCGCGTTCGCCGCGCTGGTGAACCGGACGCCGGCGGTTTCGCAGGCCAGCACCCCGAACAGCAGCGTGCCGAACACCGCGCCGGAGCGGACTTCGTGGGCGGTCAGCGTCCGCAGGGACCGCCACCCCATCACCGCGATGACCGGCAGCGAGCACAGGAACCGCAGGGCCAGGAACGCCATCACCGGCAGCGAATGGCCGACGACCTGCATGACGACGTAGGTCGACCCCCAGATCACCGCGACGAGCACGATGGAGAGGTCGCTGATCAGCAGCCTGCGCTGATGGTCGATCGGATCGGCGACGCGCGCGTCGAGCTGCTTCATCGCGGCCAGGTCCCCCTCGCGACAGCGTTCAATATAATGGTCAACGTAGCGCTCTCCAGTGACCGCGGTCAACCACCGGGGCGGTACACCCCGTGCTCGGTGATCACCGCCGAGACGAGTTCGCCCGGCGTCACGTCGAACGCCGGGTTCTCCACCTCGGTGCGCCGCGGCGCGGTCAGTTCGAGGCCGAAGTGGGTGACCTCCTCGGCGTACCGGTGCTCGATCGGGATGCCCGCCCCCGACGGCGTGGCCTCGTCGATCGTCGACGTCGGCGCCGCGACGACGAACGGGATCCCGTGATGCCGGGCGGCGATGGCCAGTGCCAGCGTGCCCACCTTGTTGGCGGTGTCCCGGTTCGCCGCGATCCGGTCCGCGCCGACGATCACGCAGTCGATCGCGCCGCGTGCCATGACGGCGGCCGCGGCCGAATCGACCAGCAGCGCGTGCGGCACCTCCGCGCGGTCCAGCTCCCAGCAGGTCAGCCGGGCACCCTGCAGCAGCGGGCGGGTTTCGGTGCAGTACACCCGTTCCAGCCGTCCCCGCTCGTGCAGCCGCAGGACCGCGCCCAGCGCCGTCCCGATCCGCAGGGTCGCCAGCCAGCCGGTGTTGCAGTGGGTCAGCACGCGCAGGCGGTGCCGGGCCGTGGCCGCGCACACGAAGTCCGCCGTCGCCGAGGCGAGTGCGGCGTTCGCCGTCACGATCTCGCCGAGGATCGCGTCCGCTTCCCGTTCCAGCGCGGGATAACCGCCGTCGAGCACCGCGAGCATGCGGTCGACCGCCCAGCGGAGGTTGACCGCGGTCGGCCGCGCCGCCGCGAGGCGCCCGGCGTCGGCACGGATTCCGGCCGCGTCGAACGGGGTGCGGCGCGAATGCGCCGAGAGCAGCACGCCGAGCGCGCCCGCGGCGGCCAGGCTGGGCGCGCCGCGGATCGCCAGCCGGGAGACGGTGGCGATCAGCTGGTCGACCCTGGTGATCCGGATCCGCCGCTCGTGGTGGGGCAACGCGACCTGGTCCACCGCGACAATGCAGCCGTCCTGCCAGAGCACGCTCTGCGGTTCCCCGTCGACGGTCATCTGGGACACCTCCGTCCGCAGGGAATCATAGGTCCGGAAAAGAAATCGGACGATAGGGCCAAGGTCGTATTCCCGCTACTACTTCGCGCGCATCTTCGCCTGCGTCGTTGACGCCGGTGGCCGCCGCGGCCCTACGATCACCGGAACCGGCATTATTCCCCGTGAACGGAATGGACATGACGGAACCCAGTGCAGCCCCGCTCGACCTCGGCGCCATTCGCGAGCTGATCAGGGCCGAGGAGGACGAAGCGGCCGAGCTGCTCCACCTCACGGCGAACGAGACCGTGCTTTCCCCGTTCGCGCGCAGCGTGCTCGCCAGTGACCTCGGCACCCGCTACCTGCTGGAACACCTGGACATGCGGCAGGATTCGCCGTCCCGGCTCAACAACCTGCTCTACCGCGGCCTCGACCGGGTCAACCGGATCGAACGGTCCGCCACCGAAGTGTGCCGCCGGCTCTTCGGCGGTGAGTACGCCGAATTCCGCTGCCTTTCCGGGCTGCACGCCATGCAGACGACCTTTGCCGCACTGACCCGTCCCGGCGACAAGATCATGCGCATCTCCACCAAGGACGGCGGGCATTTCCTCACCGAGCTCATCTGCCGCGGGTTCGGCCGCCGCAGCTGTACCTACGCCTTCCGCGACATCAGCGAAATCGACCTCGCCGCCACCGAGAAGATATTCCGCGAGGAACGGCCTTCGCTGCTCTACATCGACGCGATGAACTACCTCTTCCCGTTCCCCGTGCGCGAGCTGAAGGAAATCGCGGGCGACGTCCCGCTGATCTACGACGCCTCGCACACGCTCGGGCTGATCGCCGGCGGCCGGTTCCAGTCCCCGCTCGCCGAGGGGGCCGACATCCTGCAGGCCAACACGCACAAGACGTTCTTCGGCCCGCAGAAGGGCCTGATCGTCGGCCGCGACCGGGGCCCGATGGAACGGATCGGCTACACGCTGTCGAACGGGATGGTCAGCAGCCAGCACACCGCGTCCACGCTGGCGCTTTTCGTGGCGCTGCACGAGATGTACGTCGTCGGCGAGGAGTACGCCGACCGCGTGCTGCGCAACGCGAAACGCCTCGCCACCGCACTCGACCGGCTCGGCGTGCCGGTGCTGGCCAAGGACCGCGGGTTCACCGCCAACCACATGTTCTTCGTCGACACCCGCCCGCTCGGCGGGGGCCCGCCGCTGCTGGAACGCCTGCTGGCCGCCGGGATCTCGGTGAACCGCGGAGTCGCGTTCGAGCACGTGGACGCGCTGCGGTTCGGCGTGCAGGAGATCACCCGGCGCGGCGCGGACGAAGCGGACATGGACCTCGTCGCCGGCTGGGTCGCCGGCATCCTGCTCGGCACCGCGGAGCCGGACGACGTCCGCCCGCAGGTGCGGGAATTCCTCGGCAGGCACTCCGGGATCCACTTCACCGGGGACGCCGCCCCGGCGCCCCGCCGGAAACCGCCGGAGCGCAGTGCCTTCCGGCCGAGCAGGCGGTGGGCGGAAATGACGCTGGAGCGCGAGCCGATCGACCATTCCGCGCACCGGACGGTGCTCGCCCACGCGAAGGAACTCGGCAGGCTGGGCGGGGAGTTCGCGCACCAGACCGATTCCGCGGGCAACGTGAGCTTCTCCGCCGGCGGACGGCTGTACGTCTCGGCCAGCGGCGCCTACATCAAGGACCTCGCCGACGACGACTTCGTGCTGGTCGAAGGCGGCGGCGACGGGGTACTGCACTGCCGCGGCGCCGGGCCGGCCTCGGTGGAGGCCTACCTGCACCACCTGCTGGCCGAGCGGTTCGGCGCGGCGTACGTCGTGCACAACCACTACATCCCGGACGCCGAGCTGACCCGGCTGGGCGTCCTGGTGATCGATCCCCAGGAGTACGGCAGCATCGCTTTGGCCACCGCGGTGGCCAAAGCGGCCGAGGACGCCAAGAAGATCTACGTCCGGCGGCACGGGCTGGTGTTCTGGTCGGAGTCCTTCACGGAGATCCGGGACCTCGTCACCGGCACGGCCGCCGCGACGACGTGAGCCTCAGTCCGTGGCGGGCTGGCTGATCCGCTCGAACCGCGGTTGCGCGATGGCCAGGTAGTCGGCCGTGCGCAGCGCGACGGACCGGTCGAGCCGGGCGGCGTTGAAGTACAGCTCTTCGATGTCGCGGATGCCGGGGTCGACGATCAGCTGGAGCGCGGGATCGAAGGAGAACGGCAGGATGGTGCCCGCGACGCAGCCGGAGAGGCGTTCGGCGGTTTCGGCGTTGGCGAAGGAGATGTAGGTTCCGTCGAGCAGCGCGCGCACGGCGGCGAGGTCGACCTTGCGGTCGCCGGGCACGACGGCGAGGACGTAACGGGTGACCTTCTTGCCCTGCTTGACCATCAGCACCATGCACTTGGCGGCGTGGCCGACCTCGTTGCCGCGCATCGGGCTCACGATGTCCGTCCGCCCCTCGGCGGGGTGGTCGATGAGCCGGTAGCTCGCGCCGTGCTCGTCGAGCAGGGAGATCAGCTTGTCATAGGTGGTGTTTTCCACGAAGTTCCTCGTCCTCGGTTTCGTGCCGCCGGTTCCGGCGGCCATTGCGCACGGGGCGGCTCAGCAGAGGGCACCCCGGTCGTACCAGGCCCGCCACGTCCGCATCCAGCGCGGTGTCTCGCGGTGGCCGGGCCAGCCGAGCTGGCTGGCCCGCAGCAGCAGGAGCTCGCTCACCTCGGCGGTCGCGACGAACGGGTCGGCCGCCACCGGCGAGTTCGGGGCCAGTGCGGCCACGACCCGGTGGTCGACCTCCGCGACCAGGAGGTCGGGGGACAGCGCCTGGTCGACGCTGAGCACCCCCATCGCGAGCAGTTTGGACACCGCGGCCATGTCGGCTTCCGTGCAGGCGTGGATGCCGATCTCCCCTCGCGCCGAAAGCACGTCGCCACCTCCCCGTGAACTACGCTGGAGACGTCGAGTTCAGCAAACTGAACGATCATGGGCACTATAACATACTGTGTGCTGCCGGTCACGCCCGTGGGGTTCCGGGGCGGGCCGCAGGCGCGGGGTGCGTCGGTTACATTCGCAGCAGCACGGAACGGACAGCAGGGCGGCGATGACGGAGCAGCAGAGCGGCGACGTCCGCGAGAGCACTGCGGTGCTGATCGGCGCCCAGGTACGCCGGATGCGCGAGGCCCGGCGGCTGTCCGCGGCCGAGCTGGCCCGGCAGGCGGGGATCAGCAAGGGCACGCTCTCGACGCTCGAAGCGGGCCTGGGCAACCCGACGATCGACACGCTGTCGGCGATCGCGGTGGCGCTGCGGCTGCCGCTCGGTGACGTCATCACTCCGGCGACGCCCCCGAAGCCGGTGGTCCGGCCGGGTACCGGCGAGCCGGAGTACAGCAAGCAGGAACTGCTGCACCGGATGGGCGCGGGCACGCTGACCGAGGTGTGGCGGATCCGCATCCACGAAACCGGCCAGCGCATCGAAAGCCCGCCGCACGCCCAGGGCACGGTCGAGCACATCTACGTCGCCCGCGGCGGACTGGTGGCCGGCCCGGTCGACACGCCGAGCACGCTCGGCCGCGGCGACTTCGTCATCTTCGGCGCCGACGTGCCGCACTTCTACGAGGCGTCGGCGGACGACGTCGACGCGATCTGCGTGATGACGTATCCGGCGACCGGCTGGTAAAGGTGTTCCGTTCGCCGGGAAAACCCGGCGGGGCAAGGCTTTCGTCGGTGAAGATGACGCCATGAGCGAACAGCGGGAAATCGTGGTCACCGGCGGCGGAACGGGCATCGGGCTGGCGATCGCCACCCGCTTCGCGGCGGCGGGCGAGCGGGTCACCGTCACCGGCCGCCGCAAGGACGTCCTCGAAGCGGCGGCGGAGCGGATCGGCGCCCGCCCGGTGGCCTTCGACGCGAGCGACCCGGCGGCGGTCCAGGCGGCGCTGGCGGAGCTGCCGGAGCGGGTGGACGTCCTGGTCAACAACGCGGGCGGCAACACCGACCGGGTCCGCGAAGCCCCGGCCCCGGGCGACCTGCGAGGCGTCGCGGACGCGTGGCAGGCGAACTTCGCGGCCAACGTGCTGTCGGCAGTCCTCGTGACTGCGGCGCTGGAGCCGCGCTTCGCGGACAACGTGCGGGTTGTGACTCTCGGGTCCATCGCGGCGAAGCAGGGCTCAGGCTCGTACGGCGCGGCGAAGGCGGCGATCGAGGCGTGGAACACCGACCTCGCCCGCAGGCTGGGAGCATCCGGCTCGGCGAACGTCGTGGCCCCGGGAGTCGTGCTGGACACGGAGTTCTTCCACGGCACGCTGACCCAGGAGTGGCTGGCGCCGCGGCTTGCGGTGGCGTTCGACCAGCGCGCCGGCACGCCGGAGGAAGTGGCGGAGGCGGTGGAGTTCCTGGCCGCGCCGGGCGCGGGGCACATCACCGGCCAGGTGATCCACGTCAACGGCGGCGCCTACGGGGCCCGGTGACCCGGGTCGGCGGCGAGCCCGTCGAAAACCAGCGGCGTCTTCGCCGCCGGGCGGCTACCGTTTCCCCAACGCGCTGATGGAGACGAGTAGCCCCGGGAGCGCACGGGTCCAGAGAGCCGCCGGCAGCTGGGAAGGCGGTCCCGTGCCCGGTGGTGAAGACCCTCCGGAGTGCGGGGAGGAACGGCGCCCGCGCGCCCCATGCCCCGCCGGCCGGCCCCCGTCACCGGGCCGCGACGAGGCCGCCGTCCGGCGGTGAATGTGCGGTGGCACCGCGAGCTTCCCCTCTCGCCCGCACTCCCGAGGGTTCCGCGTTGGGAGGGTGATGAGTTCCCGAGTACTGGCCGCCGACCTGCCCCGGCACGTCGGCGCCCGCGTCCGCGTCGCCGGCTGGGTGCACCGCCGCCGGCGGCTGAAGTCCGTCACGTTCGTCGTCGTCCGGGACCGCTCCGGGCTGGCCCAGGTCGTGCTGCAGGGTGCCGCGCCGCCCGAGGAGACCGTGGTCGAGGTGCAGGCCACTGTTACGGCGAACCCGCGCGCGCCCGGCGGTGTCGAGCTGACGTCGCCGGTGGTCCGCACGCTGGCCGAAGCGGTGCAGCCGCCGCCGTTCCCGCTCTACCGGCCCGAGGTGGACGCGTCGCTGCCGACAATTCTCGACCACGCCCCGGTAGCGCTGCGGCACCCCGCGCTGAGGGCCCGCTTCGCCCTGTCCGCGGCCGCCGTCCGCGGCTTCCGGTCCACTTTGGACCGGCTGGGCTTCACCGAGACGCACACGCCGAAGATCGTCGCGTCGGCCACCGAGTCGGGGGCGAACGTCTTCGGCATCGAGTACTTCGGCCGCCGCGCCTACCTCGCGCAGTCACCGCAGTTCTTCAAGCAGGCGCTGGTCGGCGTCTTCGAGCGCGTCTACGAGGTCGGCCCGGTCTTCCGCGCCGAGCCGCACGACACGGCGCGGCACCTGGCCCAGTACACCAGCCTCGACGCCGAACTCGGCTTCATCCGCGACCACCGCGACGTCATGGCCGTGCTGCGGGAGGTGCTGGCGGGCATGGCCGCCGGGCTCGTCACCGTGCCCGAGGAGATCCCCGAGATCCACTTCGCGGACGCGCTGAAGCTCCTCGGCGCGCCGCCGGACGAGCCCGACCTCGCGCCCGCGCACGAACGGCGGCTTTCGGCTTGGGCGCGGCGGGAGCACGGCTCGGAGTTCCTCTTCGTCACCGGCTACCCGATGGCGAAACGGCCGTTCTACACCCACCCCGACCCGGCGCGGCCCGGCTACTCGAACAGCTTCGACCTGCTCTTCCGCGGCCTGGAGCTGGTGACCGGCGGCCAGCGGCTGCACCGGCACGCCGACTACCTCGCGGTCCTCGGCGACGACGCGCCCGCCTACCGCGACTACCTGGCCGCCTTCGCCCACGGCATGCCACCCCACGGCGGCTTCGCGATCGGCCTGGAACGCTGGACGGCGCGGCTGCTCGGCGCCGCCAACGTCCGGGAGGCCACGCTGTTCCCGCGCGACCTGCACCGGCTGACCCCCTGAGGAGCAGACCATGACAGCCCGCAAGCTCTGGACGGCCGTCGAGCCCCTGCACGCCGTCGTCTACTTCGCGCCCGAGACGGCCGAAGCGGCGAAGGCGGCCGGTTTGCGCGGCTACTGGATGGGCTACTTCGCGGGCCGGGTCGCGCCGCTCGGCGCGGTCGGCCCGGCCGCCGCGACGGCGATGCTGTTCGGCTTCGCCCCGGCGATGGTCGCCCGCGCCCTGCCGGACGCGTGGTCGTTCGCTTCTCCGGCGGACGTCGTCGAGACGCGGCTCGCGGCGGTCTCGTCGGCTTTGCGCCGCGCAGTCGGCGACGGCCACGAGGAACTCGCGGCACTGCTGGAGCGGGCGGCGGACGCGTGCCGCTGCGACGGCCGTCCGCTGGCCGCGGCCTGGGCGGACGTGCCGCGGCCGGCCGACCCCCTCGGCCGGGTGTGGCTGGCGGCGACGGTGCTGCGCGAACACCGCGGCGACGGTCACGTCCTCGCGGCGGTCCACGCGGGACTCGGCGGGCTGGAGACAACGCTGACCCACATCGGCGACGGCGTGCTCGGCCGCGCCGACGTCCAGCCCCACCGCGGCTGGTCCGACGACGACTGGACGGCGGCGCTCGAACGCTTGCAGCGGCGGGGAGTGCTCGACGGCGACGGCCGCCTGACCGACGACGGCCGGGCGCTGCGCCGCCGCATCGAAGAGGACACCGACCGTCTGGCCGCGGCCCCGCTCGAGGCCCTCGGCGACGACCTGGAGCGGCTCCTGGAGCTGGCGGTCCCGCTCAGCCGGGCGGTGATCGACGCGGGTGTGGTCCCGGTGCCGAACCCGATGGGTGTCCCGCGGCCCTGACGCCGGTGTCGATTCCGGGCGGGCTCGTTCGACGCCGTGGTGAAGGCACCCGGAGATCGGAGGGACCCATGACGTTGCTCGCGGGCAAGAACGCGATCGTCTACGGCGGAGGCGGGCGGGTCGGCTCGGCGGTGGCCGAGGCGTTCGCCGCGGAAGGGGCGCGCGTTTTCCTCGCGGGCCGCACGCGTGCCCGGCTCGAAGAGGTGGCCGGGCGCATCCGCGCGGCGGGCGGCGCGGCCGAGACGGCGGAGGTCGACGCCCTCGACGAGCAGGCCGTCGACGCCCACGCGGACGCGGTCGCCGCCCAGGGCGGCATCGACGTCTCGTTCAACCTGATCGCGCACGGCGACGTCCAGGGCACGCCGCTGGTCGACATGGCGACAGCGGACTACGAGCGTCCGGTCGTGACGGCGGTCCGGACGCAGTTCCTGACCGCCCGCGCGGCGGCGCGGCACATGATGCCCCGGCGGTCGGGGGTGATCCTGCTGTTCGGCGGGGCGGGCGATCCGGTCCGCGACTTCCCGGTCGGCGGGCTGCAGGTGGCGTTCCACGCGCTGGAGGCGATGCGCCGCCAGCTGGCCGCGGAGCTGGGGCCGCACGGGATCCGCGCGGTGACCATCCGGACCGGCGGGATTCCGGAGACGCTCCCGCGGGACTTCCCGGGCCGCGAGGTGATCGAGCGGGGCATCACGGGCAAGACGATGCTGGGGCGGGCGGCGACGCTCGCCGACGTCGGGGCGGTGGCGGCGTTCGTGGCGTCGGACCGGGCGCGGACGATGACCGCGTCCACCGTGAACGTCAGCTGTGGTGCGCTGACCGACTGACCCGTCAGCGGCGCGACGAGATCTGCTGCACCGCCCAGGCGTTGCCGTCGGGGTCGCTGAAGTGCACGAAACCCACGTTGTCCAGATCCGCCTGCCCGTCCCAGGTGCCCATCCCGTACACCTCGATGTCGCTCACCTCGACGCCGCGTTCGCGCAGCATCGCGTGGGCCTTCGGCAGGTCCTTGACGACGAGCTGGAGCCCCTTCAGCGAGCCCGGCGGCATGTCCGGCACCGCGCCCCGGCCGATCACCACCGAGCAGCCCGAGCCCGGCGGGGTCAGCTGGACGAGCCGGACGTGCTCGCCGAACGTCCGGTCGTGGTCGACCGTGAAGCCCAGCTGATCGGCGTAGAAGGCCTTCGCCCGGTCCACATCGGACACCGGCACCACGACCACTTCGAGCGTCCAGTCCATCGGGTCACGCTAGCGCGCGTCGCGCTGCTCGACCACCAGCCGCTGGTGGCGGGCCGCGCGGACGCGGTCGCCGCACGTCGTCGAGCACCAGCGGCGGCGGGCGTGCTCGCGGAAGTAGAACCGGACGCAGCCGTGGGCTTCGCACGCCCGGACCAGGCCGCCGAGGTCGCCGGTCGCGACGTCGATCGCGTCGCGGGCCAGTGCCGCGACGGCCTCCTCGAAGCTGCCCGGCCGGGTGCTGTGCCATTCGCGCACCGGGCCGGACCGCCACGCCAGCTGCGGTGCGGCCGCGTCCGCCCGCGCTGCCGCGTTGACCGTGGTGACGGCGTCGCCGCCGGGGGAGCGGCTCTCCGCCAGCGCGGCCAGCAGCTCGCGCACCGCGGCGCGCAGGTCGTGCAGGCGGCGCAGATCCTCGGCCGTCACCGACGGCAGGCGCAGCCACGCGGCGGCCGGGCCGGGCTCGGCGAGGTCGTCGACCGGGCCGGCGGGGCTCAGCCGCCGGGTGTTGACCAGGGCCAGCGCGGGCGAACGCTCTTCGCCCGGTGCTGCGGTGACCATCGATGCCTCCTCGGGATCGGGTGTTGACAGCCTAGCACGTCTCATGGATAAATCGAGAAGTATCCATGAGACGCGAGGAGAAGTCATGGTCACCGTGCACCACCGTTACGTCACCGTCGCCGGGCACCGGCTGTTCTACCGGGAGGCCGGGCCCGCCGAAGCGCCCACGATCGTGCTGCTCCACGGGTTTCCGTCCAGCTCGCACATGTACCGGCATCTCATCCCGGCGCTGGCCGACCGCTACCACGTCGTCGCGCCGGACTACCTCGGCGCGGGCGCGTCCGACGCCCCGCCGGTCGAGGAGTTCACCTACACCTTCGACGCCCTCGCCGAGCTGACCCTCGGCCTGCTCGACGCCATCGGCCTCGGCCGGTTCGCGCTCTACATCCAGGACTTCGGCGCCCCGGTGGGCCTGCGCATCGCCACCGCGAACCCGGACCGCGTCACCGCGATCGTCACGCAGAACGGCAACGCCTACGTCGAGGGGCTCGGTGCCGGGCTGCCGCAGAAGCTCGCCGCCGGCACGCTGACCGAGGACGACCTGCGGGGCATGGTCACCCTGGAGGCGACCAAGGCGCAGTACCTCGACGGCGTGCCGGACCCGGAGCTGGTCAGCCCGGACGTCTGGATCCACGACCAGGCCCTGCTCGACCGGCCGGGCGGCGCGGCGATCCAGCAGGCGCTGCTCGCCGACTACCACCACAACGTCGCGCTGTACCCGAAGTTCCACGAGTACTTCCGGGCCAGCCAGGTGCCCCTGCTGGCGGTGTGGGGCGGCAACGACGAGATCTTCGTCGCCGACGGCGCCCGCGCGTACGCCCGCGACCTGCCCGACGCCGAGATCCACCTGCTCGACTCGGGGCACTTCGCGCTGGAGACGCACCTGGACGCCATCGCCGGGTACATCCGGGGCTTCCTCGGCCGGGTACTGCGGTGACGATCAGCGCCAGCTGTCGTCGCCGAAGCCGAGGGTCACCGGGCCGCGGCGGGTGCCCGCCACGGTCTCCGCCGGGAGCACGTCGTCCAGGAACGCGTAGTCCGGGCGGCGCGTGCGGGCGTGCCACTGGGCGATCTCGTGCCAGCCCGGTGCCGCCAGCGCGCCGCCGAAGTGCTGGACCGACAAGGCGGCCGTCAGGCACGCGAAGCGGAGCCGGTCGGCCAGCGGCCACCCGGTCAGCGTCGCCGCGACGAAGCCCGCGCCGAAGACGTCGCCCGCACCGGTCGCGTCGAGGACCTCCACCGGCAGCGCCGGCACCGACGCCGTCTCGCCGGTCGTCCCGTCGACCGCCAGCACGCCCGCGCCGCCGCGGGTGATCACCGCCAGCGGGACCAGGTCGGCCAGCTTGGCCAGTGCCGCTTCCGGGGTGTCCGTGCGGGTGTAGCGCAGGGCTTCGACCTCGTTCGCCAGGAAGGCGTGGCAGCAGGCCAGCTGGTCGAGCAGGGCGGGCGACCACGCCTCCGACGGGTCCCAGCCGACCTCGGCGAAGACCAGGCTGCCGGACTGGTGTGCCGTGTGGACCCAGGCGGCGGTGTCGAGGCCGAGGTGCGCAACGGTCGCGCGGCTCGGCGGCGGCGACCCGGCCAGCTCCGCGACCGGGACGGGCGGCGGATGGCCGTGGGTGACCATCGCGCGGTCGCCGGCATAGGACAGCGAGACGGTCACGGGCGAGTGCCACTCCGGGAACTGCCGCGACCGCGACAGGTCGATGTGCTCCTGCCGCGACAGCACGTCCCAGCAGTAGCGCCCGTAGACGTCGGTGCCGAACGCGGCGGCCAGCGAGGTCCGCAGGCCGAGCCGGCTCAGCGCGACCGCGAAGTTCGCGATCCCGCCCGGCCCCGACCCCATGCCACCGGTCCACACTTCGGTGCCCGGCGACGGCGGCCGTTCGAGTCCGGTGAAGACCAGGTCGAAGAACAGCGGACCGGACAGGAAGACATCGATGTCGGGTGCGGGCTCGGCCGGCACGGGCGCCTCCACGGGATCACGCAATGCTGGCCCGAGCGTGCGTCAGCGGCGCCGGAAGCGCAAGCGCTGCGCCGTTTCGCGTGTTCCGGCGGTGGGCGTCCCGAGGAGGTGGCCCCGCTTCGGCCGGCGGCGCCGGAAGCGCAAGCGCTGCGCTAGGGTCGCCGTGAGGGTGGTGGTGCGGTGAGGCTGGCGATCCTGGGCGGCGGCGGGTTCCGCGTGCCGCTGGTGCACGGCGCGCTGCTCGGCGGCGGGATCACCGAGCTGGTCCTGCACGACGTCGACGCCGTGCGGCTCGCGGCGATCGAACGGGTCCTCGCCGAGCAGGCCGCGGGGCGGCCCGGCGCGCCGCGCGTGCGCACGACCACCGAGCTCGCGCATGCGGTGTCCGATGTGGACTTCGTGTTCTCCGCCATCCGGGTCGGCGGCCTGCGCGGGCGGCGGCTGGACGAGCAGCTCGCCTGCGCGGAAGGCGTGCTGGGGCAGGAAACCGTGGGCGCGGGCGGGATCGCGTACGGGCTGCGGACGGTCCCGGTCGCCGTCGCGCTCGCGCGGACGATCGGTGAGCTGGCGCCGCGTGCGTGGGTCGTCAACTTCACCAACCCCGCCGGGCTGGTCACCGAAGCGATGGCCGCGCAGCTGGGCGGCCGGGTGATCGGCATCTGCGACTCCCCGGTGGGCCTGTGCCGCCGGGTCGCGCGGGCGCTCGGCGTCGATCCGGCGACGGCGTGGTTCGACTACGCGGGCCTCAACCACCTGGGCTGGCTGCGCGCGGTCCGCGTCGGCGGCGAGGACGTCCTGCCGCGGCTGCTCGCCGACGCCGTCGCGCTGGAGTCGTTCGAGGAGGGAAAGCTCTTCGGCGCCGCGTGGCTGCGTGCGCTGGGGGCCGTGCCGAACGAATACCTGCATTACTACTACTTCGCGCGCGAGGCCGCCGGTTCCGCGTCGCGCGGGGCTTTCCTGCTGGAACAGCAACGCGGCTTCTACGCGGACCCTTCGCTGGCCTCGTGGGAACGCACGCGCCTGGAACGCGAAGCGACGTACATGGCCGAGACGCGTTCGGAGGAGCGGGCCGCGGACGACCTCGAAGGCGGCGGCTACGAGAAGGTGGCCGTGGCCTTGATGCGCGCGCTCGCGGGCGGCGAGCGCACGACGCTGATCCTCAACGTCCGCAACGGTTCCGCGCTGCCGGGCGTGCCGCCCGACGCGGTGGTCGAGCTGCCGTGCACGGTCGACGGCAACGGCGCCCGCCCGATCGCCACCGGCCCGCTGCCGGACCACGCGCTGGGCCTGGTGACGGCGGTGAAGGCAGCCGAGCGTGCGGTGCTCGAAGCGGCGACGACGGGGTCACGGGACGCGGCGTTGCGGGCGTTCGCGGTGCACTCGCTGGTGGATTCGGTGTCGGTGGCGCGGCGGTTGCTCGACGCCTACGTCAGCGCGCACCCGGAACTGGCTTACCTGGCTTAGCGAGTTCCCGCAGCAGCGGGGTCAGCCGGGCCCCCAGCCCGGGGTCGGCCCGGTCGATCTCCGCGGCGAGCAGCTCGACGACGGCGTGGAACGGGCGGTCCAGGTCGTCGAGGCTGCCGGCCAGCGTTTCCGCGAACGGCGTGGTGACCTCCGCGGGCAGCCGGTCGAGGCCGCGGCCTTCGACGGCGGGCAGGCCGTGGCGCAGGCACGCCAGTGCCAGCGCGTACTCCCTGACCCGGCCGATCATGTACTCGGCCTGCCAGCCACGGCCGCGGGCGATGCTCGACCGCGCGTGCAGGGCGTGCAGCCAGGCGAGGTCGATCAGCCGCCGCGCCTCCGGCGGCCGGACCTGGTCGAGTTCCTGGGCCGTCCCGAACAGGAGGCGGAACTTCGGTGTCGTCGCGCCGAAGTCCGCTTCCGGCCAGAACGCCAGGTCGACCTGCAGGGTGTTCGCCAGCAGGAACACGCGGAACACGGTGCGCCCGACCACGACGTCCATGTGGTGCACGGCGTCGTGCTCTCGGTACATCCGCCCGGTGAAGTCCGCGACGACCGGCTCCGGCTCGCCCGCGACGGCGAAGGCGAGGTCGATGTCCGACCACGCGTCCTCGGCGTCGAGCGCGGCCGAGCCGGTGAGTGCGGCGCCGGTGACGCGCTCGTCCGACCGGGCCGCCTCGACCAGTGCTTCGCGGAGCGCGGTCCGCTCTTCCGGGGTGTACATGATCTCCAGGCTAGACCGCCGCCATGGCGTTGAACTCCGCTTCCGCCTCTTCCCGCCCGGCGTACAGCGACCACGCCCGGTCCGCGATGGCGTCGGGATTCAGCGTGCCCACCGGGATGCCGTGGTCCTGCTCGGTGAGCAGCTTGTGGATGTCGCCGCCCTCGATGAGGCCGCCGATCGTCAGCGCTCCGGCGTAGATTCCCTTGTCCCGCAACGCTTCGTGCAGCGCCAGCACGTACATGCGCAGCGCTGCGGAGGCCGGGCCCAGATTGCCGAGCATCGGCATCGGGTACTTGCCGCTGAGGCCGCCCGCGAAGAGCAGCGCACCCGAGCCGCGGGCCAGCATGCCCGGCAGGACCGCTTCGACGAGCCGGGCCGCCGGGACGACGATCGACTCGAACGGCGTGCGCAGGGCGTCGGCACCCGCTTCGGTGAGCGGGGTGATGCCCGGCCCGGCGCCGGCGTCGGCCGGGCCGAAGTACACCGTGTCGATCTCGCCCGCGTCTTCGGTGATGCGGGCGAGCACGCCGCGGAGCTGGGCTTCGTCGGTGACGTCGGCGGTGTACGTGAGGGCGGTGACGCCGGGCAGGGCCGCGCGGTAGGCCGCGTGCCGCGCGTCGCTGCGGGAGACCAGTGCCGTCGTGAAGCCTTCGCGGCCGAAGCGGCGGGCGATCGACAGGCCCAGGCCGGGGCCGGCACCCAGCACGGCAAGGACTTTCGGCAAGAGTTCCTCCTGGGGCTAAGTTGAGAGTGTGCTCAACTTAGCCACAACTTGAGGGCATCGTCAACTTACCGCTGCCCGTGCGGGCGGCCGTCCGGACGCAATCCGGCGTCCGGCCGGGTCTTCCGTGCCGCCACGCCTTCCCGCACGCCGCGGGCGGCGCTCATCATCGGCGCCATGACCGCTGTCTATCCCGCCGAGAAGGACCATCCCGCCGTCCCGATGGGGGCGGTCTACGCCGGCCACCCGCCGATGTCCCGGGTCGCGTTCCCGAGCGGCCACGAAGGCTGGCTCGTGACGCGCTACGACGACGTCCGCACGGTCCTGGCCGACCCCCGGTTCAGCCGCAACCTGCTGTACCCGGGCGCGCCGTGCCTCATCGAGCCGGGCGACTTCTCGACCGGCGAGCACAGCATCCTCAACCTGGACCCGCCCGACCACACGCGCCTGCGGCGGCTGTCCGCGCAGGCGTTCACCGTCCGGCGGATCGCCGGGCTGCGGCCGCGGATCCAGGAGATCGCCGACGACCTCGTCCGCGCGCTGGCCACGCACGGCCCGCCCGCCGACCTGGTCGAGGAGTTCGCCTTCCCGCTGCCCACCGCGGTCATGTGCGAGCTGCTCGGTGTCCCCTTCGCCGGGCGCGAGCGGTTCCGGCAGTGGTCGCGCGTGATCGTCACGCCGATGCAGCACACACCCGCCGACGTAGAGCAGGCCCGGCGCGACGGCGCGCACGACATGGCCGAGCTGGTCGCCGCGAAGCGCGCGCAGCCGGCGGGCGACTTCCTCAGCGCGCTCGTGCACGCCCGCGACGAGGACGGCGACCGGCTCACCGAAGCCGAGCTGATCGACCTCGCGACCCAGCTCCTGCTGGCCGGGCACGAGACGACGGTCAGCCTCATCTCGACCGGGATCTTCCTGCTGTGCCGCCATCCGGAGCAGCTCGCGGCGCTGCGGGCCGATCCCGCGCTGACGTCCGGCGCGGTCGAGGAGATCATGCGCTACGACAGCCCGGCCGACACGTCGCTGCTGCGGGTCGCGCTCGAAGACGTCGAGCTGTCCGGCGGGGTGGTGCGCCGCGGCGAGGCGGTGCTGGCACACACCGGGGCCGCGAACCGCGACGAGAACGTGTTCCCGGACGCGGCCGCGTTCGACATCCGCTGCAAGGATGCCCCGCAGCTCGGCTTCGGGCACGGCATCCACTTCTGCCTCGGCGCCGCGCTGGCCCGGCTGGAGGGCGAGATCGCGCTGCGGACGCTGCTCGACCGGCTGCCCGGCCTGGATCTGGCCCTGCCGCCGGAAACCGTCGCCTGGCGGCCGCCGTTGTCGGTGCGCGGCCCGGAGGCACTGCCGGTGACGTGGACGGCGTGAGCCTGGGCCGAATGCCGTCACCGGTTGGCGCCTCCGGCCGATCGGGACCGGTCCCGGCTGCTCCAAGCGGGTAGAACAGGTTCCAGTTCGCGGTCCGGATCGGAATCATGACCTCGCTGTCCCGCGAGCGAGGAGGACGCCATGGATGCCGACCTGACCCGCCGCCAGCTCCTGCGCGGCACCGCGGCCGGCGTGGGCCTGGCCGCGACGTCCGCGCTCGCCGCGGCGCCCGCCGCGAGTGCCGCGGCGCCGCTGGGGGAGTACGACGTCGTCGTGGTCGGCTCCGGCGCCGCGGGCATGACCGCGGCGCTGACGGCGGCCAAGCGCGGCCTCAGCGTCGTCGTGCTCGAGAAGGCGCCGACGTTCGGCGGCTCGGCGGCGCGGTCCGGCGCGGGCATCTGGATCCCGAACAACCCGGTGCTGCTCGCCGCCGGGGTGCCGGACACCCCGGCGAAGGCCGCGCAGTACCTCGCCGCCGTCGTCGGCCCGGACGTGCCTGCCGCGCGCCAGGAAGCGTTCCTGCGCAACGGCCCGGAGATGATCGCGTTCGTCATGGCCAACAGCCCGCTGCGGTTCCGCTGGATGGAGGGCTACAGCGACTACTACCCGGAGCTGCCGGGCGGCCTGCCGAACGGCCGCTCGATCGAGCCGGACCAGTTCGACGGGAACCTGCTGGGTGCCGAGCTGGCCAACCTGAACCCGCCGTACCTGGCGACCCCGCCCGGGCTCGTCGTGTTCAGCGCCGACTACAAGTGGCTGAACCTCGCCGCGGTCAACGCCAAGGGCGCCGCGGTCGCCGCCGAGTGCCTCGCCCGCGGCACGGCCGCCGCGCTGGCCGGGCAGAAGCCGCTCACCATGGGCCAGGCGCTCGCCGCCGGCCTGCGGGCCGGGCTGCAGCGGGCGAACGTGCCGGTGTGGCTGAACACGCCGCTGACCGACCTGAACGTCGAAAACGGCGCGGTGACCGGGGTCGTGACGCCGAACGGGCTGGTGCGGGCCCGGCGCGGGGTGATCGTCGGCTCGGGCGGGTTCGAGCACAACGCCGCGATGCGCGCGCAGTACCAGCGGCAGCCGATCGGCACCGACTGGACCGTCGGCGCGCGGGAGAACACCGGCGACGGCCACCGCGCGGGCCAGCGCGCCGGCGCGGCCCTCGACCTGATGGACGACGCGTGGTGGGGCCCGGCCATCCCGGTCCCCGGCGACCCGTACTTCTGCCTGGCCGAGCGCACCCTGCCCGGCGGGCTGCTGGTGAACCAGGCCGGGCAGCGGTTCGTCAACGAGGCCGCGCCCTACAGCGACGTCGTGCACACGATGTACGACAAGAACCCGACGGCGCCGGACATCCCGGCGTGGCTGGTCGTCGACCAGAACTACCGCAACCGCTACCTGTTCCGCGACATCCTGCCGGTGCTGCCGTTCCCGGACGCCTGGTACGCCGGCGGTGCCGTCTTCAAGGCGTCGACGATCGAGGACCTGGCCCGCCGGATCGGCGTGCCGCAGGCGGCGCTGAAGTCCACAGTGGACCGTTTCAACGGCTTCGCCCGCACCGGCTCCGACCCCGAGTTCCACCGCGGCGCGAGCGTGTACGACCACTACTACACCGACCCGGCGGTGCAGCCGAACTCCTGCCTGGCGCCGCTGTGGCTGCCGCCGTTCTATGCGTTGCGGATCGTCCCGGGCGACCTCGGCACGAAGGGTGGCATGCGCACCGACGCCAGGGCTCGTGTGCTGCGCCCGGACGGCTCGGTGATCCGCGGCCTGTACGCGGCAGGCAACGCGAGCGCGGCGGTGATGGGGCACAGCTACGCGGGCGCGGGCTCGACCATCGGCCCGGCCATGACGTTCGGCTACATCGCCGCCAACGACGTCTAGAACTCCTTTTCCACCAGGGGAAGCACCTCGGTGCCGAGCAGCTCGATGGCCTTCATGACCTCGGCGTGCGGCACGCCGGACCAGTCCATCTGCATGGCGTAGCGGTCGGCGCCGGTGAGCTTGCCGACCGCGACCAGCCGCTCGGCGATCTCCTGCGGGCTGCCGACGAACAACGCCTGCGCGTCCCGGGTGTACTCGTCGTATTCGGCACGCGTCGGGATCGCCCAGCCGCGGGCGCGGGCGCCGTACTTCATCGTTTCGAGCCAGTACGGGTAGAAGGTTTCCTTGGCCTCCTGCGACTTTTCGGCGATGAAGCCGATCGCGCCCATGGTGACGTGCAGGTCCGCGGGGTCCTGCTCGCCTGCCTCGCCCGCCTGGCGGTAGAGGTCGACCAGCGGGGCGAAGCGCTCGGGACGTCCGCCGATCACGGCGTACACCACGGGCAGGCCGAGCAGCCCGGCGCGGATCGACGACTCCGGGTTGCCGCCGGTGCCGACCGAGATGCGCAGCCGCCTCCCGTACGGGCGCGGCAGGATCCGCGCGTTCTCCAGCGGCGGGCGGAACTTCCCGGACCAGGTCAGCGGGTCCTCGCGGTCGATGCGCAGCAGCAGCGCGAGCTTCTCCTCGAACAGCTCGTCGTAGTCGCCGAGGTCGTTGCCGAACAGCGGGAACGACTCGGTGAACGACCCGCGCCCGGCCAGCAGCTCGGCGCGGCCGTGGCTGAGCTGGTCGAGCGTGGTGAACTGCTGGTAGAGGCGGACCGGGTCCTCCGTGCTCAAGACGGTGACGGCGGAGCTGAGCGTGATCTGCCGGGTGACGCTCGCGGCGGCGGCCAGCACGGTGCCCGGGCTGGAGATGGCGTACTGGTCGAGGTGGTGCTCGCCGAGGCCGTAGAAGGCCAGGCCCAGCTCGTCGGCGAGCTTGATCCGCTCGAGGGTGTTGGCCAGCGTCTGCGCGACGGACAGCTGCTCGCCGGTGCGCGGGTCCGGCGCGCGGTCGCCGAAGCTGTAGATGCCGAGTTTCATACAACGTTCAACTACTTCGGGGGCGGAAACGTTCCCGTCAGCCGAACCGGGCCTGGATGGCCTCCAGATTCCGCTCCGACAGCTGCAGCGCGGCGGCGCGCAGGCTCAGGCCGTCGAGCGTCGCGACCTCGAACATCCTGGTCACCAGGTGCCGCATCCGGGCGCGGACCTTGCCGAAGGCCTCCTCGGCGTCCGCGCCGACGTCGCCGAACAGCGTCCACCACCACCACGAGTTGGTCGCGGAGTTGGCCACGAAGTCGGGCACCACCCGGATGCCGCGGGCGTCGAGCAGCTCCTCGGCGTCCGGTGTGACCGGCAGGTTCGCCGCCTCGACGATCAGCTTCGCGCCGATCTTGGCCTGGTTGTCGCTGTCGATGCAGTAGGAGATGGCGGCCGGGACGAGCACCTCGGCCGGCACGTCCAGCCACGCTTCCGGCGGCAGCAGCCGGTCGCCGGGCCGGAGGTTGTCGCGGTCGATCCCGCCGAAGCGGTCACGGTGCCGCAGCAGGTTCTCGACGTCCAGGCCATCCGGGTTGGCGACGACGCCGTGGACGTCCGAGACGCCGACCACCCGCAGCCCGGCGTCGGCGAGGAACCGCGCGGTGGCGCCACCCATCGACCCGAAGCCCTGCAGCACGACCCGGTTCGGCTCGGTGTCGAGCCCGAGCATCTCCAGGCCGGTCAGCGTGGCCTGCGCGACGCCGAGGCCGCCGACGAGTTCGTCGAGCCCGAGGCCGCCGACCTCGATCCGGAAGGCTTCGGCCAGCCGCGCGGTCGCCGCCTCCTGGTCGTCGAGCAGCGGGTACACGGCCTGGACCGGGCTGCGCAGGCCGATCTCGGCGATCACGCCGTCGATGACGTCCTGCCGCAGGCCGAGGTCCTCGCCCATGGTCCAGTACTGCTCGATCAGCGGCCGCATGGCGTGCAGGTAGCGCGCGACGACGTCGCGGGCCCGCTCGTCGTAGGGGTCGAAGTCGATGCCGCCCTTGGCGCCGCCGAGCGGGACGTACCGGCCGTCGGGGTCGTAGTTGAGGCCTTCCTTGAGAGTCATGCCCCTGGCCAGGCCGCGGACCTCGAACAGGGTGCAGCCGCGCCGCATCCGCAGGCCGCCGCTGGCGACGCCTCTGACGAGCCGGTCGATCACCAGGTACCCGCGGCACCCGGTGACGGGATCGGTCCACGCCACTTCGAGCAAGGCCGGTTCGCTCATCGCCCCTCCTGATCGGCCGGTCAAGATCCGAGCTCGTGCGCCAGCGCCTGCTCCACCCAGCGAGCGCAGTCCCCGGCGGTCACGGTCCCGTCCCGCGCGACAACCTGAACGGCCAGCCCATCGAGCAGGGCGGTCAGCCGCCAGGCGGCACCGTGCGGATCCGGGCAGCGGAAGGCCCCGGCGCCAACCCCCTCGGCAATGAGGGCGACAACGGCATCCCGCCACCGCAGGTCCAGCCGCTGCAGCACGGCCCGCAGCTGCCGGTCCCGCATCGCGGCGGCCCCGGCTTCGATCCACAGCTGCCAGCCATCGGCCTTGGCAGGCCCGTAGAGAGCAAGCACGGCCCGCAGCCGGGCATCGACCGGGCCACCGCGCGCCAGAGCGTCGCCGAGCTTGGCGAGTTCCTTCTCGGCAGCCTGCCGGAACGCTTCGATGATGAGAGCTTCGAGGGTACCGAAGTGGTAGAAGACGAGAGCGGTGCTGATGTCCAGAGCCTTGGCCACCTCGGCGGCCCGCACCCCGGCAATGCCACACCGCCGGATCTGTGCGAGGGCGGCACCAACGATCTCCTCCCGCCGCACCGCAACCGCCTTCCGCATCATGCGGCCACCGTACCGAGGGGCGCGGGGTAGGGGGATGCGCCGAATGTGGGTTCCTCGGGCTGACCGGACGGTCAGGGCGAGGTGGTTGGGGGTGGCTTGGTTCGGTTCGGGTGGGCTGGCGGGTGTGGGTGGCGGGTGGGCTGGTGTGCGGGGCGCGGCTGGGTGGCGGGAGCGTGGTTGCCGGGCTGGTGTGCGGGGCGGTTGGGCGCAGCCGGGGTTCGTCCGCGGCGGGCCATACCGGGTGGCGCGGCCGGGGGTGCTCGTCGGGCGGTGACCGGAGCGCCGCTGGGTCGCGGCTGCGTGGTTGCCGGGCTGGTTTGCGGGGCGGGGTGCAGCCTGGGCTCGGCCATGGCCATGGCCATGGCCGGGCGGGGGGCCGGGGGTCGGGCGGGTGCGTGGTCGCCAGGGCGGATGGGCTGGTTTGCGGGGCAGTTGGGCGCAGCCCGGGTCGTCCGTGGCGGGCCAGGCCGGGTGGCGCGGCCGTGGGTGTTCGTTGGGCCGTGGCCGGGGCGCCGTTGGGTCGCGGGGTGGGTTGCGTTCGGCGCCGGCGGGTTGGCGGGGTCAGGGGCGGAGCTGGGTGACGAGGCTTCGCAGCCAGGGTTCGGCCATGGCGGGCTCGGTGGTGATCGTCCGGACGAGCCGGTCGCGTACCGCTGCCGAGCGTCCCGCGTCGACCAGGGCGAACGCCTCGGCCAGGGCGCGGCGGGCGCGTTTGCCGTGGTTGGGGGTGCGGATCGTCTCGTCGGTCCAGCGCTGCCGCGGGAACGACGGGGTCAGTTTCGGCTGGTGGTCACCGAGGTAGTGCCAGACGTCGGGGGCGAGCGACACGTTGCGGACGGCCGACGCGGGGAGTTCGTCCGGCCAGTCGACGTCCTCCTGCCAGCGCCACGCGTCCGGCTGGGTCGGCTGGCGGAGCGTGACGCCGAGGAACCGCAGCTTGCGGCGGATCACCGACCAGGGCTCGCGCTCCTCGTCGATCCAGCGGCGCAGCTGGACGTACAGCTCGGTGAACGTCTCGCCTTCGTAGACCAGGTCCACGAACACCGTGGGCCGCGTACCGCGCGCGAGGCGGTACGGCGTGATCCCGGCGGCGGCCAGGTTTTCCCGCAGCAGCCCCAGATCCCGCGACCCGAACGCGGCCCGCGGCTTGAGCGACAGAGGCAGCCGCCCGACCCGCCCGTGCCACGACGTGCGTTCCAGTGCGCCGCCGAGGAGATCGTGCATGCTGTCCAGCGACCGGCCGACGAACCGCAGTTCGCCGTTCCCGCACCGGGCGAGGACCTTGGCCGTGCAGTCGGTGAGGGCATCGAGGAACCACAGGTGCGGTTCGGGGGCGTCGTCGAGGAGCGTCCCGACCCGGTCGGGACGCACGAGGTCCCACCGGAACGGTCCGTTCGTCATGCCGCCAGGGTAGGTACGGGAGTGCTTGGGGGACAACGGATTTTCGGCGGCACGGGCCGGGCGGGGAGCAGGCGGCCTGCGTACCCCGGCTTGGCCGGGATGGAACGCGGACTCGGTGGACGAATCGGGAACGCTTGGGGGGCAACGGAGTGACGCAAGGCGACCAGTCTGAGGCCGTGACGCGGGCCTGCCGGGGAACCAGTGCGGTTCCCCGGCATCTTCGTCAGGCAGTCCACTGTGGATTGCGGCCCAGGTACCGCAGCAGCGTCGCGACCGCGTCGTCGTCGGCCTCGGCCTTCAGGGCTGGGGCGTAGGCGAAGCCGCGCAGGGGCTCGGCCAGCTGGTGGGCCACCGGGAGGAGGGCTTCCGCCAGGTCCGGGGTCAGCGGGGACTTCTGGCCGCTTGCCTTGGCGATGTCCCACGCGTGGACTGCCGCGTCCAGGGCTGCTGCTCCCACGGCCACCGGGGCCGGGAGGGCTCCCTGGGGCAGCGGGGTCGGGACCTCCGTTGCGTCCGGGCTCACTGTGGCGAAGGCCGCCGCCGCGGTCTGGAGGGCCGGCTCCAGGTAGTCCGACGGGCGCTCTTCGAGTTCGCCCGACGGGGAGAACGGGTCGAAGTCCGGGCCGCCCGAGCCCGTGATGAAGGCCGCGTAGCCCAGCTGGTCGCCTGCCGCGTGCTGGAGGACCTGGGTCACGTTCCACTGCGAGCACGGTGTCGGGGCCGAGAAGTCCGTGACGCCCGCGATCGCCGACCGCAGGGCCTCGTGCGCCGCCGTGAGGACCGGCCAGTCCGTTCCCCGGTTCAGGCTTGCGAAGAACGCGCGGATGTCGGCGACCAGGACCTCCGTTGCCTCGTGTGCCGCGTAGTGGCCCGCCGCGTCGCGGGGGCCGCCGCCGGCCGACGCCACGTCGTAGGCGTTCCAGCTGACGATGTTCGCGTGGTCGCGCTCGGCGAACCGGCGGATCGACTGGAAGTCGCCGGCGAACATCGCCAGGCCGGTCGGGACCGTCGTCGGGCCCTCCGGGCGCGCCGTGTTGTGCGCGTCTTCGTAGTAGAAGCGGATCGACGAGCCTGCCGTGCGGGTCAGCCAGTACAGCGCCACGTTCGCCAGCACGAACTCCGCGTCCAGGTGCTCGCCGAACAGCTGGGCGTTCCACGCCAGCAGGCCCAGCGGCGAGTCCGCCAGCGCGAACGCCAGCGTGTGCGGCTGCTGGCTGTGCAGCGTGTTGAAGGAGAACATGTTCTCGTAGAACCACTGCAGGTGCGCCAGCGCGGCCTGGTCGGCCTCGCTCAGGTCCGCCATCTCGGCCGGGTCACCGGACGGGAACGCGAACAGCTGCGTGACGTGGACGCCGACGACCTTCTCCGGCGCCAGCCTGCCGATCTCCGGCGAGATCATCGATCCGGCGTCGTTGCCCACCGCGCCGTACGACTCGTAGCCCAGCCTGCTCATCAGCTCCGCCCACGCCGCCGCGGTGCGGTGCGTGCCCCAGCCCGCCGAGCGGGTCGGGCCCGAGAAACCGAACCCGGGCAGGGACGGGATGACCAGGTGGAACGCCGGGGCGTCGGCCGACTCCGGCTCGGTGAGCGGGCCGATCACGTCGAGGTACTCGACGATCGAGCCCGGCCAGCCGTGGGTCAGCACCAGCGGCGTGGCGTCCGGCCGCGACGACCGGACGTGCAGGAAGTGGATCGTCTCGCCGTCGATCTCGGTCAGGAACTGCGGGTACGCGTTCAGCCGCGCCTCGACGGCCCGCCAGTCGAACTTCTCCAGCCAGTACTCGGCCAGCGCGCGGACCCGCTCGTTCGTCACGCCGTACTCGGCGGGCAGGTCGTCCGGCCACAGCGCGCCACGCAGGCGGTTCTGCAGGTCGTCGAGGGCGGACTGGGGGATCTCGGCGCGGAAGGGGCGGAGGGCGGGGACGGTCATGACTGGCTCCTCGGTCTGGAACGGAATGGTTCGTTCCGAACTGTATCAGAGCGGAACGATCCGTTCCAGTGCTAATCTGGATCCATGCCCGAGACAGCCCTCCCCGGCCGCCGCGCCCAGGCCGCCCGCAACGACGTCGTCATCCTCGATGCCGCCCGCCAGGTCTTCCTTGTCGACCCGAAGGCCCCGATCGCGCACGTCGCCGAGCGCGCCGGCGTCGGCATCAGCGCGCTCTACCGGCGGTACCCCAGCAAGGAGGTGCTGCTCTGCCGTCTCTGCCACGATGGCCTCCGCCGGTTCATCACCGAGGCCGAAGCCGCCGCCGAGGAGCCGGACGGCTGGGCGGCGCTGACCGGTTTCCTCCGCCGGATCGTGGACGCCGACGTCCACTCGCTGACCGTCCACCTCGCGGGCCTGTTCACCCCGACCCCCGAGATGGGTGAAGACGCCCGGCGGGCGAACGAGCTGGCGCGCGGCCTGGTCGCCCGCGCGCACGAGAGCGGGCGCCTGCGCCGCGACGCCGTCCCCGAAGACATCGGCATGATCCTCGAGTGCTGCGCGGCCATCCGCGTCGAGGACCCGGAGCGCACCACGCAGCTGCGGCGGCGATACCTCGCGCTGCTCATCGAAGGGCTGGCGGCCGACGGCGGCCCGGACCTGCCGGGCCCACCACCGCGGCCCGGTGAGATGAACGGCCGCTGGCGTCCGTCCTGACGGCGGTGCCGCGCCGCCGCCCGATGGCGGTAACGAATTCCGGGAGTGCGGCGACTGATCAGCGTCGGTTGTCCCCGAAACAAGTGCCGCAAACTGTCAGAGCCGTATTCCCCGGACCGGAACAGCGAGATCACGACTATGCAACGAAGCTGGCGACGGGTCACCATCCTGTCCTCGGTGGCCGCACTGGCCACGGCATTCTTCGCCATGGCGCCCGCTGCGCAGGCGGCCCCGCCCACCAGTTCTGTCCAAGTCAGTCCCACCACCCTGGTTCCGGGACAGACATTCACCGTCACGCAAACCATTTACAACGACCGCGATTTCACGGTGACTTTCGCGAAGGGCGCCATTTACGGTTCGCCGACCGCGATCACCGACGTCGCCGACCTCGTTTCCTGCACCGGCGTGACGTCGCTCGGCTGTTTCCAGTACGGCAGCAGCTACCGTGCCCCGTTCGGCGACCTCGAGCCGGGCGGGTCCCGGACGGTGGTGTTCACCCTGCGCGTCAAGGACACCGCGGCGCCGGGGCAGTTCACGCTGCAGCACCAGTTCGTCGGGGACAACTACTCCTTCGAAACCTTCGACGGCCCGGTCGTCACCATCGCCCCGCCCGCGACGCTCGCCGACATCAAGGTCGGGCTCGCGGCCACCGGTCGCGGCGGCCTGAACGCCCGCATCGACTACACGGTGACGGTGACGAACATCGGCCCGGGCGCGGCGTCCGGAATCCGGGTCGTGGCCACGTATCCGGCGGCGCTGTCGTTCGCGAGCGGCTCCGGGTGCGCCCACGTCGGCACCACGCGGACGGTGAACTGCGACGTCGCGTCGCTGGCCAGCGGCGCGTCCGCGACCAGGACGTTCTCGGTGGACGGCGGCCTGCTCGCCCTCGGCTCGTACACCACGACGGCCCAGCGGACGGCGAGTTCGCCGACGGATCCCAACGCTGCCAACGACAGCGCGTCGAAGACGTGCTCGGCGCTCACCGGGCTCATCGTGACCTGCTGAGGTCCCATGAGGTGAACCGGGCTCGTGTCCTCCGCCAGGGACGCGGGCCCGGTTTCGCGCGTCAGCCGGCGACCGACGCGTACAGCTTCGCGATGTCGTCGTCGAAATAGGGGCTGTAGGAAACGTCCGGGGTGTCGCCGCCGAGCTGGAACCCGCCGATCACCCCGATGACCTCGCCGCCGGTGACCCACGGCCCGCCACTGGTCCCGTCGGGGAAACCCGGGCAGGCGACCCGCATCTGGTAGGTGTCCGACCGGGTGGTGTCCCCGGTGCAGACCACCGGGGAAGCCGCCGTGTCGGGGTAGCCCGTGAGGGTGATCCGGTGGTCGAATCCGCGGTTCGTGCCGAGCGCGTTCGCGCCGGTCAGGCTTTCCAGCGACGCCGGGTTCCCGGGCTGCTGCACGGTCAGGAACGCGAAATCCAGGTCCGGGTCGGCCGAGGCCGTCCAGCCGGGCGCGACGGCGGTCGCGGTCACCGTCCACATCCCGAACGGCGCCACGCCGTCGTGGTACCCGGGCGCGAACGTCATGCCGTCCCGGACGCAGTGCGCGGCGGTCAGCACCAGGTCACCGGTGCCGGAGTGCACGACGCTGCCCGTGCAGAAGTGACTGCCGTTCGCGAACAACGCCCCGACCGAGGGCGCGGCCGAGGCGGACGGCGAGGCCGGGGCGGCGGGCGGGACGGCCGGGGAGGCGTAGGCGTCGTCGGAGGTCGTGTCCGCGCCGATGGTCAGCACGGTGCCCAGCGCCAGCATCGCCGCCGCGAGCGGCCCGGGAACCTTGATCGCCACCCGTCCAGATCACCACAGCACTGCCCGATCGGCAGCCTGTACGGGCAGATCCACAGCGACCTCACAGCGCTAGCCTCGGAACCATGGCGACGGTGACTTCCCCCGACGGCACGGTCGTCGGGTTCGAAACCTGCGGCGACGGCCCGCCGATGGTTCTCGTCCACGGCACCGCCGCGGACCACACCCGCTGGACGACGGTCCGCGACCGGCTGGCCCGGCGGTACCGCCTGTACCTGGTCGACCGCCGGGGCCGTGGCCTCAGCCGCGCGGAGGCTCCCGGCTACGACATCCGCCGCGAAGGCGAGGACATCGCCGCCGTCGCCGAAGCCGCCGGGGGAGACGTCTACCTGCTCGCGCACTCCTACGGTGCCCTGTGCGCGCTGGAAGCCGTCCGGATCACCACGGCCGTCAGCAGGCTCGTCGCCTACGAACCGCCGCGGCCGAAGCCGGGCGAGCCCGTCGTCGGACCCGACGCGCGGCACCGCATGCGCACCGCCGAAGACCCCGAAGAGGTGCTCGAAATCTTCCTGCGGGAGGCCCTCCGGCTCACCCCGGCGGCCGTCGAGGCGATGCGCGGCACGCCGGTCTGGCAGGCCCGCGTCGCCGCGGCACACACCATCCCGCGTGAGCTGGACGTCGTCGAGGCGATGGTGTTCGACGACCGGCTGGCGGAGATCGCCGTCCCCACCCGGCTCTTCGCCGGCACCGAAAGCCCCGGCTACCTGCGGCTCGCGGCCGAAGAAGTGGCGCGCCGCATCCCCGGCGCCGACGTCGTGCCGCTGCCCGGCCAGGCCCACCAGGCGATGGACTTCGACCCGGACGGGTTCGCCGATGCGGTGTTCGCCTTCGGCGGCTAATCCGAGAGCAGCGGCGTCTTCGGCCTGCGGTCGCGGAACAGCCAGCCGCCGACGATGCCGCCGGCAAAGCCGAACAGGTGGCCCTGCCAGCTGACGCCCTCTTCGGTCGGCAGCAGGGACGTGAACTGGTAGGCGAAGCACAACGCCATCACCAGCCCGATCACGATGTCGATCGGGTGCCGGTCGAACAGGCCCCGCACGATGACGTAGCCGAAGTAGCCGAAGACCAGGCCGCTGGCCCCGACGGTGACCGCCAGTGACGGCGAGGTGAACCAGATGCCGAGGCCGCTCGCGACGATGATCAGCAGGCTCACGCCGAGCCACTTCTTCACCCCGCGGTAGGCGGCGAGGAAGCCGAACACGAACAGCGGTCCCGAGTTGGCCTCGATGTGGTCCCAGCCGTAGTGCAGCAACGGCGCGGTGAAGATCTCCGGCAGCGAGGCCGGGTCGCGCGTCTCGATGCCGAACTCGTGGCTGAGGCCGTAGCCGCCGACGGCGTTGACGACCTGGATCGCCCACAGCAGCGCCAACAGGCCCACCATCACCCACAGCGCCTTCTTGGCCTCGGCGATCATCGCCTCGGCGTCGCTGCGGGCCGGTCTCTCCCCGGTCGTGTCCATGCCGTCCCCCTCCTCGATGGCGCCGAGGATACGCGGCGCGGCGTTCCGGCCCCAGCCGCGACCTGGCAGGGTTGGGGGCATGACGTCACACCGGCCGGAGATGGTCTTCCGCGGCCGTCGCATGCCCGGCGACCGTGCCCTGGTCATGGCCATCGTCAACCGCACGCCCGACTCGTTCTACGACAAGGGTGCCACCTACGACGAGAACGCCGCCCGCGACGCCGTCGACCGCGCGGTCGCCGCGGGCGCCGACATCGTCGACATCGGCGGGGTGAAGGCGGGCGAAGGCCCCGAAGTCGACGTCGACGAGGAGTGCCGCCGGGTCGTGCCGTTCGTCGCCGAGGTGCGGGAACGCCACCCCGGGCTGGTCATCAGCGTCGACACCTGGCGCCACGAGGTCGGGCGCCAGGTCTGCGAAGCGGGCGCCGACCTGCTCAACGACACGTGGGCGGGCGCGGACCCGAAGCTGGTCGAGGTCGCCGCGGAGTTCGGCGCGGGGTACGTGTGCTCGCACGTCGGCGGCATGCCGGTGCGCACCGACCCGTACCCCGCGCCGACCCCGGAGCGGCCGTTCTGGCCGCGCTACGACGACGTCGTCGCCGAGGTGATCGCCGAGCTGACCGAGGCGGCCGAGCGGACGGTCGCGGCCGGGGTGCCGCGCGGCGGCGTGCTCGTCGACCCGACGTTCGACTTCGGCAAGAGCACCCGCCACGGCCTCGAGCTGCTCCGGCACTTCGGCCGCCTCGTCGACACCGGCTGGCCGGTGCTGGTCGCGCTGTCGAACAAGGACCTCATCGGCGAGACGCTCGACGTCGAGGCCCACGACCGCCTGCCGGGCACCCTCGCGGCGACGGCGATCGCGGCCCACGCCGGGGCCGCGGTCTTCCGGGCCCACAACGTGCGGGAGACGCGGGAAGCCGTGGAGGCGGTCGCGGGCCTGCGTGCGTCGTCCACTATGGACGGAGCCGCCACAGCGACGTGACCTCGGCGGCCCGCGCCCGGTGCAGCGGGTCCGCCGGATCGAGCGCACGGGGATGCCGGGGTGCCGCCTCGGTGCGGGCCACCACCCGCAGGCCCGCCGCGGCGATCCAGCCCAGGAGGTCGGCGCGCGTGCGCAGTCCCAGGTGCTCCGCGAGGTCGGACAGCACCAGCCACGCCTCGCCGTCCGGCGTGAGATGCCGCCGGGCCCGGTCGAGGAAGCCGCGCAGCATCCGGCTGCCCGGGTCGTACACGGCGTGGTCGAGCGGCGTGCGCGCCCGGCCCGGCAGCCACGGCGGGTTCGCCACGACCAGCGGCGCGCGGCCGGGCGGGAACAGGTCCGTGCACACCACTTCGGTGCGCGAACCGAAGCCCAGGCGCGCCAGGTTTTCCGACGCGCACGCGACGGCGCGCGGGTCGGAGTCGGTCGCCACCACGCGCTCCACACCACGGTGGGCGAGGACGGCGGCGAGCACGCCGGTGCCGGTGCCGATGTCGAACGCCAGCCGCGTGTCCGGCAACGGCGTGTCCGCGACCAGGTCGACGTACTCCTGCCGCACCGGCGCGAAAACGCCGTAGTGCGGGTGGATGCGCGCGCCGAGAGCCGCGACGGTGACGCCTTGGCGGCGCCATTCCGCCGCGCTCAGGACCCCGAGCAGTTCCCGCAGCGGGACGGCCGAGGGTTCGTCCAGGGGGCCGTAGACGTCGGTGCACGCGGCCCGGACGTCCGGCGCGCGGCGCAGCGGCACGACGTGCCCGGGATCCAGCGGCACGTACAGCAGCGACAGCAGCCGCGCGCGGCGGGCCCGGTCGGCGCGGTAGCGCGGGTAGTCGCCGGGCGGGGGCGGCGGGATGCGCCGGTTCATGGCGGCGAGCAGGCGCCGGGCCGCCGGGTAGTCGGAACGCCAGAGCAGCGCGACGCCGGAGGCGGCCGTGCGCAGGGCGGCGTCGGCGGAGAGACGGTCACCGGCGACGACCGCCTGCCGCGACGGTGGTGAGAAAAGCCGGCGAGCGGGTTCGCCGGGCAGCACGAGATGAGCCACGGGAAAGGGGTTTCCGTTCTTGCTGCGGGCACGCTGAAGAACCCGCGTGGACGTGCGGGTGTGCGAAGTGACCGGAGCGGGAACTAGCTCAGGACAGCAGCATGAACGGGTGTCGTCACCCTTCGACCCTAGCCCGCGGCCCGGTGCCATGGCGTACAAAGGACGGAAGAGGTGATGCCGGAATGACACCCTCGGTCGTGCGGCGGGCCCGGTGGCGCCGGTGGTCGGTCGTCGCCGCGGTCGCCGCGGTGCTGGTTTCGGTGCCCTCGCTCGTCTCCGCGCTGGCTCCGGCGGGGGAGACGCTCGACCCGGCGCGCCTGCGCGCGCTGGTGCTGGACTCCGCCGGACGGCCTTATCAGGGCTACGCCGAAAGCGCCGGTTCGCTCGCCCTGCCGGAACTGCCGAACCTCGGTGCCGTCACCGCGCTCTTCTCGATGCGGACGCCGATGCGCGCGTGGTACGCCGGGCCGGACCGCTACCGCGTGGACATCCTCGGCACGGCAGGCGAGCACGACGTCTACCGCCTGCCGGGCGGCGAATACGCGTGGGACTACGGCGACGACATGCTGACCTCGCTGGTCGGCGATCCCGGCGTCCGGCTCCCGCGTGCGGCGGACCTGCTGCCGCCCGAGCTGGCGCGGCGGATCCTGCGGGCGGCGGGCGGCGACCCGGTGAGCGCGCTGCCGGGCCGCAACGTCGCCGGCGTCGCCGCGTCCGGCCTGCGGCTGGTCCCGGCCGATCCGGCCACCACCATCGGGCACGTCGACCTCTGGGCGGACCCGGCGACCGGGCTGCCGGTGCGGGTCGAAGTGGCCGCGCGCGGGCAGGCGGCCCCGATCCTGGTGACCGAGTTCCGGCAGCTCGAGCAGACGACGCCGGTCGTCGGGACGCCGCGGCCGGCGCCCGGGTCCGGGTTCACCGTGACGAACGCCCCGGACCTCGCCGAGACACTCGGCGCGTTCACCCAGGTGCCGCTGCCGCCGTCCCTCGCCGGGCGGCCGGTGGTGTCGCCGGACCTCGGCGGCGTCACCGGCGCCGCGCTCTACGGCCGCGGGCTGGCGTCCTTCGCGGTCATCGCCGTGCCGCGCCCGATTGCCGCCGCGGCGGCCGACGCGGCCGGGAAGGCAGGCGGCACGCAGGTCAGGCTGGCCGCCGGGACCGTGGTGCAGCTGTCGATCACGCCGCTGTCGCTGGCGATCGTGCGGTCGGCCGTCGCGCGCCGCTCGTACCTGCTGGCCGGGACGGTCACTCCGGACGTCCTGCGCACCGTGGCGGACGAGCTGTCGAGGGCGCGCCGATGATCGTCACGCGGGCCCTCACCAAGCGGTTCGGTGCCACGGTGGCGGTCGACGCCGTCGACCTCCGGGTCCGCGAAGGCGACCGCTACGGCTTCCTCGGGCCGAACGGCTCGGGCAAGACCACGCTGGTCCGGATGCTGCTCGGCCTCGTCTACGCCACCAGCGGCGAGATCGAGGTGCTCGGCAGGCCGGTACCGCGGCGGGTCGCCGACGTGCTGCCCGACGTCGGCGCGCTCGTCGAGGGCCCGGCCGCGTACCCGCACCTGTCCGGACGGCGGAACCTGGCGCTGCTCGACGCCGCCGGGCGCGGCGGCCCGCGGCGCACGCGGCGCCGTCGCATCGGCGAAGCACTCGAACAGGTCGGGCTCGGCGGGGTCGACCGGCGGCCGGTCAAGGCGTACTCGCTGGGCATGCGGCAGCGGCTCGGGCTCGCCGGCGCGTTGCTGCGCAAGCCGCGGCTGCTCATCCTCGACGAGCCGACCAACGGCCTCGACCCGCAGGGCATCAAGGAGATCCGTGAACTGCTGGTGCAGCTGAACGCGGACGGGACCACGGTGTTCCTGTCCAGCCACCTGCTGGCCGAAGTGGAGCAGCTGTGCACCCGCGTCGGCGTCGTCGACCGCGGGCGGCTCGTGCTGGAGGAGGACCTGACGACGCTGCGGGCGGCGACCGGCCGGGTGCTGGTCGGCACGCCGGACGCCGCGGCGGCGGCCGCGGTCCTCGACGGACGGCTCGAAGCCCGCGACGGCGACCGGCTCGTCATCCGCCACGGCGACCCGGCCGCATTGAACGCCCTGCTCGTCGAAGCGGGCGTGCGCGTGACGTCCATCCACGCCGAACAGCGGACGCTCGAAGAGGTCGTCCTCGACGTGACGGGTCCGGGCTCCGACCGGTTCGGGGCGGCCGGATGATCGGCGTCGAACTGCGGAAACTCGTGCTGCGGCCACGGATCTGGGTGAGCGTGCTGCTGCTGTGCCTGCTGCCCGCAATCGTCGGCGTCTTCCTCGCGACGGCCGACTTCGCGCCCCCGCCGGGCCAGGGCGGGGCGTTCCTCTCGGCGGTGGTGCACGACGGCTCGCTGTTCCCGGCCGCCGCGCTCGCCTTGGTGCTGCCGCTGTTCCTGCCGATCGCGGTCGCCGTCGTCGCGGGGGACGCGATCGCGGGCGAAGCGGCCGGCGGCACGCTGCGTTACCTGCTGGTCCGCCCGGTCGGGCGAACCCGGTTGCTGGCCGCGAAAATGGTGGCGCTGGCGGTGTACGTGACCGCGGCGATCGTCATCGTGGTGCTGACGTCGCTCGTGCTCGGGGTGATCCTGTTCGGCACCGGCGGCGTCCCCGGCATCGCCGGGCCGGGCGGGCAGCCGTCCGGCGTGACGTCGTTGTCGGGCCAGTCGCTCAGCTCGTCGGCACTCGGACTGCGGCTGCTGGGCGCGGTGTCCTACATCGTCGTGTCGATGCTCGGGTTCGCCGCGATCACCGTGTTCCTCTCGACGGTGACCGACTCGGCGCTGGGCGCCGCGCTGGGCGGCCTGGCCGTGCTGATCACCAGTTCGGTCCTGGAGACCCTGGACGCGGCCGCGCCGGTGAAGCCGTACCTGCCGACGCACTACTGGCTGTCCTGGATCGACTTCTTCCGCGATCCGGTGCTGTGGCGGAACATCGACCACGGGCTGCTGCTGCAGGCCGGGTACATCGTGGTGTTCTTCGGGGCGGCGTGGGCGAACTTCGCGACGAAGGACGTCACGAGCTGACGCAGTCCTTCGGCGCCTCGAGCGGCGCGGTGCCCAGGGCCTGCAGGACCAGCTCGGTGACGGCCGGATCGGTCGGCAGATCCCCGTGCGTGGCCGGGTTTCCCGGGCAGAGCTGCTGCAGGGAGACGTTCACCGCGCCGTCGAGCCGCGCCGAGTCCGGCGGGGTGACCGTCTCGTCCCGCTCGGTCCAGACCGACAGCCACGGCAGCGTCGGCGGGATCGGCTCCTTCGCCAGCTCCTGCATCAGGCTGCTGCCCGGGGCGAGCTGGACGCAGGCGGCCGGACAGGCACCGGGGACGAGCGCCCCGCCCGCCGCGGCGAGGCCGGTGCCGTGCATCGGCGCACCGAGCGTCACGACCCGCCGGGCATGGTGGTCCCCGCCTTCGCGGCTGACCCACAGCCGCGCGACCACCCCGCCCGCGGAGTACCCGACGACGTCGACCGAAGGCGCACCCTGTTCGTAGGCGCGTTCCACGGCGTCGGCGAGCACGGCGGCCTGCTCGACCAGGTCGCCGGTGCCGTCCCCGGCCAGGGTGAGCACTTCGGTGGAGCGGCCGGTCGCCTGCCGGATCTTCGCGGCCAGTTCGTTCAGGGCGCCCTGGCCGCCGCCGTAGCCGGGGACGAGCAGGACCGGCCCGGGCCGGTCCTGGTCCGGAACCCCGCTGTCCGGCGCGCTCTTCGTGACCGAGGCGGCGACGAGGGCCGCGGCGAGCACGGCCGCCGCGGCCACGCCGACGCCACCCATCAGCAGGCGCCGCCGGGGGCTGATGCCGTGCCACCAGTCCGTGATCCGCACGGTTCCATGATGACCGGGCCGGCGGCCGATCGGGATGGCTCGTCAGTCGAACGGATCCAGCGTCAGGTAGGCCGTCGCCGGGTTGCCGTCGTTGACCAGGGATTCGAAGTTGCCGACGTCGTCGAAGGCGAACGCGTACGCCTTGCCGTCGGCCATCTGGGCGTGGATCTTGCGGGCGTAGTGGTTCGTGACGGCGTCCTGGTAGAACCCCGCCGAGCTGGTGTCGGGCTGGTTCGCGTTGGTCAGCAGGGTCGAGCGGTTGAAGCCCGCGCAGAGCGTGCGCGAGATCTGGCCGCGGACGTCGTTCGGCGCGTCGAGGTTCTTGTAGCAGCCGAAGACGCTGTCGGAGTCCGGTTTCTGGAACGCCGTCACGAACCCGCCCGAGGTGTTGGTGAAGTTCATGACGTTGCCGGAAACCCGGCCGTAGTACTTCACGCCCGGCTGGTCCGCGACCGGCGTCACGGTCAGCGTCGACGAGCTGTACTTCGCCCAGACGCGGTCGATGTAGTCCTGCAGGACGTTCGCGGGCAGCGAGCCCGCCTCGATGCCGTGGCCGGGCGCCAGCGCGCGCAGGACAGTGCCGTCGGATCGGGTCCGGATCAGGTTGGCCCAGCCGCCGGGCTGGCCGCGCAGTGCGGTGTAGAAACCGTTGTAGCCGCCCGGTTTCAGGTGCCCGGTGGTCTTCGTCGTGCCGCCGGCCGCCTGGACGCCGACCGCGTACGGCGCGGAGAACATGTCCACCTGGGTGCTGTTGATCCACAGGCCGCCGTCGTTGAGTGTGTACTCCGACCAGTTGAACAGGATGTTCGCGTTCGGGTCGGACGGGTTCTGCACGGCAGGCTGCACCAGCCCGCCGGTGGCGAGCTTGAACACGAGCTTCTGCCCGTAGGAGAAGTAGATCCGGCCGGAGAACTTCGGGATGCGGATGGTGATCGACTGGCCGTTGGCCGGGCCGGGGATGGCCGCGTCGGGGGCCGGGATCGGCGGCACCGAGCCGGCGGGCCACGCGTGGAACGTGCCGTTCGCGTCGGCCCACCCCTGCTGCCCGGTCGCCAGGTTCGTGCCGAGGTCGTAGACGTAGACCGGGTCGCCGCGCCCGGAGTTGTTGGTGATCTTCAGCGGGATGGTGGCGGGGACCGCGACGGCCGCCGGGGCGACGGCGGTCGTGAGCCCGGCGGCGGCCGCGGCGGTCGCGGCCAGGACCCCCAGCCGCCGTCGGAAGGGCATTGTCGTGCGCACGGGCGCCTCCTCGTCGAGGCCGATGATCGCAAGTTGTTCAGACCATTTCAGGGTCGGTGTCCCGCTGAGCGGTTGTCAAAGGCTGATAATTATCAGCCCCCGTCCGGAGCAACGGCCGGTGCTGGGCGACGACGACGGCGGCGAGCACGACCGCCGCGCCGAGCAGCTGCCACGGCGTCAGCCGCTGGCCGAGCACGAGCCAGCCGAGCAGGGTCGCGACGAGCGGGCTCAGCAGCCCGAGGAACGTCACGTGCGTGGCAGGCAGCGCGCGGATGCCCCGGAACCACAACGTGTACGCCAGCGCGGCGCCGATCAGCGTGAGGTAGGCGTAGCCCGCCAGGTTCGCGCCGGTGAGCGTCGCGGGCGGCAGCCCTTCGGCGGCCAGCGTGACCGGCACGAGCACCAGCCCGCCCGCGACGAGCTGCCAGCCGGTCGTCGCCAGCAGCGGCGCGGGGGAGGTCCACCGCTTGCTCAGCACGACGCCGAAGGCCATCACGATCGCCCCGCCTGCCGCCGCGGCGACGCCGAGCGCGTCGAGCCGGGCGCCGGACTTGAGGACCAGCAGGCCGACGCCGGCGACCCCGGCGAGGCCGGCGAGCACGGTGCGGCGCGTCAGGCGTTCGCCGAGCAGCCCGGTGGACAGGCCGGCGACCAGCAGCGGCTGCAGGGCGCCGAGGGTGGCGGCGACCCCGCCGGGCAGCCGGTAGGCGGCGACGAACAGCAGGGCGAAGAAGGCGCCGATGTTCAGCGTGCCGAGCACGAGCGACCGCCACCACCAGCTGCCCGACGGCAGCCGCCGGGTCAGTGCGACGAGCAGCAGCCCGGCGGGCAGGGCCCGGACGACGGCGGCGAGCAGGGGCCGGTCGGGCGGGAGGAACTCGGTCGTGACGAGGTAGGTGGAGCCCCAGACGGCCGGGGCGACGGCGGCGAGGAGAAGTGTTTTGTTTAGCACTAAGGTAGATTACCTCAGTGCTAAGGTAATTGCCATGGCCGACCACGTGGACCGGGTGCTGGAGCAGTGGCACGCGGAGCGTCCCGACCTCGACGTCTCCCCGATGGCGGTGATCGGCAGGCTGTCCCGGCTGAGCGCGCTGGTGGACGCCGAGCTGCGCCGCACGTTCGCCCGCCACGGCATCGACGCGGCGACGTTCGACGTCCTCGCGACGCTGCGCCGCAGCGGCCCGCCCTACCGGCTGACCCCGACGGAGCTGATGCGCTCGGCAATGGTGACGTCCGGGGCGATCACCCAGCGGCTGGACAAGCTGGAGGCCCGCGGCCTCGTCGAGCGCACCCCGGACGAGACGGACGGCCGCGGCAGGCGGGTCGAGCTGACCGAGGCCGGGCGCGCGCTGATCGACCGCGCGCTGCCGGACCACGTGGCAACCGAGCACCGCATCCTGGCGGCGCTCGGCAGTGCCGAGCGGAAGAACCTGGCCGAGACCCTGCGAACGCTCCTGGAGAGCCTCGGCGGCTCGGGTTCCTGAGGCCCGGTCGGGCCTCTAGGAAATGCGGCGGACCGGTTCCCCGCCCAGCAGGCCGTCCAGGTCGATCCGGCCGCCCGCCGCGGCCAGGACCGCGTCGATGGCCAGGTCCACGTCCAGCTTGCGGCCGTGCTGGTCGGCGTACGCGCGCATCAGGTTGCCGATGTGCCGCTCCGGATTGCGCCACGACGGCCAGCGCAGCGACGCCTGCTTCGCCAGCTTGGTGAAGTTGGACTGGCGGACCGTCGCCTCCAGCAGCCACTCCAGGTAGACGCGCATCGCGTGGAACGCCGTGTGGCCCGGGGTGGCCACCGGGCCGTGGCCGGGCACCACCGTGCGCGGCCGGAACGTGTCCTGGAGCCAGTCGAGTGCGTCGAGCCAGCCGGGGATCGAGCCGTGCACCGCCATCGGCGTGTCGCCGATGAACACCAGGTCGCCGGCGAACAGCGTGCCCGAACGCGGCTCGTGGACCACCAGGTCGCCCGCCGTGTGCGCGACGCCCGGCACCGCCACGACGTCGGCCGTCGCGCCGCCGAGGTCGAGCTGCTGATGGCCCGGCACCGCGCGGACCGCCTCCGGCTCCGGCGGCTCCAGCACGCCCCAGCGGGTGTAGGTGAAGACGTTGCCGTACGTCTGCGGCCCGGCCTTGACCAGGTCGAGGCTGCCGGGCGCGACCAGCGCCGTCCCGCCTTCGCGCAGTGCGACGCCGAGTCCGTTGTGGTGCTCGCCGTGCGCGTGCGTGATGACGACCGTCAGCTCCTGCTCGCCCGCGTACTTGCGGACGTCGCGCAGCAGTTCCAGAGTGGCCTGTTCGGTGCCGCAGGTGTCGATCAGCGCGACCCCGGTGCTGCCCTGGATCCAGCCGCTGTTCGCGACGAACCACTCGGCCGGGCTCTTCACGTACGCCACCACACCCGGCCGCGCGTGCCGGAGCGGGACGATGTTCGATCTGACGGCCGGCATGCGTTCCCTCCCTGAAGCGAAACCGTGACGACCCGGCTCCGCAGCGTACCGGCGCGGCCCGCGGGCAGCGCCGGACGAAGCGCTTAACGACGGTGTCCGGAGCAGGTTGCGCGGATTGCCGTCCGAAATGCTCGGTTCCCTAATTTCTGTCGGCTGACCGGTCGATGATCTTTTGAATCCGAGGCGGCTTCGGGTCTTGACAGCGGATCACGACTGTCCATACTGGTATATACCTTTATGGGAGGGTCCGGGCAAATAACTGCGACACCGAAACGCGGGGGACTTCGCGCTCGTGGGCCGACGGAAGGTCTGAGGGGTCCTTCCGTCGGCCGCGCGAAGGCCGGTCACCGGCAGTATTGACACAGTTACTGGTACGAACCAGGATGTCTCCTGCCGTCCGGGAGGAGAACTATGGCGGGGGCACACGTCCGGATCGACAACCGGCTGGTTCACGGGCAGGTCACCGTCGCCTGGACCCGGCGGCTCGGCGTCCGGCGGCTGATCGTCTGCAACGACGACGTCGCGGCCGACGACCTGCAGCGCATGCTGCTGCCGCAGGCCGCGCGCGGGCTGCCGACCGACGTCCTGTCCGTCGAGGACACCCTGGCCGACGGCGCGGGCGCGGACGTCATGATCATCGCGAAGAACCCGGTGGACGCCTTCCGCCTCGCCGACGGCGGGCTGCGGCCCGAGGTCGTCAACGTCGGCAACGTCGCGCCCCGGCCGGGCACCACCTACACCATGGTCACCCGCTCGATCGCGGTGACCGCGGACGAGGCCGACGCCTACCGCAAGCTCGCCGCCACCGGCATTCCGCTGCTCACCCAGCTGCTCCCGGGCGACAAGCCCGCCGAATTCGTCCCGTTGCTCGACCGGAAAGGGCTCTAGCCCCGCATGCTCGTCGCGCTGGCCCTGACCATCTGGGCGATCTACTGCACCTACGACGGGCTCGGCCCGTTCCTGATCTACGCGCAGCGGCCGCTGATCGCCGGCTCGGTGGCCGGGCTGATCACCGGGCACCCGCTGCTCGGCCTGCTGATCGGCGCGACGCTGGAGCTGGCCGCCCTCGGCGTCTACACCTACGGCGGCGCGACGATCCCGGACTACCAGACCGGCGCGATCGTCGGCACCGCGCTGGCCGCGGGCGCGGCGGGCGACACGTCCGCGCAGGTCGCGATCGGCATCGGCGTCGGCCTGCCCGCCGCGATCCTGCTCTCGGCACTGGACCCGGTCGGCAAGATGGTCACCACCGCGCTGGTGCACCGCGCCGACGGCTACGCCGCCGACGGCAACGCCCGCGGCCTGGCGATGATCCACTGGGTGAGCCTGATCCCGTGGGTGGCGGTGCGCGCGATCCCGACGTTCCTCGCCGCGCTCGCCGCGTCCGGCGGCCTGGTCAAGGACATCACCGCGCGCATCCCCGGCGGGTTCGTGCAGGGCATGACGCTGGCCGGGTCGCTGCTGCCCGCGGTCGGCTTCGCGCTGCTGCTCGGCATGATGGAGCTGCGGAAGTACTGGTACCTGCTGCTGATCGGGTTCGTCGGGTTCGCCTACCTGCACCTGCCGGTGCTGGGCATCGCGCTCGTCGGCGTCGCGGTCGCGATGCTCTTCGTGACGCTCAAGCCCGCCGAGCCGGCGATCGCCGTCCCCGCGTCCGCCGAGGAGTCCGCGGTGGACGCCCGGCTGTCCAAGCAGGACCTGCGCCGGGTGTTCCGCCGGTACTTCTGGTCGAGCCAGATCTCCTGGAACTACGAGCGGATGCAGGCACTCGGCTTCGCGTACTCGATGGAACCGGTGCTGCGCCGGCTCTACCCCGACAAGGCCGACTACGTCGCCGGCCTGCAGCGGCACCTGCAGTTCTTCAACACGTCGGTGCTGATCGGCGGCCCGCTGATCCTCGGCTCCACCGTCGCGCTGGAGGAGGCGGGGACGCCGAAGTCGGCCGCGAGCACCAAGGTCGCGCTGATGGGCCCGCTCGCCGGGATCGGCGACACCGTCGTCTTCGCGCTGTACAACAGCATCATCTTCACCATGGGCGCGTCGTGGGCGCTGCAGGGCAACTGGCTCGGCCCGGCCTTCGCCGCGGTGATGGTGCTCGTGCCGTACGCGCTGATGCGGCGCTGGCAGTTCGGGTTCGCCTACCGCGAGGGGAAGCGGCTGGCCGGGCACCTGGCCGCCGGCGCGCTCGCCCGCGTCGCGCAGGGGGCGACCGTGCTCGGGTTCGTCGTGCTCGGCGGGTTCATCCCGTCGATCGTCAAGGTCGTCACCACGCTGACCTACCGGCAGACCACCACCGTCCAGGGACAGCCGGTGACGCAGTCGGTGGCGATCCAGGACCGGCTCGACGAGCTGCTGCCGTACCTGCTGCCGGTGCTGGTCACGGCCGGGGTGTACCTGCTGACGGTCAAGGCCCGGCTGCGGCCGGTCTGGGTCATCGGCATCGTCGTCGTGGCCGGGGTCGTCCTGGGGTGGCTCGGCTGGTTCGCGCCATCGGCCCCGGCGAAGAGTTAGGAGTGTCCGCCATGCCCGTCCCGATCATCCTCGCCGGCCACGGCAGGCTGCCGTCCGGCGTCGGCGAGGCCGCCGAGATGATCCTCGGCCCGCAGTCGCGGCTGAAGGTCTGCGAGCTGAGCCCGCACGACAGCCCGGAGGAGTTCGGCGCCCGCGTGCTGGCGCTGGCCGGCGACGCCGACGGCGTGCTCGTGCTCGCCGACCTGCACGGCGGCTCGCCGTTCAACGCCGTCCGCGCGCTGGCCGCCGCGGCGCGCCCGCGCATCGAGCTGGTGTCGGGGCTGAACCTGCCGATGCTGCTGGAGGTCCTGCTGCACACGACCGACGACGTCACCGAGCTTGCCGGCGTAGCCCGCGCCGCCGGGCGCGACGGCGTGGTCGACGTCCTGGAATCGACGTGGTGACCGCGCCGCTCCTGCTCGCGGCGCAGGACGTCCGGATCACGCCGGGGCCCGGGCACCCCCTCGGCGGCTACCTGGCGCGGCACGGCGTCGCGACCGGCACGCACGACGACCTCGAGGCGTCGCTCATCTGGCTGTCCACCGAGGACGATCCCGGCGTGGTCTGGGTGGCGCTGGACGCGCTCGCGGTGGACGACGGCCTCACCCGCACCCTGGCCGATGCGGTCGCCGCGGCCGTGGACATCGACCCCGAGCGGGTGCTGGTCTGTGCGTCGCACACGCATTCCGGGCCCGAGGGCTGGACCGGCCCGCTGCACCCGGGCCTGCCGGGGCGGCGCGATCCCGGGCTGGTCGGCGGCATGGCGGAGAAGGTCACCGGCGCCGCGCTGCGGCTGCGGGCCTGCCGCAGCCGGGTCCGGGCCCGCTGGCACGCGGGGTCCACCGAAGCCGTCGGCGGCAACCGCTACCGGCCGGACGGGCCGCACGACACGTCGTTCGGCGTGCTCGAACTCCGCCGCGACGACGGGACGCCTGCCGCGCTGCTGTTCGACTACGCCAGCCATCCGACGGTGCTGGGCCCGGACAACCTCGCCTGGTCGGCGGACTGGCCGGGCGCGACCCGCCGCGAGCTGGCGGCGCTGATCGGCCGGCCGGTCGCGGCGTTCCTGCAGGGCGCGGCGGGCGACGCGAGTTCGCGGTTCGTCCGCCGCGGCCGCGACCACGACGAGGTCCGCACCCTCGGCGGCCACCTGGCGACGTCGATCGCGCGCACGCTGGCGGCGGCGTCGGCGGTCGGGGCGGCAGGCCCGGTCCGGCTGCTGCGCTCGACCCTGCACCTGCCCTACCGCGACGTGCCGTCGCTGGAGGACAGCCTGGAGCTGCGGCAGGCGGCCGAGGTGGAGTGGCAGCGCGAGCTGGCGGTCCACGGCGAGGACCACCCGGCGGTCCGGATCGCGCAGACCCGCTACGAGGGCTGCGCGATGCTCGCGGCGATGGCGGCCACCGACCGGCCGACGGGCTGCGCGGCGGTCCCGGTCAGCGTCGTGTCGCTGGGAGACGTCGCCTGGCTGCACACGCCGTTCGAGCTGTTCGCGTCGCTGGGCCTGCGGATCCGCGAGGGCAGCCCGTTCCGCCACACGCGGGTGATCGGCTACACCGACGGGTATCTGGGGTACCTCCCGGACGCCGACGCCCACCGCGCCGGCATCTACGAGTCGTACGTGACCCTGTTCGGCCCCGAAGCGGCCGACGTGCTGGTGGAGCACTGCCTGAAGCTGCTGCGCACCCACCGCACCGGTGGCACCCGCCAAGTGACATGAACGACTCGTTCATGTCGTCGGATGACATGAAAGAGTCGTTCATGTCATCCGGCCGGGAGAGCGCTCAGGCCGGGCTGCGCCGCGCCTGGGTGAAGACCGTGTAGCGGTCACCCCGGTACAGCGACCGGCCCGCCTCGATCACGCCGCCGCTCTGGTCGTGCAGGGTGCCCTCGATGATCAGGCACGGCTGCGTCGGCTCCACGCCGAGCAGGGCCGCGTCGTGGCTGTTCGGCAGGACCGCGGAGATCGCCGTGTCGTTCCACTCCGGGCGCACGCCCCAGCGTTCCTCGATCGTGCGGTGCAGCGACTGGGTCTCCCAGTCGAACAGCTCGATGCCCGGGAAGCGGTCGACCGAGAGGTTGGTGCGCTCGACCGCGAACGGCTCGTCCTCGACGTACCGCAGCCGTTCCAGCCGGAACACCGGGGCGCCCGGCGGGACGTTCAGGCGTCCGGCGATGCGCGGGCCCGCGCTCCCCACCTCCGCGTGCAGCACCTTCGTCTTCGGGACGACGCCGCGGGCCTGCATGTCCTCGGTGAACGAGGTCAGCATGTCGATGTGCGCCGCCTGGCGTTCGGCGGTGAACGTCGCGGTGCCGTGCTGGCGGTAGAGGACGCCGTCGGCGACGAGCCGGTTGATCTCCTGCCGCACGGTGCCGCGGGCGACGCCGAAGTGCTCGGCGAGGAACCGTTCCGACGGCATCAGCCTGCCCGGGCCGGCCTCCGTCGCGGCGGTTTCCAGGATTTCGCGGAGCTGGTCGCCCTTCGGCCGCCCCGGGATGAGTGCGTCCGGAAGCTTCAGATCGCTCGCGGCGACGTGTTTCGGACGGGGCATGGCTTCAGTATGTCGCGCCGCGCGGGCGGAGGTAACACCCGTTGAGGCTCAACCTGTCGCTCGATCGGCCAGCCGGAGCAGGAAATCCGCGGCCAGGGCCTCGCCTGTGACATGCCCGACAGCGCGGTAGAGCGAGCGGGACTCCCGTGCGGTCCCATCGGCGAGCATCGACCGGCCCGCGGCGGCTTCGACGGCGGCCAGTCCCAGCAGCGCCTCCGCTTCCACCACGCGGAAACCGCCCGCGCGGGCCGCGTCGAGCGCCGTCCGCGCGTGCTCACCGGCCTCGCCCGCGCGGCCGCCGGCGGCCAGGACCCGCGCGAGCGTCGCCGACGCCTCGGCGAGCTGGCCCCGCAGGCCGGATTCCGCGGTCAGCTCGCGGGCTTCGCGCAGGACGCGTTCCGCGGCGCCGAGGTCGCCGCGGCCCTCCTTGGCCCGCCCGAGTGCGATCAGCGCGGCCGCCTCGATCTGCCGGTCGCCGTCACGGCGGACGCAGGCGAGGGCCGCTTCCGCGGTCAGCGCGGCGTCGTCGTGGTCGCCGCGGGCGATCTGCAGCGCGCTCACCGCGGTCAGTGCGGTGGCTTCGCCGAAGCTGGAGCCGAGGTCCCGGAAGGCCGTCAGTGCCTGGTCGAGGACGTCGCCTGCCTCGGTCAGGCGGCCGGTGGCCAGCAGCACCCAGCCGAGGTCGGCGCGGTTGGCCGCCGCCCAGAATGCGAGGTTCTCCTTGTCCGCCAGCGCAATCGCCTCGACGAGGCAGTCTTCGGCCTGCTCCAGCCTGCCCAGCTGGCGGTAGTGGCAGCTCAGCGAGTTCAGCGCGAGCGCCTCGCCGGACCGGTTGCCCAGCTCGCGGAACAGCTGGATCGCGCGACGGCTGTGCTCGACCGCCTCCGACAGCCTGCCGGTCCACTCCAGCATCGCGCCGAGGTTCGCGACCGCCGTCGCCTCGCATTCGGAGAAGCCGCACGCCCGGCTGGCCAGCACCGCCTTCTCCGAGTGCCGGATGCCTGCTTCGTGCTGGCCTTCGCGGAAGTACGCGCCGCCGATGGACAGGTGCACCAGCGCCTCGGCAGGCTGGGCGCCGTGGTCCTGCGCCGCGCGCAGCACGATCGGGGCCAGTTCGAGCCATTCCGCGCGGCGGCCGTGGTCGTGGAAGAACCGCCGCAACGCGTCGGCGAGGTACCAGGCGCCGGGGTACGGCCCACGGGCGGCGGCCTGCCGCAGCACGGCCGAGAGGTTCGGCACCTCGACGTCCAGCCAGGCCACGGCTTCGGCGGCGCCGGCGAAGACGATCGGGCTGGCCGCCGCCGGCGCGTCGTCGCGGGGGAGCGTCACGATCCGCGCGCCGAGCAGCGCGACCGCCGCGTCCGCGGCCGCGCAGTAGCCGGTGAACAGCCGTTCCCACGCCTGTTCCCGCGCGGTTTCGTCCTCCTCGGCGCGCACGCACTGCTCGGCGTAGCGGCGGGCGAGGTCGTGGAACCGGTAGCGCCGGGGCGCGTGCGCTTCCAGGAGGTTCGCCGCGGTCAGCCCGCGCAGCCGCCGGGTCGCCTCCTCGGCGGGGACCGCCAGCAGCGCGCCCGCGGCGACCGCGGTGAAGTCGGCGCCCGGCACCAGCGCGAGCAGCCGGAACGCCTGACGCAGCCCGGGCGCCAGTGCCTGGTAGGAGACCGAAAACGCCTTGCCGACGGCGCTTTCCCCGGCACCGTCGAAGCCGAGCTGGGCCAGCGGGTCGCCCCGCAGCTCGTCGACCAGCTCGCCGATGCTGGCCACGCCGGTGTTGGCCGCGGCGATCCGCAGCGCCAGCGGATGGTGCCCGCAGAGTCGCGCCAGCTCGGCGGCCGCTTCGGGCTCGGCGGCGGTCCGGTCGCCGAGCAGCGCGGTCAGCAGCGCCTGCGAGTCGTCCTCCCGCAGCTGGGCCAGGCCCAGCGACCGTGCGCCGGTGCGCGCGACCAGCTCGTCGAGCCGGTGGCGGCTGGTCACCAGCACCCGGCCCGACGACGGCAGCAGCGGCAGCACCTGGGCGGCGTCGCGGGCGTTGTCGAGCACGACCAGGGCCTGCCGGTCGGCCAGCAGCGAGCGGTAGAGCTTGCTCTGGTCGTCGACGCCGGGCGGCACGTCCCGCAGGTCGACCCCGAGCGTCCGCAGCAGCTGCGCGAGCGCGGCGGCGGGGGTCAGCGGCTCGTCGTCGGCGTCGAAGCCGCGCAGGTTCACGTACAGCTGGCCGTCGGGGTAGCGCGCCCGCGCGGTGTGCGCCCAGTGCACGGCCAGCGCGGTCTTGCCGACGCCGGCGGTACCGGTGATCACCCACACGTCGCCCGGCTCGTCGAGCATGGCCAGCTCCGGGACCCGGCCGGCGAACCCGCGGACGTCCAGCGGCAGCTCGGCGGGGCGCAGCGCGACCGGGGCCGGGACCGGGGCGGGGACCGGCTCGCCTTCGCCGCGCAGGATCCGCATCCGCAGGTCCTGCAGGGCCTGGCCGGGTTCGATGCCCAGCTCCTCCACCAGCAGGTCATGGGCCCGCGTATACGCGTCGAGGGCTTCGGGGGTGCGGCCGCAGCGATGCAGCGCGAGCATCAGCGCGGCCCGCAGCCGCTCCCGGAACGGGTGCTCGTCGACGAGCCGGCGCAGCTCGCCGACCACCTCGCCGTGCCGTCCCGTGGCCAGTTCCTCCTCGTAGAGCTCCTCCAGCACGACGAGCCGGCGTTCGGCCAGCGCCGGGCCTTCGTGCTCGGCCAGCGCCTCGCTCACCCCGCCGAGCGGGGTGCCGTCCCACAGCGCCAGCGCGGCCCGCAGGTGCGCGACGGCGTCCGGCCCGGAGGTGGCTCTGGCCTTGGCGACTTCGTCGTCGAAGACGTCGAGGTCCCGCTCGCCGGGCGCGACCTCGATGACGTAGCCGGGCGCGCGCCGCACGATGACGTCGCGGCCGAGGAGTTTCCGCAGCTCGGAGATGTGCACCTGGAGCCGCCCGCGCACGCTCGGCGGCGCGTTCTCGCCCCAGGTCAGGTCGATGAGGCGGTCCTCGGTGACCACGCGGTTCGGGTTGAGCAGGAGCGCGGCGAGCACGGACGTCTGTTTCTGGCCACCGGGCCGGAACGCGCCCGTGTCGCCGAGGACCGTGACCGGTCCGAGCAGGCGGTAGCGCACGTGTTGCCCCCCAGAAGGCGGACCGAAGCGGAACGGAAGTGCTGTGGTCGACCCTAACCCCGGTCGAGAAGGAGAGGAGGCCACGGGTGGACAGAGACGGCGTTGATCGCCTGTTGTTCGTCTGTTTCCCGGACGCCGGCGAAGCCGCCGGCCGCTACCGGGCCTGGCGTGATCCGCGAATCGCGGTGCACGTCGTCGAGCTGCCCGGCCGGGGCGAGCGGCGGGACGAACATCCGTACCGGGACATGTGGCTGCTGGTCGAGTCGCTGTCCGCGGAGCTGGCCGAGGTGCTCGGCCGCCCCCACGTGCTGTTCGGCGCAGGCCTCGGCGCGCTGGTCGCCTACCGGCTGGCGCAGCGCCGGGTGGCGGCGGGCCTGCTGGTGCCGCGTGCCCTCGTCGTGGCGCACCAGGCCCCACCGGACCGGGCGGCGCGGGCGGTGCCCGACCAGGCGGCCCGTGCGGACGTGAGCCTGCTGGTCAGCGACACCCACGTGCCGGCGGCACCACCGCTGCCGTGCCCGATCCGCGCGTTCGGGGAGCCGCACGTGATGTCGGGCTGGGGCGAGCACACGAGCGCGGGCTTCGTGCTGTTCCCGGCCCGCGCCCAGGACAGCGCGGCACTGCTGCGCGACGCGGTGCTGCGGTCGGCCTACCTGATCTCGGCGCTGGCGGTGCAGAGCGCCGCGCCACCACCGACGCTGGAGCTGTCCTGAGAGGTGTTCGAGTCACCGATGTAGGGCCCGCCGCCGATGGTGGCAATCTCGGGCCCGGCTGCACCACAGCCGGAAGCCGCGGCGGCGGGCGCACAGACAAGGATTCCCAGCAAGGCCGTGCCGATGACGGCGTGGATAGCCCCGGCTCTCATGTTTCGCTCCTCCTGCTCGGTGTGGCGCCGATGCTGCCGCACCCGACTTCCAAATCACTTCCGTCCACTTGCCGCCACCACATGGTGACGACCCGGTCACGCACCGGTGACTGTCCTCTGTGGACCATTCCCGCCGGGGAATTGGCTCGCGCATGAGGGTGCCGCACGATGACGGTCATGACGGACATCGATCCCCAAGCCCTCGCCGACCGTTATGTGGCCCTTTGGACGGAACCGGACCCGGCGGCCCGCTGGAGGATGATCACGCAGCTGTGGTCTCCGGATGGCACGCACAACCTTCTGCCACTGGAGGAAATGATCAAGGAGGCGGCGGAGCTTGGTTTCGCGGCCCCGACGCTGTCCTGCCGCGGCCACGCGGCGATCGAGAGGAGGGTGAGCCGTAGTTACGACAGGTTCGTGGCGACGGGTGAGTACACGTTCCGCGCTCGGCCGGGGGCGTTGCGGGTGGGTGATGTGGTGAAGTTCGAGTGGGAGTCGGTTCAGGTGGATGGGGATGTCGTGGCGGGCGGTGGCTCGGAGGTGCTCCTGCTCGGGGAGGACGGGACTATCAGGAAGGACACCATGTTTCCGCACTGAGGTAGTTTTGTCGGTGGTCTGCGGTAGTGTGGAAATCGGGGGCTGCTTTGGCGGGTTTGGTTGGTGGGTAAGGGTTTTCACCCGGTTCAGCGATGACTTTCGTACGTGTGTTCGGGTAGCTTTGGGGTATGGCTACTTCGGTTCTGTTTCTGTTCCTGCTGTTTTGGATCGTTGGTGTACAAGAGAAGTTGGCGGTGCTGTGGAGTCGGCTCGGTGTGGTGGGGCGGTGGAGGCGGCGTTTCGGGCCGACGGGAGCGTGGCTGGGCTCTGGCTTTGGTTAGCTGTGGTCTGGGCTGTGGCTGATGGTGGCTCGCTTGCGATGGTGCTGGGCTGGCGGATGGGTATCGCGGTCGGAAGTCTCGCTGTGGCCTGAAGTCTCGCCGCTCCCGCGCGGCCGCGTCGACCTGCTCGGCCGTCACCCGCGGCCACCGCGGCCGCCTGCGCCCGCTGCAGCACCGCGGACGGGAGTCTCGCGGTGGTCGGGAGTGCAACGGCCCCCGGACCACACGTACTTCGAGATGGCAGGGTCTCGCGGTGGCCGGAAGCTTCGCGGTGGGCCTGAGGTCTCGCTGTGGCTGGGAGTCTCGCGCTGACCTGAGGTTTCGCGGTGGCCGGAAACCTCGCTGTGGCCGGGAGTCTCGCGCTGGCCGGGAGTCTCGCGGTGGCCGGAAGCCTCGCTGTGGCCGGGAGTCTCGCGGTGGCCTGAACCTGGCCGCAGCCGGTCCGGCTGCCTGGGCGGCTCCGGGCGGGGTCGCGTGATCCATTCGGCTGCACCGCCGATCCCTATACCCGCCTACCAGCCAGGCGATCGGTCCGACTCGACCACCCAAGTCGGCGCGCCACCTACCCCTCGCCCATCGGCCAATCGGCAAGTCCAACTCGGCCACTCAAGTCGGCCGCGTACTCCCGCCACGCGGCCAAGCTCTCCGGAAACCCGCCACCCACACGCGAAAGGAGAAACGTATAAGCACTGTTACAATCCCCCCATGTCCCTGACCGGCGCCCTCGTCGACGTCACGCCACTCCGCTCTTCCCCGCCCTTCCGGCGCCTCTGGCTGGGCCGGGTCTTCTCGGGCTTCGGTGCCCAGATGACGGTCGTCGCCGTGATGTTCCAGGTCTGGGAAGAGACTCGGAGCACCGTGTGGACCGGGGCCGTCGGGCTGGCGCAGGCCTTGCCCCTCGTCGTGTTCGGGCTGTTCGCCGGTTCGGTCGTGGACCGGGTCGATCGGCGGAAGTTCGCACTCCTCACGACGGCCGGACAGGCCGGCTGCTCGGTTCTCCTTGCCGTGCAGGGGTTTCTCGGCGATGTGCCCGTCGTGGTGGTGCTGGGCCTGGTGGCCGTCCAGTCGTGCTTCGTGGCCGGCGGTGGGCCGGTTGCGCGGACCTTCGTTCCGCGGCTGCTGCCACCTGAGCAGCTGCCTGCCGGGCTCGCGCTGAACCGGATCGCCTTCCAGGGCGCCATGCTGCTCGGCCCGGCGCTCGGCGGGCTCGTCCTCGGGTGGCTGGGGGTCGGCGGCTGCTACCTCGTCGACGCGCTGACGTTCGGCATGGCCTTCTACGGCCTCTTCGGCCTCCCGTCGATGCGGCCCGACGGGGAGCCGTCGCGGCCTGGGCTGCGTGGGGTGCTCGACGGGCTGGCCTTCCTGGTGCGGGCGCCGGTCGTCCGGGGTGCGCTGCTCACGGACTTGGCCGCGACCGTCCTGTCCATGCCGATCAGCCTCTTCCCGCTGGTCAACGCCGAACGCTTCGGCGGCGACCCCCGCACGCTGGGGCTGTTCCTCTCGGCCGTGGCGGTCGGTGGTGTGGCGGCGTCGGTGCTGTCCGGCACCTTCACGCGGCTGCCGCGGCCCGGCCTGGTGATGCTTGCCGGCTCGATCGCCTGGGGTGGCTCGCTCACCGTGTTCGGGCTGGCGCCGGACCCGTGGGTCGGGCTGGCCTGCCTCGTCCTCGCGGGCGCCGCGGACACGGTTTCGGTGGTGTCGCGGGGCGCGCTGGTCCAGCTCAACACGCCGGACGCCCTCCTTGGCCGGGTCGCCGCGGCCGAACAGATCGTCGGCCAGGCAGGACCGGACCTGGGCAACCTTCGTGGTGGGCTCCTCGCGGGTGCCACTTCCGGAGCGTTCGCCCTCGCGAGCGGTGGACTGCTGTGCGTTCTGGCGGTCCTGCTGGTCGGTGCGACGACGCCCGGCCTACGTCGATTCACGACGGAAAAGGCCGGTTGAGGTAACAAAAAAAGGCGAACAGGGAAATAGGAGAATCAATCGAAAATGCCAACTGAAAGGAACCAGGAAATCAGGCGATAAGCAGCGCCGGATGGACCATCAATCGTTACAACGATCAGCCCATCGCCAACCCTCGACCAGCAGTGGCGAGATCACGAGACCAAGACGCAGGTCGTTGGTGACTTACTGTCGGAAACACCAACGCTGTCAGTGGGTTACCCTTCACGCAACCTGTCACTCTTTCGCGTGAACCTGGCGTGACATATTTCTCCTCCACGCATTTGCTCCCCGGGAAATCGTCATCTACAGTCCGGCGAATCACGGCTGGACAAGCCGGATCGGAAGATTCATTCACGAGGAGTGCCATGCCCCGCCGCGCCTCGACACGCCGGCTCGGCGTGCTCGCTCTGGTTCTCTGGCTCCTGAGCGGGTGTAGTCAGCTCGGTGCCGCCAAGCCCTCCGGGGATGTCGAAAAGCCGTCGATCCGGGTGGCGATCCTCACCACCGTCGACCTCGCTCCGCTGTGGCTCGCCCAGGAAGGCGGGTACTTCAAGGCCGAAGGCCTCGACGTGCAGACCGATGTCGGCGCCAGCGGGCAGGAGACGCTCACCCGGATGACCACCGGCCAGGACGATCTCGCGCTGTCCACCTACACCCTGTTCTTCCTGGCCAAGAGCAGCGGCTCCGCGGACATCAAGCTGGTCGCCGACGCCACTTCGGCGAGCCCGCGCAGCAACGAGGTCGTCACCGTGCCGAACTCGCCCGTCAAGACCGTCAAGGACCTCGGGGGCAAACGCATCGCCATCAGCTCGAAGAACGCCGCCTCGGACGTGCTCACCCAGTCCGTGATGCGAGACCACGGCGTCGACGCCGGCAAGGTGCAGTGGGTGCCCATGCCGCTGCCCGAGATGAGCGCCGCGCTCGCGCAGGGCCGCGTCGATGCCGCCTACCAGCCGGAACCCTTCCTCACGCAGGCCGCCAAGACCGTCGGGGCCTATCCGGTGATCGACGCCGCCAGCGGCAGCACCCAGAACTTCCCGCTCACCGGCTACGCCGCCACCGCCAAGTGGGTCCAGGACCACCCGAAGACCCTGCGCGCGTTCCAGCGCGCCATGCAGAACGCCACGCACGCCGCCGTGGACCGGTCGCGGATCGAGCCGCTCGTCGTCCGGAACGCCCGCGTGGACCAGGACATCGCCAGCCTCATGGTCATGCCCGCCTTCGGGTCCACCCTGGACGCCCGGCGCATCCAGCGCGTGCCCGACCTGCTGCAGCAGCTCGGCGTCGTGCAGACGAAGATCGACGCCTCCTCGATGATCGCGCCGCAGGCCAGTACCGGCTGAGGCCGGCCCGAGCGGCGAAGGGCGGGTGCGCGTACTGCGTGCCCGCCCTTCGCCGTTGGTGCGCAAGGACTTTCCCAAGAACACCGGCTCGGCGAAATTATCGGACCGCGGCCGGCACCTTGACACGACCGGCGCCGCACCGCACCCTCTTCATACCGACCGCGCGGTACGACGCAGTCCGCATGGTGAGACAGGAGAGTCGTTGATGACGCTTCCGGAGGACCTGCTCGTGGTCGACGGCCTCACCGTGCGGTTCGGCGGGCTCACCGCGCTGCGCGACGTCCGGCTGGGCGTCGGGGCCGGCACCGTCGTCGGCGTCATCGGCCCCAACGGTGCCGGGAAGACCACGCTCTTCAACGTCGTCTGCGGGTTCGTGCGGCCGCAGGCCGGGCGTGTCCTCTGGCGCGGGGAGCCGCTCGTCCGGCACCGTCCCGAGCGGCTCGCCGGGCTCGGGATCGTCCGGACCCTGCAGGGACTCGGCCTGTTCGCCGGCCTGACCGTCCTCGAAAACGTGATGACCGGGGCGAGCCGCCACGCCCGTACCGGCCTGCTCCCGGCCCTCGCCGGCGCCGGACGCTCGGCGCGCGACGAAGCCGATCTCGCCGATCGCGCCCGGGAAACGCTGCGGGAACTGGGCATCGATGATCTCGCCGCTCGGCTGCCCGGCGTTCTCCCTTACGGCGTCCGGAAACGCGTCGCGCTGGCCAGGGCGCTGGCCGCCGATCCGGAGCTGCTGCTGCTCGACGAACCCGCGAGCGGGCTTTCGGCCGCCGAGCTGGCCGAACTCGGGTCGCTGATCCGGTCGCTGAAACAGCGGATGGCCGTCGTGCTCGTCGAACACCACATGGACCTGGTCATGGACGTCTGCGACCGCGTCGTGGTGCTGAACTTCGGCGAGGTGATCGCGGCGGGCACCCCCGGCGACATCCAGGCCGACCCGCGCGTCGCTGAGGCCTACCTCGGCGACCCGGCCGTGGAGGCACCCGGTGCTTGAGATCGACGAGCTTTCCGTGTCCTACGGCGCCGTCCGCGCGCTCGACGGCGTCGGCATCACCGTCGAGCGCGGCGGGATCACCGCCGTCCTCGGCGCGAACGGCGCGGGCAAGACGACGCTGCTGCGCACGATCAGCGGCCTGCAGCCCGCCCGCGCCGGCCGGATCACCTGGGACGGCCGGGATCTCACCGGCCTGGCCCCGGACCGCATCGCGCGCGGCGGCGTGGCGCACGTGCCCGAGGGCGGCGGCGTGATCACCGAGCTGACCGTCGACGAGAACCTCCGGCTGGGCGCGCTGTGGCGGCGCGACCGGGCCGACCGCGCCGCCGCGCGGAAGGAGATGTACGAGCTTTTCCCGGCGCTGGAAGAACGTTCGGCAAAACCCGCCTCGACGCTCTCCGGCGGCGAACGCCAGATGCTCGCCATCGGCCGGGCCCTGATGAGCCGGCCCGGCCTGCTGCTGCTGGACGAGCCGTCGCTGGGCCTCGCGCCGCTGATCACCGCCCGGATCATGGGCATCCTGCGCGACCTGCGGGCCTCGACCGGGCTCACCGTCGTGCTCGTCGAGCAGAACGCGCACAGCGCGCTGTCCATCGCCGACCGCGGGTACGTCCTCGCGCTCGGCCGCGTCGTGGCCGCCGACACCGCGCCGGAACTGCTGGCCGACGACGGGCTCCGCCACGCCTACCTCGGTTTCTGAGACGTCTAGTTGGAGGTGAGCGGTCCGGTATGCAGGACTTCCTCGACCTGACCCTCGGCGGGATCTCGGCAGGCGCGGTGTACGCGGCGCTCGGGCTCGCCCTGGTCATCATCTACCGGGCCACCCGGGTGGTGAACTTCTCGCAGCCCGCGCTGGCGCTGATCTCGACGTACCTCGCGTACTCGGTGACCAAGGCGTCGGGCAGCTACTGGCTCGGGTTCGCCGTCGCGATCGCCGCCGGGACCGTGCTGGGCGTCGTCACCGAACGGCTGCTGATCCGGCCGCTGCGGCACCGCTCGGAACTCAGCTCGATCATCGTCACCCTCGGCCTTCTGCTGGTGCTGCAGGCGATCGCGGGCATGATCTGGTCCAACGAGCCGCTGGCGTTCCCGTACGCCTTCGACTTCCGCGGCCGGTTCTCCGCCAACGACCTCTTCGTCGTGCTGGTCGTGCTCGCCATCGCCGCGCTCGTGCTGGTGGTGTTCAAGTACACGCCGCTGGGCCTGCGGATGCGCGCCGCCGCGTTCGCTCCCGAAGTGGCACGGACGCTCGGCGTGCGGGTCGGGCTGATGCTCACCGTCGGCTGGGGACTGGCCGCGGGCGTCGGCTCGCTGGCCGGGCTGCTGGCCACCCCGCCGTTCCTCTTCCCGAACGTGCTCGACGGCGTCTTCGTCTACGCGCTCACCGCGGCGGTGCTCGGCGGGCTGGAGAACCCGTTGGGCACCATCGCGGGCGGGTTCGTCCTCGGTGTCGGACTGTCCTATGTGTCCGGTTACCTGGGACCGGAGCTGGTGACGATCGCCGCGCTGGCGATCCTGGTCGTCGTGCTGACCGTGCGGCCCAGCGGGTTGTTCGGCCGCGCGAAGGTGAGGCGGGTATGACGGTGCGCACCGGACTGCCGGAAACCCGCGTGCCGGCCGCGGAACAGCGCCGCACGCTGCCGCCCCTGCTGGTGCACACGCTGGCCGCACTGGGCGCGCTGGCCGTGGTCGTCGTGCTCACGCTGGTCACCGACGAGTTCACCAACCTCCGGCTCGCGACGATCGGCTACTACCTGGTCGCCGTCGCCGGGCTGACCCTGCTCACCGGCCTCACCGGGCAGGTTTCCCTTGGCCACGGCGCGTTCATGTTCATCGGCGCCTACACGGTGGCGCTGCTGGTGCGGCGCGTCCCGTCCTTCCCGCTGTGGGCGGACCTGCTGCTGGCCAGTGCCGCCGGCGGGCTCGCCGGGCTGCTGGCGGGCGCCGCGGCGGCCCGGCTGCGTGGCCCGTACCTCGCCGGGGCGACCCTGGCACTGGCCGTCGGGCTCCCGGCGCTGACCCGCCGGTTCCCCGACTTTCTCGGCGGCAGCAACGGACTGAGCTTCACCGTCCACAGCAGACCATCCTTTGTGGTCGGTGTGATCCCGGAACTGCGCTGGCAGACCTGGATCGTCTGGCTCAGCGTGCTCATCGCGCTGGTGCTGGTGGTCAACATCGTCCGCGGCCGTCTCGGGCGCGACTTCCGCGCGGTCCGCGACGACGAGGTCGCCGCCGCGCTGAGCGGCATCGCCGTCGGCCGTACGAAGATCCTCGCGTTCCTCGTCAGCGCGGTGTGCGGCGGGCTCGCCGGTGGCCTGCAGGCGTTCCTGCTCGGCACCGCCGCGCCCGGCTCGTTCACGCCCGCGCTGTCGCTGAGCCTGCTGGCGGCCGTGGTGCTCGGCGGGCTCGGGTCCCTGTGGGGCGCGCTGTGGGGCGCCGTCGCGCTCGTGTACTTCCAGGCCTGGTCCGAAGACCTCGCCGACGTCCTGCACCTGAACACCGACGTGGCCAGCAACCTTCCATTGGCCGTCTACGGCGTGATCCTCATCGTCGTCGTGCTCGCCTTCCCGCGCGGCATTCAGGGCGGTTTTCGGAAACTGGACACGGTGATCCGCCGAGCGAAGGAGAACCATGAGAACCACTAGGTACGGCGCGGGCTTCCTGGCTCTCGCCCTCACGCTGACCGCGTGCGGCGGCGCGGGGGAGAGCAACGGCCCGGGCCCGCAGGCCGCCGACTCGGCGGCCGGCGTCACGAAGGACACCGTCGTCATCGGCACCCACCAGCCGCTCACCGGGCCTGCCGCGCCCGGCTACAGCCGGATCTCCGTCGGCGCCCGCGCGGTCTACCAGGCGATCAACGACGGCGGCGGCGTCAACGGCCGCAGGATCGAGTACAAGGTCGAGGACGACGGCTACAACCCGACCAAGACCGTCGAGGTCGTGAAGAAGCTCGTCCTGCAGGACAAGGTGTTCGCGATCGTCGGCGGGCTCGGCACGCCGACGCACTCGAAGGTCGTCGACTACCTCAACTCCGAGGGCGTGCCCGACCTGCTGGTCTCCTCCGGCGCGCTTGCCTGGGACAACCCGCAGAAGGCGCCGATGACCTTCGGCTACCAGGTCGACTACACCCGCGAGGGCAAGATCCAGGGCCAGTACGTCAAGGACACCTTCGCGGGCAGGAAGGTCGGCTACTTCACGCAGAACGACGACATCGGCCGCGACACCCAGGCCGGGCTCGACCAGTTCGTCAAGGACCAGACGGTCGTCCGGCAGGGCTACGACAGCGCCAACACCGACGTCACGCCGCAGCTGTCCGCGCTCAAGGCCGCCGGCGCCGAGGTCGTGGTCTGCGCGTGCATCCCCGCGTTCACCGCGCTGGCCATCCTGGCCGCGGCGAAGATCGGCTACCACCCGCAGTTCGTGGTCAGCAGCATCGGCGCCGACCCGGCGACGCTGTCCGGGCTGCTGCAGGACTTCGCCAAGCGCGGCGGCGCCAGCGTCTCCAGCGCGCAGCTGCTGTCCGGCCTGATCGGCACCGGCTACCTGCCGGACGTCGCGCAGACGGCGGACCCGTGGGTCGCCTACTTCAAGGGCATCCACGACAAGTACATCCCGAAGGAGCCGTTCACCAACACCGTGCTGTTCGGCATGGTCCAGGCGTACACGTTCGCGCAGGCGCTGAAGGCGGCCGGGCCGGAGCCGACGCGGCAGAAGCTCGTCGACGCGATGAGCTCCGGCGCCCTCAAGGGGCCGGGGCTGACGCCGTTCGGGTTCTCGAAGGACTCGCACGCCGGCTACACCGGCGCATACGTGTTCAAGATCAACCCGGACACCACGACGACGGTGATCCGGCCGCCTGCGGTCACCGACCGGGGCACCGGCGCGATCACGCCGTACACCGGCGAGCGCGCCACGCCCGAGCAGGTCAGTCCGGTGGGCAGGTGAGACCGGGGCCGGGCCGGGGCGCGGCCCGGCCCCTTCCTAGGGTGACGGCATGACGGTCAAGGAGAGGGTCGTGCGCGCCGCGGTGCGGCTGTTCGCCGAGAAGGGCTTCGAGGCGACGACGGTCCGCGAGATCGTCGAAGCCGCCGGCGTCACGAAGGGCGGCCTGTACCACTACTTCGAGTCCAAGGACGACCTGCTCTTCGAGATCTACGCGGCGATGCTGCGGATGCAGACGCGCCGGATGGTGACGATCGCGGAGTCCGACCTGCCGCTGCCGGAACGCCTGCACGCGATCATCGTCGACGTCGTCGTCACGAGCATCGCCGACCTCGACGCGGCGACCGTGTTCTTCCAGTCGTTCCCGCTGCTGGAGAAGTCCAAGCAGGTCCAGGTACGGGCCGAGCGGCGCACCTACCACGAGCGGGTGCGGGACCTGGTCGCCGAGGGGCAGCGCGCGGGGATCTTCCGCGCCGACGTCCCGGCCGACCTGGTGATCAACTACCACTTCGGCGCGATCCACCGGCTCGGCATGTGGTACCACGCGGACGGGGAGCTGTCGGGCGAGCAGGTGGGCAGGCACTTCGCGGACCTGATGCTGCGCAGCCTCCGTCCTTAGTGGACGGATTAGGCTGGTCGGCATGGAGATCGTCGCCGTCCTCGCACTGGACCAGGTCGTGCCGTTCGACCTGGCGACGCCCATCGAGGTCTTCTCGCGGACGCGCCTGCCGGACGGACGGCCCGCCTACGACGTCCGCATCTGCGGCGAAGGCGAGGTCGACGCCGGCACGTTCACGCTGCGCCCGCCGTGGGACCTCACCGGGCTCGACGGCGCGCACACGATCATCGTGCCCGGCCGCTCGGCGAACCCGCCGGTACCGCCCGCGGTGCTGACGGCGTTGCGCGCGGCAGCGGAGCGGGGAACGCGGATCGCGTCGATCTGCTCGGGCGCGTTCGTCCTGGCCGCGACGGGTCTGCTGGACGGCCTGCGCGCAACGACCCACTGGGCCGCGGCGGCGGAGCTGGCCCGTAGGCACCCGGCGGTGGAGGTCGACCCGAACGTGCTGTACGTGGACAACGGCCAGTTCCTGACGTCGGCGGGCGCGGCGGCGGGCCTGGACCTGTGCCTGCACCTGATCCGCCGCGACCACGGTTCGGCGGTGGCGGCCGACGCGGCCCGCCTGTCGGTGATGCCGCTGGAGCGCGAAGGCGGCCAGGCGCAGTTCATCGTGCCGGACCTGCCCCCGGTCCCGCGCGGATCGGAACTGGAGCCGGTGCTGGCGTGGCTGGAGGAGAACTGCGCGGCCGAGCTGACGCTGCCGGACATCGCGGCGCGCGCGGGAATGAGCACCCGCACGCTGAACCGCCGGTTCCGCGAGCAGACGGGGACAACGCCACTGCAGTGGCTGCTGCGCGCCCGGGTGCGGCGCGCCCAGTACTTGCTGGAGGAGACCGGCGAGCCGGTGGACCGCATCGCGGCCAGGACCGGGTTCGGCTCACCGGCGGCGTTCCGGGACCGGTTCAAGCGGGTGGTCGGGACCAGCCCGCAGGCCTACCGGGCGGGCTTCCGGGGCCGGGAGTGAGAAACCGGTCGCCTACGCAAGCCATTTCGTGCGCCCGGACGCAACGTCCGCCAGGTACTGCTCGACGGGAATCGCCGAAGGCGGATAATGGGCAGCTGAACCGTCTTTCGGTACAAGAACCATGTTCGGTATCAAAGCGTAGTTGATGTCGCCGGACTGGACGAAATATTCCGATGCGAAAGGAACGACCCACGCCGTGGGGTACTCCTCGATCAGGTCCTCCTGCACGACGATCTTTCCCAGTTCGTCGTCATTCAGCGCCTCGCCGTAGCAGCCGCGCAGGATGGCGCGTGTCCGCTCGACGGCGTCGGCTCGGCTGACGTCCATCAGTCACTCCTTCACTTGTACCTGAGCAGGGATACGCTGACAACGCCGGGTTCCAGCCATGCGAGCCTGCCGTCCTGGCCGTCCAGGAAAACAATACCGTTCCGGTCGTGCACGACGTTGAAGACGTGTCCCTGCTGCTGGCCCCGCCGGATGATGGCGACGACTCCGCGTGCCCCTTCGCCTGCGGCTCGCATCCGCCTGATCACGTCGTCGTATCCGGTGGTCGGCTCCCACCGGCCACCCAGGCGATCGGCTATCTTCTTCAACGATTCCGGCCGCTTGCCGGCGGTGACCGGGAGCCCCCGATAGGTCAACGCTCGCTCCACGGCCACGACGCAGCGCGTACAGTTCGTCCGGTGGAACGGCTTTCGGGTCCAGAAGTTCCGCGAGTTGATCTGCTTCAGTTCGGGGTATTGGCGCCGCAGCAGCTGCCGCGCGATCCGCGGGTCCACGCTCTTCAGATGGATAGCCGGTTCCGAAGCTTCACCGCCCGGCCGGTTGAAGTCCCGCCACCGGCGGGGCAGATCCCGCTGGGCGGCGTGGCCGCCCTCGCCCTGCCGGGAGCTCGGCATCCCGGCGTGCCCCTCACCGGCGCCGCCGCTCCTCGCCGGGACACCGCTTTCGCCTGAACCGACTCGTCTGGTGGTTCCGGGGGATGGCGAGGCGGACGTCGTTCGTGTCCGGGAGGACGTTGTCCTTCCCGACCGAGGTATCTGCGTGGCCGGGACGGCGGAGACGACCTTCGGCGGCGCAGCCGATTGTGGAAGGGCCGGAGTGCCTTGCCCGGCGGCCGTGGTGGACGGCACGCTCCCCGTCTCCGAGGTGGCCGGATCCGGCCTGCTCGCCTTCCGGTCCGTCGTCCTGGCAGTGGGCACTTTCACGCTGCCGGGAGTGGATGTCCGTGAGCCCAGTGTCGCACCTTTGGCTGCGCCGAGGTTTCCTACGGCGCTGGTCAAGGCGGTCTCCCACAGCTTTGCGTCGACTTTGTCCGGCTCTGGTTGCTTCCCGCTCAGGGAGGTGGCGGCCAGCTCCTTCTCGAATTCTTTGCTGCAGCGCACTTGAGGGCCGGAGAAAATGCCGTCCATGCAGAGTTCGCCGATGTCCCTGGCAACGATGGTGGCCCGGGCGTCGTCGCAGTCCACGCCGGGGCCGCACCTTCCAGGCGTGCTGCCGGCCAGTTTTTCCCGGAGTTTCGGCAGCAGTTCGCTTTCCGGTGGTGCGTTCTTGCGCAGCCGATAGCCGTTGACCAGTGTTTCGCCGGTGGCCGGATCAACCTCGCGAACGAGGTTCGGGCCGACCAGTCTCTTGGCGCCGGGGGCCGGCGGCAGTCCTCCGACGCTGGCGTGCTCATCGGCCTCCTCCTTCTGCCGCTGCTTCCGCTTCTTCTCCGCTGCCACGGCTTCGTGCCGGCCCTGGGAGCGGGCCCGGATGCCGGCGGCCTGGCGTTCTTTCTCTTCGTCGTTCTTCTGGTGGTGCTCTGCCGCGTTCGCGGAACTGTCGTTTCCGCTGGACTGCTTGACGGCGGCCGCCTTCTTTTCCCTGTTTTGCTGGCGGCGCTCCGCGGCGTTCGCTGATCCGCTGGTTTGCCTCGACCCTTTCCTGGTGGCCTCTTCCTCCTGCCGTTCAGCCTTCTCGCGGCGATGCTCGGCAGCCCTCTCCGACCCGGCGGTCAGAGCTTGCTTGTTCTTCTCGGCGTTGTCGATGCGGTGCTCCGCCGCGTTTGCCGAGCCGCTGGTTTGGGGTGCGGAGGGGGTGCCTGCGGTGTTCTTGGGTTCCGCGTGCGCATCCGCGCTCCCGAGGGTGCAGAATATCGCCGTCAGTACTCCGGTAGGGACCGAGTAGAGAACGGCTTTTGTCAGGACTGATCGTTTGTCCACCGGTTCTCCTGTCCAATGCGAGTAACGCGTTGCGAGCCCTGTCCATCGGGGAAGCTAACACCGGCAGTACATTCGGAATACATCTTCGATCCAGGCGGCAGGGTCCGGCTCCTCACGCCACGACACGGGCAGGTAGAGTCGGGATCATGTCGAGCCCCGAAGCGTCCAGGGCCGGGCTGTCGGTCATCCCGGCGGCCCGATAACTTCCGTTCTTCCCGGCCCCGGGTGACCACGAGATCGTCCCGTCGATTCCGTGCTCCCTGGAGTTTCGTGTGCCCTTGTACTTCCTTGCCCTGGCGGTGTTCGCCATGGGCACGTCCGAATTCATGCTGGCCGGGCTGGTCCCGGCCGTCTCCGCCGCGCTGGACGTCTCCCTTGCGCAGGCGGGGTACCTGACGTCCGGTTTTGCCGTCGGCATGGTTGCCGGCGCGCCGTTGATGGCCGCGCTTGCGCGGTCGTGGCGGCCGCGGACCGCGCTGGTGGGTTTCCTGGCCGTTTTCGTTGCTGCGCACGTCGTTGGCGCGCTGACGTCGTCGTTCGGGGTCCTGCTGGGGACGCGGGTGGTCGCCGCCGTCGCGAACGCGGGGTTTCTCGCCGTCGCCGTGACCGCCGCGACCGCGCTCGTGCCGCCGGATCGCAAGGGCCGCGCGCTCGCCGTCCTGCTGAGCGGCACGACCGTGGCGTGCATTGCCGGAGTTCCCTGCGGGGCGCTGCTCGACGCCGCTTTCGGCTGGCGGTCGGCGTTCTGGGCGGTCGCCCTGCTGTGCGTGCCCGCGTTCGCCGGGGTGTGGCGGATTGCCGACACACCGGGCGAGGCGCCGGGCGGCCTGCGTGCCGAGCTGGCCGAACTGCCGCGCCTGGCAGGTGTGCTCCTGCTCGGCGCGCTCGTCAACGCCGCCACGTTCGGGGTCTTCACCTACCTTGCGCCGCTGGCGGACGGTGTCGCGCCGGTGCCGGTGGTGCTCGCCGCCTTCGGGGCCGGGTGCTTTGCCGGGGTCACGGCCGCGGGACGGCTTGCCGACCGGTGGCCGGGCCGGGTCGTCGCGTGGGGTGGCGGGCTGCTGCTCGCCGGGTGGGTCGCGCTGGCCGTCACCGCCCACGTCCCGGCGGCGCTGGTCGGGCTCGCCTTCACGCAGGGGGCGTTGTCGTTCGCGGTCGGCGGGACGGTGATCACCCGGATCCTGCACCTGGCCACCGGCGCGCCGACGATGGCGGGGTCGTACGCGACCGCGGCCCTCAACGTCGGCGCGACGGCAGGCCCGGTGGCCGCCGGAGCGCTGCTCGGCGCGGTGAGCCCGTTCTGGCTGGCCGCCGCCCTGGTGGCGGCGGCGCTGCTGCTGCGCGCGAAGGTCGCGCGGCCAGGCCAGGACTGAGCCAGACCGGGTGGTCTGCCGCGGCTTGTCGTGAGTGGTAATTAGGGTTCTAACCCGAATTACCACTCACGACCGCGGACCGGCGGCGGGACTGGCGGAGTGATGACAGCGCGATCCCGAGACCCGCGATGGTGAGCACCGCCGCCACGAGGTAGATCGGCCGGGGGCCTGCGGCGTCGACGACCCGGCCGCCCAGCCAGCCCGCGGCGGCCGCCGCCAGCTGGTAGCCCGACGCGTTGACCGCCACGGCCAGCGTCGGGGCCGCGGCCGCCGCCGTGATCACCTGGGTCTGCATGCCCGGGACCAGGGCGAAGGCCAGCGCGCCCAGCAGGACTGTCGAAGCCACCGTCACCACCGGCTGGCCCGCGGCCGCCCAGCTCACCGCCAGGACTCCGGCCAGCGCCGCGAGCAGCCCGGCCAGCGACGGCAGCAAAGCCCGGTCCGCCAGCCAGCCGCCCGCCGCGTTGCCCGCGACCGCGCCGATGCCGTAGGCCAGCAGGAGCACCGGCACGGCGCTGCCGGGGAATCCGCCCACCTCGGTCAGCAGCGGGGCGAGGTAGGTGAAGACCATCAGGACGCCGACGTTGCCCGCCGCGGTCAGCGCGATCGCCCGCCACACCCGGCCCTCGGCGAAGATCCGCAGCTCGCCGGTCACCCGGCCGGTCGTCGACGGCGGACCCGGCGGGACGAACCGCAGCACCAGCAGCAGCGCGACCGCGGCGGCGGCCGCGACCGCCCAGAACGTCGCCCGCCAGCCGAAGTGCTGGCCGGTGACCGTGCCCAGCGGCGCGCCGAGGACGATGCCGAGGTTCATGCCCAGCGCCACCTTCGCGACAGCCGCGGCCTGCCTGCCCGGCCGGGCCGAGGCGGCGGCCGTGGCGACCGCGACGGCGAAGAACGTGCCGACGACCAGCCCGGCGAGCACCCGCGAAGCCAGCAGCAGAGCGTGGCCCGGCGCGACGGCCGAAGCCGCGTTCGCCAGCACGGACACCGCGACGAGCCCGACGATCAGCGGCTTCCGGGCCACCCGGGCGGTCAGCAGGGTGACGACCGGGCCGCCGGCGATCATGCCGATCGCGTAGGCGGTGGTCAGCAGCCCCGCCGCCGACAGCGGGACCCCGAGCCCGGCCGCGACGTCGGGGAGGATCCCCGACACCACGAACTCGCCGGTCGTGAGGCTGAACACGACGAGCATGAGGGAGAAGACGGCCACAGAACCCCCAGATGGTTCGAGTTGTAATCATTCGAACTAGAACTATCACAGTTCGAACCGTGACGGCTAGGCTGGGGACATGGCGAGCGAGCAGATCGACCGGGACGTGTGCAAGCTGGTCCACCGGCTCGCGCACACGCTCGACGTCCACGTCCGCCGTGTCGCGGACGAGATGGGCCTGACGCCGAGCCAGGTGGTGGCGCTGCGCGAGCTGTCGGAGCCGATCACCGCGCGCGAGCTGGCGGCGCGGATGGCGTGCGAGGCCTCGAACGCGACGTTCGTGCTGGACCGCCTCGAGGAACGCGGCCTGCTGAACCGGCACCCGCACCCGGACGACCGCCGGGCCAAGCAGATCGTCCTCACCGCCGAGGGCACCCGCCGCCGGGCCGAGGCGGTCCGGCTGCTCGGGGAGCGGTCGCCGGTGGGTGCGCTGCGGGCGGACCAGCAGGAAGCGCTGCGGGAACTACTGTCCGCTTTGGACGGTCAGCTCGGCTGACGCTGACGGCGAAGCCGAACTACCCCGCGTCGCGGCCAAGATAAGCCAGGACCGCCTGCACCCGCCGGTGCCCGGAACCTTCGTCCGACGGCAGGCCGAGTTTCGCGAAGATGTTGCGGATGTGCTTGAGCACCGCGCCGTCGCTGACGACCAGCAGCTCGGCGATCGTGCTGTTGTTGTAGCCCTCCGCCATCAGGGCCAGGACTTCGCGTTCGCGGGCCGTCAGTGCGGCCAGCGGGTCGGCTGCGCGGCGGCGGCCCATCAGCCTGCCGATCACCTCCGGGTCCATGGCCGTGCCGCCCTTGGCGACGCGGTCGAGCGCGTCCAGGAACCGCTCGACCTTGCCGACGCGTTCCTTGAGCAGGTATCCGACCGCGCCGACGCCGTCGGCCAGCAGCTCGACCGCGTAACTCGTCTCCACGTGCGCGGACAGCACCAGCACCGGCAGCGCCGGGTGGATCTCCCGGGCGCGCACGGCCGCGCGCAGGCCCTCGTCGCGGTGGGTCGGTGGCATCCGGACGTCCATCACCACCGCGTCGGGGCGGTCGTTCTCGATGAACGCCAGGAAGTCCTCGGCGTTGTCGACCGCCGCGGCCACCTCGATGCCCGCCGTCTTCAGCAGCAGTGCCAGGCCTTCGCGCAGCAGCGCGTCGTCCTCGGCGATCACGACCCGCATGGCAGCTCCACTCGCAGCACCGTCGGCCCACCGGGTGGGCTGGTCAGTTTCAGGGTTCCGTCGAACGCCTCGGCGCGACGGCGGATGCCCGCCAGGCCGCTGCCGCCGGACTCCTCGGCTCCGCCGTGGCCGTCGTCGCGGATTTCCAGGAACAGCACCGAATCCGTGCCGCCGAGCGTGATGTCCACTTGGGACGCTCCGGCGTGCTTGGTCACGTTGGCCAGTGCCTCGGCGACGACGAAGTACGCGGCGGCCTCGACCGCGGCCGGGCGGCCCGTCTCGTGTTCGACGTCGACGGCCGCCGGCACCGGGCAGCGTTCGGCGAGTGCGCGCACCGCCCCGGCCAGCCCGCGCTCCGACAGCAGCGGCGGGTGGATGCTGCGCACCACCGTGCGCAGCTCGGCCAGCGCGTCGGTCGCCGTGTCCTGTGCCTTGACCAGCAGCTCGCGCGCCGCCGCCGGGTCACGCTCGTACAGCTGGTCCGCGATGCCCAGCTGCAGCACCACGGCCGCGATCCGGGCCTGCGTGCCGTCGTGCAGGTCACGCTCGATGCGGCGCAGCTCCGCGCCGTGTGCCTCCAGTGCCGCCGCCCGGGTCGCGGTCAGCTCGGCGACGCGGTCCGCCAGCACGACGCCGGGTGCCGGGGTCAGCAGCCGCCACGCCGTCCGCGCCTGCCACCGCGCGGCCCACGGCAGCAGCAGGGTCAGCGCCGCCATCGCCGCGCCGACCAGCAGCGTCAGCGCCGCCATCGGCCACGAGTTCACCTGCTGCCCGAGCGAGCCCTCGATCCCGCCGGGCACGGCAGGCCAGACGACGGCCGTGACGACCTGCTGGACAACGCCCAGCGGGAGCCCGACCGCCAGCGCGCCCAGCAGCATGCCGGTCGCCGCGTGGATCGCCAGCCACGCGAGGTCGCGGCGGGTGGCCGGGTCCTTCAGCGGGGAGCCGTCGCGGTAGGGCTCGGGGATCGGCTCGCCGAGTTCGCGCGCGGCCCGGCGCCGGTCGAGCGCGACCGGACGGCGGGCCAGGCGGAGCGCCGGGGCCAGCGACGGGATCCCGACGCCGAACGGGCACAGCAGCAGCACCGCGGCCAGCAGGGTGAGGGCGAAGATCGACAGCAGCGAAGTACCGGCGCCGACGGCGAGGTAACGGACCGCCGACCAGCACTGGCGCAGGCGGGTCGTCACGACCACAGTGTGCACCCCACCGCCGGGGTAGCGCCTGCGCTACCCCCGATTGTCGGCTCCACGGGATCGAACCCGCGGCCGTGCCGCCCTAGTTTTCCTTGGGAGACAACGAAGGGGAGCACGATGACCACAGGGTATGCGCTGGAACTGGCCGGCGTGCGGAAGGTCTACGGCGCCGGCGACGGCGCGGTGACCGCGCTGGACGGGGTGTCGGCGGGGGTGGCACGCGGGACGTTCACCGCGGTGATGGGCCCGTCCGGTTCGGGCAAGAGCACCTTCCTGCACTGCGCGGCCGGGCTCGACCGGCCGACGGCGGGCCGGGTGCTGCTGGGCGGCACCGAGATCGGGCGGCTGAAGGAAGGCGAGCTGACCCGGCTGCGGCGCACCCGGATCGGGTTCGTCTTCCAGGCCTACAACCTGCTGCCGTCGCTGAACGTGCTGCAGAACGTCACGCTGCCGCTGCGGCTGGCCGGGACGAAGCCGGACCCGCGGTGGCTGCGGGACGTCGTCGAAGGCGTCGGGATCGCCAAGCGGCTGGAGCACCGCCCGGCCGAGCTGTCCGGCGGACAGCAGCAGCGCGTCGCGATCGCGCGGGCGCTCGTCACGCGGCCCGAGGTGGTGCTGGCCGACGAGCCGACCGGCGCCCTCGACACCCGCACCGCGCGGCAGGTGCTCGACCTGCTGCGCACGGTGGTCGACGACCTGGGCCAGACGGTCCTGATGGTCACCCACGACCCGGTCGCCGCCTCGGCCGCGCACAGCGTGCTCTTCCTCGCCGACGGACGGCTGGCCGGCCGCCTCCCGCACCCCACGCCCGAACGCGTGGCGGAGCGGATGACGCACCTCGGGGAGTGGTGAGCATGCTGACACTGGCCTGGCAGACGATCCGCAGCCGGCTCGGCGGGTTCGCCGGTGCGTTCGTCGCGATCCTGTGCGGCACCGCCCTCGTGGCGGCCTGCGGCGTCCTCATGGAGTCCGGCCTGCGCGCCGGCGTCCCCACCGAGCGGTACGCCGCCGCGGACGTCGTCGTCGGCGGGGCCCGGACCGTCCGGCCGCCGGGCGCCGACGCGCTGTCGTTCGAGCAGGTCGGCGAGCAGCCCGCGGTCCCGGCCGAGCTGGCCGGACGCCTCGCGGCGGTGCCCGGCGTCCGCGCCGCGGTCGCGGAACAGAGCTTCCCGGCGCAGGTCGTCACCCCGGACGGGCAGCTGCTCGGCGGGCCGCGGTCCTGGGGCCACAACTGGGACGCGGCCGTCCTGGCGCCGTTCACCCTGCGCGGCGGCGACGCGCCGGTGGCCGGCGGCGACGTCGTGCTCGACGCCGACCTCGCGCGCCGCGCCGGCGTCGGCATCGGGGGCATGGTGCGGATCCAGACGCGCTCAGTGCCCGAGACGTTCCGGGTGAGCGGCATCGTCGGCGCGCAGTCCCGGCAGTCGGCGCTGTTCTTCGCCCCGGCGCGGGCCGCGGACCTGGCCGGGCGGCCCGGGCAGGCCCACGCGATCGGCGTCCTCGCCGAGCCCGGCGTCTCGCCCGAAGCCCTGGCCGGCCGGGTACGGGCCGCCGCGCCCGGCACCGAGGTGGCCACCGGACCCGAGCGCAGCAGCATCGAATTCCTCGACGTCGGCCAGACGCGGACCCTGCTGCTGGCGATCGCCGGCTCGTTCGGCGGGTTCGCGTTGCTCATCGCCGTGTTCGTGGTCGCGAGCACCCTGGCCCTGACGATCAACCAGCGGCGCCGCGAGTTCGCGCTGCTGCGGGCGGTCGCGGCGACCCCGCGGCAGATCCGCAAGCTCATCGGCACCGAGACGACGCTGGTCGCGCTTGCCGCCGGCGTGCTCGGCAGCGCGCTGGGCCTGGCGGTGGCGTCCGGGCTGCGGGACGCGTTCGCCGCGATCGGCGTGCTCCCGGCGGACTTCGGGCTGGCCTACAGCCCGCTGCCGCTGCTCGCCGCGGTCCTGCTCGGCCTGGGCGCGGCCCGGCTGGCCGCGTGGGCGGCGGCGCGGCGGCCGTCGTCGATCCGCCCGGTCGAGGCACTGGGCGAGGCCGCGGTGGAACGGCGGACGCTCGGCCGCGGCCGCATGCTCACCGGCTGCGGCCTGGTGCTGGCCGGTGCCGGCGGCGCGCTCGTCCCGCTGTTCCTGCGCGGCGAGGCGGCGGCCGCGACGTCGTCGATGGCGACGCTGGTGATCGTCATCGGGCTGGCCGTGCTCGGGCCGCTGGTGACCGGGCTGCTGGTGCGGCCGCCGGCGCCGCTGCTCGGCCGGATCTGGCGGATCAGCGGCTACCTGGCCGGGGCGAACGCGCACGCGAACACCCGGCGCGTCGCCGCCGCGGTGACCCCGCTGATGCTGGCGATCGCGTTCGCGCTGGCCATGTTCTACGGCCCCACGTCGAGCACCGCGGCCGCACGGGAGGAGACCGCGCGGTCGACGACCGCCGACTACGTGCTCACCGGCCCGGCGGGCGTGCCGCCGGAGGTCGCCGACGCCGTCCGGCGCGTCCCGGGCGTGGTGGCGGCGACGCCGGTGGTGCGCACGTCGGTGATCACCGCGACGTCACTGGCCGACAGCGTGGAGGTCCAGCGGACCCCCGCGCAGGGCCTGGCGGGCGCGCAGGCCGGCGGCGTGCTGGAACCGGGCGTCGACGCCGGTCGGCTGAGCGACCTGACCGGCGACACGGTGGCGCTGAGCCGTCCCGAAGCCGACTGGCTGGGCAAGGGAATCGGCGACGAGGTGTCGTTCTACTTCGGCGACGGCGTCCCGGCGAAGCTGCGGGTGGTCGCCACGTACACACGTGACCAGGCGTTCGGCGACTTCGTGCTGCCCGTCGAGCTGGCCCGGCAGCACACCGGCGGGCGGCTGGACGACTCGGTGCTGGTGCGGCGCTCGCCGGGCGCGGACCCCGCGGCGGTCGAGACCGCGCTGCGGGCCCTGCCATACCCGGGCCTGACGCTTACGTCGCCGACGGCCGCCGCTCCCGAAGACGGCGAGGGGCAGGCGCAGTTCTATCTGAACCTCGTCGCGGCCGGGGTCATCGTTGGGTACCTCGCGATTTCCGTGGCCAACACGCTGGTCCTGACGACCGCGCAGCGTTCCCGGGAGTTCGCCCTGCTGCGCCTGGTCGGCACGACCCGCCGTCAGGTGACCCGCATGATGCGGCTCGAAGCGCTGGCCACGGCCGGGATCGCGGTGGTCTTGGGCACGCTGGTCGCGTTGCTTCCGCTGGCGTTGCTCAACTTCGGCCTGCGCGGCAGCCCGGTACCGCCGGGACCGCCGTCCGTCTACTTCGGAATCATCGGCGGCGCGGTGGCGCTCGGCCTGGTGGCGATGGGCGTGGCGACGTCGGTGGCGCTGCGGGCCCGGCCGATCGACGCGATCGGCGTCCGCGAGTAGCCGGTCGAAACTTTCCGAAAGTGATTGCCTCACCACCGGCTGTGCTCGCATGCTTTCGCCAAGCTGGTCAGCCTCGACGAGGAGGAAGAATGCGCACGAAGAACCGCTTCAGGGTGTTCGCCGGTGGGGCCGCACTCGCGGTGATCGCCGCGTTGCTGCCCGGGGTGGCGCGAGCCGACACGGTCATCACGTCCAACCAGACCGGCACGAACAACGGCTACTACTACTCGTTCTGGACCGCCGGTGGTGGCTCGGTCTCCATGACGCTCGGTTCCGGCGGGAACTACCGGACGAACTGGAGCAACATCAACAACTTCGTCGCCGGCAAGGGCTGGAGCAACGGCAGCCGCCGGACGGTGAACTACTCCGGCAGCTTCAACCCGTCCGGCAACAGCTACCTGGCCCTCTACGGCTGGACGTCCAACCCGCTGGTCGAGTACTACATCGTGGACAACTGGGGCAGCTGGCGGCCGACCGGGACGTACAAGGGCACGGTGACCAGCGACGGCGGCACCTACGACATCTACCAGACGACGCGGTACAACGCGCCGTCGGTCGAGGGGAACAAGACGTTCAACCAGTACTGGAGCGTCCGCCAGCAGCGGCGTACCGGCGGCAGCATCACCACCGGCAACCACTTCGACGCGTGGTCCCGCGCCGGCATGCGGCTCGGCAGCTTCAACTACTACATGATCCTCGCGACCGAGGGGTACCAGAGCAGCGGCAGCTCCAACATCACGGTGGGCTGACGATGCGAAGCGCACTCCTGGCGGCCGCAGCCTGCGCGGCGGCGACCCTGGTCGCCGTCACCCCGGCACAGGCGGCGACGTGCAACGGCTACGTCGGCCTGACGTTCGACGACGGGCCGTCCAACGCCCACACCCCGGCACTGCTGAGTGCGTTGCAGCAGAACGGGTTGCGGGCCACGATGTTCAACGAGGGCCAGTACGCGGCCGCGTACCCGGCCCAGGTCCGGGCCCAGGTGACCGCGGGCATGTGGGTGGGCAACCACAGTTACACGCACCCGCACCTGCCCCAGCTGGGCCAGGCACAGGTGGACTCGGAGATTTCCCGCACACAGCAGGCCATCGCGGCCGCGGGCGGCGGAACGCCCCGGCTGTTCCGCCCGCCGTACGGGGAAACGAACACGACGGTCCAGTCGGTCGCGGCGAAGTACGGCCTCCGCCAGATCATCTGGGACGTCGATTCGCAGGACTGGAACAACGCCAGCGTGGACGCGATAGTCCAGGCCGCCGGGCGGCTGGGCAACGGGCAGATCATCCTGATGCACGAGTGGCCTGCCAACACCTTGGCGGCGATCCCGCGGATCGCGCAGACACTGCGCAACCGAGGGCTGTGCCCGGGAATGATCTCGCCGCAGACCGGGCGTGCGGTGGCCCCGGCCTGACGGCAGGTGGCGCGGCGGTCCCAGCCGCCGCGCCACGCCCCGGCCGATCCCGGACGCCTGCCGGGACGATCAAAGCCCGCCCGCGTGGGTCTGCCGCGGCTTGTCGTGAGTGGTAATTCGCGGTCTAACCCCCAAGAACCCCCCACCCCCCGTGGGGGCGGGCGGCCCCG